>CADAAR010000004.1 GCA_902785945.1 uncultured Prevotellaceae bacterium
GATGATAGGCATGCCTACCTATAACAACCTGAAGGTATTGGTCGATGTCTTCCCCTTCCAGAATGATCGCCGCTGGCACGTCACGGCTGGTTTCTTCCTAGGACCGTCAAAGATTGCAGAGGCCTATAATGCTACGGAGGCTATGCCGACATTGCTGGCAGTTGGCATCTATAATACCATGCGCGAAAAGACATTGGCTTCCTATGCGGAAGGCTGGCCTTATCCTCCAGTTATAAAAGTAGGGCCTTGGGAATTGAATGAAACAGACTTGATTGAGAAACTGGCAGACCGCTTTATCCGTTACGGACGTATGGGTATGCATGTCGGTGATTATGATGATGGTACTCCCTATATGATGGAGCCTGGAGATGATGGAATGGTGAGGGCTGAAGTCAAAACAAACACTTTCAAACCGTATTTGGGTCTGGGATATGGAGGACGTTTGCTCAAAAATAATGATAAGTTTCATATTGCAGTCGATTTAGGCGCCATGTTCTGGGGAGGTTCCCCTAGCATTGTGACCCATGAAGGCGTTAATCTGACTAAGGATGTAAGTAATATTTCCGGCAAGGTTGGCGATTATGTGAGCTTGGCAAAGACGTTTAAAGTGTTTCCCGTTCTTGATGTCCGCTTGATTTATAATATCTTCTGATATATTCTATTTTTTCTGATTGACCATTACAGCAGGAAATAAGTATTCAAAGGGTACGGAGGTCTCTATAGCCTGCGTGCCTTTTTGTTTACAAAGAAGTGCGCTTGTTGAATGATAAGAGCCAAGTAATATGAAATACTAAATATCTAAACATCTATATATCTACGGTAACAATTGCTAGCATTAATGGTAACAATTGCTAGATTTAATGGTAGCAAAAAACGAGCAGTAATCTCGCTAATGGATTGAATAGTTCTTGATGGCGAATTGAATACGGCTCGCTATCAGAGCGCAACAATGTATAGCTTGTTTAGATGTTTAGAAGTTTAGGATTTGGGTGATAAAAGAAAAATTATATTATAATTCTTATTATTTCCTATCATTCCTAAATATCTATATTTCTAAACTTTGGCCCACGGCGCACACTGTCCCGTATGAGATCTAGATAACATCAGAGTATTGGAAAATACTTTCGGAGTATTTTGAGATAGTCTTGGAGTAATTGACCGCGACAGTTTCTTTTTCAAATAACCAACCCTTATTACGAAATAACCCACCCTTATTGTTGAATAAGGATGGGTTATTGTTAACAGTCTGACGGTTATCTGATAACCTGCTTCTTGCCGTTGATGATATAGATACCCTTGGGAAGGTTGTCTGTTGAATTTGTGTCCTTTACCTTCGTACCTGTGAGGGTATAAATGCCTTCCTTGGCAGGTTCTTCGCTAGTGACAGCCTTTATGCTTGCTGCTACTGCATATTCGCTGGGGAGAAGCAGCTTGATGCCATTGGCGGTAGAGGCTGCAAATGTTGAACTGATGGGCAGGTATGCTTTGTTAGCTGGGATATATCCCTTACTTAGAGCTGCGCTGTTATTAGCGACAAATGCTAACTTGCCGTCTACCACGCCAAGCACTCGCATGGTGTTCTGATTAAATTGAAGGGCATTTTTCATGCTTTGATCTTCGCGCTCTGTTGGGACAAAGCAAAATACCCTACCCTTTAATTCATTTCCTGAGATGGGAGTCAGTGTCTCATCTAACAAAGTGGTCTTGTTATTTGCTACATTAGCTGAAGAGCACTCTATGATGACGGGTGTAGCTGCTGGAATTTTTCCATCTGTGATTTCTTTCAGCTCAGCAATAGGTTCTTTAACAAGATTCGTGTCATAGATATGCTGATCAATATAATAGGCCTTCATACCATCTCTCAGCTGGTAAGCAAAGCTGGTAAAGAGCGTCGTGTAATATTTGCCACCGACCTCAATTCCTTCATTGGGATCGATGCCGAAGAACTCGTTCTCGTTGTCTATCTTCTTGAAATCCCAAAGTGCGTATTGTTTGTCTTCTGGATAAAGCTGTCTTATATAAGATGTTCCTGCAACTCCGCACCAGCTATCTTTTGATATAGGATAGTCGAAACAAAAGTCAATTAAGTCAACTTGCATTCCTTGGTAGCTTGAGAATAATTCATTCTGGCTACTCATCTGGAGTTTCATATCTCTTTGTCCTATTTTCTCTAACAGCTCTTGTGTGTTCATGCCTTGGGCTTCAAGGGTAAATCCCGTTGCATTGCCTTTTACATAAAGAATGGTGCCAGGATTTCCTTCTCTTGATTTTACTAATTGTAATGCCTCGATGGGTACACTCTGTGCTGTTCCACTAGACAGATCGAGTTTCTTGCTCTCCTCACTGACTTTGTCGTTTTGTACAGAAATGTATCTGCCTGCTCCCCCACGATTCTTAATTCGGTAGAAACCTTCTCCGCTGTATTGTGCAAACAGAGGGAAAACCATGCAGGCTATAAAACAAGTAAGTAATGTTCTCTTCATATTCATTCATTTAAAAAGCCCAACCCTACGTTTTTCCTCTTTCGATTCCAACGTCGGGTTGGGCATTGTTATTGATTCTTACAGATTATTCTGCAATACAGATACTAACACGGTTCATATCGTTCTCTGCGAACGGCTGAACGCGAGCACCCTTGCTGTCGTAAGAGATGCGGTCAGCAGCGATCGAGTACTGCTCCTTGAGAGCCTTCACAACAGCGTCAGCACGCTGAGCAGCCAGGCGGTCGTTGATCTTATCGTTACCAGTACCGGCATCAGCATAACCTGTTACAACTACCTTTGACTCGGGATACTTGTTCAGGTAATCTGCGATATCCTTAACCTTGCTAGCCTCTGAGTCCTGAATCTTGAAAGAATTAATCTTGAAGAATACATCACGACGGATAGGCTCGATAACGGGAGCTGCAACGGGAGCGGGAACTTCCACAACCTTCTCAACTACCTTCTCTACATAGCGAATCTCGGGCTCTGGTGCAGGGATAACACGGGTGGTATAAGTCTGACCAAGGTTGATCTTCACACCTGCGAGGGCGTTGAAATACCAATCCCAGTTATCAGCGTTCTTAGAGTTGTACTTGTCGCTAAGAGTGTTTGCGCTAACTTCGATACCGAAGCTGATAGCGTCGCTCAGCTTGAAGTCAGCTGTGATACCACCCTGTGCGAACGGACGAACCTTAGAACCATCCCAGAGATACTCCAGTGTGTTCACACCGTGCTTTGCACCCATAGCGGTCTTTGCATCAGCTGCCTTATCATTGCTAAAGCCGATGTTGGCACCACCACCGAGGAACAGACCGAAGTTGAACACGCGGTTGGGGTTATAACCACAGAGGGCATTTGAGAGATTAACTGTCAGATCAAGTGATGGAGCAACATACTTCCAATCCCAAAGATACTTGTCGTTGTTAATCTCAGAACCTGCCTTGCTCTGCCAGGCGTTTACAGCGAGGCGGAGACCAAATACGGGGCTGAACTGACGACCAATAGCGGCCTGAACATTGTATGAATTCAAATCACCGAAATCAACCTCACCCAGCGTGTGCTGAAGTCCTACAGGCTGTATCTGTACATACCAGTGAGGATTGAAAACGTATTCCGTCCTGGGCTGCTGATCCTGTGCAGATACTGAAAGGAATCCCAGAGCCAGCAGGCATGACAATATTGTTTTCTTCATTTTCATATTCACTAAAGTTTTGAACTCTATTAATTATTCTTAAAGCCTCTGATGTAATAGTACAGATTTCTGATGTTGCCACCGTAGTCAACTGCAGAATACTGAATCTTATAGGTCTTACCAGCTTCAACAGTGAAAGGAATCTCATTCACGCTACCAGGTATAACCTGACCCAGAAGACCTGCGTTCACGGGATCGTCAGCAGAAACCTCTACGCCATCAACCTCAACAACTGCAACGTACTTCTTGAATGCAGGAGCCAGGATCTCAGCAGTCCATGAAGTAGGAAGCAACTTAATCTCACCTGCCATGTATCTGTTGATTGTAGCAGAAGTATTAACGCTGTATACATCAGGATGTGAAATCTCGTTACCATCAGAGATCAGCAGTGTAGGCTGAATTGCCCAGTTAATATTACGGAATACCTTGTCAGCATATGGATTCACATTGTTGAGGAAATTCCAGATATGTGTACGAGTGCTCTCAGACTTAGATACAATCTTCACAACTTTACCCTCAAGTTTCTCAAGAGCGGTAATTGCATCGCCATCATACTGAGCTTCAGTTTCGAGATCGAAAGCAAATGTCAGTGGCTTAACAGCTACAGCAGCAATATTAGCTTCTGAATAGGTGTAATTACCTTCACCCCATGCAGCCTGCAAACGATATGCTGGAATATTATTCTGAATAATGAGGTTGTAAAGGGTATTAAACAGATTGATAAGCTGTTCCTTGTTTCTGTCAGATCTGTTTAAAATCTCTTTAATCTGATCTTTGAATCCTTCCATATCTTCCGGCTCCCATGATACATAAGCCTTAGCAATCTTCTCAGCGGGAATCGTTGCATAGGTCTCATAGAAAGCATTTTCGCCACGAGACAAGAACATCAGGTTTTTGTTAGAAGCCTCCAGCGGGGTCAACTCAACGGGAGCCTCATCACCACCAGTGTACATGAGTTTCAAAGTCTTACCAGAGAAATCAACAGAGCTGGGATTTACTGTGACATAGAGTTTGCCAGCGTTGCCTGTACCCTCAATAATGTAGTCACCCTTCCATACGATGGGCTCTTCTGCACCTCTTGGGAAATAGATGTCACGCTTTGCTTTCTCACCAAAGTAAGCAAGCAGAATGTTAGCCTTAACATCAAACGGCGTGTTGAATGTGAACATCGGGTTAACGACCTGATCAGCAGAAAGGCTGGTTACTTCTGTCAGATAAACAGTAGTTACGTCGCTCTCAGTGGTCTCAATGGTCTCCTTGATGATCTCAATGATCTCCTCCTTAGTCAAAGAAGCAGGAATATCTGTAGTCTTGGCGTAACCCTTCAAGGCATCAGCAATGAGCTTCTTAACAGCAGCCTCGTCCAAACCAGGAGTGGGGAGGTCGCTTGTCTTAGCATAGCCCTTCAAAGCATCCTCAATGAGTCCCTTTACAGCAGCCTCATCCAAACCAGGAGTGGGAAGATCGCTTGTCTTAGCATAGCCCTTCAAAGCATCCTCGATGAGTCCCTTTACTGTAGCCTCAGAAAGACCCTCAGGAATATTGATACCCTGAATAAGAGCGTCAACCTCAGCCTTTGTGTAGTAATCCTTCAACAGATCCTTTACAGCATCGGGAAGGTCAGCTGTCTTCAGATAACCGTCGAGGCTAGGAATCTTGATGGCATCGATAGCGGCCTGCAGTGCAGCAATCTTATCTGCACAATTGCACTGCTTAATTCCATTGACGAGATTCTGCAACTCTGCCAACTGGTTTTCGAGCTTTGAAATCTTCGCATCCGTCTCCGACTTATAGTCGGCATCGGTGTCCTTACAAGAAACAAATGCACTCGTAGTAGCAAACAGCATTGCCACTAAGAGAATACCATTAATAATTTTCTTTTTCATTGATTTTTAAATTATAATTAGACATATATATATGATTTCTCCACATAAATCGCTGCAAATGTAGGCATTTTATTTCAAACTGCCAAGAAAAGTTTAAGTTTTTTTTTGATTTTTATCGATTTTCTGCTTATTTATCGTCATATTGGTATTAAAAGTGCGCCTGACAGGACTCGAACCTGCACGTCATAAACACTAGATCCTAAGTCTAGCGCGTCTACCAATTCCGCCACAGGCGCCTTCCGTATACGTTGATTTAATGGAAAGTGGGTGCAAAGTTAGACATTTTTCTTGACTCTGCCAAATGTTTGGACTAAAAATAGCTTCCAATAAATTCGCGCGTGTACATTTATATTAATTTATATTATTAATTATTAATCATCATCAAAAAGGCGTAATTGGCCTGTCAGCTCGTCACGTACCTGTTGCTCGCTCTTACCAGCATCAGGATCGATGTCATCTTCAGAGTCGTCCGAATCTTCTGGATTGTCCGGGTTATCCGGCTCTTCCGGGAAGCGAACAGGCTCCAGTTCCTCGATGCTCTCAATCTGATAAGTGCTGAGACGTTTGCCCTTGGCCTTGAAGCCCTTAACAGAAATAAACTGTTCTGCATCGATTTCCTCAGATCCTCTGAATTCATCGACACCGCCATAGGTAACTTTGATGAGTGGATAGACGGTATCTGTCAGAAGAATGAGTTTTGAAGCCGGATTATCGCTGAGCCAGTTCTGCTTCTTTTTTGATGCATCCATCTGGAATCGCTTGAGATAGGGATAGCCCTGATTGTCGGCATCGAAGAGAATGGCTGTCCAGACCTTGTCGGCATCGTATTTCTCGATACGCAGGATATTCGGTTCAAAGTGGTTGTTCAAATCGAAACTGGTCAGATAGAAATCGCCGTTGTCAAGAACTACCAGTATTTGATCTTCATCGTAGAATTCGCCAAGCAGTCGTCCATGATCGTCGTAATTCAAGCGGTTTACATCTGGATCATACCACACTTTACGCCCGCCAAGGGTAGAATGTCCGTGGCTCTTTAGACCGATACGGTGTACGGGATTCTTTGTCAACAAGTTGCCTTTCGATCCACGACCTTTGATCATTACCTGAGAGAAATCTTGGTCAATGAAAATCTTTTTCAGTTTGGGGTTGGGGTCGAGGGTTACTTTGATGACTTCGGCTTCTCCATTCGGATTGGCGGTAAAATACATGACTTTTGAACCAGGTGTGCCTTGTGTCAGATCGTATTCCTTATCACGGGTCATCGATGTCACGTTAAAGCGCTTCATGAAATACCAGCCTTTCTTGCCGTCGCGATAGACAACATTATAGGTGGTGCGCGAATCATTTTTCTTAAAGACTGCCACATGAAGGATGTTTTTGCCCACGAAGACCTTGTCGGCTACGCGAATCACCTTGTATTTTCCGTCTTTGTAGAAGATGATAATGTCGTCGATGTCGGAACAGTTGCATACGAACTCATCTTTTTTGAGTCCCATACCAATGAAACCATCAGTACGATTGATGTAAAGCTTCTGATTAGCTTCTGCCACCTTTGTGGCCTCGATGGTGTCAAAATTGCGGATTTCCGTCAGACGTGGATGCTCCTTGCCGTATTTGTCCTTGAGGAACTGGAACCAACTGGCTGTTACTTCCACAAGGTTTGCCAAGTCGCGGTCTATCTCCTCAATCTCAGCCTTGATCCTTGCCATCAGTTCGTCTGCCTTGTCCTTATTGAACTTCAGAATACGTTGCATCTTGATCTCCAGCAGTTTAAGGATATCCTCCTTTGTTACCTCGCGCACAAGACTAGGGTAATAAGGCGTCAGACGGTCATCGATATGTTCGCAGACGGCATCAATGGTGGGTGCCTGCTCGAATTTCTTGTCTTTATAGATACGTTCCTCAATGAAAATCTTCTCAAGTGAATAGAAGTGCAGTTGTTCCAGCAATTCGTTTTTGCGAATCTCCAACTCCTGGCGGATGAGATCTTTTGTACGCTCAACGCTGTGTTTAAGAACATCAGAAATCGTCAGGAATTGTGGTTTCTGGTCTGCGATGACGCAGCAGTTCGGTGAGATGTTGATCTCACAGTCTGTAAAGGCATAAAGCGCATCGAGGGTTTTGTCGCTTGAAACGCCAGGCATCAAATGGATTTGTATCTCTACTTGTGCCGATGTGAGATCATCGACGCGCTTGGCTTTGATCTTTCCCTTCTCGATGGCCTTTGTGATACTTTCGATCAGTGTACCAACGGTCTTGGAGTAGGGGAGTTCGCGGATTACGAGCGTCTTCTGGTCCAGTTTCTCAATCTTGGCACGTACCTTCAATACACCACCTCGCTGACCATCATTATATTTTGACACATCGATGCTGCCACCTGTCTGGAAGTCAGGATAGAGATGGAACTCCTGTTCATGTAGGTAGCTGATGGCGGCGTCACATATTTCGCAGAAATTATGGGGCAGGATTTTTGACGAGAGTCCGACGGCAATACCTTCTGCACCTTGTGCCAGTAGCAACGGATACTTTACGGGCAGCGAGATAGGCTCTTTGTTTCGTCCGTCGTAAGAGAGTTGCCATTCTGTGGTTTTGGGATTAAACACGGTGTCGAGGGCAAACTTCGACAGTCTGGCCTCAATATAACGTGGGGCGGCGGCTTTGTCACCAGTCAGGATGTTACCCCAGTTTCCCTGTGTGTCTATGAGCAGATCCTTTTGTCCCAGCTGTACAAGGGCATCGCCAATAGAAGCGTCGCCATGAGGGTGGAACTGCATGGTGTGTCCTACAATGTTCGCTACTTTGTTATACCTGCCATCGTCCATGCGTTTCATGGAATGCATGATACGTCGCTGCACGGGTTTAAAGCCGTCTTCAATATTGGGTACGGCACGCTCCAGGATTACATATGAGGCGTAATCCAGGAACCAGTTCTGGTACATGCCAGACAGATGGTGAACCGCAGCCGCATCGAAACGGTTCACCGGTTTATAGTCGGAGTGGCCTTCTACGCCCTCCTCCAATTCTGACGGTTGGTACTCACCACCGTCTTCTTCGAGGATCTCATCGTCCTTTATTTCGTCATCCATAATTTGTTTGGTCTTCAGTTTGCTTGCAAAAGTACGAAAAAAAACTGAGAAAGCCGTCATTTTTGGATTTTTTTTGTACCTTTGCACCCACAATTTATAAATAAGGTGGAAACAAAACGCAATATAGCAATGACAGCAAACGAAATTCGCGACTCATACAAGAAGTTTTTTGAGTCGAAGCAGCACGCTATTGTACCGTCAGCTCCTATGGTGATCAAGGACGATCCCACGCTGATGTTTACGAATGCAGGTATGAACCAGTGGAAGGACATTATCCTCGGCACTCGCGACCCAGAGCCGCGTCGTCGTGCCGATACACAGAAGTGTCTCCGTGTCTCCGGTAAGCATAACGACCTGGAGGAAGTAGGTCATGATACCTATCACCACACCATGTTCGAGATGCTGGGCAACTGGAGTTTTGGCGACTATTTCAAGGAAGGTGCCATTGATATGGCCTGGGAATATCTGGTAGATGTTCTGAAACTGAACCCAGAGGACCTTTATGTGACGGTTTTCGAAGGTTCGCCTGAAGAGAATATTCCTCGCGACGATGAAGCTGCCAAATATTGGGCCAAGCATGTGCCCGAGGATCATATTATCAATGGCAATAAGCATGATAATTTCTGGGAGATGGGCGATACGGGTCCTTGTGGACCTTGCTCTGAGATTCATGTTGACTCCCGTACCCCTGAGCAGCGTAAGGCATCAGGTAAGAGCGGTCGTGACCTCGTTAACCAGGATGACCCTCAGGTGATTGAGATCTGGAATCTTGTGTTTATGCAGTTCAACCGCAAGGCTGATGGCTCACTTGAGAAGCTCTCGATGAATGTCATCGATACTGGTATGGGTTTCGAGCGTCTTGTGCGTATGCTGCAGGGTAAGCATTCTAACTATGATACCGACGTCTTTCAGCCCATTATCAAGGCTGAACAGGAGCTGACCGGGCTGAAATATACGACTTTCGAGGAGGAAGAAACTGGCATTTCCGGTAATACAGGATTGTCCAGAAAACAGCAGGATGATATCAATGTCGCCATGCGTGTCTGTGCCGATCACCTCCGTGCTGTGTCGTTCTCGATTGCCGATGGTCAGTTGCCCTCGAATGCAAAGGCAGGTTATGTTATTCGTCGTATCTTGCGCCGTGCCGTGCGTTATGCTTATACATTCCTTGGTCAAAAAGAAGGTTTCCTCTATAAGCTCGTGCCGACACTTGTGCATGAGATGGGCGATGCTTTCCCTGAACTGAAGGCTCAGCAGCAATTGATCTCGAAGGTGATGAAGGAAGAGGAAGATGCCTTCTTGCGTACGTTGGATAAGGGTATCTCCCTGCTTGACAAGGCCATGGAGCAGCTGAAAGCAGAGGGTAAGACCGAACTTGATGGTGTTCAGGCTTTCCGCCTTTTCGATACTTACGGTTTCCCTCTTGACTTGACAGAACTGATTTGTCGTGAAAACGGTTTCACTGTCAATGAGGAGCAGTTTAATGTTGAGATGCAGAAACAGAAAGAGCGTGCCCGTAATGCTGCAGCCGTAGAGAATTCTGATTGGGTGGAGTTGGCTGCAGGTGAGCAGCAGTTTGTAGGTTACGACTATACAGAATACGAATGCCACATTCTTCGCTATCGTAAGGTGACGCAGAAGAAGAATGAGTTTTATGAGCTTGTGCTCGACTATACGCCATTCTATGGTGAGATGGGTGGACAGGTAGGTGACTGTGGTGTCATCTGCAATGAGGCTGAGACCATCGAGATTATTGACTCTAAGCGCGAGAACAACCAGACGGTACATATTGTGAAACAGTTGCCGAAAGATCCCTCAGCTCAGTTCATGGCCTGTGTGGATACTGACAAACGCGATGCTTCTGCAGCTAATCATACAGCAACCCATTTGCTTGACTATGCCTTAAAGCAGGTGTTGGGCGATCATGTGGAGCAGAAGGGATCGTTTGTTTCGGCAGACACTCTGCGTTTTGACTTCTCCCACTTCCAGAAAGTAACGGATGAGGAAATCCGTCAGGTGGAGCGTATGGTAAATGAGATGATTCGTGAGAACATCCCTCTTGATGAGCATCGCGAGGTGCCTTTCGAGGAGGCCAAGAAACTGGGCGCTATTGCTCTCTTTGGTGAAAAGTATGGTGATAAGGTGCGTGTGGTACGTTTTGGTCCCAGCTGTGAGTTCTGTGGTGGCATCCATGCAAAAGCTACAGGTAAGATTGGTTTCTTCAAGATTATCTCAGAGAGTTCTGTGGCAGCTGGTATCCGTCGTATTGAGGCTAAGACCGGTAAGGAGTGTGAGGAATTGCTCTATAAGACAGAGGATATTCTGAAAGCCATTAAGGGCTTCTTCAATAATGCTAAAGATCTTCAGGCAACGATTGTGAAATATATCGAGGAGCACGACACAATGAAGAAAGACATCGAGCAGTTCCAGGCGCAACGTGTGCAGGCTTTGGCACAGGAAATCGTGACGAAGGGTCGCATCGTGAATGGTGTTAAGGTTGTTACTGCTAAAGCTCCGATAGCACCCGATGCTGCTAAGGATCTCGTGTTCAAGGTGCGTGAGTTGTGTCCAGAAAATCTTGTCTGTGTGGTAGGGTCTGTCTTTAATGATAAACCTATGCTGAATATCATGCTCAGCGATGACATGGTAAAGGATCATGGCTTGAATGCAGGTCAGATGGTTCGTGAAGCTGCCAAACTGATGCAGGGCGGAGGTGGCGGACAACCTCACTTTGCCAGTGCTGGTGGTAAGAATGCCGATGGGCTTTCTGCAGCTATCGACAAGGTGATAGAATTAGCAAATCTCTGATTATTTTTTATTGATTTGCAAACTTTTGTGCTGCAAAGTTACATGTTATTCCGAAATAATTTGTATCTTTGCAGCAAATTCTTGTAATTATGGCACTGAATCTGAACAAAAACCTCAAATTGTATTACTCCATCAGCGAAGTGGCGCAGATGTTTGGACTGAATGAGAGTACGCTCCGTTATTGGGAGCAGGAGTTCCCGTCGTTGAGGCCGAAAGTGAGTGGTCCAGCCAAGGTACGTCAGTATCAGGAGAAGGATATTGAGCAGATTCGTGTGATTCATAATCTCGTGAAAGTGCGTGGCTTTAAGTTGGCTGCGGCTAAGAAGATTCTGAATCAGAACCGTAAGGGGGCTGATAAGAAAGCCGATGTGCTGGAGGCTCTTATAGGTGTCCGGTCAGAATTACAGGCCTTGAAAAAACAGCTGGACTATCTTCAGTAGTCCAGCTGTTTTTTTATTTAGATATCGGATTCCAATTGTCTTGACGGGCGAAGATCCTTTCAGGCGTTATCTGTTGAGCCTCTTTCTTGGAGAGTTGACGGCTCCAAGGTACACGTTGTTGAGTTTGTGCTCCAATACCACGATTATTATATTCTAAGTAACGGGCCGTCTGTTCACGATGTTTTTCCCAATGGTGCCAACCTTCTGGACGGATATGTGTCCCTAATTCACAATTCATAAAGAGTGTATAGCCATAGTCACGCCAGGGACGTCCGAGATAAACCTTGTCAACGTTCTCTTTTGCAATAAGTCGACAATTGTTGAAAATATAGCCATAGGCGGCATCGGCAGGTGTGGAGGCTGCTGTGACATAGCTGTTGACAAGACTTTCAATGGTACAATCTTCAAACCAGGCTGTTGAGGGACCGAAGATAAAGTCGGTTGTACCGCAAATGTAACACCCCTTGAAATATAAGCGTGTATAGGGCATACCTGTATAAATGGTATCCTGGTGGCCAATAAATCGACAGTTGATAAATACCAATCGGTCACCCTCTGTGTGTAAGGCTACGGCCTGTCCGAGCCGGGCGGAGTTATTCTCGATGGTTATGTTCTTCAGTGTAATGTCATTGGCCTCGACTTTGAGGGTATAGGTGCGGAAGGTCCCCATTTTGTTAATATTGGCATGGTCATCATAGGTGATGATGGTTTCGTCTCTATCCTCGCCACAGAGTTCAATGTTCTGGAGCCATTGTGGGATGACAAGCTTTTCCTTATACGTACCTTTCTTAATATATATAACCTTGTGGTAGTCCATAAAGGCACGGCAGACCTCAATGGCCTCATCAATGGTGCGGAATTCGCCTGTTCCATCTCTGGCTACCACAATGGTGTCAGGGTTGTCATAACTTTTTGCGGCCTGTACAGTAACTGACAGGCTTAATGCGATTAGTAAAAGTAGTTTTTTCATATTTGAGTTACATGATTTGTGAGATCTCTTTTAGGTCTGGTACACCCTTGAGATTGTTGATGATGGTCTTTACATCATCGCGATCGTGTACGCGCAATTCAATGCTGCCGTCGAAAATACCATCCTCGCAGGTAATATTAACCGTATGTATATTCACGTTCATTTGTGCAGAGATAATCTGTGTTACTTCATTGAGCAGTCCCACACGGTCAATGCCTCCCAAGCGGATGGTTGCGTCGAAATAGAGGGTCTTGTGCATATCCCACTTGATGTCGAGAATTCGATTGCCAAAACTGGTCTTCAGCTTGGCAGCAACGGGACAGTTACGCTTGTGTATCTCTATCTGGTTCTTATTGTCGATATAGCCTAAGGCGTCATCACCAGGGATGGGATGACAACAGCCAGGGAACTTATATTGGCTGATGTTCGCCTCTGTGATGAAGATAGGTTTTTTGCGATTGAACTTTTCTGGTACCACAAAGAGTTCCTGTTGGGGCTCATCTTTCTTCTTCTTACTACCGATGAAGGGCACGTATTTCAACCAACCGCCTTCCTCATGGTCTTTCTTGTTTTTACCAGTCAGTTCGTCAATGTCTTTCTCACCCAATAGGACCTTTTTCTCACCTAGGGCAACGAAGAAATCATTGCGTTTTCTGATATCGTGGTATTCTGCCAGTTGGTCAGCCACAGCAGATGTGTATTCCTGCTGGTTCTTCTGTAAGAAATCTATTAAAATCTCTTCGCCCTTCTTCTGTACCTCACGATTGTCTCGACGAATGATGGCCTGAATCTTGGCTTTGGCCTTGGCGGTAGATACGAAGTTGATCCAGGAAGGACTAACGTGCTGTGATTTTGAGGTGAGGATCTCTACCTGGTCACCACTCTTCAACTTATGTGAAAGTGGCACTAGTTTATGGTTGACCTTGGCGCCGATACAATGACTGCCTAGGAAGGTATGGATGGAGAATGCAAAGTCAAGAGCTGTACAGCCTGTTGGCATCGTCTTGATTTCGCCTTTAGGCGTAAAGACAAATATCTCACTGGCAAAGAGGTTTAATTTGATGGTGTCAAGGAAATCCATTGCATCCGGCTGGGGGTCGTCAAGTATTTCCTTGATGGTACGCAGCCAATCGTTCAGTTCGGCTTCATCCTCAGTGTATTCCTCGTCTTCCAAGCCATCTTTGTATTTCCAGTGAGCGGCGAATCCCTGTTCTGCCACTTCATCCATGCGGTCAGAGCGTATTTGCACCTCTATCCACTGACCTGTCTTTGACATCAGAGTGACGTGCAGAGCCTGATAGCCATTGGCTTTCGGATGACTGAGCCAGTCGCGCAAGCGGTCAGGGTGTGACTTGTAAATGCGGGAGATGGCTACATAGATATTGAAACATTCGTTGACCTCTTCTTCTCTGACACGTGGCGTGAAAATGATGCGTAGGGCGAGAATGTCGTAGATCTCCTCGAATGTGACGTGTTTGTTCTGCATCTTGTTCCAGATGGAATAAGGTGTCTTTACACGTTGCTTGAGTTCGTATTGGATGTGCATGCCATCGAGGGCTTCACGGATAGGCTTGGTAAACTCGTCAAACAACTTCTCACGTTGCTTCTGGGTGGTTTCCAACTTCTTGGAGATACTGGCATACTCATCAGGATGCTCAAATTTGAAACTCAGGTTCTCGAGTTCCGATTTCACCTTGTTAAGACCAAGTCGGTTGGCTAGCGGGGCATAGATGTAAAGAGTTTCACCCGCAATCTTGTATTGTTTATTGGCAGGTTGTGACTCTAAAGTACGCATATTATGCAGACGGTCACAAATCTTAATCAAGATCACGCGGATGTCATCACTCATTGTGAGCAACAATTTCTTGAAATTCTCAGCTTGTGCTGAGGCTTGTTCACCGAAAATGCCGCCACTAATCTTAGTCAGACCGTCAACAATCTGCGCGATCTTTGGGCCGAAGATGTTCTCAATGTCCTCAACAGTATAGTCTGTATCTTCGACAACATCATGCAACAGTGCCGAGCAGATACTCGTAGAACCGAGACCCACCTCTTTGCAAGCGATAAGCGCTACGGCAATAGGGTGCATGATATAGGGCTCGCCTGATAGGCGTCGAACCCCTTTATGTGCTTGTCGTGCGAAGTTGAAAGCCTTGGTGACGAGGTCCACCTTTTTACGGTGGCGCGATGACAGGTAGCTGTCGAGTAGCTCCTGAAAGGCATCGTTCACCAGTTTCTCATCGAGCTCTTCCTGAGGAATTTTGTCTTCGTCCATACTTGTTTACCTCCTTCTACGTGATGATTTCTTGGCAGTGGTTCTCTTTTTTGCAGGTGCCTTCTTCTTTGATACTGTCTTTTTCCGGGCAGTAGTCTTTTTCTTAGCTGTTGACCTTCTGGCAGTCGACTTACGGGCTGTCGATCGCTTGTTTCTGGTTACGCGACTATTGCGCCTTGCTCGACTGTTCTTGCGGGTTACCTTTTTGGTGCTTTTGCGGGTATAAGTAGGCACGTCGTCATTGATGGTCACCTCTAAACGCTTGTTAAGTAACTCGTCGGTGCGATAATTGTAAATCGAGTCCTCGTTGTCGATAAACCGTCCAGCATCAGCTAGTGGTAGACGGATAGCTGAGGGCTTGGTGAGTCCAGGAACGATATCACGTCGATACTCGGGATTGAGAGAACGTAGCATGTCAATATCGAGTCCCAGCACGGCAGCCACCTGCTCCAAATGGACATTTCGTCTTACGACAATGGTATCGGTCTGTGCAGGGAGACGTGTGGTCATCGGACAAATGTTGTGGTCACAATAATAAGTCATGATGTAGTTGGCGGCAATAAAGGCAGGCACATAGCCACGTGTTTCTGCGGGCAGATAGGGATAGATATGCCAGTAATCCTTGTCAGCTGGTGTGAGGACATCGCCCTCTTGAGTATTACCTTTGGCGGCACGGGCCCGACGGATGGCCTTGTTAATATTCTCGGGACCGCAATTGTAGGCAGCAATCACCAGATTCCAATCGCCAAAGATTCTATACAAGGCTTTTAAATAACGTGCGGCAGCATATGACGACTTTACAGGGTCGCGACGCTCGTCGACGAGGGAATTCAACTCCAAACCGTATTGTTTACCGGTTGCTGGCATAAACTGCCACAAGCCTGCTGCTCCCACTCTTGACACGGCTTTGGGGTTCAGCGCCGACTCGATAATAGGGAGGTATTTCAACTCCAGCGGGAGTTGATATGCCTCTAAAGCTTCTTCGAATACAGGCATGTAAAAGTTCATAGCGCCTAACATATAACTGACAGAATAGCGCAGACGACCTGCATAGCGGTCAATAAACTTCTGTACAACATCATTGTAAGCCAGTTCCATCACAGAAGGTATCCTGCTGAGACGCTCAATATAGACCTCACGTGGATAGGTGGGATTAACATCTTTCATCTCACAGTCGTTGGTGCCCGTGAGATAAGTTTTCGACATATAGAGGTTGAGCAGACTGTCGAGGTCGTAGGTCATAGCCTCGGGGAATTCTATCAGTTCCTCATTGCCTTCCTTGTCAGTGACGGCGATTTCGTCCTCAACGGGAACAACCACGTCATCGTCATCTTCTTCGTCGAGGTCACCATCATCTTCTTCGTCATCATAGTCCTCTTCTTCCTCCTCGTCTTCCTCGTCTTCCTCTTCAATCACAACGGGAGTTTCTTTAGCGGTCTTTTTTACCACTTGTGCCTCGGCCATGCCTCCTGAACCAATCAGGAACAAAGCGAGTAATATCCATAATATTTTCTTCATATTCAATTCTTGTTTCATTAAAAGTTTAAACTGCAATTAAGGCCCAGTGCCCCTGTTTGAAGAGGGTTGCTCGATGAACCACTGTTCATAATGGTAGGCTCTACCTTCAGACTCAAATCTTTTGAAATGTCGAATACCGAGAGCTCAGCATCCACATAGGCATCGATCACAGAGAGAGCGTAGACTCCTACCATTACGAAGAAACTTAAGTCACGCCAACGGCGGTACTTGTCTCTACGACTTCTGAAAATTTCCTTATATCGGTCTTTGTTGGATTCTGTAATTGTCGCACCCAAATGCAAGTAGCTGTTGTAACTGGCGGTTCCTGGGTCGTTGTCTGAGATGTCGAGAAAGGCTTGTGAATAGTCCTTATACATATTGTTGTTCCAGTTCATGGCGTACAGACATCCCATAAAACCGCCATAAATGAGGGGAAGTTTCCAGTATTTGCGGTTGTATATTTGTCCCCCTCCAGGGAAAACGATTGCCAACCAAAGTGCGCGCTTGGGGTCGGGTTGCCATTTGCTCCAATCTTTCTTTATTTTCATGGGCGGGTTGGCATCAGCCATTACGCTAAGCTGTTTTTGTAGACTATCAGCAAAGAGACTGTCTGAGACTTGCTCCTCAATCAGAAGACTGTCGCTGCTGATGGTGAAGATGCTATCCTCAGGTACATCGTCGAGTTCCTGGGCAAAACCGACGATGACTGACAATAACAGTAGTACGACGGCTAAAAATCGTTTGTTATTTATGTGTATATGACGTCTCAATTTGAAATCTTATCAAAGGTGTTCATGATATGCTCCAACTCATTGGGATTGTCGAAGCCGATGGTTATTTTCCCTCTTCCCTTGGGGTTGTAAGTCATCTGTATCTTTGTTTGAAACAGGTCTGTCAAGCGTTTGCGAAGAGCACTGAACTCCTCAGGCAGACGGGCTTTCTGATTTGCTGTCTTCTTGGCAGTCTGTAGATCGGCACCATCCTTGATGATTTTAACTAATTCCTCCACCTTACGTACGGAATAGTTATTCTTCTGGATGTCCTTGAACAGCTTAATCTGTGCCGACGGACTGTCGATGGCTAAGAGGGCACGGGCATGCCCCATGTCTATCTCGTGGTTCTTCAGTGCCATCTGTATCTGTGCAGGCAACTTCAGCAGACGCATGAAGTTGGTAACGGAAGTGCGGCTCTTGCCCACGCGTTCTGAGATTCTCTCTTGGGTCATGCCAATGGTGTCTGCCATGTGCTGGTAGGCAAGGGCGATCTCGATGGCATTCAGGTCCTCGCGCTGGATATTCTCCACCAAAGCCATTTCCATCACGCCCTCATCTTCTACCGTACGTATATAGGCGGGGATGGTGGTCAGACCAGCAGCTTTGGCAGCTCGCCAACGACGCTCACCGGCGATGATCTGATATTTGCCGTCTGTCATCTGACGTAGGGTGATGGGGGTGATGATACCAATTTCACGGATGCTATTGGCTAATTCTGCTAGAGCATCCTCGTCAAACTCCCTTCGTGGTTGGTTAGGATTTGACATAATCTTTTCAATAGCAATCTCGTTAAGGTTCGAACTGCCTTCTGTCTCGACGTCCTTCGTGTTGATCAGGGCATCCAAACCTTTGCCTTTGCCATTCCCTATATTATCTAGGCCTCTGCCTAATACATTGCGGTCGTATTTCTTATGTACAGCCATGTCTCTAAGTTTCGTTTTTGTTATTGATATTAACTGTTTTTGCTGATAATCTCTTTGGCGAGTGCCAGGTGGTTTTTGCTACCGGTGGAGTCGGCGTCATAGAGGATAACGGGTAAACCGTGGCTCGGACTCTCCGACAATTTCACGTTTCTTTGGATGACCGTTTTGAAAACCAGCTCCTGGAAATGGCGCTTCACTTCGTCGTAAATCTGATTGGCCAGTCTCAGACGACTGTCATACATCGTCAGCAAGAAACCCTCGATCTCTAAAGAAGGATTCAGCTTGTTTTTGATAATCTTGATAGTGTTGAGCAATTTGCTGATACCTTCTAGGGCGAAGTACTCACATTGCACGGGGATAATCACCGAGTCGGCTGCCGACAAGGCATTCACAGTGATGAGGCCTAACGAAGGTGAACAGTCAATCAGGATATAGTCGTAATCTGCGCGGATTGGCTCTAACAGCTTGCGCAGGATTTTCTCTCGGTTCTCCATGTTCAGCATTTCAATCTCTGCACCCACCAGGTCAATATGACTGGGGATGATATCCAGGTTGTCGATATCTGTGGTGTAGATGGCGTCTCTGACATCTGCCTTGTTAACAATACATTCATACAGGGAGCATTCTACTTCCTTGATATCTACGCCCAAACCACTGGATGCGTTGGCCTGAGGGTCTGCGTCGACAATCAGCACACTTTTTTCCAAGGTGGCCAGCGAGGCGCCGAGATTCATGGTGGTGGTAGTCTTACCGACACCGCCTTTTTGGTTCGCTAATGCAATAATTTTACCCATTATATTTTTGTTTTACCTTATTCTTAATTAAAAATTTGGGCACAAAGTTACATATTTCTTATGAGAAAACACGTTGTTTTAAACCTTTTTTCGTACTTTTGCAGCGAAATCATTGATATTTTATGAATATTAAACGACCACTATTGCTCATTTCCAATGATGACGGCTATCTTTCGAAGGGCATTCAATGTCTGGTAGAAATGCTGTCAGATGTGGGTGACATCATTGTTTGCGCTCCTGATGATGCCCGCAGTGGCTACTCCTGTGCCTTCTCTGCTACCATTCCCTTGCGCCTCCAAAAACGTGGGCAGCGGGAGGGTGTTGAGATATGGTCTTGCAACGGTACACCCGTTGATTGCGTGAAGTTGGCACTCTCCGAGATCTGCCCGCGTCAGCCTGATATGGTCATCGGTGGTATTAACCACGGCGACAACGCTTCTGTCAATGCCCATTATAGTGGTACGATGGGGGTTACCCTCGAGGGTTGTATGAAATACATCCCCTCAGTGGCCTTTTCGCTTTGCGACCATCGTGACGATGCTGACTTTGAACCTCTCCGTCCTTTTATCCGTACTATTACGGCTCAGGTACTCCGGGAGGGTTTGCCCCGTGGCGTCTGTCTCAATGTTAACTTCCCTGTTGCTCCCATGTTTCAAGGTGTGAAGGTCTGTAGGATGGCTCCTGGCACATGGTTCAATGAGGTATCGAAGTGCCATCACCCCCGTGGCTATGACTACTGGTGGATGGTGGGTCACTACCGCAATGATGAGCCCGATGCCGAAGATACCGACCGCTGGGCCCTTGACCACGGCTATGTTGCCATCACTCCTACTCAGATTGACCTTACCGCCTATTCTGTCTTTGACCAACTTAAAGCCTGGCCATTATGAAATATTACCTCATAGTTGGCGAAGCCTCTGGTGACCTTCACGCATCTCATCTGATGCAGTCTCTGAAGAATCTTGACTCCAATGCACAGTTCCGATTTTTCGGTGGCGATTTGATGACGGCGGTGGGAGGAACCTGTGTACGTCACTATCGCGACCTCGCCTATATGGGTTTTATTCCTGTACTTCTTCATTTGCCAAAGATATTGAGGAATATGCAGATGTGTAAGGATGATATCGTCTCATGGCACCCCGATTGTGTCATCCTTGTCGACTATCCGGGCTTTAATCTGAAGATTGCGAAGTTTGTAAAATCCAAGACAAATATACCCGTCTTTTATTATATATCGCCGAAGATCTGGGCTTGGAAGGAGTATCGTATCAAGAGTATTAAACGTGATGTTGACGAACTCTTTTCCATCCTGCCTTTCGAGGTGGATTTCTTCGAAGGTAAGCATCATTATCCTATCCACTATGTGGGTAATCCTACTGCTGCTGAAGTACGCGAGTTTCTGAATACTTCCAGTAATCCGAATACTCTGGGAATTCAGAAATCTCCGATAATAGCTCTCTTGGCAGGCTCTCGCCAGCAGGAAATCAAGGATAACCTGCCTGCGATGCTCGAGGCTGTGAAACCTTATGAGGCTGATTACCAGATAGTCTTGGCTGGAGCCCCGGGTATTGAACCCAACTATTACGCCCCTTTCATCGAAGGTCGAAAGGTGCAGGTGGTCTTTAATCAGACCTACGCTCTGCTCTCTTTGGCGCATGCTGCTCTCGTTACCAGTGGCACAGCCACTCTTGAGACCTGTCTCTTCCGCGTGCCACAGGTGGTGTGCTATAAACTCCCTCTGCCTAAGATAGCCGACTTCGTGCGTCGCCACCTCATTAAAGTAAAATATGTGTCATTGGTTAATCTCATTGCTGATCGCGAAGTGGTTACAGAATTATTAGGCCGCACTTTCACCGTCGATCATATCCGCTGCGAACTCGCCAAAATCCTCGATGGTCCAGCCCGAACTGCGATGCTCGAAGGCTATGAGGAAGTGAGTAGCCGTCTTGGTGACCAAATAGCTCCTGACAATGCCGCTAGTTTGATTATAAAGAAATTAAAATAATAAGTTTATGAAAAAGTTCGTATTCCTTACTATTCTGGCCTGCTCAGCTCTTATGGCCAATTCTCAGAACATCCAGCTCCACTATGACTTTGGTCGTAACCTCTATCCCGACGAGGAGTCCACTCGTCAGAAAGTCACCGTTACCCTCGAACAGTTTAAGGCCGACAATTGGGGCTCTTGGTACTACTTCGTCGATATCGACCTTAGTCGCAAGGAGACGCTCGGTGCCTATACAGAGATCTCCCGCGAGTTCGACCTCACAAAAAAACTACCCTTTGCCATTCACGTCGAATATGATGGCGGTCTTGGCTCCCGTTCAGGCAGCTATCAGCAGGCTGCCCTCGCAGGTATAGCTTACAACGGCAATACCCCAAACTATACCGCTACTTGGTCATTACAGCTGCTCTACAAGCGGTTCTTCAAGAACTACGAGTTCAATTCTGCATACAATAGCATGCAGTTGACTGGTGTGTGGGGCGTCCATTTCCTCAACCGTAAGATGTCATTCTCTGGTTTCATCGATTTCTGGCGCGGACAGAAGGCCAACGGTCATGGTCAGCTCGTCATCCTCTCCGAGCCCCAGTTGTGGTATAACATCACCGACCATCTTAGTGTTGGTTCCGAGGTAGAGATTAGTAACAACTTCATCTATAATACCGTCAATGACAAGACCTTCTTTGTCAATCCCACGCTTGGCGTGAAGTGGAATTTTTAATAAAAGAATGGGATCTTATTGCTGCTCTTTCTCTAAAACGAGATTGCGCATGTTTTTCAGTAGGTCACTGGCAAAGATAAAATCGGTGAGGCGCTGATTGTCGGAGTGCATGATCTGACTACTGATGCCTTGCCACTCCTTGTTCCCCTCGTAGATGAAGATGATATTCTCACCAATACCCATCACGGAATTCATGTCGTGAGTATTGATGATGGTAGTCATGTTGAATTCCTTGGTGATGCTGTGTAACAGATCGTCGATGACGAGCGATGTCTTAGGGTCGAGACCGGAATTCGGCTCGTCGCAGAAAAGATACTTGGGATTCAGGGCGATGGCACGGGCGATGGCCACGCGTTTCTGCATACCGCCTGACAATTCGCCTGGGAACTTTTCTTCTGCTCCCACTAGATTCACACGGTCCAGACAATCCATGGCTCGTTTTGTGCGCTCTCTCAAGGTCATTGTTGAGAACATGTCAAGGGGGAACATCACGTTCTCCAGCACTGTCAGTGAGTCGAACAAGGCTGCACTCTGGAAAATCATGCCCATCTCGCGACGCATACGAACCTTTTCTTTCTTCGACATGGCTACGAAGTCGCGTCCGTCGTATAGCACCTGACCGCTTGTGGGGTCCAACAGACCCACCAGGTTCTTCATCAGCACCGTTTTGCCTGAGCCACTCTGACCGATAATCAGATTGGTTTTGCCGTCCTCGAACACTGTGCTGACATCTTTCAGCACTTCCTTGTCCTCGAAGCTCTTGTATAGATTCTTGACCTCTATCATGACAGCAACTGGGTTAGGAAAACATCACTGAATAAGATAAGTACACTCGATGAAACCACAGCATCTGTCGACGATTTACCTACATTGACAGAGCCGCCTTCGACTGTATAGCCGCAGAAAGCAGGTACGCTCGAGATGATAAAAGCGAAGAATTCACTCTTAATAATCGACATCCATACGAACCATGACTTGAATGAGTGTTGCAGACCTAAAGTCAAATCGTCGGGAGGTAGTACATGACCTACGTATGCGGTGGCATAGGCTCCCAAAATACCTGTAGCCGACGAGAAAATCACTAGGAAGGGCATGATGGTGAGCATTCCCATGATTTTAGGTAGAATCAGATAGCAGGCTGAATTCACGCCCATGATGTCCAGAGCGTCAATCTGTTGCGTCACGCGCATGGTACCTAATTCCGATGCAATGTTCGATCCTACCTTGCCTGCCAGGATTAGGCACATGATTGAACTCGAGAATTCCAACAATAGAATTTCTCGTGTGGTATAACCACTTACCCAACGTGGCATCCAGGGACTTTGAATGTTCAATTTCATCTGGATACAGATTACGGCACCGATAAAGAATGAGATAAGTAGCACAATGCCGATGGAGTTCACACCCAACTGTGCCATCTCTTTTACATACGACTTGAAGAACATACGCATGCGTTCTGGAACAGAAAACGTCCGTCCCATCAGTTGGATATATCGTCCGAATATGGTCAGATATCTGATGATAATCATCTCTTTCTATCGTCTTTATCGCCGACAAAGGTAGGCATTATTTCCCAAACGGCCAAAGATAATCGTTAATAATACCAAACAATTGGCACTTTTTGACGGATAAGGGGTCGATTCTGAGAAAAATATAGTATTTTTGCGGGCGATTATGGAAACAGAAGGATTAGTACTACGCACGGAAGGTCTCGTGAAACGGTATGGTAAACGTACTGTGGTGAACGATGTGAGCTTTAACGTGAAGCAGGGTGAAATCGTAGGTTTGCTTGGGCCTAATGGTGCTGGCAAGACGACTTCGTTTTATATGACCACGGGCCTGATTGTACCCAATGGCGGACATATATATCTGGGTGACGAGGATGTGACGAAATATCCTGTGTTCAGACGTGCCCGTGCAGGCATTGGCTATCTGGCTCAGGAGGCGAGTGTCTTCCGTAAGATGAGCGTGGAAGACAATATTCTCTCGGTCTTAGAGATGACAGGTAAGCCCCGTGACTATCAGCTGCAGAAGTTGGAGGATTTAATCAAGGAGTTCCGTTTGGGTAAGGTGCGTAAAAACAAAGGTGACCAACTCTCTGGTGGTGAGCGCCGTAGGACGGAGATTGCCCGATGTCTGGCTATTGAACCAAAGTTTATTATGCTCGATGAGCCTTTCGCAGGTGTCGACCCCATCGCTGTGGAAGATATCCAGCAGATTGTGTGGAAGCTGAAGTACAGGAATATCGGTATTTTGATTACCGATCATAATGTGGACGAAACGCTGACCATTACTGACCGTGCTTACCTGTTGTTTGAAGGTCGAATCTTGTTTCAGGGCTCACCCGAGGAATTGGCAGAGAATAAAATCGTAAGAGAGAAATACCTGACTAACTCGTTTGTGTTGCGTAAGAAAGACTTCCAACTCATGGAAGAGGAGCGCAAAGCAAAAGAGGAAGAAGAAAATAGTTAAAAAATAATAAGGTGGAGCAAGTTTTTGAGCTCCACCTTTTTCATTTCACTTTTTTATTGTACTTTTGCACCTCAATTTTTGAGTATTATATATAATAAGGTATAAAGAAAGATGAAAATTACGTTTGATTGCCCTGATAAGATCAATGGCGTGTTGACTATGGTCATTGAGTCTGCAGACTATCAGGAGAAGGTTGAGAAGACACTGAAAGACTATCGCAAGAAGGCCCAGGTTCCTGGTTTCCGTCCCGGTATGGTACCCATGGGTATGATTAAGAAGCAGTATGGTACTGCTGTAAAGGTGGATGAAGTGAATCGCCTGATGGGCGAGAAGCTCTACGAATATGTGCGTGAGAACAAGATTCAGATGCTTGGTGAGCCTCTGCCCAGCGACAAGCAGCAGCCACAGGATTTCGAGAAGGATGGCGAGCTGACTTTCGTGTTTGATATCGCTGTAGCCCCCGAGTTCAAGGTGGCCCTGAGCGGAAAAGACAAGATTGATTATTATACCATCACCGTCGACGATAAACTCATCGACCAGCAGGTACAGATGTATGCCTCACAGGGTGGTGAGTTCGTGAAGGCTGAGGTGTTCAGCGGTAATGATACGATTACTGGTGACCTCCGTCAGCTTGACAAGAAGGGTAACACACTTGAAGGTGGTATCACAACCGAAGGTGGCATGATTATGCCTGCCTATATTAAGGATGACAAGCAGAAGAAACTTTTCGATGGTTGCAAACCTGGTGATATCATTACGTTCAACCCCAAGAAAGCCTATCCTGACAACGATGCTGAGGTGGCTGCCTTGCTGAAAGTTAAGAAGGAGGATATCGCTGATGTGAATAGCGATTTTTCGTTCCAGGTGACGGAGATTCGTCACTTCCAGCCCGCGGAGGTGAATCAGGCTTTGTTTGATCGTGTGTTCGGTGAGGGTACCGTGAAGAACGAGAAGGCTTTCCGTGAGAAGATTGCTGAGCAGCTGAAGGCCCAGTTTGTGGGTAGCAGTGACTATAAGTTCATGCAGGATGTGCGTGCTCATCTGGAAAAGAAGGTGGGTAAACTCGAGTTCCCTGAGGCTCTGTTGAAGCGTGTGATGCTGCAGAACAATAAGGATAAGGATGCAGACTACGTGGAGAAGAACTTCGAAGGCAGTATCAAAGAACTTGCATGGCACCTGATTAAGGAACAGATTGTGGCCGCTCAGGAGATTAAGATCGAGGACGAGGATGTGAAGCGTGTGGCTAAGGAAGCCATTCGTGCACAGTTCGCTCAATATGGTATGGCTAATGTGCCTGATGACGTGCTCGAGAACTATGCTGAGGAACAGTTGAAGAAGCGCGAGAATATTGATAACTTTGTGGATCGTGCTGTTGATCTGAAACTGATCGAGAAACTCAAGACAGTGGTAAAACTGGAGGAAAAATCGGTCACTTTGGACGAGTTTAACAAGATGATGGAAGGAAAATAAGTATTTTTACGAAAAAATAACTCCTTTTTTTGAAGGGTTATCGACTTTTTTTCTTATCTTTGTGTCCCAATCACGAGATAAAAAGGTCGAGAACCCTTTTTTCGTGATGAAAATGAATAGCGAAAAAGTAGATTTGAAGCTTATGAAGAATGATTTTAGAAAATATGCCGTTGGGCATTTAGGAATGGATGGCCTGACATTCGACGAGGTAATGCAGGCACAGGCTCAGTATCTGAATCCTTATATTCTCGAGGAGCGTCAGCTTAATGTAACACAGATGGATGTCTTCTCACGTTTGATGATGGACCGCATCATCTTCCTGGGTACCCAGATTGATGACTATACCGCCAATACGCTGCAGGCACAGTTGTTGTATCTCGACTCCGTAGATTCAGGTAAGGATATCAGCATCTATATTAACTCGCCTGGTGGCAGCGTAACGGCAGGTCTGGGTATCTATGATACCATGCAGTTTATCTCCAGCGATGTGGCCACCATTTGCACTGGTATGGCCGCTTCCATGGGTGCTGTGCTGCTTGTGGCTGGTACCGAAGGCAAGCGTTCTGCACTGCCTCATAGTCGTGTGATGATTCACCAGCCCCTCGGTGGCGTTCAGGGACAGGCATCGGATATTGAGATCGAGGCTAAGGAGATTCTGAAGTTCAAGAAGGAGCTCTACACCATCATTTCTGAGCATTCGCACACTCCCTATGACAAGGTGTATGCCGATTCCGATCGTAACTATTGGATGACGGCAGAAGAGGCAAAGGCTTATGGTATGATTGACAATGTTCTCATAAGGAAGAAATAATGGTAAAGAAGGCATGTAGTTTCTGCGGAAGGACGGAAAGGGAGTGCAGACTGCTCATCACGGGTGTGAATGGCTATATCTGCGAGAACTGCGCGGAGCAGGCCTATCGTATTGTGCAGGAGAATCTTACAGATACCCCTCGGTCTCAGGGTAAGGGTCGTTTCAAGACGAAGGCAGTGCCTAAACCCGTTGAAATTAAGAATTATCTCGACCAGTATGTGATAGGTCAGGATCAGGCGAAGCGTTTCCTTTCGGTGGCGGTATACAACCATTATAAGCGTTTGCAGCAACCTGAGGACAAAGATGGTGTGGAGATTGAGAAAAGCAATATCATTATGGTGGGTTCAACGGGTACGGGCAAGACTCTGTTAGCTCGTACTATTGCTAAACTGCTAGACGTGCCATTTACCATCGTGGATGCTACTGTCTTTACAGAAGCTGGTTATGTGGGCGAGGATGTGGAAAGTATTCTCACGCGCTTGTTGCAAGTGGCTGATTACGACGTGGCTGCAGCCCAGCGCGGCATTGTTTTCATCGACGAGATAGATAAGATAGCCCGTAAAAGCGATAACCCCTCCATTACCCGTGATGTGAGTGGTGAGGGTGTGCAACAGGGACTGCTAAAACTTTTGGAGGGCACCAATGTGAATGTGCCGCCTAAAGGTGGTCGCAAACATCCTGACCAGGAATATATTTCTGTAGACACGAGGAATATCCTCTTCATTTGTGGTGGTGCCTTCGATGGCATTGAGCGTAAGATTGCCCAAAGAATGAATACCCATGTGGTAGGTTATAACTCGGTTCAGAATGTTGCAAAAATTGACAAAGAGAATCTGATGCAATATATCGTACCTCAGGATTTGAAGTCATTTGGACTGATTCCCGAGATCATCGGACGTCTGCCGGTACTGACCTACCTGAATCCGCTTGACCGTGAGGCATTGGCTAAGATTCTTGTTGAGCCCAAAAATTCTATTGTAAAGCAATATGAGAAGCTTTTTGAGATGGATGGCATCAAGTTGACGTTTACGGAGGAAGCATTGAAGGTGCTTGTTGATAAGGCTGTGGAGTACAAACTTGGTGCCCGTGGCCTGCGCTCTATTGTGGAGACCGTGATGATGGATACAATGTTTGAAATTCCGTCGAAGAAAGTTAAGAAATTTGAGGTGACAGCTAAATATGCGTTGCAACAATTGGAGAAGTCGCAACTGCAGCGGTTGGCCTCATAGATAACAGACATCTACAAGCCTATTACATTAACGAAAGAAGGAAAATTGATATGACGAAAAAAGCCAATTTGCATGAAGCACTGAAGAAGTATTTCGGCTTTGACAAATTCAAAGGTGACCAGGAGAAGATTATCCAGAGTCTCTTGGATGGCAAAGATACCTTTGTGCTGATGCCTACGGGCGGTGGCAAATCGCTCTGCTATCAGTTGCCCTCGCTACTGATGGACGGCGTAGCCATCGTGATATCTCCATTGATTGCTCTGATGAAAAATCAGGTGGACTTCATCTCGCAACTGAGTGAGCATGAAGGTACTGCTCATTACCTGAATTCATCGTTGAATAAGGCTGCCATTGATCAGGTGAAAACCGATATCCAAGCAGGCATCACTAAATTGCTATATGTAGCACCAGAATCACTCACGAAAGAGGAAAATGTAGAATTTCTCAAGTCGGTGAAGATTTCTTTCTATGCTGTCGATGAGGCCCATTGTATATCGGAGTGGGGACATGACTTTCGACCAGAGTATCGTCGCATTCGTCCGATTGTGAATGAGATTGGACAAGCGCCTATTATTGCACTGACGGCTACGGCTACCGATAAGGTGCGCTCAGATATTAAGAAGAACTTAGGTATTATGGATGCCAAAGAGTTCAAGAGTTCTTTTAATCGTCCTAATTTGTACTATGAGGTGCGCTCGAAAACAAAGGATGTCGATAAAGATATTATCCGTTTTATCAAACAGCATCCGGGTAAGAGTGGTATTATCTACTGCCTCTCCCGCAAAAAAGTGGAAGAGTTGGCGGCCATCCTCAGGGCCAATGATATCAAAGCGGCGGCCTATCATGCCGGACTCGATTCTCCCACCCGTACACAGACACAGGACGACTTCCTGATGGAGAATATTGATGTGATCGTGGCCACTATAGCCTTTGGTATGGGTATCGACAAACCCGATGTACGCTTCGTCATCCATTATGATATACCAAAGTCGCTTGAAGGCTATTATCAGGAGACGGGTCGTGCCGGTCGTGATGGAGGTGAGGGCATCTGTCTGGCTTTTTATTCGAGCAAGGATCTCGACAAGTTAGAGAAATTTATGGAAGGCAAACCTGTTGCGGAACAGGATATCGGGCGGCAATTACTTGTGGAGACAGCAGCCTATGCTGAGACAAGTGTTTGCCGAAGGAAGATGCTATTGCATTATTTTGGAGAGAACTATGACCGCGAGAACTGTGGCAACTGCGATAATTGTCTGCATCCGAAGACAAAAATAGAGGCCATGAACCAATTGGTGACGGTTCTGCAGGTTATCCAGCGTATCAAGGAGAACTTCCGCTCTGACTATGTGATAGACTTCGTCATCGGTAAGGAAACAGAGGAGATTATCGCTCACAAGCATCATGAACTTGATGAGTTTGGCATCGGTGAAGATGAGGATCCAAAGATTTGGAACCCAGTCATTCGTCAGGCCTTGCTTATGGGCTACCTGAAGAAGGAAGTGGAAAATTATGGTATCCTGAAGATTACTTCAGCTGGCAAGAAATTCCTTAAAGATCCGCAGTCGTTTATGATTGTGAAGGATACAGAATTCAGTGATGAGATAGAAACCGGTGGTGACCAAGAAGGTGCGGCAGGTGCCCTCGATCCCACGTTAGCGGCAATGTTACGTGATCTGCGTAAGAAGGTGTCGAAACGTATGGAGCGTCCGCCGTATGTTATCTTCCAGGATGTAAGTATCGATCAGATGGCTACAGATTATCCTGTGACGCTTGAAGAATTGAAGAATATCCAGGGTGTGGGTGAGGGAAAGGTGAAACAACCTTATGCCAAGGAATTCGTTGATCTCATCAAGAAATATTGCGATGAGAACGAGATAGAGCGTCAGGTGGATATGCGTGTGCGTACCGTCGCCAAGAAATCGATGCTGAAAGTGAAGATTATCCAGAGTATCGACCGTCAGATTGCCCTCGATGACATCGCTAATGCCCAAGGTATCGACTTTGATGAGTTACTGTCAGAGATAGAAGCCATTGTATATAGCGGTACAAAGCTGAATATTGACTATTTCCTCGAAGAGGTGATGGATGAAGATCATATCGACGATATTTATGATTACTTCGCTGAATCAGATACCGACCGTCTGAGTGTGGCCCAGGATGAGTTGGGCGGCGATTATTCTGAAGATGAAATACGCCTTGTTCGTATCAAGTTCCTGTCGGAAATGGCAAACTAAAAACAGTGAATAGTTAACAGTGAATAGTGAATAGTGTGAAGAGTAGGGCAGAAAGAGTTAAAAAATAACAAGGTATCGTAACTTTTCACTGTTCACTATTCACTATTCACTTCTTTTTTTGTACCTTTGCACGCAATATTTAAAACAAAGGTAGATTTTATGGCTTCATTTATTGCAGACAAGATCGTGATGGACGGACTGACATTCGACGATGTCCTTTTAATTCCCGCTTATTCGGAAGTGTTACCCAAGACGGTAGAGTTGAAAACCCGCTTCTCTCGGAATATCCAGTTGAACGTGCCTTTTGTGACGGCAGCTATGGATACCGTGACGGAGTCGCAGATGGCGATTGCCATAGCTCGTGAGGGTGGTATCGGTGTGATCCATAAGAATATGTCAATTGAGGAGCAAGCCCGTCAGGTGGCAATCGTCAAGCGTGCAGAGAACGGTATGATTTATGATCCCGTGACCATTCCCCTTGGCTCGACCGTGGCCCAGGCTTTGGATATTATGGCTGAGTACCATATCGGTGGTATTCCTGTAGTCGACGATGACAAACGATTGGTGGGTATTGTGACCAACCGTGACTTGCGTTTTGAGCGTCAGTTAGACCGTCCCGTAGATGAAATAATGTCGAAGGATCATCTCGTGACTACGCATCAGCAGACCGATCTGATGTCAGCTGCGGAAATCTTGCAGAAAAATAAGATTGAGAAACTGCCTGTTGTGGATAAAGATAATCATCTGGTAGGATTGATTACCTATAAGGATATCACAAAGGCAAAGGATAAACCGATGGCTTGTAAGGATGAGAAAGGTCGTTTGCGTGTGGCTGCTGGTGTGGGCGTTACTGTGGATACATTAGACCGTATGCAGGCCCTTGTGGATGCCGGAGCAGACGCTATTGTCATTGATACTGCTCATGGCCATTCTAAGTCGGTGATTGAGAAGTTGGTTGAGGCCAAGAAGTGCTTTCCAAATATTGATATCGTTGTAGGTAATGTAGCAACAGGTGAGGCTGCAAAGATGCTGGTTGATAACGGTGCCGATGCTGTAAAGGTGGGTATTGGCCCAGGCTCTATCTGTACCACACGTGTTGTGGCTGGTGTAGGTGTGCCCCAACTGAGTGCAGTCTACGATGTCTATAGTGCCCTGAAGGGTACCGATGTGCCTCTGATTGCCGATGGTGGTCTGCGCTATTCTGGTGATATTGTAAAGGCCCTGGCTGCAGGTGGCTCTTGCGTGATGGTTGGTTCGTTGGTAGCTGGAACTGAGGAGAGTCCTGGTGATACTATCATTTACAACGGTCGTAAGTTTAAGAGCTATCGTGGTATGGGGTCATTGGAGGCGATGGAACAGAAGCACGGCTCGAAGGACCGCTATTTCCAGGGCGATACCAAGGAAGTGAAGAAACTGGTGCCAGAGGGTATCGCAGGACGTGTGCCATACAAGGGAACTGTTCAGGAAGTGATCTATCAGATGGTGGGTGGCCTGCGCTCAGGTATGGGCTATTGTGGTGCCGCTACCATCGAGAAACTCCATGAGGCTAAGTTTACTCGTATCACCAATGCTGGTGTGAATGAGAGTCACCCCCACGACATCACCATTACCAGTGAGGCCCCGAATTATTCACGCCCCAATGATTGATTTTTTTACAACGAATTATACGAATTTCACGAATTAAGCAGATGAGAAAAGTCGTTCTCTTTTTGGCACTCGTTTCTTGTTTGGTGGTTTTCGCACAGACGGATCCGATTATAATGACCATCAACGGTGTTCCTGTACCCCGTTCTGAATTTGAGTATTCCTATAACAAGAACAACGGTGCCGATGTCATTGATAAGAAGTCGGTAGACGAATACGTAGACCTGTTTATTAACTATAAACTGAAAGTGGCAGCTGCCCTTGATGCTCATTATGATACGCTTACCTCGTTTAAGCAGGAATACACGATGTATCGTGACCAGCAAGTACGTCCTACGATGGCTACCGATGCCGATGTGCTCAAAGAGGCTAGGAAGGCCTATGATCGTGCGAAGGAACAGATTGGTCCTCGTGGTCTGATTTTGCCTGCTCATATCCTTGTCAGGGTTTCCACGCAAGCCACACAGGGGGAGCAGAATAAGGCCAAACAGCGTATAGATTCTGTATATAGGGCTTTGAAAGGTGGCGCTGACTTTGCTGAGTTAGCTAAGAAAGTGTCCGACGATAAGTCAACAGGTACTGCAGGTGGACAACTGCCTTACTGGATTGGTCCGAATCAGGCTTTCAAGGAATTTGAAGATGCTGCCTATGCCCTACAGACGGGTGAGATGAGCGGTCCTATACAGTCACCCGCTGGCTGGCATGTGATTCTGATGAAGGGACGTAAGCAGTTGGAACCATTCGACTCGCTGAAGGCCCAGATTGTGAAAAGTATCGAACAGCAAGGCATTCGTGAACAGATTGCTCAGCAGCGTGTAAAGAGTGAGGTGGAAGCTTCTTCCGGCAAGCTAACTGCTGAGAAGGTGATGGACCGTCGTGCTGATTCGTTGGCAGCTGCTGACCCTGAGATGAAATATCTGATGAAGGAGTACCATGATGGCCTATTGCTCTATGAAATCAGCAAGCAGGTGGTCTGGGACAAGGGCAGTACGGATGAAGCCGGACTGCAGGCTTATTTCAAGGACCATCAGAAAGACTATGCCTGGTCGGAGCCCCGTTATAAGGGTATTGCCTATCATGTGAAGGACAAGGCTGATGTCAAGGCCGTCAAAAAGACTGTGAAGAAACTGCCCTTTGACCAATGGGCTGACAAGTTGCGCTCGACGTTTAATCCTGATTCTGTGGTACGTATCCGAGTGGAGATCGGTATCTTTAAGCCGGGCGACAATGCGCTTGTCGATACAGAAGTATTCAAGACGGCTCCCAAGGCCGGCGCAAACGACAAACAGGCTGCCGTCCTGAAAGACTATCCCATTTCTGCCGTCTACGGCAAGAAACTGAAGCGTCCAGAGAATTATAACGACGTGCGTGGTCAGGTGGTGGCCGACTATCAGGACATGCTTGAGAAGGCATGGGTCTATGATCTCCGTCAGAAATATACCTTCTCTGTGAATAAGGATGTATTGAAAACCGTAAATAAACATTGATGAAGACAACGAGAAATCTTATAGTCGCTTTTTTTGTGGCTTTACCCTTTATGAGTATTGCCTCTATCCCCCATGTATCGAAGGCGATGCCTCGCCAGACACCTGCTGATTCTGTGCTTTCGGCACCTCAACATGCGGTGATCGATGAGGTAATCTGGGTGGTTGGCGACGAGGCCGTATTGAAGTCTGATGTGGAAGCTATGCGTATGCAGGCTGCGATGGAAGGTGTGAAGTGGAATGGGGATCCAGACTGTACGATTCCCGAACAGATTGCTGTTAATAAACTCTTTCTCCATCAGGCTGATATCGACAGTATTGAGGTAACGGAAGCTGATGTGGCCCAAGAAGTGGAGCAGCAGATCAGCTACTGGCTGGAGATGGTGGATGGCTCTCGTGAGCGTCTGGAGGAATACAAGCACCAGACGATTTCTCAGATGCGTCAGGAATTGCGTCAGGAGATGCGTGACCGTCGTAAGATCCAGAAGATGAAGATGAAGTTGGTGGAAGATATCTCTGTGACACCTGCTGACGTACGCCGTTATTTCAGTAGTTTGCCTCAGGACAGTCTTCCCTATGTGCCTACAGAGGTGGAGGTGCAGATCGTGACATTGACGCCGCGCATTGATCCAGAGGAGATTAACCGAGTGAAGGATGAGCTACGTGAATATACGGAGCGTGTAACAAAGGGTGAGACCACTTTTCAAGCCCTTGCACGACTCTATTCTGAAGATCCGGGTTCAGCCCGCCAGGGTGGTGAGTTAGGCCTGATGGGTCGTGCTACCCTTGATCCTGCTTTTGCTGCTGTGGCTTTTAACCTTACTGACCCGAAGAAAATCTCAAAGATTGTTGAGTCGGAATTTGGCTTCCATATTATTCAGCTTGTTGAGAAGCGTGGTGACAAGGTTAATGTCCGTCATATCCTGAAGAAACCTGTGGTTTCAGATGAGGCGATTGAGAAGGCTATCGGTCGTTTGGACTCCATTGCTGTCGATATCCGTAAAGAACAGTTTTCCTTTGAGGAGGCAGCCAGCCTGTTGTCGGATGACAAGGATACCCGTAATAACAAGGGTTTGATGTCGAACACCAATATGCAGACGGGCCGTATCTCTTCAAAATTCCAAATGCAAGATCTTCCTCAGGAAGTGGCCAAGGTGGTGGATACCATGCAGGTAGGCCAGATCTCGCGTGCTTTCCAGATGATCAACCAGCGTGGTAAGACCGTTTGTGCCATTGTTAAGCTGAAGAACCGTGTGGATGGCCATAAAGCCTCCATCACAGAGGATTTCCAGGTCATGAAGGATGTGGTACTCAATAAGCGTAATGAGGAACGGATCCATCAGTGGGTTGTTGATAAGATCAAGTCGGTTTATACTCGTTTGAACGATAACTACCGTGACTGTAAATTCGAGTACGAAGGATGGTTTAAGTAGTCGATGAAGAAGATTGTGTATTTTCTGATAGTTATGTTTCTCTTGGCCGTGGCAGGTGCTGAGGCTCAGAAGAAGCGTCCTGCCAGAAAGCGTCCGGCTCGTAAGTCCGTGAAGGATGATCGTGTCTATCTTGTTCATGCCGATGTTCTCCATTTTGACCAATATAAGAATCCCGATGCCACGATTCTCAATGGCAAGGTGCATTTCACTCATGTTGGTGCTCGTCTCTACTGTGATAGTGCCTATTTCTACGAAGCCAGCAATTCTTTTGAGGCATTCGGCCATGTGAAGATGTATCAGGGGGATACCCTCTCGTTGACATCCGACTATGCCTATTACGATGGAAATGAGCAGATGGCCAGAGCCCGCTATAATGTGGTGCTCAAGAACCGTAAGACCACGCTTTATACCGACTCTCTCGATTTTGACCGTCTTTACGATAATGCCTATTTCTTCGAGGGTGGTAAGATGGTTGACGGACAGACCACGTTGACCTCCGACTGGGGAGAGTATAATACCAAGAGTAAGATGTCGGTATTCAATTTCGATGTGAAGATGAAGAGTCCGAAGTTCTATCTCACCACCGATACGCTCTATTATGACAATGCTCGTTCCATCGCCCATATCGTTGGTCCGTCGAATATCACATCCGGTAATAGTCATATCTATTCCGAACAAGGCTATTACGACACGAAGAAGGATCAGGCCATTCTCGTCAACCGTTCTGTACTCAACAATCAAGGTAAGTCGATGGTTGGCGACAGTGTCTATTACGATAGTAAGTTAGGTTTTAGTCAGGCCTTCCGGGATGTTGTCTATGTGGATTCTGTTAATAAGAACAAGATGACCGGTAACTATGGTGAATATTGGGAGAATACAGGTTATGCGTTGTGCACGGACTCTGCTGTGGCCATCGACTATTCGCAGGGTGATTCCCTCTTTGTGCATGCCGATACGCTGAAAGTGGTTACTTTTAATATCGAGACAGACTCTGTTTATCGTAAGATCCACGCCTATCATCATGTCCGGGCCTATCGTACTGATGTGCAGGCCGTTTGTGACTCGTTGGTCTACAATTCCCTCGATTCCTGTATGACAATGTACTTCGAACCCATCGTCTGGAATTACAACCAGCAGTTGTTGGGCGACCAGATCGATGTGTTTATGAAAGACTCGCTCATCAATCGGGCCCATGTCATCGGTAATGCCTTCTCTATCCAACAGCTGAAAAGCGATACAACCCTTTTCAATCAGGTATCATCAAAGGAGATGTTTGCCTTTTTTGTTGATGGTAAGATTCATGAGACACAGGCCAAGGATAATGTTTTGATCGGCTATTACTTCGAGGAGGGGGACTCTGTGGCCATCATTTATAACTATCAGGAGACGACTGAGATGCGGATGTTCTTGAAGGACAGGAAGTTGGAAAGAGTATGGACGCCGAAGACCTCAGGCACTATGTATCCGCCAAACCAGATTCCAGCTGATAAGAAGCGCTTAGAGGGCTTTGCCTGGTATAATGACATCCGTCCTCTGAACCGCCATGATATCTTTAATTGGCGGCCCAAGAAGAAGTGAATATTTAATTGTGAATAGTGGGTCGTTATGTCTGATATAATCCATCTTTTGCCAGATAGCGTAGCCAACCAGATTGCGGCTGGTGAGGTGATTCAGCGTCCAGCTTCTGTCATCAAGGAGTTGGTGGAGAATGCTGTTGATGCTGGTGCCCATACCATCAACGTGATTGTGGTTGATGCAGGACGTACCTCTATTCAGGTCATCGACGACGGTTGTGGCATGTCGGCTACGGATGCCCGTCTGGCCTTTGAACGGCATGCGACATCGAAGATACAGAAGGCTGATGACCTCTTTGCCCTTCATACAATGGGTTTCAGAGGTGAAGCCTTGGCGTCGATAGCTGCTGTGGCACAGGTAGAACTGCAGACGCGCATGGCAAATGACGAGATAGGAACACTTCTTTCTATTGCGGGCTCGAAGGTTATCGATCAACAGCCTGTGGCTTGTCCGGTGGGTTGTAACTTCCGCGTGGAGAACCTCTTTTATAATGTTCCTGCACGCAGGAAGTTTCTCAAGTCGAATGCCACAGAGCTGAACAATATCCTTACTGCTTACGAACGCATTGCATTGGTGTATCCCGATATCCATTTTACTTTCCACCACAATGGGGCTGAACTTTTGAATCTGAAGCCGGGAAGCCTGCGCCAACGCATCACAGATGTGTTTGGCAAGCAATACGGACAGGATCTGCTGCCAGTGGAGGCTGATACGGTGATGTGTCGCGTGACGGGCTTTGTATCCAAGCCTGAGGCTGCCAGGAAAAAGGGCGGAAACGACTATTTCTTCGTCAATGGTCGCTATATGAAGCATCCGTATTTCCATAAAGCTGTTTTGACGGCTTATGAGCGTTTGATCCCTGATGGTATGCAACCGCCGTATTTCCTTTATTTTCAGATCAACCCTTCAGATATAGATGTGAATATCCATCCCACAAAGACGGAGATCAAGTTCGAGAACGAACAGGCTATCTGGCAACTCTTAGTGGCTGTGGTCCGCGATGCTATTGGAAAGTTCTGTGAGATACCCTCTATTGACTTTGATACGGTTGGTAAGCCCGAGATTCCTGTCTTCGATCCTTCGCGTGACAATGTTCAGGCCCCTAAGGTTCAATATAATCCGACTTATAATCCCTTTGATCATACACCAGCATCCTCTCATCGTGCCCCCTCATCGTGGGAATCTCTCTATGAAGGACTGACGCCCACAGCGCCAGATGCAACAGAGTCATCGTTATTCGGAGAAGAATCTGGTGAAGGTGCGATAATGACGTCGGGGTTGCTGTCTGACAAATCCCCTGCTCATTATCAGTATAAAGGACAGTATATTATGACGGCCGTTAAGTCGGGACTGATGGTGATCGACCAACATCGGGCGGATATCCGTATTCTCTTTGACCGTTATGCGTCGTCTGGCTCTTCAGAAACAGGAACATCCTCTCAGCGCTTGTTGTTCCCTGAGACCATGCAACTGTCGCCCTCAGATACAGTTATCATGGAACAGATTCTTCCGGAGTTGTCTGTTCTAGGTTTCGATCTCAGTCCTCTAGGAGGAGGCACATTTGCAGTTAACGGCATTCCCGCAGGGTTGGAAGGGGTAGAACCGATAACCCTCTTGCAGCAGATTGTTGATGATGTGTCTGAGCATGATGCTATGAATGGGGCAGCCGCACAGGCAATGAATCTGTCAGTGTCACAGTCGTTGTATCTGTCGTTGGCACGTGCAGCAGCTATTCCCTACGGACAGGTCTTGTCAAACGAGGAAATGGAGAATATTGTGAATAGCCTTTTTTCTTGTTCTAATGTGAACTACACGCCTGACGGGAAACCTATCCTCGTGATCCTTCCACAGACGGATATTGATGCCCTTTTTGACTCAAAACGTTAAAAGATGTCAATTTTTGGTAGTTTTTTACCGTTCGCTATTCGCTATTCACTTTTTTGTTGTACCTTTGCACTCGCTTTTGAAAAAGGGCGTTTAGCTCAGCTGGTTTAGAGCATCTGCCTTACAAGCAGAGGGTCGGCGGTTCGAATCCGTCAACGCCCACAAAAGAAGAGCTTCGGAATTTTCCGAGGCTCTTTTTTCGTGGAGGGATTATCTTTGAGAAAACTTAGGGTATCCTTGATATAATCTTAACATGACCATGGTCTGAACATCCGAAACTTAACCGCACGGTAACCGCTGGGTAACCCCTGGGTAACCGCTGGGTACTCCCAAGGTAGCCTTAAGCATTTTTTTAGCGACAAAAGTAATGTCCCTTTCGCTTGGCTTTGCCGCTTGGCTCGTCCATGAACTCCCCTATAACTCCTCTTTAACTCCTTTTAACTCCCCTTTCCTTACTTTCTCCAAAAAAAGTTGTACCTTTGCCGCATAAACCCAACAAACCCATAAAACGAAAGACAAAGACTTATGATTTGGAATCAAAGCATTGAGTGCATGGATCGCGAACAGCTTCGCGAACTACAGAGCCGTCGCCTTGTAAAAATGGCGGAGTACGTCTACCACAACACCCCTTTCTATCGGAAGAAGTTCCAGGAAATGGGCCTAGAGCCTGGTGATATCAAGAGTATTGACGATATTGTCAAGTTGCCCTTTACCAATAAGCTCGATCTCCGCGATAACTATCCTTTCGGTCTGGCTGCTGTGCCCATGTCGCAGATTGTACGTATCCATGCGTCGTCGGGTACCACAGGTAAGCCCGTTGTGGTGCTCTATACCCGTAAGGATCTTGCCATGTGGTCGGAGGCCATTTCCCGTGCTTTCTCCGCCTATGGTGCAGGCAAAGAGGATATTTTCCAGGTGGCCTATGGTTACGGCCTCTTCACAGGCGGACTTGGTGCCCACGATGGCGCCACGAATATCGGTGCTTCCGTGATTCCTATCTCCTCGGGTAATACCCAGAAGCAGATTACGCTTATGCACGACTTTGGTACGACTATTCTCTGCTGTACCCCCAGCTATGCCATGTTCTTAGGCGAAGCCCTGAACGAGTGTGAGTGGCCGCGCGATGAGTTCAAGTTGAAGGTCGGTGTTTTCGGTGCTGAACCTTGGACGGAGAAGATGCGCGTGAAGTTGGAGGCCTCGCTAGGTATTAAGGCTTATGATATCTACGGCCTTTCGGAGATTGCCGGTCCCGGTGTAGGTTATGAGTGCGAAGCGCAACATGGTACACACCTCAATGAGGATTACTTCTATCCGGAAATTCTGGATCCCAATACCGGTGAGCCTCTGCCAGAAGGCTCCTTTGGTGAACTGACCTTCACCCATCTGACGAAGGAGGGTATGCCGTTACTCCGCTATCGTACCCATGACCTGACGGCCCTACACTATGAAAAATGTACGTGCGGGCGCACGCTCGTGCGTATGGACCGTATTCTGGGTCGTTGCGACGATATGCTTATCATTCGTGGTGTCAACGTGTTCCCGTCACAGATTGAGGACGTCATCCTCAAGCAGCAGGAGTTTGAACCCCATTTCCTGTTGACCGTCGACCGTGTCAATAATACAGACACCTCTGAACTCAAGGTTGAGGTTAAGGATGAGTACTTCACCGACGATATGTCTACGATGGTGGGTCTGCAGAAGAAACTCGAAGGTGAACTCCGTAGTGTGATCGGTCTTGGTTTCAAGGTGAAGCTTGTTGAACCGAAGGGTATCGAGCGTTCTGAGGGTAAGGCCAAGAGGGTCATTGATAAACGACAATTATAATTAAATTCTTAAAAATATGAAAGCAAAACAACTATCCGTGTTCCTTGAGAACAAATCTGGCCGTCTGACCGAAGTGACTGAAGCACTCGGTGCTGCTGGCATTAACCTTTCCGCCATGTCGATTGCTGATAATTCCGACTTCGGCATTCTTCGTTGTATCGTGTCTGAGCCCGATAAGGCCTATCAGGTTTTGAAGGAACAGCACTTCGCAGTGAAGATCACCGATGTCATTGGTTTCGTATGTCCTAATGTCAGCGGTTCTTTGGCAGTGGTTCTGAAGCATCTCTCGTCGAAAGGAATCTTCATTGAGTATATGTACTCCTTTGCCAATGGCGATGTAGCGCATGTTATTATCCGTCCCTCAGACTTGGATGCCTGTGAGGCTGCCCTTGCTGAGATAAAGGTCGATTTGCTGGCTGCTAACGACCTCTATCAGTTATAAATTCGCGGAATCTGCAAAATTTTCGGGAGAAAATTTTGCAGATTCTGAATTTCTACGTACCTTTGCACGCGAATTTCGACACACTTGAATATTTGAGAGAAAGAATAGATAATTATCGATAGTTAGGACTACATTAAAAAATGGATTTATCATTGCTGACAGCCATCTCGCCTATTGATGGCCGCTATAGGAGCAAAACAGAGCCACTGGCAGAATACTTCTCTGAGTATGCGCTTATCAAATACCGCATCCGTGTAGAGATAGAATACTTTATCACGCTCTGCGAACTCCCTTTGCCACAGCTGGCAGATTTCGACCATAGCCTGTTTGCACCGTTACGTGACATCTACAGAGAGTTTACGCCCGCTGATGCCCAGCGGGTGAAGGAGATTGAGTCTATCACCAATCATGATGTCAAGGCAGTAGAGTATTATATCAAGGAGCGTATCGATGCGTTCTCTGGTATTTCCGGAGAATCTGGATTGTCCGGCATGTCTGCCTTCAAAGAGTTTATTCACTTCGGACTGACCTCACAGGATATCAACAATACCTCTGTGCCCTTGTCGATTAAGGAAGCTTTGGCTGATGTGTATATCCCTCTGTTGGAGGAACTCATCGAACAGCTTCATGACTATGCTGAAGCCTGGAAGACTGTGCCTATGCTTGCCAAAACCCACGGACAGCCAGCCTCGCCCACACGCTTGGGTAAGGAGATTATGGTGTATGTCTATCGCTTGGAGGAACAGCTCCGTTCCTTGAAGGATACCCCCATCACTGCGAAGTTCGGTGGCGCTACGGGTAACTTCAATGCCCATCATGTGGCTTATCCTCAGTACGACTGGTGTGAGTTTGGTAACCGTTTCGTCTCGGAGAAGCTGGGACTGGAGCGTGAGCAGTTCACAACGCAGATTTCCAATTACGACTGGTTGGGTGCCCTTTTTGATGCCATGCGTCGTATCAACACCATTGTCATCGACCTTGACCGCGACTTCTGGATGTATATCTCTATGGAGTATTTCAAGCAGAAGATTAAGAAGGGTGAGGTAGGCTCCAGTGCGATGCCTCATAAGGTGAACCCTATCGACTACGAGAATTCAGAGGGAAACCTTGGTATTGCTAATGCCATCTTGCAGTTCCTGGCAGCGAAGTTGCCAGTGAGCCGTTTGCAGCGTGACCTGACAGACTCGACAGTGCTCCGTAATGTCGGTGTGCCTATGGGTCATGCACTCATTGCTTTCCAGTCGACACTCAAGGGCCTTCGTAAGCTGATCCTCAACGAGCAGAAGCTGCAGCAGGATCTCGACAATACCTGGGCCGTGGTGGCTGAAGGTATTCAGACCATCCTGCGTCGTGAAGCCTATCCCAATCCTTATGAGACTTTGAAGGCACTGACTCGTACCAACGAGGGTATCACCGCTGAGACCATTGCCAGTTTCATCGATACATTAGATGTCAGCGATACAGTCAAAGATGAACTTCGTGCCATTACGCCCTCAACCTACACAGGTATTTAACAATCAACCTCCAGCAGTCTGGAATAACATATATATATTATAAATAAGGTATAACACAAAAAACGAGTAAAAATGGATATTGAGAACATGAATCAAGAGAACACGCCTCAGGAAGAGAAAAAAGAGGGTTTTCAGAGAGAACAACGTGAGTTCCGTCCGGGACGTTCACCACGCCCCCGTATACATACAGGTCAGCATCCCGTTTCAGAGCGTCCTGCCTTTAAGCGCAGCAATGATGAGGACGGTTTCCGTCCAGAAGGCTTTGGAGCAGGATTGCAGTCGAGTACTCCCCGCAGTGGTGGCTATCAGCCCCGTGGTGGTTATCAGCCCCGTGCTGGTTATCAGCAGCGTGGCGGTTACCAGCCTCGCCAGCAGGGTGAAGGTGGTTATCAACCTCGTGGTGGCTATCAGCAGCGTGGTGGTTACCAGCCTCGCCAGCAGGGTGAGGGCGGCTATCAGCCCCGTGGTGGTTACCAGCAGCGCGGTGGATACCAGCCTCGTCAGCAGGGTGAGGGCGGCTATCAGCCTCGTGGCGGTTACCAGCAGCGTGGTGGTTATACCCCTAATGGTGGCTATAATAAATTTAATAAGGGTGGTAAGCCTTATGGCGCTGCACCCTACAAGAAACAGCGTCCGCACTCAGCCGACTACGATCCGAATGCAAAGTATAGCATGAAGAAGCGCATCGAGTATAAGGAGATCAACTTCGATCCCAATGAGCCGTTGCGTCTGAACAAGTTCCTGGCCAATGCAGGTGTCTGCAGTCGTCGTGAGGCTGACGAGTTTATCCAGGCAGGTGTGGTCACCGTCAATGGTGAGGTGGTCACCGAGCTCGGAACCAAGGTGCTGCGTACCGATGAGGTTCGTTTCCACGACCAGCCCGTCACCATCGAGAAGAAGGTGTACGTACTGCTGAACAAGCCCAAGGACTATGTTACCACTGCTGATGATCCTCAGCAGCGTAAGACTGTGATGGATCTCGTGAAGAATGCTTGTCCTGAGCGTATCTATCCCGTAGGTCGTCTCGACCGTAACACCACGGGCGTGCTCCTGCTCACGAATGATGGCGACTTGGCTTCTAAACTTACTCATCCCAAATATCTCAAGAAGAAGATCTATCATGTCTTCCTCGATAAGGCTTGCTCGGCTCACGACCTGGAGCAGATTGCAACAGGTATCCAGTTAGAGGATGGCGAGATCAAGGCCGACGATGTGCAGTATGCTCATCCCACCGACAAGAAGCAGGTGGGCATTGAGATCCACTCGGGTAAGAACCGTATTGTTCGTCGTATCTTCGAGAGTCTTGGCTATAAGGTGCTGAAGTTGGACCGCGTTCAGTTTGCAGGCCTGACCAAGAAGAACCTGAAGCGTGGTGACTGGCGTTACCTCACAGAGGAGGAGGTTGATCGTCTGCGCATGGGTGCTTACGAGTAGTGAATAGTGAAAAGTGAATAGTAAATAATGAAAAGAACAAAGATAATCGACGTGCTGAAAAGCACGGCATATGGAAAAGAGGTCTGTGTGAAGGGCTGGGTGCGTACGCACCGTTCTTCCAAGGCCGTCGACTTTATTGCCCTTAATGATGGCTCTACCATTAAGAATGTGCAGATTGTTGTCGATCCCGCTAAATTCGATGAGCAACTGCTGAAGGATATCACCACTGGTGCTTGCATCTGTGCTGAGGGAACTTTGGTGGAGAGTCAGGGCGCTGGTCAGAGCAGTGAGATCCAGGCTACGAAGTTAGAGGTCTATGGTCTCTGTGGTAATGACTATCCCATGCAGAAGAAAGGTCAGAGCTTTGAGGCTATGCGTAAGAATGCCCACATGCGTCTTCGCACCAATACCTTTGGTGCTGTGATGCGAATCCGTCATAACATGGCGATGGCCATTCATACTTATTTCCACGAGCACGGTTTCTTCTATTTCCACACCCCTCTGATCACTGCATCTGACTGTGAGGGTGCTGGAAACATGTTCCAGGTAACCACCAAGAACCTCTACGACCTGAAGAAGGACGAGCAGGGTAAGATTATCTACGACGATGATTTCTTTGGTGAGCAGACTTCACTGACGGTGAGCGGACAGCTGGAGGGTGAGCTCGGTGCAACAGCACTGGGTGCCATCTATACCTTCGGTCCTACGTTCCGTGCAGAGAACTCCAACACCCCTCGCCATCTGGCAGAGTTTTGGATGGTGGAGCCTGAGGTGGCCTTCCTCGATCAGGAAGAACTGATGGATCTTGAAGAAGACTTTATCAAATATTGTGTGCGTTGGGCCCTTGACAACTGTAAGGACGACCTTGCCTTCCTGAACCAGATGATCGACAAGACTTTGATCCAGCGTCTCGAGGGTGTGCTGAAAGAAACCTTCGTACGCCTGCCTTATACCGAGGGTATCAATATCCTGCAGGAAGCTATCAAGAATGGTAAGAAGTTTGAGTTCCCCTGCAATTGGGGCGACGACTTGGCATCAGAGCATGAGCGCTACCTCGTGGAGGAACACTTTAAGAAACCTGTCATCATGACTGACTATCCCCGTGCCTTCAAATCGTTCTATATGAAACAAAACGAAGCACAGGGTGAGGGTAGTGTAGGCTATAAGGGTGCTGTGGCCCCCGGACCTACCATGCAGGGTACCGATGTGCTGTTCCCGCAGATCGGAGAGATCATTGGTGGCTCAGTACGTGAGGAGAGCTATGACAAGCTGATGGCAGAGATCGAACGTCGTCAGATGGACCAGACCCATTTGTGGTGGTATATCGATACCCGTCGCTGGGGATCATGTCCCCATGCTGGTTTCGGACTGGGCTTCGAACGATTGATTCTTTTCGTCACTGGTATGCAGAATATTCGTGACGTTATTCCGTTCCCAAGAACGCCAAAGTCGGCAGAATTCTGATAAAAAATCGCAAAAATACTTGTTTTTTCCAAAAATAGTAGTAACTTTGCATGCGAAATAGATTAAACAACCAATAATATATAATATATAAATAAGGTATAGGAGGACCTGTGAAAGCTACGAAGCAGAAACAATGATAACAGAATAGTGTGCAAAGCCCGATAAATAAAGAGGTTTTCGCACCAAAATCGCTGATTTTTGTAAAAAAATCGCTTAAAAACACAAGTTTTTGGCTTTTTTTTAAAAAAATATTCGATTTTGTTTGCAAGATTTCAGAATTATATCTATATTTGCACCAAAAATGTAAATCCGTCTAGGAGATACAGTGCCCTGATGTAGGCTTTTCGGAGCAATTCGGGGCGGAGTTTGAGAGAAATAAATAGAAGTATAACACTTAATTTTTTTATTAATTTAAATTATTAATCGTATGAAAAGAAAGATTTTCAGTAAACTGCTTATGGGAGCATTCCTCATTGCTTCTGTAAGTATGTTCGTGTCTTGTAAGGATTACGACGACGACATCAACAAGAATGCCGCTGACATCGCTGCCCTTAAGGCGCAGCTTGGCACCGACATTTCTGCTGCCAAGTCTGAACTTACAGCACAAATGTCAACTGTTACTTCTCAGATTGCACAATTGCAGAAGGACATTGACGCAAAGGCTAGTGCCAGTGATCTGACATCTGTCAAGAATGACATTAAGGATCTGCAGGGCAAGGTAGAGTTGCTCTCTGCTCTTGATGCCAAAGTTAAGGCTCTCGATGGCATTCAGGACGAACTTGCTAAGAAGGCTGATCAGGCTGACCTTGACAAACTTGTTGGTGACCTTGCAGCCATTACAGGTAAGATTCCTTCAGATGACCAGATTAAGGCTATTGCCGAGGGTGTTGTGAAGTCACTTGACATTCAGGGTGAGGCTCTGAAGGTGTTCCAGGATAATATTGGCAAGAGTCTTGAAGGTTACCTGACTCAGGCTGATTTGAATAATCTGAATACTAATGTCCAGAAGCTTCAGGAGTTGCTGTCTGACGAGTATGTTGGCAAGCTCAATGATCTCGTTGCTAAGGAAATTCTGACCAAGGATGAGGTTTCTCAGGCTATTAAGGATTCTCTGACAGCTAGATTTGATGCTCTGAACGAACAAATTACAACTCTTGTTGGCGATCAGCTGAGCACTCTCGAGCTTTTCGTTAACAAGAAACTCACCTCTATCGTACTGAAGCCTAACTTCTATTGGGAAGGTATTGAGGGTATCGAGGCTCCGTTCATCTATCAGACTCCTGTCTTTGAGGAGAAGGGAGATGTTGAGAAGGATGATGTTTATACGTTTAAGTATAAATTGACTTCTGATCCTGCTGGTGAGAAGACTGTTGATGTGAAAGTCGCTAAGTATATGACTTGGAAGGGCTTTGGTGGTGTTCGTGAGCTTGGCAAATATGTGTTTGCAGGTCCTAATGCTGCTCATGCAAACTTCCCCGACTATACTATTTCTGGTAAATCTCTTACCTACAGTATGATTGGCGATAATAATAAGAAGGTGGAGAAGCTCGATATTATGTATGGTGCCGTAGCTCGTTACAACCTGAATCCAAGTATCGCTGATATCGAGGGTGCTACTATTGGTTTCTATGAGAATTCTGCACCTGTTTATACACGTGCTACTGGTAGCATTGATCCTAAGGTTGTTGGTACTCCGAAGCCCGATGCTAGTGGCCTTCTGGTTGTTCCTTTCACTGTGGACAAGGAAGCTGTCATGAAGTACTTCGTAGATTGGACAAATTCTCAGACTGTTAATTGGGAAGGTAAGGCTGGTGCAGACTTGGAGGATTGGACCAAGCTTTGGTACTACACTAGTGCTGACAAGTCTACTTGGAAGACAGGTATTGATGATAAGGATGCAGCAAATGATGCTAATATCTTTAATGAAAATCTTCCTTTCGTTTCTTTGAAGATTGATGTTCCTGTAAACGAGAAAAAGGGTGTTAAGGAAGCTTACACTGTTAACTCTGACTGGGCAGTGGTTGTTCCTGGCCTCTATCAGATTGTTGCTTTGGCAGATATTGCTCCCGACAAAACTCTTGATCTCGGTACCTTCACAGAGCCTGCTGGCAGTCATGAGATTCGTAAGAATCACCTGTATGAAACCGTAGGTTATAATGATAATGGTGTACAGGCTTGGGATGCTAACAAAACAACTCCGCGTTGGAATGAAGTTGAGGGTTATGGTGCTATTCCAATGCCTGCAACTCATGGTGTGGTTTATAATGACAGTATTGACCTCTCTAAGTACGTTCGTACTCATTATAACTATCTGACCTTCGCTCAGTATGGAAAGAGCAAGTATGATGGTACACTTGACGATGTTGACGGTGGTCAGCTGATGAAGGACCTCGGTCTTGAGTATCGCTTCACTCCGATTGATTACTGGGTAGGTAATGAGAAGACTTCTGAGTCTGCACACATTGAGCAGTCTGCTAACAATCCTGCTGTATTCTATCCCCGTTCAGTATATGAGGATGGTTCAACCATTAAGGGTACTGTTGCAACTCGTGAAGCTGTTGACCGTGAGCCGCTGATTCGTGTTGACCTCGTTTCTACGAAGGATGGCGACGCTATCATCCGCTATGGTTACATTAAGCTCCGTATTGTTGAGAATCCCGAGACTCTGTATGATCAGGAGGTTTCTGTTGATCTTGATGAGTTGCTTTACATGAACTGTGGTGCTGAGGCTAGAATCACATGGTCACAGGTTGAGAACCTGATTTTGGCTAAGCTTGGCTCTATCGATCCTGCTACAAAAAAGCCTGCAGGTATTACCAAGAATGAGTTCGAGAAGAACTACAAGCTTGATGTATATGGTAATTATGACTTCATGCCATTCATTGTTCCTACGAACTTTGATCCTGCAAATACCGATAAGCCTGGTACTCTCTATACGAAAACATGGCAGGCTAAGCGTTACTTCAGAAAGAGTGGTAGTGCTCCGAAGTTGATGGCTATTACTGAGGCTTCTAACTATAAGAGTGCTCAGGATGAAACCACATTGAATAAGTGGACTCTGACAGATAACCACTTCGGTGAGGTTTGGTACACTCCGCATGACAATGCTACTGATGGCCACAACTGGGATGAGCAGACCAACGTTCTGATTTGGAACTTCTATCCTGGTGATTACACTAAGGATCGCACCGTATACGATGCAACACCTATGGGTAAGGAGCAGGCTGGTACCATGAATGGTGCTAAGTATCAGAAGTTGATCGATCTGACTGAAGCTAAGTACAGCAATCAGGGTGTAAGCCAGAAGGCTATCTCTACAACCGTACGCTTCATCAATAAGAAGACTGATCGTTCACTCTATGTGACTCTGAATGTTCCTAAGGAGCACATCTTCTTCGCTTATGCTGACATTAACAAGCGCGTGCTCGACCACTGGTATGACTTCAAGACTGGTTATAAGGATAATACACCTGATACCATCGAGGTTTATGCTAACGTTCCGACACCTGCTGAGATTAACCGTACTACTGGTGTTACTGTAAGTGGATTCACCAAGAACCTGACTGAGTACTGGTTGAATCAGGATATCAATGCTTCTGTTGTATTCCACGGTAAGACAGCTGAGTTCGACAAGTTCACTGGTGGTAAGAGCCCTGTTGCATTCCAGTTCCGTCTACCGAAGAAGGGTGAGAATGCTGACTTCGATGCAGCTAGCGATGGTACATGGACTGTTCCCGGTGCTTCTGGCACAACATGGACTGTTCAGCTCAATGCAGCTAAGGATCAGATTCTGGCTGTTAAGAAGAATGGTGTTGCTTATGGCCCGACAGTTATCTGCACACTCACGAAGGCTGGTACTATCCACTGGATGGGCCGTACCGAAGGTACTGTTCTGTTCGACAACAAGGCACTTGCTCCTAACAAGGAGGATGTGAACGAGCCTGCAAACGACATTCTGAACTACATCGGTATGTACGACGCTAAGGGTAACCTGCAGAAGAAGACCTACCTCTCTGGCCAGCAGAATAAGACATTTGCTGCCTATGTTGAGATTCTGGTTACTAACGACTGCTATACTCCGTTGATTGGTAAGAACTACTTCAATGTACGCTTCCTCCGTCCGATCAATGTATGGCCTGCACAGACCGAGTGGACTGATGCTCCTAACGAGACTCAGATCTACGACATCTGGAGACTGATTAACATCCGTGACTGGCGTACATATGCAGTTGTTCTTGACAACCAGAAGCAGCAGCTCGATGACAGCAACATTATCTATGAGGGTAAGTTCGTTGACGGTGAGAAGGCATCTGTTCCTTATAGCTTCTACAACATTACAAATGTATATGTTGAGCGTGATGCTATCAAGAGTGATGCATACCTTGAGCCTGCTAAGCGTGTGATTGGTGATCCTAGCGACCTGCTCTCTATCGATCAGATTCCTGCTCTGACTGGTAAGAATGACGGTGTTGTTAACTGGCAGTATCTGAAGATTATGCCTGTTGGAACAAGCAAGGAAGTTGCTGGTAAGACCGCTATGGGTCTGCCTGAGTCTACTCAGAGTGGCGATATCCTCGCTTACACCAATAACGGTGGTGTTGTGAAGCCGTTCCACGTATACGTTCCTATCAAGGTCGTTTACTCTCACGGTGCTCTGAAGCCTTGGACACAGACCGTATGGGCTGTTATCAAGATCAACCCGACCGTTGGTAATGAGTAATTCCCGGATTCTAATTCATTAGAAGCTGAATAAACCCAAGGGGGAGCTTCCCAGAGCAGGGATGCTCCCCCTTCTTCAAAAAAAGGATTTAATTTAAGATGAAAAGAATTGGATTATTCCTTGCCGTTCTCATGATGCTAACAGTCTTTACTGGCTGTAGTGACAAGAAGGCTCCCAAACAACAGAAGAAGGTATATACTTTTACTCATCAGGACTCCATTGATGTATTGAACCTGGTGAACGAGTTTAAGTCATACCTGGAGCAGAATGAGCTCCGTTCGGCTGTTGAGATGCTCAATATCCTCAAGGGTGATAGTCTTTTCCCCCTTGAGCCGGTACAGCAGCGTCGTCAGGCCATGGCCTTGAATATGGTTAAGGGTGTGAAGTATGATGTGGATTATATGATGTTCCATTCTGATAGGAACAATGAGGTGAAAATGGACATTACTCTTTTTGAAAAGGAGGAGAATGATCCGAAACCCAATAAGATATCCCTGTACTTCCGTCCTGTCAGGTTTGAAGGTAAGTGGTATCTCACGGTGAAAGATAATATTACCGACCGTGAGAATAATAATAATTTCCAGAATGAGGGAATGGAGTCTGATACGGAAGAGTCTGACGAGGAATAAGATATTTAAAACTTGGAAATATGAAAAGAATGAAGACTATTTTGGCTGGTGCTCTGTTGATGCTGAGCTCAACAGCTATGGCCCAGGCTACCTATGAGGCTGCTGACGGTACGAAGTACGAGTTCCAGAAACACATGTTCCTGAACCTTGAAGGCGGTGCCCAGTACACGCTTGGTGAGGCTAAGTTCAAGGACCTGATCTCTCCGAATGTACAGCTTGGTCTGGGTTATCAGTTCAGCCCTGTTTTCGGTGCCCGTCTGCAGGCTAATGCCTGGCAGTCAAAGGGTGGTTGGCAGGCTGATGTTACCCCTGGTGACTACAAGTGGAAGTATGTGGCTCCTGGTCTCGACTTTATGTTCAATCTGAGCAACCTGTTTTGCGGTTGGAACCCCAATCGTGTGTTCAACCTGACTGCTTTCCTTGGTGGTGGTGCTAACATCGCTTTCGACAATGACGAAGTGAATACCATTGCTTCTAGAATTAAGAATGAATCACTGAGTAAGTATAATCTGGAATATCTCTGGGATGGTACGAAGGTTAGTCCTTTCGGTCGTGCTGGTTTGGAGGCTGCTTTCCGTCTGAGCGACGCTGTTGCTCTGACCCTCGAGGGTAATGCCAACATTCTGGGTGACAAGTACAACTCAAAGAATCACAGCGGTAAGAAACTGAAGGCTGACTGGTACTTCAACGCACTGATCGGTCTGAAGATCAACCTGGGCAAGACCTATAACAAGATCCTGCCTCCTCCTCCCGCACCAGAGCCCGAGCCAGAGCCTGTTGTTGAGCCGGAGCCCGTTGTTGAGCAGCCCGCTCCTGTCGTAGAGGAAGTGAAGATTGAGCCACTTCGTCGTGACATCTTCTTCGTGATTAACAAGACCATCATCCGTGACACTGAGGAGCAGAAGGTGAAGGACGTAGCCGACTATCTGGCTAAGTACCCCAATGCTAAGGTTCAGGTAACTGGTTATGCTGACGCTGGTACAGGTAATGACAAGATCAACGACCGTCTGGCCGCTGGTCGTGCTGATGCCGTTGTGAAGGCCCTGAAGGAGAAGTATGGTGTGGCTGAGAGCCGTATCTCTTACGATTCTAAGGGTTCACGCGTACAGCCGTTCGCTGAGAACGACCTCAACCGTGTAACAATCTGTATCGCTGAATAAGCGCCACTTATCAAATAAGAAAAGCCTCTGGAGATAAATCCAGAGGCTTTTATTTTTTATTCTTTGTTATCATGATAGGTACCACTAATTACCAGTTCTACCGCTTCCTCCTTAATATTGGCATAAACAGTAATATGTTTGAGATAGTAGCCATCGAGAAAACCGTTACCATCATACCTAACATGTATAGTATCTGTCTGTCCTTCTAGAATCGGTTTCTTTGGACCGCTAACTTTTGTACATGGGCAAGCGGCTTCAACTTTACTGATTACCAAGGGAATCTTGCCAGGATTACGTACTATAAAATCATGTGTCTTATCCACTTTCTCATAATAAGAACCAAAATTGTATTCTGTACCCTCTGGAAACTCTATCTGTGCAAAAGGACCTTTAGGCTTCTCCTTAAGCGTATCTTTGATATCCTGGGTATCTTGGGCGTTCTGGCTTTTCTGACCACAAGCAGCAAAAAGCAGGAGGACTAATGGAAATATTAGTTTCTTCATATTCTTCTCTTTGATATGTGGCAGCAAAGTTACTGCTTTTCATGAAAACCACAAAGTTTTTCGTGGAAAATTTGGGCATTTTCTAGAATTGTCGTACCTTTGTGAGCAATATGATTACAATTGAGAATATTCATAAGAGTTTTGGAGCGTTGGAAGTGCTGAAAGGCATCGACCTCCATATCGACAAAGGTGAGGTGGTGAGTATCGTTGGTCCTTCAGGCGCAGGAAAGACCACCTTGTTGCAGATTATCGGTACGCTGGACAGACCAGATACGGGTCGCGTGGTGGTAGATGGTATTGACACCAGCAAGCTTTCAGCTAAGAAACTGAGTGATTTCCGCAATCAGCACCTGGGTTTCGTTTTCCAGTTCCACCAGTTGTTGCCTGAGTTTACGGCTCTGGAGAATATCATGATTCCTGCCTATATCGCTGGCATTTCGCAGAAAGAGGCGAAGAAACGTGCGAAGGAATTGCTTGAATTCATGGGTCTGAGCGACCGTGCCTCACACAAGCCAAATGAACTATCCGGTGGTGAGAAGCAGCGTGTGGCAGTGGCTCGTGCGCTGATTAATAATCCTGCTGTGATTCTGGCTGATGAGCCCTCTGGTTCGTTGGACTCCAAGAACAAGCAGGAACTGCATCAGCTCTTTTTCGACCTGCGTGACAAATTCGGGCAGACATTCGTGATCGTCACTCATGATGAGGGCTTAGCAGAACTGACAGACCGCACGATTCATCTGAAAGACGGTCTTGTTGTTGGAGCGTTGTCGAAAAAGAAGGAGGAAGAATCAGGGAACGAGGTGGAGACCGTCGTCGCTGATGGTGATGATCTGTCGCTTGTATAAGTCGCCAACTGCCTGCTTGAAAACTTTCTTCGAAACACCGAAACGGGCAGCAATCTCTTCTGCAGGTGATTTGTCACCGAGGTCGCAATGCCCCTCGTGCTCATAGAGGTAGCGTAATAGTTCTTCCGAGAAATCCAGGGCCAGTTCATGGCCCGTTTTCTTTTGATAGCGTTCTACTTTTGCTGTGGCCATCAAACGGTGGGTTTTCTCGTCTTCCATCACGTAAACATAGTATTTTTTGCCACGCTCCATACGCTGTTTCTGTTCGCGGAAGGGACAGAACAGATCTTTCATCAGTCCCCAATTCAGGAAGGCCCCATATTCATTGGTCCATGCACACTCCATCCATGCGAATTCTCCGACTTTTGCTATCGGATGCTCTGTGGTAGCAATGGTTCGCTCATCCTGATCAAGATAGATAAACACCTCTATCTCATCACCGATGCGCATATCTTTTGTGACGTAACGGTTTGGCAAGAGGATATTTCCCTCGTCGCCCCCGTCCAAGTACAGTCCGTAGTCTGTACGTTTCTTGATTCTCAGTGTATGATATTCTCCTAATTTCAGCATATTACTCTTTCACTTCTCTTTTTTTGTGAATCCACTGTGAAATGGTTGTATATAGCGAAGTCTCCTCATGGTGCTGGGCCTCGGTGAAGCTCATGTGTTCGTCCTTCTGGTCACCATATTGATCTGGGAAGATAATCATGAGGTTCTTGCCAGAGAAGTACTTTTGCAACTCGTCGGGCAGGCGCTCTAAGGCATTCTTATAAGAGATAGTGCCTTTACGGGCGGTGATGACGACGAACATGTGGTCTTCCTGAATAGCGGCAGCCAGTTGTGGCAGTTCGTTCCAATGGGTCATGGGTGTATATTCTGCTCGTACGTTGGGATGGCGATTATTGATATACTCGGCAATCAGTACGAGCGATTCTTCTCGGCCATGGAACTGGATGCGACAGTCCAGTTGTCCTGCAAAACGGCTCAAACGCTCCAGCCAGCGATGGAAACCTGGTTCAAACTCAGCCCTTGAGGGTACAGCCACCTGAATGCGTCGCAAGGTATTGAGGGGCTGCACAAAGCGAATCAGGATGATCTGGCGGTTCAGACCATTATAGAGACTCTGGATGAAATCACCCCAGAACTTGGGGTTACGCTCCGTATGGACGTGCATACCCATGATAATCTCGGAACTACTGAACTCACGGAAGGCATGCTTGATGCCATTGGCGATGTTAGAGGCCAGGCGCACCTGTGTCTGCATCTGCACTTCAGCAGCAGAAGCCTGTTGTTGCAGTTGTTCCAGCAAACGGAGTCCTGTTTCACGGTGTTTGACGGATTTCTCATCATCGTAGACCACATTCAGGGCTACGAGTCCTCTGTTCAATCGCTGGTTACGCATCAGCAGGGCTAAAGACAATAGTTGTGGGGCAATCTCCTGGTATTTGACACAAAGCAGAATCTTTTCGTCATCATCCGGGGTGTTTGTGGTTTTTGGAGTGCCTGGGTAGGAGATGGCATCGCGGCTTTGGGTGAGCACTATCTGCTGGGAAGCATGCTCTGTCATCATGGTAGAGATGATACAGGTAACGAGAATCATCATCACCACACCGTTGATCATGTCGGTATTGGCGAGATAAACCCCAGGAGCTATCTCCAGACGCATGCCCACCATCACCATCGCAATGGCACCTGCAGCGTGGGCAGAGGTCATGCCGAACATCATATTGCCATCGCGCTGGGGCAGGCGGAATAACAAACTGGAGAAATAGGCGGCTACAGCCTTGCCAAAAGTTCCGAAGAAGGCGATAAGGCATACTACCAACAATACCTCAAAAGAAGTGAACACGGTACGCACGTTGATCAGCATACCAACACCAATGAGGAAATAGGGAATAAAGACCGCATTACCAATAAACTCAATGCGGTTCATTAAGGGAGATACCTTGGGGATATATCTGTTCAGAATCAATCCTGATAGGAAAGCACCGAAGATGCCCTCCAGCCCTATGGCTACTGAGAGCGCTGCTGAAAGGAACATCACAGCTAATACGAAGATATACTGCATGACCGCATCGGAATAGCGTCGGAGGAAATAGCGAGCTAAACGCGGTATGAGCCAGATAGAGCCAGCAATGAAGACGATGAGTTTCAGCAGGAATGTTAAAAACACAAGGATAGACGACTCGCCTGTGGCTGTAAGGAAAGTGGAGAGGGCTGCAATCATCACCAGAGCTAGGAAGAGTGAGATCATCGAAGAACCGACAGATAACTGTACGGATGGATGTCGCTGCAGACCGTATCGGCTGACGATAGGGTAGGCGATGAGGGTATTGGACGCCATGATGCAACCTAATAAGAAAGAAGCGGGATGGCTGTAGCCCAGCACTGTCCGTGACATGACATAGGTGAGAATCAATGGCACGAAACAAGTGAGCAGACCAAAGATCAGGAACTGGCGGGACTTACGTCTGACACTCTCCAAGTCCATCTCGAGTCCTGCCAAGAACATGATATAGTAAAGACCTACACTTCCGAAAATCTCAAAAGAGATGTCGCGCTCCAAAATGTTCAGACCATATTTACCAATGACGACGCCCGCCAGCACCATACCGATGATGTGCGGGATACGCAGTTTACTCATGATGATCGGTGCAAACAGAATAATCATCAGCACGACGAAGAAAATCATCGTGGGGTCGGTAATGGGGAAATATGCTGCCACTATTGCCATTTCGAGTGCAAAGATACGAATTTTTTCTTTTGTTTCCAAAAAAAGTAGTACCTTTGCAGCCGAAATTCGAATTTATAAAAGGATTAGACTTATGAAAGTAGCAATTGTAGGCGCGAGTGGCGCTGTAGGACAGGAGTTTCTGCGCATTCTCGCAGAGAGAAATTTCCCGATGGACGAACTGGTGTTGTTTGGCTCAGAGCGTAGTGCAGGCCGTAAGTACACATTTAAGGGTAAGGAAATCGAGGTGAAGCTGTTGCAGCACAACGATGACTTCAAGGATGTTGACATTGCCTTTACCTCAGCCGGTGCAGGAACATCGAAGGAATTTGCCGAGACAATTACGAAATACGGTGCTGTGATGATTGATAATTCATCTGCTTTCCGTATGGATGACGATGTGCCCTTGGTGGTGCCTGAGTGCAATGCCGAGGATGCGTTGAACCGTCCCCGTGGTATTATTGCCAATCCGAATTGTACCACGATTATGATGGTTGTGGTGCTGCAGCCGCTGGAGAACATCTCTCATATCAAGCGCATCCACGTGGCTTCTTACCAGAGCGCCTCTGGTGCCGGTGCCGCTGCCATGGCCGAACTGCAGCAGCAGTATAAGGAGATGGTTGAAGAGGGTGAGGTGAAGACCATCAAGAAGTTTGCTCACCAACTGGCTTACAACGTGATTCCTCAGATTGATGTGTTCCAGCCCAATGGCTACACCAAGGAGGAGATGAAAATGTATAACGAGACCCGTAAGATTATGCATACCGATGCCAAGTGTTCAGCTATGTGTGTCCGTGTTTCCTCGTTACGCTCTCATTCTGAGTCTGTATGGATTGAGACCGAGCGTCCTATCAGCGTAGAAGAGGCCCAGAAGGCGATTGCCGCTGCTCCTGGTTGTACGTTGAAGGATGATCCTACGACGCTGACCTATCCGATGCCTTTGGAGACAGCTGGTAAGGACGATGTCTACGTAGGCCGTATCCGTAAGGATATCAGCGATGAGAACGGTCTGACCTTCTGGCTCAGTGGTGACCAGATCCGTAAGGGTGCAGCGCTGAATGCTGTTCAGATTGCGGAGTACCTGGTGAAGGTAGGCAATGTCAAGTAGGTTTTTATGGTTATTGTTGCTGCCGTTGCTCATCGGATGTGGTTCCGGAGATGATGACGGAAGTAGACTGGCAGAACAGATTGTCGGTAATTGGTATCGTGGCTGGGAAGAAGGTGATGTGGAAATCATCGGTGACGTGAATGTTTCGCCTGATGATTTTATCTATCATTATTTCAAGTTTAATAGCGACGGTACTTATAACGGTATGGTGCGAGACGGCTCGTTCTGCGCTTACGACACTTATGGTGACACTATCTATGCCGGTAACTATAAGTGCGATAACGACAACCTCCGTCTGGAATATAATAATGGTAGCCGGACCCAGAAGATTCAAGCCCGTGTGATGTCTTTTGATGACATGACCATTAAGTTGGAATATAAGAATACGGACTATGATGTTCCTTTTACGGTCCGTATTAAGTTAAGCGCAACGCCGACGACACCACCGGATTTATTCGGCTTCTAATCCTCTTCTTCTACGTTGGCTGCATGATAGACGAAAGGTTTCGTCACCAACCATTGTGCAGAGAAATAGCCCAGGCATCCACCCGAGAAATTAGGTATCGGGTTGGTGCCTGTGTTTTCCATCATCTGCATGGAGAAGAAATAGTCGTAAGTACGCTGGTCGATGGTGTAGAGTTCTATTCGCAAGTCGTCGCCATCGCGGAGCACATCGCTGCCACCGTCACCCTCACGGAAGAAATTAAAGAGTTGTTGCAGCTCCTTATTCGGGTCGTTACGATCGTTCAGCACTGCCCAGCGGTAACCTAAGTCATTACGGTAGATGTGCATGAAGTACCAATTGTCTTCGTTAGGCAGATCCTGGAAATTCAGTTCACCAATTTGGAACCATTCTGTAGCAATCTTCTTACGAATCACTCTGAACGAATTGATCGTAGGTTTGTTCTGCATGGTGGAAGTCGAGGTGAAATGCTCACCATCGACATCAACAGTGATGGTATAGGTTACGCCAGAAACACCTTTGCTCTTCGAGTAGTAGCGTCCGTTGGACAAATAGTTAAGTTGGTTTCTGCTGCCATCATCGCCTGTGATGACGACGGTGGCATTATTGATATCGCTTTTGGTGCTATTGTCATCCATGTTTTGCGTTTTGCTGATGCGTGCTTCCATGTTCGTGTTGCTGACAGAAGCTTCTACTACATAGAGCGACGGCACCTGATGGTAGTCGATATCGATGTCTTTCTTGCAGGAAGACAGAAGAACGATACTCAGACAGAATAAGAAACTAACATATTTTTTCATGGGCGGTCAGAAGCTGATGTTAAACGATACTGACGGAACGATGCCGAAGAGCGAATACTGTACAGCTCGGGTACCATTACCTTGTTCACCGTCCTCGAAGTTGATGAGGAATGGATTGTAGCGATTATAGAGATTGTAGATGCCGAAGACCCACTCGTGTTTGGTGCGACGGTATTGCTTGGACCAGACAGCACTGACATCGAGACGATGATAATCAGGTGCCCGGTAGCCGTTACGTTCGGCATAATAGTATATCCAGTTGTCGATGATCTGGTATTTGCCGCTTGGTGCGGTGAATGCCTGTCCACTGTTGAAAACCCAGGCTGCACTCAGGCTCCATCGAGGTGTCAGACGGTACATCGCTACCAGGTTGATGTCGTGACGACGGTCGTTGTTGGCGTCATACCAGTGGCCTCCGTTGATGCCTTCAATTTTAGCCTTGGACCAAGACAACGTATAACCTAGCCATCCTGTGAAGCGACCGTTATTCTTTCTGGCAAGGAACTCCACACCATAGGCCTTTCCATCGCCAGGCAGAATCAGACGTTCAATCTCAATCTCACTGCGGAAGGTCTTGCCGTCGCGATAGTCCAGAATATTGGAAATTTTACGATAGTAACCCTCAACAGAGAAATCGTAGGTCTCATCAGGTGTGACGACAAAAAGACCTGCGGTAATCTGGTCTGCAATCTCTGGTTCAACGATGTTACTACTGATGGTATAGCGATCGAAGGGGGTCGATGTGCTTTGGTTACGAAGGGCATGGATGTTCTGTGATGTACGGGCATAGGCAGCCTTGACGTTGAGGGTTGGCGTGAGGGAGAAGTTAAGACTGACGCGAGGCTCCCAGACGATGTGGGTCTTGACAATCTTATTCTTCTTGTAGTTATAGTACCAGTCGATTTCGCCCTCAGGAGTAAGGTCATAGTAGAGTGAGCCTCCCAATGGTGAGAAGGTGCTGAGGCGCAGTCCGGCTGTAGCCGTCAGTTTCTTGAATGGTTTGAGAGTCGCATTAAGCCAAACAGCATTCTCCCAGGCGCGACGCTGCTCTTTCTCATAGGTGCTGAGCACCTGCCATTCTGCTGATTTGACATTGAGCAGCGATGACTGCAAGCCTGCCTTCAGCTCGTGCTGTCCAAGGGAGAGATTGAAGTCTTGCCTGAAACTGGCCTGACGGATATGACCTTTATACCAAAGGTTGAGTTTCATGAAATCGACACCGTCGTTGTTCTCGTAACTGCTATAGAGCAGGGTTGTCTGAGCATTAGAGCCACCATGAAAGTGATGAAGCCACTTCAGACTTCCCGTCAGATTACGCCAACGAATATCGATCATATCTTGCAAGGCTGTGCGGTCATAGCCCGTGAAGAAACTGAGGAAGAGCTGATCACGGGGTGTCATCGTCCAGTCTATTTTCGTATTAATATCGTAAAAATAGAGTGTGTTGTCCTTGAAGTCCTTGCTTAGTTTAAGGAAGCCATCGAGATATGTACGACGGGCGGTGACGAGAAATGACAGTTTGTCTTTGATGATCGGTCCTTCGATGGTGCCTTTGGCAGATAACAGACCAATGGTTGCTCCGCCGTGCCATTGTTGCTTGTTGCCTGTGCGCCCGTTGATGTCGAGCACAGCCGATGAGGCCCCGCCATATTGGGCAGGTAACAGACCTTTATAAAGTGTGGCGCCAGCCAGAGCATCATTGTTAAAAGCTGAAAAGAGACCAGCCAGATGGCCCACATTGTAGACAGGACAGTTATCGAACAGTACCAGGTTTTGTGCAGAAGTTCCTCCTCGCACCTGAAAACTGCTCGATGCATCGCTCTCTGCTTTGATGCCGGGCAACAGCTGTATGCTTCGCATGATGTCGGTTTCGCCGAATAGCTGTGGTGCTGTCGTCAGATCCTTTAGCTGGAGCTGCTCAGCACCAGCCTGAACACTCTGGAGGCGTTGACGGGCAGAATTCGACGTGATGACGACCTCGTCGATACGTTCCGAACGGATGGTATCGGCGTCATCAGGGACCATCATAAGTGCTAAAAGAAGAATGCTTCCTGTAAACATGGGTGCAAAGGTACAAAATAATCATAATATATGATTAGTTATTCATAATTATTTCGTATATTTGCAGCAGAATTATCAAACTAGTATGATTATGAAGAAGATTTTAGTAGTTGTTGTGGCTTTTTTGGCCTTATGTGCCTGTAGTAGTGAACCCGAGTATTTGAACTACCGTGGTTTGTCGATGGGTATGCCTTTCAAGGCTTTCTATGATTCTCTGACGAATCGTGGCTTTGCCATTGATTCTGCCCGTTCTGACTCAGACCTGACGAATGTGGTGATGAGGAATCCGAGTGAGAAGTATCATCTAGTACTAGCTCAGCAGAACGACACCTTGAAGATGATTCAGGAAACCTATGAGTTGTCGACCAATGACAGCACCCGTAACCTCTGGCAACAGCTTCGTGACGGATTAGAAAAGGAACTGAATGCTTGGCCTAACTGTCCAGTTTTGGGTGATGACCACAAGGTGGCGAAGTTTGAAACTGATGGCGGTTTCATTACAGTGACTTTGAAGAATACCTATACGCCGACACTGAATGTCCTCTATCAGACGAAATAAGAAGAATCCCTCCGTTTTGCGGAGGGATTTCTGTTAGATGATGGTCAGTGTATAAAGGTAAACTACTGCTGCAGGAATCGCTAGCAGCGAAGAATCGAAACGGTCGAGCATACCCCCATGACCAGGAAGTATCGTCCCACTATCCTTAATGCCTAAGGTACGCTTGAGAAGCGATTCTATCAGGTCACCCCAAGTTCCGAAGATAACGACAGTCAGTCCCAGTCCTGCCCATTCGAAAGCGTTGAGGCTGAGTTCATTGACACCATACTGTTCCGTCAGATACCATATCAGCACAGCGATGGCCATCACAAGAATGCCGCCACCGATGCTACCTTCCCAGCTCTTTCCGGGAGAGATGCGAGGGAAGAGCTTATGCTTTCCTAAGAGGGAACCACAGAGGTAGGCACCCGTATCGTTCATCCAAAGGAAGATGAACACGCAGAGCGGGATAAGATAGGTGTATTGTATGTTATAACCTACAGAACGGAATGCCAGCACGTTGAGCAATGAGAAGGGCAGGGCAATATAGAGCTGGCTCATCATGGTATAGGCCCAATCGCTGATGGGGTCAGGCTGCTTCAGATAGAGCTCGGCTATCAGTAGGTAGATGATGCTGACGAGGTAAGGAATGAAGACTGAGGCTGGGGTGAGTCCACTGTTATAGCCAGCCATCGCAAGAAAGAAATAGACACCGGCTATGGTGCAGATCATCCGATTGATGGTGATGTTCTGGTAGTCGTTTACCAGCCCGGTAAATTCCCAAATGGTCAGTCCTGTCACGAGGGCAAATAGAAGAATCATTGCCTCCGGACGGAGGAAACTGCATACAATCGCTGCTACAAACAGCACACCGGTTATCGTTCTTACAATAAAATTCTTCATACGCAAAAGTATTGTCCCTTAATATCTCTTTAACTTTCCTTTGGCTCTTCTTCCTTTTCTTCCTTTTTGGCCTTTGCTTCCAGTTCTTTTGCCCTTTCTTCTGCCATGCGTTCGGCATCGGCTTTCATTTGGGCTTCCAACAACTCTTCGGCTCGGCTCGTCCAAGGACGCTTGCCAAAGATTTTCTCGACATCCTCAGCAAAGATGACCTCACGGTCGACGAGCAACTGAGCCAATTGGGCATGACCTTCCTTATGCTCTGTCAGAATGCGTTTAGCACGCTCATATTGTTCATTGATCATGCGCAGCACCTCGTCGTCCATAATCTTCGCAGTGGTTTCAGAGTATGGTCTTTGGAACTGGTATTCCTGATTGCTATAATAGCAGATATTCGGCAATTTCTCACTCATACCGGCATAGGCAATCATGCCGTATGCCTGTTTGGTGGTGCGCTCCAGGTCGTTCATGGCACCGGTGGAAATGGTACCGATAAACAACTCCTCTGCAGCGCGGCCTCCGAGGAGAGAACACATCTCGTCGAGCATGGCATCCTTGGTCTGCAGCACGCGTTCCTCAGGCAGATACCAGGCAGCGCCCAGCGCCTGACCACGAGGTACGATAGATACCTTAACCAATGGATTGGCAAACTCTGTGAACCAAGAGATGGTGGCATGGCCTGCCTCATGGATGGCGATGCTACGCTTCTCTTTCTCGGTCATGACCTTGGTCTTTTTCTCCAAGCCGCCAATGATACGGTCTACAGCATCGAGGAAGTCCTGTTTACCTACCTTCTCACTATTGTGACGGGCTGCTATCAAGGCAGCCTCATTACAGACGTTGGCAATGTCTGCACCAGAGAAACCTGGGGTTTGACGAGCCAAGAAGTCGATATCTACCGTCTCGTCTATCTTCAGGGGCTTCAGATGCACCATGAACACTTCCTTACGCTCATTCAAGTCAGGTAGGTCTACATGAATCTGACGGTCGAAACGTCCTGCACGTAGCAAGGCAGAGTCGAGCATGTCGGCGCGGTTAGTGGCTGCCAGGATGATGACACCGCTATTGGTGCCGAAGCCATCCATTTCTGTAAGAAGGGCATTCAGCGTGTTCTCACGTTCGTCGTTGCCACCCATTGCTGGGTTACGGCTACGGGCACGACCTACAGCATCTATCTCATCGATGAAGATGATACAAGGCGACTTTGCCTTGGCCTGTTGGAAAAGGTCGCGGACACGGCTGGCACCCACACCGACAAACATCTCTACGAAATCAGAACCCGACATCGAGAAGAACGGTACGCCTGCCTCACCTGCCACCGCCTTGGCTAGCAAGGTCTTACCGGTTCCCGGAGGGCCTACGAGCAGAGCGCCCTTGGGAATTTTTCCACCAAGGTCAGTATATTTCTGGGGATTTTTCAGGAACTCCACGATTTCCTGTATTTCCTGTTTGGCACCTGCCTGACCAGCCACGTCTTTGAAGGTAATACCTAATTCGCCACCCTTCTCGTACATCTTGGCTTTCGATTTACCGACGCTGAAGACGCTATTGCCACCGACACCGCCTCCCATCCTTCGCATGAAGAACATCATCAGTCCGATGATGAAAACGAAAGGCAGGATATTGTATAGCAGCATGTTGAACATCTCGTTCTCGCGACGGTTCTCATAGCTGTACTGGCCTGTGAAAGTCTTGGAAGTTTTGGCTTCCTCAATGAAACTCTCCACCTGATCGACAGAGCCGAATTCCACCTCAATATAAGGCTCATTACCCGTTTGTTGGGTGCCCTGATGGAAGACATCGCGGATATGTTCCGGTTTGACGTACATGCGAAGGGTGCCCTGTCCTTTGTTGACAACAATTTTCGAGGCATAGCCACGATTCACCATTGCCTTGAACTCTGAGTAAGTGGCTTGTTTGGCTACACTGCTGTTGGCTGGACTACCTCCGGAGAACCAGAGTAAGGCTAGAGCCGCAATGGCAATGGCATAGATCCAGTTCATATTAAACCGCGGCATTTTCGGATCGCCGCCGTTGTTGTTGGGTATCTTTTTATTGTCCATGATAATCTGTTAATCGAGGTTAGGAATATAAGTCAGTTTGGCATCGTCCCACAAGTGTTCGAGATCGTAGTACTCCCGCACATCAGGCAAGAAGATGTGGACCAGCACATCGGTATAATCCATTGCTACCCATTGGGCGTTTTCGAGTCCTACAACATGAGTGGGCTTCTCCTTGAGTCGCTCACGGGCGAAATCACCCACAGACTCGGCAATGGCTTCTACCTGTGTAGGAGAGCTGCCCTGACAAATGATAAAATATTTGCAGATGGTACCTTCAATCTTGGTCAAGTCGGCTACAACGATATCAGAGCCTTTTTTCTCTTGAATTCCCTCTGTAATGGTTTTAACGAGCTGTTTTGTTTGTTCCATTAATAATATAATATGTATATTTAGCCGCAAAGTTACTGTAATTTGGGCGAAATGCAAAATAAATTAGAATAATTTTTGATTTTGTCTGAAAAGAAAAGAGGTTTCCTCCTTGGAAACCTCTTTCTGTCAGTTGGGGTACCCGGACTCGAACCAGGAAAGGCAGGACCAGAATCTGCAGTGTTACCATTACACCATACCCCAATGAATCCTTGCAATTTTCAATTGCGGGTGCAAAGGTACTACTTTTTCTGGAATTACCAAAACTTTTCGGAGAAAAATTTTCAAAAGAATAAAAAAATCCCGCCAACTGGCGGGATTTGCTATTCTTTATTCTCAGCATCGATAGCCTTGATCTTCTCCTTGACGAGATTCATATCGTCCTTCAGTTTCTGTACCTTACGGTTCATTTCGTCGATGAGGCTGTTGCCTTTCTTCGATGAAGCATTAAGGAAACCGAGGTTGTTCTCGTAGGTCTGTACTTCCTGCTTGATAGCCTCATACTGGCGGAACAAGCGGGCGCGCTCATTGTCAAGGGCATTCTCACCACGCTCAGCCACCTGCTTTAGACTCTGTTTGAAATTGTTCAGGCGACGTTTGGCAACACTGACGTTCAATTCCTTATAGAGTTTGTCAAGTACGGCATGGTATTCCTCGTAGAGCTTGTCTTTCTCTTTGAAGGGCACATGACCGATGGCCTGATATTCCTCAACGAGTTTCTGGACGGTCTCCTGAATATTATCGCCAGCCTCTTCTGCAGCAGCCTTGAGTTTCTCAATTACCTCACGTTTCTTTTCCAGATTCTCACGCTCTTCGCCACGCTGTCCAGCTCCAGCTGCATTACGGGCATCAAAGAACTTATTGCAGGCACCAAGGAATTCCTCCCAAAGCTGATCGCCTAATTTCTTGGGCACCATACCGATGGTCTTCCACTCCTTCTGAAGGGCAATGAGTTTGTCGCCTGTGGCCTTCCAATCTGTAGAATCTTGCAGTGCCTTGGCTTTTTCAATCAGGGCACGCTTCTTCTCGGCATTTTCCTTGAAGGTGTCTTTAAGGGTCTTGAAATAGGTAGCTTTTCTGCCGAAGAAGTCATCGCAGGCAGCACGGAAACGCTCGAAGATCTTCACGTTCATCTTCTGTGGTGCAAAACCGATGGTCTTCCATTCTGTTTGAATATCAATGATCTCCTTGGTATGCTTTTCCCAATCACCGCTGCCCTTGTTCTCCTGAGCAGCAATGGCTTCTACCTTCTCGCAGAGCTCCGTCTTACGGGCCAGATTCTCCTCTTCCTTGGCACGGACACCTTCGAAATGCTGTTGGTGACGCTTGTTGATAATGGTTGAGGCAGCCTTAAAACGGTTCCAGATTTCTTCACGCTGCTCCTTGGCCACAGGTCCGATCTCACGGTATTCAGCATGCAACTTCTGGAGCTGGTGGAAAGCACTGATGACATCGGGCTCATCGGCCAACTTCTCTGCAGCCTCGCAGAGCTTGGTCTTCAGTCCGTAGTTCTTCTTGAAGTCATATTCACGGGCTTCACTGTTCAGCTTCAACAGGTCGTAGAACTGTTCCACATAAAGCTGGTAGTTACGCCATAACTCATTGGCCTTCTCAGCAGGTACATTCTTAATCTCACGCCACTCTGCCTGAAGGGCTTTGAACTCCTGATAGGCTTTGTTGGCTTCCTCCGGAGAGGTGATCATACTCTTGATCTTCTCAATGATGGCGAGTTTCTTCTCCAGGTTCACGAGCTTTTCAGCTTCCTGTTCCTTGAAGAGCTTGGCACGCTTCTCCTTGATAATACCCATTTCAGCCTTAAACACTTCTTCATCCTCATCGGGTGTGATCTGATAAGCTTCCGGATCACCGCCTCCGTCGATATAGGCCTTCAAATTGGCTTCGCGCTCTGCGATGTGCAACTTGTAGAATGAGGTTTTCAGGTAATCAATCTCCTCTTTTTGGGGAGTCTCATCACCATGAGCGATCTCCTTGATGCGGTCGAGCACCTCCTTCTTGGTCTCATAGACCTTACGGGGCTGCTCTTCTTCTGCAGCGGGAGCCTCTTCTTCGCTGACAAGTGCCACTTCTTCAGCAGCAGGTGCCTCTTCTTCTGCGACGGGAGCCACTTCTGGGGTTTCTACTTCAGGAGCAGTTACTTCCTGATTAACTTCTTCTTTTACCTCTTGCTCGAGGATGTTGTCTTGAGAGTCCATCATTTAACTTTTTTAGTTACTGACTTGATTGAGTTCACACAATATGTGGCAAAATTAAGCAAATTTTTCGGAACTGCCTAATAATTAACATTCTTTATGTTATTACACCAGTCTCTTATGGCGGAAGAACCACCAACACATGCCTGATACGCAGATGGAAAGGATGATTGCGATGATGAATCCCCATGGCTTTTCTTCCATGCCATTAACGAGGTTCATGCCAAACATCGAGGTAATCAGTGTTGGTATCATCATGATGATGGTGACGGAGGTCAGCGTACGCATCACGGTGTTCATATTATTGTTGATGATACTCTGATAAGTGTCCATCGTCGATTCCAGAATGTTGGAGTAGATGAGTGTGGTCTCACGGGCCTGTGTCATCTCGATGTTGACGTCCTCAATGAGGTCTGCGTCCAATTCGTCAATCTGGAGTTTGAACTTCAGTTTCGAGAGCAGCGTCTCGTTGCCTCGGATGGAGGTCTGGAAGTAGGTGAGTGAGTCCTGGAGTCGGCTCAAGCCAATCAGACTCTCGTTGTTCACCTCTTTGTCGAGGTTGCGTTTGGCCTTGTCAACGAGCATTGAGATCTGCTTCAGACGTTTCAGGTACCAGACGGCGCTGGAGAGGAACAGACGGAAGATCATATCGACATGATCGGTGAATCCCTCGCCTCGTTTCTGCTGGAAACTGACGAAGTCGATCATCATATTTGTCTCGTAGAAACAGACAGTGATAGTGACGTCGCGCTTATGGATGATACCAAGGGGAACAGTGGTATATGGTGTCCTCGACCGTATCTCCTTGACGTAGGGGATACGGAGAATGATGAGCATCCATCCGTCGTCGTACTCATAACGGGCACGCTCGTCGGTATCGCTGATGTCCGACATGAAGTAGTCGGGGATATTGAACTTCTCTTCGAGTTCGCGCTGGTCATCTTCGGTGGGGCATGTCACCTGTATCCAGCAATTGGGCTGCCACTCTGTGAGCTGGCTCAGTCCGCCTTGGGTGTTCCAGAAAGTCTTCATTGTGCTAATCCTTTTTTCGTTTGAAATGGTTTTAGCGGCAAAGGGATTAGCAGCCTTGCCACTCGTCCCCCGCCTTTACGAATTGTAATTTTCCGCCGGGTAGTCGTCCATAATTATGTTAATGTTTAAATTTATCGCCTGCAAAGGTAAGAAAAAAAATCCGCAGTTACAAGCAAACTGCGGATTTTTTTCAAATTTATTTCTCAGGAATATCCTCGAGGGCTTTCTTCAGCAATTGCCAGAAGGGTTCTACGGTAGCGATGAGGGCGCGCTCAGTTGTGGTGTGAGGCGACTTCATCGTAGGACCGAAGCTGACCACATCGAGGTGAGGATATTTGCCCAGAATAATCGAGCACTCCAGACCTGCGTGGTCTACCTGAATGATACCATCGGCATTAAAGAGCTCCTTATATTCCTTCAGCAGCAGGTGCAGGATGGGAGACTCGGGGTTGGGATCCCAGCCACCATACGAACCGGCAGTCTCTACCCTCATGCCTGCCATGTTGAAGCAGCTTTCCAAAGTCTTGACAATATAGTCTTTCATATCCTCACGGCTACTGCGAGCGAGGATTTTCAGAGAGGCTTTGCCTTCGCCAATGTTGATAATGGCGAGGTTTGAAGAGGTCTCTACGACGCTGGGGTAGGAGGGAATCATGCGTATCACACCGTCGTGACAGCCATAGATGGCATTGATCAGATTGTCCTGAATCTCTACAGGCACCTCCATCTTCGGTGTTGCCACATCTTCGCAGATTACCTCGATACCACTTTCGATGCCTTTGTACTCATCGGTGAAGTCTTCGAGCCAGTCCTGAGCGAGTTCTTTCAGGGCCTCTACGTTCTCCTTCGGTAAAGTGAGCACAGCCTCGGCTTTAAAGGGGATGGCATTACGCATGTTGCCACCTTGCCAAGATGCCAGACGTGCCTCGCACTCCTCGATAGCCTCACGAACCAGGCGCACCAACAGTTTGTTGGCATTACCGCGACCTTCGTGAATCTCCAGACCCGAGTGTCCGCCACGCAAACCTTTAACGGTAACCTTCACAGCAGCATCGTCAGTATCAGTCTCCACCTCTTTATAATCGAGGGTAGCGGTCACGTCGATACCACCAGCAGAGCCAATCACGAACTTACCCCAGTGTTCGGAGTCCAGATTCATGAGGATATCGCCATTGAGTTCACCTGCGGGCAGGGCATTGGCACCAAACATACCAGTCTCTTCGTCAGCAGTAATCAGGGCCTCGATAGGACCGTGCTTCAGGGTCTTGTCTTCCATGATGGCCATGATGGCTGCCACGCCTAAGCCGTTGTCAGCACCCAAGGTTGTTCCTTTGGCTTTTACCCACTCGCCATCAATCCATGGCTGGATGGGATCAGTCTCGAAATTATGGGTTGACTCTGGTGTCTTCTGTGGCACCATATCCATATGGGCCTGCAGAATGACACCTTTTTTCTTCTCCATGCCTGGTGAAGCGGGCTTGCGCATCACGATATTGTCAGCAGGATCTTTAAAGGCCTCAACACCAGCCTGCTTGGCAAAGTCGAGCAGGAAATTTTGTACTTTCTCGAGATGTCCACTTGGACGTGGAACTTGTGTCAGTGCATAAAAGTTTTTCCAGATGCACACTGGATTCAGATTCTTAATTTCGCTCATAGTTATGTTGTTTGAGGGTTTAAACGTTTCGTAAATAAGAGGGTTGCCCAGGCGTAGATGCCAAGAGCAATCACCAAGAGTGTCTGTACGGTATGAACGATGAGTACGAACCACAATGCCTGTTCATCGGCCACACCATAAAGAATGAGCATGGTCTTGATAGCGAAATGCCAGGGTCCTGCACCATTGGGCGTGGGTACAATGACGGCGAAGTTGGCCACCACGAACGATACCAGTGCACAACCGATGCCTAAGTGCTCCGTGAAGTCGAAGCAGAAGAACGTCAGGTAGTAATGCAGGAAATACATCACCCAGATGCCGATAGAGAAAAACAGGTAGAGTGGCAGGTTTTTGATACCCTTCAGTGAGAGCACGCCCTCCCAGATACCACTCAGCGTCATCTTTACCTTATTATATATAGAGAAGTTCTTTAGCAACAGATGCAGCAGAATCAGCACCGCAACACCACAGATAGCCGTCACAAGCCAACCCGTCAGCGAGAAACTCTCAAGAATTCGGTCGAGTGAGGTACCCGTCTTTTTAAAGAATGTACCGAAAACGCTCATCTCTATCAAAAGGATGATGCCAGAATATAGCAACACGATCAGAGTGTCAACGGCCCGTTCTGTCACCACCGTGCCCAATGCCTTGCTGAACGATACCCCGTCGTAGCGTTTTAAAATGGCACAACGAGAGAATTCTCCGATACGTGGAATCACCAAGCTGGCAGCATACGAGATGAAGACGGCGTGTATGCAGGTGGCACTGCGGGCTCGGATCTTTTGGCCGGAGAGCGGTTGCTTGGCAGTGCTTGGCGACAGATCCTCGATGGGATCCAATGTCTGTTTCCATCGCCAGCCACGGAACATCTGTGCCAGGATACCGAAGGGAAATGATAACAGCATCCAGGTCCAGTTCATCTCTTCTGTCAGTACATGACTGATGGTTGAGAGGTCTTCACCACGGTACATCCACCACAGAATCGCTCCGCCAAGCAGGAAGGGCAGCACGATTTTGACGATGTTTCCGAGTATGCTTTTCTGTTCCATTGGTGCAAAGGTACAACTTTTTTTTGGAAAAAAAAGAAAAAATGATTATCTTTGCACCCAAATGAAGCAAGTAAGACCGAAAAAGAATCTTGGTCAGCATTTTCTGACCGATCTGAGTATCGCCAAGCGCATTGCTGACACAGTGGATGAACCCTATGCAGAGTTGCCTGTATTAGAGGTAGGTCCGGGCATGGGTGTGATGACACGGTATCTGGTAGAGAAACCTCGTCCGTTGAAAGTCGTGGAGATCGATCGCGAGAGTGTGGCTTATCTCCGAGAGAACTTTCCCCGTCTTAATAATAATATAATAGGTGGCGACTTTCTTCGTATGGACCTCCGGGAAGTCTTCGATGGTCAGCAGTTTGTTTTGACGGGTAACTATCCCTATGATATCTCCTCGCAGATTTTCTTCAAGATGCTTGATAACAAGGACCTGATTCCTTGTTGTACGGGTATGATCCAGCATGAGGTGGCCGTCCGTATGGCTTCGCAGCCAGGCAATAAGCAGTATGGTATTCTCTCTGTCCTGATTCAGGCGTGGTATAACGTTGAGTATCTCTTTATGGTAGAACCCTCCGTTTTCAATCCGCCTCCTAAGGTGCAAAGTGCCGTTATCCGCATGACTCGTAATACTGTGACCGATCTTGGTTGCGATGAACAGTTGTTCCGTCGTGTAGTCAAGACTACCTTCAACCAACGTCGGAAGATGCTACGCGTCTCTTTACGACAGATTTTTGATGCGAATCACCCTGCTCCCTCAGGCTTCTTTGAGGATCCGATGATGACCCTCCGACCCGAACAATTGTCGATTTCTGAGTTTGTGGAATTGACGAATAAGGTGGCAGGGGCTTTTTAGGCCGTTTTCGCACACAATTTGAGTGTGTTCGCACACAACGAGTTGATTTACATCAAAAGAAATGCGGTTTTTATGCAAAAATAGGGTGTAATCCATTGCGGATTGCAAAAATCGCCGTACCTTTGCATCGTCAAAAGACAAAAAGATAATCTTCAATAGAATAATTAGTTAAGGTAATAAAAGATTCGTTTCATTGTTAGTTAGAGTTAGTTAGTAGTTAATAGTTAGTAATTAGTTTTGGTTTTAAGTTGATTTAATAGGTATTACAGTGGTAATAAAGATTTGTTTAAAAGGATAACACAACACCGTCGTGAGACGAAGTTGTTTGTTTCGAAAAAAGGTTTTTAGTTATTCATAGATTGTTGGTGCCGCTCCTGAGTCGTTGATGACCCGAGAGCGGTTATTTTTTGTTGGTAACCCTTAACTTTTCAGACCAATTGCCTTTGAAAAGACGGATGAGGAAAATGCTCCCACGGAAGGTAAGTTCGGTAGCCATCGCCATCCACACACCTTTCAAACCATACTTCGGAGCGAGGGAAGCTGCGAGTGTCAGACGTACGGCCCACATCGAAACAAGACTCATAATGGCAGGGATAATCGTGTCGCCAGCACCAATGAACACACCGTTGGCTACGATGGCGGCAGCAAACATCGGCTCTGCCAAGGCCTCGATACGTAACACCTGAGTGCCTTGCACTATCACTTCCTCTACTGGCGACATCAGTGACATGAGTTCTGGGGCGAAGATCCACATCAGTACACCCATCATTGTCATGACGGAGATTCCCAGACCTACAGACATTCTTGCAAACGAGCGGGTCAGTAACTTCTGACCAGCTCCAATGCCTTGTCCTACAAGGGTGGTGGCTGCTTCGGCAATGCCGTAGCCAGGCATATAGCAGAGACTCTCTACAGTGATAGCCAATGAGTGGGCAGCGATAGCGATGGTTCCCAAAGGAGCCACAATCATGGTGCTAACCACATATGCCCCTCCCATCAGCAGATGCTGAAGTCCCATTGGCGCTCCTATCTTAAAGGCAGTGCTGATGGTATCCGACTTGGGCTTGAACGATCCAGGACGTCCTACGAGTGAGAGCATTTTCGATTTGACCAATAGGAAATAAAGCATCAATACTGCTGTAATCAGCATAGCAACGCCTGTTCCTATGGCCGCTCCCATCACACCCAGATCAAGGATATAGATAAAGATGTAGTTGAAAACAACATCCATCACACACATGCCAATATTCAGCATTGAGGGTATCTTCATGTTACCCGAGCACTTCAGCATCGAACCAGCCAAACCTTCTGCCTGGAAGAAAATGCCCGCCAGACCGAAGATGGCAAAGTAGATAGACGCGTCGTGTGCAATTTCCTCACCACCTCCCATCCAGTAAGGGAGGAAGGGGGCGATAATTACTGATATCAATGACGTCATTATAGCCCAGATCAAACAACAGACCATCGATTGTCGTAGCACCCTTCGTGCCGCTTCAAAGTCGTTGGCACCGATAAAGTGAGCCACCTGAACGGAGAATCCCATATTTGCTGCAGAGGCCAGTCCCCCCATAAGCCAGCCTGTTGTCTCTACCAGTCCGATGGCTGCTGAGGCTTTGGCGCCTAAGTGACCTACCATTGAAGCATCAATGAAGAACATCACCGTAGCTGATATTTGCGCTAGGATTGAGGGAATACTCAAACTGACGATGAGCCAAAGTTTCTCACTCTGTGTCATCATTTTCCCCTCTCGGATATAAGAGAGCAGCAACTCGCTGTTCTTAACTTTCTTCATTTGGCCACAAAGGTAATAAAAAAATGAAAAAATGAAGCATTTTCTCATTTTTATTTCTTACCTTTGCCACTTGTAAATACAGAATTATGGAAATATACTTGATTATAACCATTATAGCCATTATTGTGATGACGGTTCTCGGCTATTTTGTCGGTAACCGCGGTAAGAAGGGCTTGATTGATAACGTCATCAAATTGACGGCAGAGCGTGATGTCCAGAAGACGAACGTGGAAAACCTTACAAAACAGTTGGAAGCACAGAAGGTCTCCTACGAAGCGCAGTTGAACGAAAAGAAAACGGCTTTCGACGTACAGATTGCTGCTATGAAGGAGATGAACGAGCAGCAGATGAAGAGTCAGCTCGAACTTATCAAAGAACAGATGCAGACCACTTCGGAGAAGGTGCTCAAACGGCGTCAGGAGGAACTCGGTGAGGAGAACAAAGAACAGGTCTCGAAAATTATCGATCCCTTGCAGAAGAGTGTGAAGGACATGCAGGAAGCACTCGACAAAGCTAAAATCCAGCAGGCTGAAGCATTGACGCGACTGGATGAGACCATCAAGATCAATATGCAGAAGAGTGCAGAGATCGGGGAAACGGCCGATCGTTTGACACGCGCCCTGACAGGTGAGGTGAAGATTCAGGGTAATTTTGGAGAATTAAAGCTCAAGCAGTTACTTGAAGACCTTGAATTGAAGGAAGGAGAGCAGTTTGATACCCAGGAGACTCTGAAAGACAAGATTGGTAAGGGAGCCAAAGGCGATGATGGTAAAGGCTTGGTGCCCGACTTTATTTTGCACTTCCCCAATAATCGTCATGTGGTCGTTGATTCCAAGATGTCGCTGACGGATTACGAGCGCTATATGAATGCTGAGGATGGCACACCTGAAAAGAGTGGTTATCTCAAAGCCCATATTGATAGTGTCAGGGCTCAGGTTCGTCGTTTGGCCAAGAAGGAATATACCAAATACCTGCCAGAAGGGTATAACCGTCTGAATTTCGCCATCATGTATGTGCCCATTGAGGGGGCATTGAATCTTGCTCTGATGAATGATGCCACGCTCTGGCGTGAGGCTTACGATGAGGGCGTGATGATTCTCGGTCCCCAGACCATGTATATGAATCTGCGTGTACTGGAGATGATGTGGACGCAGGTGCGACAGTTGAAGAATCAGCAGGCCATGATGGATGCAGCCAATACGGTGATCGATCGTGTTCAGGACTTTGGTTTACGCTTCATGGAGGTAGAGTCGAGCATGAACGACACCGTCAAGAAAATCAAGAAACTGAAGATTACCACTGGCGATGGCGGTCCTAGCATTATTACTGCTGCCAGAAATCTGTTGAAGGCTGGTGCCAGAGAGAATAAGAAAAAGAAATCGTTGGCAGAGATGGACGAGTCGATGTTTATCGAAGCCGATTCCACCACAACCGAAACTTTAGAACCAGAGAATCCTACAGAAACAGTATGATCAAAAAACTGCTTTGTGCGATTTTATTCATGATGTCGCTGCTGACACCCACTTATGGCGATGACCTGTTGAAAGGCACTATTATCGGCACGACAGAATGCGTGAACTATCAGAATAACGCCAAGACCACGACCATCAACACCCGTGAGAACGCCTTCGATGGCGACTTGAACACCTTCTTTGCATCATGGGACAGAAGTTATACGTGGACGGGTCTTGACTTAGGTGAGGCCCATGTCATTACCCGTGTGGGTTGGTCGCCTCGTAATGATGGATTAGGAGAGCAGCGTGTGTTGTTAGGCGTCTTCGAAGGTGCCAATCGCGAGGATTTTATGGATGCGCTGCCCCTTTATGTCATTCCAGAGAAAGGTAAGATAGGCACTATGTCGTATGCTGATGTCCCATGTTCACGAGGCTTCCGCTATGTGCGCTATATTGGCCCTGCAGATGCTCGATGTAACATTGCTGAGCTGGAGTTTTACGGTCATCCTGGCACAGGCGACGACAGTCGTTTCTATCAGGTGACCAACCTGCCCACAGTATATATACACACATTGAATGACGAGATTCCTTACGACAAGGAGCACCAGATCGTCTCTCAGTTAACCATCATCTCGGACGATGGAACCAAATTGTTGTCAGAGCCTGGGACAACACGTGAAAGAGGTAATGCCTCGCGTGATTTCCCCAAGAAACCTTGGAGAATAAAGTTCGACAAAAAGCAGAACGTACTCGATGCCCCTGCGAAGGCCAAGAAATGGACGTTGATCAATAACTACGGTGATAAAACGTTGATGCGTAACCTGTTAGCCTTCGAGCTGAGTAAACGAATGGGGATGACCTATACGCCTTATGGTACAGCTGTCGACGTACTGCTGAATGGTGAATACAAGGGTTGCTACCAGTTGTGCGACCAGGTGACAATCAATAAAAATCGTGTGAATATCACGGAGATGACACCAGAAGACAATCAAGGTAGTGCCTTGACGGGCGGTTATCTGATAGAGGTCGATGCCTATGCCAACAAAGAGAAATCATGGTTCAATTCGAACAAGGGCAATCCCGTTACCATCAAGTCGCCTGACGAAGATGAGATTACGGCTAATCAGAAGCAGTATATCTATAATTTCTTTAATATGATGGAGAACCAATGGTCCACTTATCTCGACGTAAACAGTTTCCTCCGTCATTTCCTCGTAGGAGAGTTATCTGGCAATACAGATACCTATTGGAGTGTGTTTATGTATAAGGATCGCGACGAGGATCTGTTGCATGTGGGACCTGTCTGGGACTTCGACCTGGCTTTCAACAACGACCAACGCATCTATCCTGTCAATAATAAAAGCGATTACATCTATCGGAGTGGTGGCAGTTGTGCTGGTAAAATGAAAGAATTCGTCGACAATATCGTTGTCAGGGATGCTGCTGCCAAGCGCCAATTGTTGGCCATTTGGGATGAGGCCCGTCAGTCAGGATTGACAGAGGAAAATATGATTGCCTATATCGATCGTTTGGAAGCTGAACTTCAGCAATCGCAACGTCTGAATTTCCTGCGCTGGCCCATCCTAAACCAGAGGGTCCATCAGAATCCGCCTACCAAGGGTAGTTTCCAGGCTGAGGTGGAGGTCTTGAGAACTTACATGAAGGATCGTTTTGTGTGGATGGACAAGAAGCTGGGCTATACTTATAAGCCCAACGCTATCAGTGAGTTACCTCTCGACAGGACCCAACCCTATCAGGTCTTTTCGCTCTCTGGCCAGCCTTGTGGCAACAGTCTCGAAGGTCTGTCCCCAGGTATCTATATCATTCGTCAGGGAACAGCGGCTCAGAAGATCGTTGTCAGGTAATGGGTTAGTGACCTATCGACTGACGGTATTCGAGTAATTTGTTCTGATAGTCGGCGAAGGCGTCAGTACGTTTGTCGCATGCCTGTTGGTAGAGCATCTGGGCTTCGAGCAGATCACTCATCTTCGACGTACCAGCTTGATAGAAATTACGGTTCAGACGGAGATTCTCTTCTGCCTGTTCGATGCTGCGCTGGGCGAGTAGAAGTTGCTGATACGATTCTTCGACACCGTTCCAGGCGTTCTGTATCCGTATTTGTAGCAATTGCGTATTGTCGGCGAGTTGTTCTTGAGCCTTCTGGTGTTCGATCTTCTTACGTTTGATGGCATACGAGCCTCCCCACCAATCGGAAATAGGCACACTGACGGTAGCGAAGAGCATGCCGAAGGTATGGTCGTTTTCCAAGAGGTTATGATAGTTATAACCTGCTCCAACGGCGATAGAGGGCAGATTCTCTCCAACAGCTATTTTCTTTTGAAGGGCTGTTGCCTCCACCTGTTTGCTGAGCAGTTGATATTCGGGGGTTAAGGATACAGACTCTGCCCCTTGAGGGGTGGGGGATTGTGTCATATCGGTTTGATAGGTGATGACAAAAGAGGTGTCTCGTAAACCGCAGTATTGCGAGAGCAGTAAACGTACCAGCGATAGCCCATTCTGGAGTTTAAGCCTTTGACTGGCAATCTCATTCTGGCGCAGTTGTACTCTGAGCAGGTCGTTGCGCAAGGCCACACCAGCGCGGATAGCTACATCCACATCTTTATAGATATCGCGCAGGAGCGTGTCGACCGCATCGATGGTCTTCATCTTCTCCTGCAGTGAAGCCAGTTGCCAGAAATATTGCTCAGCCGTTTTCTCAACTTCGTTTTCTGAGAGTTGTAGCTGCAATCTACTGACATCTTCGCCCACCTTCGCGAGTTTATTGCCGTTGATGATCTGACCACCTGCAAAAATAGGTTGTACAGCCTGTACTCCAGCGATCGTACCGTTTTTCATCATCGAGACGCTGATGGGATTAGCCAGAGCAGCGAGTGCCTCAGGTGGAAATGACTGTGCGAGAGCCATTCCTAATTCGGCAGGGATCACCTCAGAGGGATTGATGGTTGTCTGCGCCATCCCCTTGTTGGCATTGAACCAAAGACCTGTACCACTGACGTTGGGGAAGAACTTTGTGAAGGCCTCCTTGCGTTGTTGCTGGGCGGCTTCAATATTGTATTTGGCACTGCGGATGGCCATGTTGTTGTGGAGGGCAGAATCCTTGATCTGCGCTAGAGTGTATCTTTGTTGGGATGTTGCTGGGACACAGCAACACACTGAACACGCTATGATTGCTAATATCTTTTTCATATCCATATCTACTTTGTCGAAACCTTCCAATAAATGACAGGCAGCATGGTGACCACCATGATGAGCGAGCCGATACCGCCAGCGAAGATGGTGACACCTACAGGCATCCAGAACGAACTCTGTGCAATGATCATTGGCACCACACCCACAGCCGTTGTGGCTGTCGTGAGGAAGATAGGTACCATGCGGCGCTTACCAGCATCATAGGCTGCCTGTTTTACGGCTGCGTTGTATGCCTCGCGGTCCACAGTCCAGTTGCCGTGTTCTGCCACATGCTTTTTAATCAGATCGATGGCGTGCTCGAAGATGAGTATCTCGTTACGCATAATCATTCCCATCAGAGTGATAAGGCCGAAGATAGAGGTAAGACCAAGGGCACGGTTCATCAGTCCGAGACCAATCAGTGCACCAGGAATCATCAGGGCGAGTGCCACCATACAGATGGTCGTTACACCATACTTCTTGAAATTGAACAACAGGAAGAAGAACACGATGATCATCGCGATGATGATACCACCATAAATCTGTGGCAAGGCTTCATCGCCATATTCTATCTCGCCACCCACTTCTGGTCGCACACCCTGAGGCAGTTCTATCTCCTCCTGCATCACGCGTGCAATCTCTTTCTCAATAGGAGCCGTATAGACACCCTGTGTAAACTGAGCCGTTACGGTGATACAACGCTCACCGCCACGATGCATAATACGACTCTCACTCCACTCCGGCTTTACCTTCGCTATCTGACGAAGAGGAATTGTGCTGTTTGACTGTTTTACGCCAGAAGAAACGATGGATGTTGGTGATGAAATGCCGAGGTTGGCAATATCAGAGAAGGTCATGTCTGTATCGTCCTTGACAACGATGGGCAATTCATAATTCCCTTCCCATATCTGTCCCACCTGCAAATCGCACGAAGTGGCGCTGAGTGCCAACTGTGCTGTGGTACGGGTGATACCCAACTGCGCTGAAGTCACAGGATCAAGTTCGACATTGATGATGGGGTAGGGTTGGAAGTAGTCGGTATGCACCCATTCCAGTTCTGGCATCTGGCGCATATGCTCCATCAGCCGTTCTGCCACCACATGCAGCGAGTCGAGATTATCACCATAGAAACGGTATTCCAATTCAGATACCTCCAAGTAGTCCAACCGTTTGAATTTGACGTAGGCATTGGGGAAGGCCTCGCCCAACATAGGTTGATATTTCGAAAGCAGTTCGAGTGTCGCCTTGTCACTCTTGGTATTCACGATGAACTGCGCATAGTTCTTACCAGCCATCTGGGGAGCATAGGCATCCATAAAGCGGGGTGATGAACAACCGATAAAACCTGTGATACCCGTGATGCGATCGTCTTTCTCCAAGACGTGTTGCACAGAGTCGGCTATCAGTTCCGTCTCTGCCAGTCCCTTGCCGTCGGGCAGGAATATCTCTACTGCAAACTGGTCGCGATCAGCAAAGGGGAACAAACGGATCTTCAGCGTGGGGGCGATCAGAGATGATAGCAGTATCACAGCGATGCCACCACCAATCGTCACCCAAGAATGGGCAAAGGTGAAGTCGAGCACCTTATCGTAAGTTTTCTGCACCCAATTGGTAATCGCATTACCACCAGTCTTCACCTTGTCAGGTTTGATGATACGCACCTCTAGGAATGGGATTACCGATACCGCTAGGAAGAGCGACACCATCAGGTTGATGGTAATGGTAACGGGGAAGTCCTCCAGACAGTCGTGGAACATACCCTTCATCGTAATGAGGAAGGGGTAGAAAATGGCGCAGATGCAGATGGTAGCCAACAGCATCGGCATGAAATACTGCTTGGCAGAGTCAATAGCAGCCTTCTTGGGTTCGTATCCCTTGCCAAGATACTCCAGATAGCCGTCGATGACCACGATGGCATTGTCGACCACCATTCCCAACACCACAATCAGTGCTGCCAGCGTCACGATGTTCAGTTCGATGCCGGCCATATACATAATGGATACTGAGACGAACGTTGTCAACGGGATAGTAATTGCCGCTACGATGGCAGAACGCAATGGGAACAATACCATCATCACCAGAATGATGATCAGCATCGATATCAACAAGTCGCGCAGGAAGTCGCTCACACTCATCGCCACCACCTTTGGCTTATCGGCGATACGGGTAACATTTACATCCTCAGGTAGTTCATTCTCGCGGAAGTCGTTCAGCACCTGGTCAACCTCACGGCCATATTGCACCACATTGTTACCTGGTGTCATCTCCATCGACAGCAGCACACAAGGATGACCGTTCTGTTCGATACGACTCGACATCGGCTCGTATTCCCTTACCACACGGGCTACGTCACGGACACGCGCCACCTTGCCTGTCGTAGGGTCTGAGAAGATAATCTGATTGGCAATTTCTTCCTCACTATTCTCCTGAGCCTCTACGTGGATGGGCACCTGCTGGTCGTCGTCGCTGATCGAACCTGCCATCGTCGTAATGCCCTGAGCCTGAAGACGGGAGAAGAGCATCTGCTGACCAATACCATAGGCCTGCAGACGCTGGCGATCAACATAGAGCGAGATCTGTTCCTTTTGTTCGCCAAACAGTTTCACATTGGCGACAGAGGGGATGCGACGCAAACGATCGGAGAGGTCGTCGCTATATTGTTTCAGTTCACGATAGTTGCGCTGACTACTCTCTATGGCAATCAGCAGAGCTGAGGTGTTGCCGAAATCATCGTTTACCACGATGGCTAGCACACCACTAGGCAACTGCGCCTTAAAGCCGTTCAGACCATGTTTGATCTTGCTCCATACCTCGTCTTTATTGTTCACGTCGTCATTCAGTTTCACCATCATGATACACATGCCGTTCTGCGACTGTGTGGTGGTCTTCACACGGTTTACCTCACCATAGGTAAAGAGGTAACGTTCCAACGGACGGGCCACCTGCTGCTCCACTTCTTCTGAGGTGGCACCAGGATAGACGGCTACCACCACACCTTGACGGATGGTGGCATGCGGAAACTCATCTTTCGGCATATCCCACATGCCGAAGATACCCAGCACAAACAGGATGCCAATGATGAGCAGCGATATCGAGTAATGTTCCAATGGCCACTTCAGCCATTCCATCTTATTTCCCATAGTCACTATTCACTATTCGTTATTCACTATTCACTAGTAGACCACTTTTGTTCCTTCGCTCAGCTTCTGATAGCCTTCTGTAACAACACGGTCACCCATATTCAGACCATCGATGACGAGTACATAGTTTCCCTCTGTCTGACCAATGGTCACAGGGGTTCGATGAGCCGTTTTTTGCTGATCTACTTTCCATACGAACAGACTACCATCGGCATTCTTCTGCACCGATGTCACAGGAATCATCTTACTGCCGATGGCCTGTGATCCCTCAGATACGAAGCGGACGCTGGCCACCATACCTGGCAGCAACTTTCTTCCGTTATTGACCACATTGATTCTTATATCATAGGTATGCGTGAGGGCATCGGCCTCGACACCCTTTTCAATCCTGCCACCCTGATAACTGCCATCAACGGCTTCCACCTTGATACTGGTCGGTGTGTTGGCATTGATACCTCCGATTTCTGCTTCAGGCACAGCCACCTTTACCTTCACCGTCGAGATATCGAGGATGTTGACCACAGCCTGCGAAGGGAGGGCTGTCTCACCTGCTCCCACCAGCTTTTTGCCGATGATACCGCTCACTGGTGCTGTCAGACGACAATCGGCCAAGGTTTTCTTCGCTACATCGAGTTGCGACTTCGCCTGAGCCACCTTGCTTTGTATCTCCACCCACTGCACCTCAGGCAGCGAACCGTTGTCGTGCAACATCTTATAGCGTTCCAAGGCATCGTTGGCTTGTGTCATCTGAGCCTCGGCTCCAGAGAGAACGTTGCGGGCTTGGGTGTCGTCCATCTCGGCTATCAACTGTCCTCTGCTCACGGCCTGACCTTCGTTTACCAGCATGCGCTTCACTACGCCCATACCCGTGAAACTCACAGCTGTTGCCTCGCGCTCTTCCACAATACCCACATAGGTCTGGGCATTATCAACCAAACCAGGCGACACCACTTGTGTCTTCACTCTCGTCGGAGCCTTCGCTTGTTGCTCCTTTTTCTGTCCGCAACTGCTAATCAGCACAGCTGCCAGCAGCATCAAAGAAAACTTTTTCATGACCTTTCAGTTTTATTTTGGTGCAAAGATACAACGAAAAATCCAAACCTCCAAATTTTTTCTTCTTATAAAATGTTCATAGACTTGCGATAGCCTATGCCAGTAACGTGACAGATGAGGCGACCTTCCTGATTGGTGACACGCACTTCGACGGAAGGAATCTTGTGATGGTCGCAAACACTGATGGCTTCTGCATGAAGATGGTCGCCCTCTTTCGCACTCGACACAAACATGATGCTGTTGCTGATGCCGACGGTGAGTTGGCCTCGTGCGTTCATCAGGGCTGCGATAGCCAAGTCGGCTAAGGTGAATAAGGCTCCTCCCTGACAGACGTCAGCACCATTCAGATGCTCATTTCTCACTATCATTTCTGCCACAGCATGTTCTGTGTCCACTTCTGTAATCTGGCAACCTGCGTTGGCTGCAAAACGATCCGTACGATTCAGTAATTCTTGTATGTTCATTGTTTTTTTTGTGACTTGTTTAGGGTTATGACGACATATTCTGAGCGGGTGCCGATGCGGAACTGTCCGCCCCAGATGCCCAGTCCGCTGCTGACGTAATAATGTGTGTTGCCTCGTTGATAAGGACCGAAAGCGCACTCATAGACATGTTCCGTAATCCACGAGATAGGCCAAACCTGTCCGTGATGGGTGTGCCCACTGAACTGGAGGTCAACCTGCTGACGCTCTGCCTGATCCAGATGATAAGGTTGGTGGTCGAGCAGGATGCAGTATTTCTCTCGATCGGCCTTCTTCATCAGCACACCCAACGAATCGCGGTGGAAATTCGTGCGATCATCGCGTCCGATGATGCAGAGGTCGCCAACAGTTGCACAGGAATCCTGCAGCAGATGGATGCCTGCCTCCTGATAGAACTGTCTGGCTCTGGGCTCTCCGCTATAATATTCGTGGTTGCCAATGCAGGCATAGACAGGCGCCTTCAGCAGTTTGAACTCCTCTTGCATCTGCTGTTCAATCACTGGTCGCATGCTGCCATCAATGATATCGCCAGCAATGAGAATCAGGTCTGGTTGTTCGGCATTGATCATTTCCACCCAACGGTGCAGTTCGTTGCGACGGTTGTGATAGCCGATATGCAGGTCGCTCATCGCTACGATCTTCATGGGCTTGCTCAACTGTTTCTCTGTGGAAAGCTGTATCTCCTCGCGATGCTTGTGCTGATAATGCAGATAGCCATATAAAAAGAGCACGAACATACCCAAGGCGATGCCACCTACGGTCCACCAGTTATTATAAAATAAGGTACGAGGCAGCAGGTGCAGCAGTCTCCCCAGGTCGAGCACCAGGAACAGCATGAAGAGATAGAGCAGGATAATAATGCTCGATGTGCCGATCTCGTAAACTGCAATCGCCAAAGGCATCGGCATCCGGTCTGTCATCCGCCAGAAGCCTGTAAACAACAGCAGAAACGCTCCCGTCATCAGCGCCAGTATCAGCACCTTCCATATCCAGCTGAGAGGCAGCAGGCACCATACGTGCCAGCTGATATAGGCGAGTGCCATCAAAGGCAACAGCGAGAATGTCAACATCCACATAGTTACAGCGGCATGTTGGGTTTCATGACGTCGTGACACTTCACCGTTTTCTGTTTGGAGAGACTGTATGGTGCTGTGACGCGAATGTCCTCTACGTTGGCACCAAAGCCGATGGCGTATTTGCCAGCAGCTGTTTCCCAAGCCTGAGTGGTTTCATTATAGGAAGCCAGATCGTAGAGTGAGAGCTGCATCGTGAGTGTCTCGCTCTGTCCAGGCAGGAGTTCGCGTGTCTTGGCAAAGGCTTTCAATTCGCGAGCAGGCTTTTCAAGGCCACCAGCTGGAGCACTGACATAGAGTTGAACAACTTCCTTTCCGGCTCTCTTGCCTGTATTGGTGATGGTGATCGAGGCGGCGAGACCGTCTTTCGTAGCCTTGACCACGGGCTTGCTATAGGAGAATGTGGTATAGCTCAGACCGAATCCGAAGGGATAAGACACAGATGACTGACTCGTGGTGAAATAACGGTAACCCACATTGATGCCCTCTGTGTGCTTGGTGTAGTCTTGAAACTCCACTTTGTTGTTTCCACGATTATTTCCACGCATACGGGGAGCCGCTGCTGGACGAATATTGGGGAAACTGGCGCTGGAGGGCAGGTCGATGAGGTTGTTGGGCCACGTCATTGTGAGTTTGCCAGAAGGATAGGCCTTGCCTGTCAGCACATCAGCCACGGAATAGCCGCCTTCCTGTCCTGGTTGCCAGGCAAGGAGAATGGCATCGGGCATCGACTTCCACGAAGCCGTCTCAATGACATTACCCATGTTGAGCACCACCACCACGGGCTTATTGGCCAAATGGAAGGCGTTGCAGACATCAGTAATGAGTTGGCGCTCTGTGTCTGTCAGGGTGAAGTCGCCTTCCTCCTGACGGTCAGAACCTTCTCCTGCCTGACGACCAAGGGTGATGATAGCGACGTCAGATTCCTGTGCCTGAACGTTGATGATGGTACGACTGACGGCCATCTCCGGGAGAACGGCCTTACCCCAGAACCAGCCACCTCGTGATGGTCCTGCAGCTGTGATGCTCTCCTGATATTTCTTATAACTCTGATAGAGGTTGGCGAGTTTGGTGTTCACCTTCAGACCTGCCTCAGTGAGTCCCTGCATCATGTCGATGGTATAGGCTTTGTTCACATCGCCAGAACCTGTGCCGCCAGCAATGAAGTCGTAGGATGTGATACCAAACACGGAAACGGTCTTCGAGTTGCTCATCGGCAGTGTCTGTCCTTCGTTCTTCAATAACACCATACCCTCTGTAGCACAACGACGTGTCACCTCGGCATGGGCTTTCAAATCGGGCTTGTTGGAGTATTTGTAGGCACGGAAGGCAGGCGTCTTGACGAGATACTGCAGGATACGCTTCACGCAAATGTCAAGGTCGGCCTCTTTCAATGTACCACTCTTCACCTTATCTATAATATCTTTGATCTGTGACTCGTTGCCAGGCTCCATTAGGTCGTTACCAGCCTGAATCTGAGCCGCCGTATTGCGCAAACCTGTCCAGTCAGTCATTACGATACCGTCAAAGCCCCATTCATCGCGTAGGATAGTGGTGAGCAGTTCGCCGTTCTCTTGTGTGAAGGGCCCGTTGATGCGGTTATAGGATGACATCACCGTCCAAGGAGCAGCCTCGCGGACAGCAATCTCAAAGCCCTTCAGGTAGATTTCGCGAAGGGCGCGCTGTGATATGATCTCATCGACACCCATGCGGTTGGTCTCCTGTGAGTTACCAGCGAAGTGCTTGACGGAGGTACCTACGCCCTGACTCTGGATACCTCTCACGTAGGCAGCAGCAATCTTACCTGTCACATACGGGTCTTCGGAATAGTATTCGAAATTACGACCACAGAGCGGAGAACGGTGAATGTTCATGCCTGGGGCGAGCAGCACGTCGCAGCCATATTCCAGCACCTCGTTGCCGATACACTTGCCCACCTCCTCAACGAGTTGTGTGTTCCAAGTGCAGGCGAGTGCAGTACCCACAGGAAATCCTGTGCAGAAATAGGTGTTTGCATCGTTGTCGCGTCTGGGATTGATTCTCACACCAGCAGGACCGTCAGTAAGCACCGTTGAAGGGATACCAAGCCGGGGAATGGCCTGTGTCATGCCAGCTGCACCAAGCACACGCTGGGCGTGCGAGCCTATCATGCCATTATCTGACGATGACGCAATTTGGCGGTTGCCGCCTACCACAAGCATCGCTTTCTCCTCAAGCGTCATAGCCTTAAGGACATCATCCACATTGTTGCTTTGCAGTTTCACTTGTGCTGTCAGCATGCTGACACTCCCCAGAAGGATGACACAGATAGTTAAAATCTTTTTTTCCATAATTATGTCATTTTAGTTTTGAGGGTTATCTTCTTGATTCATATTTCGTTTGCAAAGATACACCTTTTTTATTAATATAAAATGCAAAATACAAAAATGTTACATTTCAAATACAAAAAACACCCCCAAACATAATCGGGAGCGACATTGCTGCCGCTCCCGATGTATGAGGAAAAGATCCTTCGTTTTTATTTCTGGATCCACCAGAAGTCATCATTTTCTTTCCAATTACCTTGAACGTAAGTGGTGAAATTACCAAACTGGTTGGCGATGCTGTGACGTTCTGGAACGATGGGGAAGCGGTCGTCCACCAGGATCTTACATGCAGCCACACCTTTTTCAGCTTTGAGCTCCATCCAATTGTTCTCCTTAAAGACCTCAATGATGATATTCTGAATCTGCTCAGGAGTCGTGTATTCGCCTTCAACTGTAAACTCAACGGGGTCTTTATCAGGACCAGCACCAGTGTTATACATCTTATATTTGCCCTTTTCGTTGGGAGTTGCCTCTCCGAATAAGCCATGAATTTCTTGACCCTCAGCTTCGTTTGCACCTCTGACTCTCAGCGGAAGCACACCACCAGCACAGATCAGCTTCAGAGTGGTCTTGCCATTTTCTGCCTTTACCACGTCGAAGACAACATCGTTGAAGTCGAAGTCACCAGCCTCCGAAGCCGACAGGTCCTCAGCAATCACGCGATAGAGCGGATTACCACCTTTAAATCCTGGGTTGCAAGGCGTCTCAGGAATGTTGATATAATAATTAGTTTTCTGCAGGTTTCAGATACCAACGTACCGTCCAGCTAAGATTTTCACCTGGAGCCAAAGCGGTATATGCGCCTTGACTCTCTATTTCTATATAGGTCTTTCCCTGATTCACATATACCTGTATCTCAGCCTCGCCAGGTGCAGCCTGCTCTGGAGTCAAATCGGCAAAGCGTTTGGTAAGCACAAGCCCATTAGCTTCGTAGCTCAGCCAGCCTTTGCCGTCGGCATTCACCTTTCGGTTCTCTGGCGCCTCGTCAGCTTCGTAATAGGCCACACCATCCTTATCCTTAAAGTCCAAAAGACCAGCAGGGCAAATGCTCTCTACAGGTGCCTCGAAACTTATCACACCCTCGTTGGGCACTCGTGTTATTTCCCAAGGAGCCACCTTGCGCACTTCGTTACCTTCATTAATAATCGAGTAAGTGATAACGAATGCATTATCAGCCACATCGGTTGCAAAGCGCTTTACAATGCGTAACTTCAACAGTTCAGACACCCGACTGGTCATCACCAGCTCGTCATCCTCCCCAGTCACCACGTAGCTATCCTCATCTATTTCGGGCACGGGCGGCCAGAACCAGTCCTCCTGCGGACTGGTCCAAAATGTACTACCAGACGAGTATGGACCTTCCAACTGCGAAAGCACCTCTTGGTTGCGATATTTAAACGACGTAATCCTAGCCCCATGCTCAGGGTTAATCATCATTGCCAGGTCGCCCATCTTCATCTCAATTTGTTTTCCCGGTTTTATCTGGGGGTTGTCGGCAGTTCCCACACATGCAGTCAAAAACACGCTTACGCCGTAAAACACAGCCGCGCAAGCAATTAATCTAATTAAATTTTTCTTTTTCATCGGTTTAATAATAATATGTACTATTTCTCTGGAATGTTCTCTTAATTATGAGATTATGCATTAGGGTACAAATATACTTATTATATATGGTTTTTTCGTACACTTTTCTTGTTTTTTGCGTTTATTTTAAACTTTTTAAGGATGTACGTACTGCCCCAAAGTGATAGGTTCTGTTTTTAATTGGGTCAGGGGACGGTCCCCTGATCCCGGATCCCGTGAATTACACAAAAAGAACCATCCATTTTGTGTCATTTTGGTGTAGTAATTTGGAAGAAAAGAGAAAAATGCCTATCTTTGCACCGCTTTAAGATAAAGATATGATGAAGAAGATACTGTTTAGTGCTATATTGGCATTGTTTTTGACCTTGACGGGGAATGCGCAGGAGGCTGGAGCCGGAAAGAAGGTCTACAACGAGGAAATCGACCCGATTGAGCAGATTGATCAGGCTGTTGTGAAAGCCAGGCTGGAAAGGAAATTCGTGATTTGTCAGGTCGGTGGCAACTGGTGCCCTTGGTGTCTGCGCTTTGCCGACTTCATCACGAACGACACCACGATCAGCCGTGTGATTGACGAGAACTTCGTCTATATCCATGTGAACTATAATCCCCGTAGGTCTGAGGGCGTCCAGATGGAACGTGGAAAGAAAGTGATGGAACGACTAAACAATCCGTCCCGTTTTGGTTTCCCCGTCTTTGTGGTTCTCGACGACGAGGGAAAGGTGATTCACATGCAGGACTCCAGTTTCCTGGAAGAAGGCCAGGGCTACAATCAGTCGAAGGTCCTGCGTTTCTTCAGAAACTGGACACCAAAAGCTGTGAAAGGGTAAAGTAGTTATCCTAAACGCCTCATAAAAAAAGCCTCCCTCGTGGAGTTTTTTTTTGTTAACGGTGCGTGAGAAAATTCTACCTACAGCGTACGAAAACTCTACTTACTGCGTACAAAAATTCTACATACTGCGTCAGAAAATCTTA
>CADAAR010000005.1 GCA_902785945.1 uncultured Prevotellaceae bacterium
ATCGGTCGAGATATGATAGAAGCGCTTGCCCTCATACTTCTCAGGTAGGCTCTCCCAATACAACTTAGCAGCTTGCAACAACGACAATGTTCCCATCACGTTGGTCTTAGCGAAGGTAAAGGGATCCTTTATAGAGCGATCGACATGACTCTCAGCAGCCAGATGAATGATACCGTCCACCTTTTTGTCCTGCATCAACTTGTAGAAAGCATCGAAGTCACAGATATCCATCTTCACAAACTCATAATTAGGTTTGTCCTCGATGTCTTTGAGATTAGCCAGGTTGCCGGCATACGTCAGCTTATCGAGGTTAATGATGTGATACTCAGGATACTTGTTCACGAACAGGCGCACCACATGACTTCCAATAAAGCCTGCGCCACCAGTAATAACGATTGTTCTTTTCATTTTTATCTTGTTTTATTGTCTCCTAATGTAATAACTTCCAAATCCTTGAATTCTTTTCCCTCTATGGTAAGGCGGATGAGGGTACGCTCTTTATGCCAGCCTTGCAAGCCTGCGGCTCCTGGATTGATATGTAGCAATCCAAGCGTCTTATCATACTTCACCTTCAATATGTGCGAATGACCTGCCACAAACAACTGCGGCGGATTGGCAAAGAGCGTAGAGCGAACGCTGAAATCGTAGTTGCCAGGATAACCGCCAATATGTTTGATGAGCACATCAACATCCTCGACCTTGAATCGATTCAGTTCACGATACATCAACCGCAAATCGCCGCCATCACAATTGCCGCATACAGCACGGAAGGGCCGAAAAGCCGCCAGTTTCTCCGCCACCTCGACGCTACCAATGTCACCTGCGTGCCATATTTCATCGCAAGGCTCGAAATAATGGAGATATTTCTCGTCCCAATAGCTGTGCGTATCGCTTAATATTCCTATTTTCTTCATATTCTGTCAATCCCGGAGGTTCCTGATATTCTGGATAATCCGGATTTTATAGCTGGAACTTCTTCCGAATGAACTCAGCAATGATCTTCTCCGTCTCCACGAAACCAAGGATGCTGGAGTCGATGCAGAGGTCATAACTCTCAGCTGCACCCCATTTCTTACCAGTATAGTAATTATAGTAAGCTGCACGCTTCGACTCTTTCGACTCGATGAACTTCCGCGCTTCCTCATATTCCATGTGCTGCTTGTTCATAATCTGGTTGATGCGGTGTTTCATCGAGGCGGTGATAAAGATGTTCACCGTATTCGGAAAATCGCGCAGGATATAATCGGCGCAACGACCTACAAAGACACAAGAGCCCTCCTTGGCTGCCTTCTGAATAGCATCGCTTTGAAACTGGAACAGACTCTCTTGTGAGAAATTGGTCTTATACATGCTACCACCACTGACATGTGAGGTCTGCATATTGAAGAGTCCCTTAAAGAAACCCTTCTTTTCATCGTTCTGCTCGAAGAATTTCTCAGAGAATCCGCTTTCCTTGGCCGCTAAGTTAAGCAATTCACGGTCATAGTATTTCGCTTGAAAGTCGAGCGCCAACATCCTTCCGATGTCATGACCACCACTTCCCAACTGTCTTCCTACATTAATAATAATATGTTTCATATCACTTTTCACTATTCACTTTTAACTTCTTCATGTACCATATCAACATCGGTATAGTCATTGCAAATGACCCAAAGTCAGAGGCTGGCATCGAATACCACACACCATCAAGATCCCAGAACAAAGGGAACACATATGCCATCGGCAACAGCAGAAACAGTTGGCGTGATAGTGAGAGGAAGATAGAAATCTTCACCTTACCGATGCACTGGAAGAAATTGGTAATGACAGCCTGCGAGCCCACCACGAAGAACACCAACATATCAATCACGATACCCTTAGCGGCCAAATCGAGCAATGTCGGGTCGGTGGTAAAGATACGAGCTATCTGCCGCGGGAATGCCATCGACAGTCCCCATCCCACCAACAAGATTATTGTAGCGCAGGCGATGGTAATCCACAGACAGCGGAACATACGGTCATATTTCTCTGCACCGTAATTATAACCCACAATGGGCTGCATGCCCTGAATCATACCCATTACAAACATGAAGAACACCATGACCATCGAGTTGGCTATCGAGTAGGCGCCCACAGCCATATCACCACCATATCGCACAAACTGGTTATTCATAAAGATCACAATGACGCACGACGTAGTCTGCATCAGGAAGGGCGATATACCGATGGCAACGATATTCTTCACCAACTGCACCTTCAGTCGGTAGATACCGCGTTTTAAGTGCAGTAGTTCTTTCTTGTCAGAGAATATCCACATCTGCCAGCACAATGCCAACGACTGCGACGTAACAGTGGCGAGAGCTGCACCACGGATGCCCCAGCGGAACCACCACACGAAGGCAACCACCAACACAATATTACAAGCGACGGTAAATAGCGTGGCATACATAGCGTGTCTTGGCTTGCCGGCAGCTCGCAACACGGCATTCATACCGAAATACATGTGCGTCACCATATTACCCAGCAGGATTACCACCATGAACTCGCGAGCATAAGGAAGTGTCACTTCCGAAGCACCGAAGAACAGCAGGATCGGGTCAAGAAACAGAAGACAGATAACCATGAACACGAATCCTATTATTAAGTTCAGCGTTACTGTATTACCCAACAGATGCTGTGCAGTATCATAATCTCTCTGTCCCAATTTCACACTGATGCATGTCGACGAGCCTACACCCACGGCAGCACCAAAGGCCGCACTCAAGTTCATGAAGGGGAACGTGATACCCAGACCCGCAATCGCCTCAGGACCGACAATCTGACCAATCATCGCACGGTCGATGATATTGTAGAGGCTCGACGCCGTCATAGCCACAATGGCCGGAAGGGCATACTGCCATAGCAGTTGTCCCACGGGCTTCTGGCCCAGTGCAAGCGCGGCTTGTTTGTTGTCCATCTTTACCTTTTGTATTATAACGCTGCAAAGTTACTAATATTTTCCGAGATAAGCGAAAAAAAGGCAGGGAAACATGCATCTTTCGCAGAAATTTCGTATCTTTGCAAGCGGAATGAAACAGCAAATCGTCATACGACTGATACTCGCACTCGCGGTGACGCTCCTTGGCGGCACAGTGGCAGAGGCGTCCAAGAAGGTAAAGTATCCCGGTGGCAAATGCTACATCTGGCGCTATACCCTCGCCGACAAACAGGGCTCAGCCTATTCCCTCGAACATCCAGGACGATGGCTCTCTCACAAGTCAATCGAGCGCCGTCGACGCCAAGGTCTTGCACTCGACTCCACCGACCTGCCCGTCAGCGAGAAATATCTCCGTGAAATGGAGCATTTCGCAACTCATGGGGACTGGTCCCGTGAGTCGCGTCTTCACACCCACTTCATCGGCACGAGCCGCTGGCATAATACGGTTTTGATTCGCTCGAACGACACAACGCTGCTGCGTGGACTGGCAGAACTCAAGTTCGTTAAGAACGCGCAGCAGGTGTGGCAGTCACCCGATTCCATTGATCGCAGAGCAATCAAAGTCAAAGTTCATGACAAATGGAATCCCTGGGACAGCATCCGTGGTGAACACTACGGCAACGGTCGTGACCAGATAGAAATGCTACAAGGACAACGGCTGCATAACATCGGACACCGTGGACACGGTATGACCATCGCCGTGCTCGACGGCGGCTTCCAGAATTGCGACCAGATACCCGCCATCCTCCGGGCCAACATCCTTGGCACGAGGGATTTCGTATGCCCGGAGGAGCCTGGGAAATCAGGACTCTCCGGAGATTCCGGAAAAACTGACCGTATTTTCCGTGAGACCGACCACGGCACGAAAGTCCTCTCTGTCATGGCCGCCAACGAACCGCAAATTCTTGTGGGGACTGCCCCCGAGGCCCGTTACTGGCTCCTCCGCTGCGAAGACCAGCAAACGGAGCAACCCGTAGAAGAAGACTACTGGGCGATGGCAGCGGAATTCGCCGATTCCGCTGGCGTCGACATCATCAGTTCGAGTCTGGGATACAATGAATACGATGAGGGCCGAGGAAGTTACCGTCTGCGTGACCTCGATGGTAAGACAGCACTTATCTCGCGTACAGCTTCCATGCTGGCACGGAAGGGCATCATCCTCATCAATTCCGCAGGCAATCTCGGCATGGGTCCCTGGAAGAAAATCACCTTCCCTGCCGATGCCGAGAACATCCTGACCGTAGGCGCCGTGAATAACGAGAGGAAAAACGCCCCCTTCTGTGGTGTCGGCCCCACACAGGACGGCCGTGTAAAGCCCGATGTCATGGCCCTCGGTTCGCCCGCCTCACTCATCTCAGGCCGTGGAACCATCATCAGAGATATGGGCACCTCGTTCTCCGCCCCCATCGTCGCGGGACTTGTGGCGTGTCTCTGGCAATCCCTGCCAAACAAGACCGCTCTGGAGATTATCAACCTCGTGCGACAGACCAGCAGCCAACACCAAGAGCCTGACAACATCTATGGCTATGGCATCCCTAATTTCTGGCGGGCATACATGATAGGGAAAGTAGAGGTAAGTGGTGAGAGGTAAGAGGTGAGAGATATGAATAGTGAGAAGAGACTGACACTGTACGAACTCAACAGCCTCGTTCGTGAGGTATTGGAGTGCGAGATGCCCGATGAATATTGGGTAGAGGCTGAATTGTCGGAATGTCGCGAGTCGAGAGGCCACTGCTACATGGAGCTCGTGCAGTACGACGAAGAAACAGCAGGAAAGGCCGGATCAGCCAGAACATCCAGTCAATTCGCCACCCCCATCGCCAAGGCTTCAGCACGCTGCTGGGCCTCAAAATGGATGCTTATCCGCCCCTATTTCGAGCGTACCACAGGCCAGCGACTCCACGTCGGCATGAAAGTGCTGCTAAAAGTCTACGCCCAATTCCACGAGGCTTACGGTTTCTCCTGGATCGTCACCGACATCGATCCTACCTACACCCTCGGCGACATGGCCCGCAAGCGTCAGGAAATCATCCGCCAGCTGAAAGAAGAGGGCGTATTCGATCTCCAGCGTGAGCTCCGCCTGCCGCTCTTCTGCCAGCGCATCGCCGTCATCTCCTCCGAGACCGCCGCCGGCTATGGTGATTTCTGTAATCAGCTCGCCAACAATCCCTATGGATTTAAGTTCGAGACCCATCTCTTCCCTGCCATCATGCAGGGTGATGACGTGGAACACAGTGTTATAAATGCGCTGGAACGCATTTATAATGAACAATTAGCCTTCGACGCGGTAGTGATTATCCGTGGTGGTGGCGCCACCAGCGACTTGTCAGGCTTCGACACTTTGTCACTAGCCGAGAACGTTGCCAACTTCCCCATACCTATCATTACAGGCATCGGCCACGACCGCGATGAAAGCATCCTCGATATGGTGTCACACACAAGAGTAAAGACGCCCACTGCCGCAGCTACCTTCCTCATCGACCACTTGAAGGCTGTGATGGATATTCTTAATGATTCACAGGAGCAAATCCTCCGATTAGCACAGCAGAAACTCACCTATTATAAATCACAATTTGCAACGGTGGCAGAATTGTTGCCACGACTTTTCTCCAATGTCAAAATACGTCAGGAAGCCCGTCTAGATGCTCTCAACAGCCGCATCACCAGCCATGCGCAGCAGAAAATTCTCAATTCTCAATTATCAATTGTCAATTTAGAGAATCGTCTTCCTATCCTGCTCGACCGTCGGCTGATGACAGAGAGACACCGTCTGCAGCTCATCGAGGAGAAAGCCAAGAGTTTCGACCCTGCCCTATTACTCAGTCGTGGCTATAGCATCACCCTCAAAGACGGTCGCGCCATCCACGATGCCGCCGTCCTCCGGCCCGGCGACGAGATTGAGACTCGTCTCGCCAACGGCACCGTCAAATCGAAAGTAATCCCGGAAAATCCATAAAACCCCTATCCCTATGAACCAAGAACAGAAATACGAAGAAGCCTTTGCTCAGCTTCAGGACATCGTACGCAAGATGGAAAGCGACGAATACAGTATCGACGAAATCGCTGTGCAACTCAAGGAAGCACAGCGACTCATCAAGTTCTGCAAGGACAAACTGACCATGACAGAACAGGAAATCCAAAAGATTCAGGCCGAACGCGAGTAATCTCGGTTAGAAGTAGATACCTACGGCCAGCGACTTGAAGTCGGGACCCTTGTCCTTCTTCAGCACGCTCATCGGAGAATACTTGCAATAAACGGCGAAATCTGCGAAATGCAGCATGCCCAGTACGTCAATCGTGATAGGACGCTCACCGATCTTCTTGGTCTGATCGTCTATCTCATGATCACCCTCCTCATAGTAGTTGTTCAAGCGGCTGTAGAAATTCCAGTTAAACTGAGCACCAAGAGATACGGCAAAATCCTTGCTGAAGCTCTGTTTCACCATCAGCGGCAGAGAAAGCGAACAGGTGGAGATACGCGAAGCGAGCTCCGATATATCACCTTTACGATCAAAGACGCCAACGACATCGTTAACCTTCGCAAACATCTTGTCATGACCGCTCAGCGTGTAGTTACGCCAGTCAACACCGATACCAGCAGAAAGAGTGGTCTTTGAGTTCTTCGGTGTATATTCGTATTGTGCCACTGTCAAACCAATCTCCCAAGAGCGGAACGGAGCAAAGTCAACACCGTCGGGTGCGCTTACAGGGATATCTACACCTACATACAGGTGCATCTTCCAGTTGTTATCCTCATCCAACTTGATACCACCATCGTTGACTTCAACATACTTGATTTCAACTGTTTTCTCATCCACTTCCTGAGCATAAGCCGTCATCCCGACTGCCAAGAAAGCCAATAAAAGTACTTTTTTCATCTTTTCGCTTATTAATAATGTTTAAAAAACGCTGCAAAGGTAGCCATTTCCCCGTAAACGGACAAGAAAAGGTAAGCAAAAAGTGATTTTTCAGGAGATTTTGTTGTTTAAAAGCAAGAATTTGATTACTTTTGCAAGCAATTAAACGCAAAACGACTTTTAAAAGATATAAGCAAATGAAGAATTTAGATTGGGGTAGTCTGTCATTTGGCTACATGAAGACCGACTACAACGTACGTTGTTACTATCGCGATGGAAAATGGGGTGAAATCGAGGTTTGCTCCGATGAGTATCTGAACCTGCACATGGCAGCTACCTGCCTGCACTACGGTCAGGAGGCATTCGAGGGTCTGAAGGCCTATCGTTGTCCCGACGGTAAGGTGCGCATCTTCCGCGTCGACGAGAATGCAGCCCGTCTGCAGAGCACTTGCCGTGGTATCATGATGCCCGAGGTGAGCACAGAGTTGTTCACTGAGATGGTGAAGAAGGTGGTTCGTCTGAACCAGGAGTGGATTCCCACCTACGAGAGTGGTGCCACGCTCTATATCCGTCCGCTGCTCATCGGTACCAGCGCTCAGGTGGGTGTACATCCCGCCAAGGAGTATTGCTTCCTGATCTTCGTCACCCCCGTGGGTCCATATTTCAAGGGTGGTTTCGCTGCCAATCCTTACGTGATTATCCGCGACTACGACCGTTCGGCTCCCCTTGGCACAGGTAAGTATAAGGTGGGTGGTAACTATGCCGCTTCGCTCTTCGCTAACAATCTGGCTCACGAGAAGGGTTACGCCTGTGAGTTCTATCTCGACGCCAAGGAGAAGAAATACATGGACGAGTGCGGTGCTGCCAACTTCTTCGGCATCAAGAACAATACCTATATCACCCCGAAATCCAGTTCTATCCTGCCCTCTATCACGAATAAGAGCCTGATGCAGGTAGCTGAGGATCTGGGCATGAAGGTAGAGCGTCGTCCTATTCCTGAGGAGGAACTCGAGACCTTCGAGGAGGCAGGTGCCTGCGGTACAGCTGCTGTCATCAGCCCCATATCTTATATCGACGACCTCGACACCGGCAAGCGCTATAGCTTCGGCGAGAAGCCAGGCCCGATGTCAAAGAAACTCTTCGATACCCTCCGCGGTATCCAATATGGTGAAATCGAAGACAAGCACGGTTGGACAACAGTAGTCATCGAGTAATTATGAGAGCATTACCTCAACTTGGCTTTGCAGAGGCTGTCAAACTGGCCTCCAGCCGCATTCTGGATTTCAAAGGCCGCAGCCGCCGTTCAGAGTTCTGGTGGTGGATGCTGATTGTGATGATTGCCAACTGGGTGTTCACCTCATTCACAAGCGATCTTATGGTCAGCAGCATTATCGCCACCATCGTCATGTTCTTCGGTCTGGCCGTCACCGCGCGTCGTCTGCAGGATGCTGACAAGAGTGCGTGGTGGGTATATATCAGCTATGCATTGGGCATCGCGAGCAACATCATAGTAGCCACATCGCCTGCCATGAACAAATTGGTGGAAGAAGCGTTGAGCGGTTCAATGAACGAAAAAGTCATCGAGAAGACTTTGGCCAACAGTGCTGGCGAGATAGGGCTTTATGCCTGCCTTTCACTTCTGTTTGCCATCTTTGCGCTCATCGTCGTCATCATGTGCTTGAAGGACAGTGATCCGCAAACCACCGAGCACGGCGATTCACCCAAATATGTCTACGAATAAATAGCGCATGGGAAAAGGCAAATTGGCGAAGTTCGCCGACATGGAGACCTATGAGAACGTGTTCCAGTACCCTTATTCGGTAGTGGAACATGTTCCCTTTGACCTACAGGGACACTGGCACGAGCAGTATTTCCATAATGACAACCCCATCGTGCTGGAGCTCGGCTGCGGCAAGGGGGAATACACTGTAGAATTGGCAAAGCTCTACCCTGACAGGAACTTCATCGGCGTCGACATCAAAGGAGCCCGCATGTGGACAGGTGCCACTCAGGCCCTCAACGAAGGACTGAAGAACGTGGCTTTCCTCCGCACCAACATTGAGATCATCGAGCGCTTCTTTGCCGAGGATGAGGTACAGGAAATCTGGCTCACCTTCTCCGACCCACAGATGAAGAACCCTCGCAAGCGTCTTACCTCCACTTATTTCATGGAGCGCTACCGCAAGTTCCTCGTCGACGGCGGCATCATCCACCTCAAGACCGACTCCAATTTCCTTTTCACCTACACCACCTATATGGTGGAGCATAACCACCTGCCCGTCATCGAGCGCACCGAGGATCTCTATCATTCCTCTGACCTCTCACCTCTCACCTCTCACATCTTGAAGATTCAGACCTACTACGAATCCATGTGGATTGCCCGCGGTCTGAACATCAAGTACATGAAATGGCAACTGCCTCGTACGGGCGCTCTGCAGGAGCCTGATGTCGAGATCGAACTCGACGACTACCGCTCCTATCACCGTTCCAAGCGCAGCAGTCTTGATAAAGCGAAATAAAATCATAAAAGAATAAAACAATGAAGAGACTATTTACCTTGGTGCTGGCAGCACTTCCTCTGTTTGCCACAGCACAAACGACAAAGAATGTGACGGTAGATGCCGTCGGACAGCTCTCGAAACAAATCGAATCGAGTGAGAAGTTCAAAATCTCTGAGTTGAAGGTCAGCGGTCCGCTCAATGCCGCCGATGTCAAATTTCTCCAGCAGATCGTCAACCGTAGCAAGGCCAACGAGAAAAAAGGCGAGTGCGTAGTCACCGCTGTCGACATTTCTGAAGCCGTCTTCACCGAGGGTAAGGAGGCCAAGGCTACCAACAAACTGCCCAGTGGTCTTTTCTCTGGTGCCAAGCAACTACTGAAGGTCACTCTTCCGCAGGGCATCACCAACATCAGCAAGAGTTGTTTCGATGGTTGTGCCGCCTTGCCAAACATCAATATTCCGGAGAGTGTCACCACCATCGAGAACCAAGCCTTCCAAGGTTGTGAGAGCCTTACCACCATCTCCATTCCCAAGAATGTCACAACCATTGGCAACGAGGCTTTCGAGAACTGCAAGGCCATCACCGCAGTGGAGATTCCGGATAACGTCAACGACTTGGGTACACAGGCTTTCAACGGCTGCACGGCCCTCACCAGTGTCAATATCATCGGCGAGGTGAAGAAAATCAGCAGCGCAGCCTTCAAAGGTTGCGAGTCGCTCACCAGCGTCAGTTTCCCAAAAGACCTTAAAGCCATCGGCAACGACGCTTTCCGCGACTGTAAGAGTCTTGAAAGCATCGAACTGCCCGAGGATGTCGACGAGATTGGCAATTCCGCCTTTGAGGATTGCAGCAACCTGAAAGCCATCGAGATGGCCAAGGTCAGCAAGATCGGCAGCAATGCCTTCGAAGACTGTAAGAACCTTGAAACCGTTACCCTCGAGAACATCTCTAAACTCGGCAGCGGCGTATTCAAGAACTGTTCTTCCCTCAGCACCGTCAGCCTCGAAGGAAGCCTCGGCGATATCAATGCCAACACCTTCTTCGGCTGCACCAGTCTCAACAGCATCAGCATTCCCGCTGGCGTTAAGTCCATCGGTAACAGCGCCTTCGAGGGTTGCCGCAGCCTGGCAGAGATCGACCTGCCCGCAGCGCTGACAAAAATCAGCGATGAGGCCTTTGCCGACTGTTCCAGCCTGCATCAAGCCATCATCCCCAACCTTGTGAAATCGCTGGGCAACGGTGCGTTCGAAGGCTGTTCTATCCTCGACAGTGTGGCCATCAATGGCTTCATTCCTGAAATCGCGAGCAAGACCTTCTATAAGTGCAACGCCCTGCGCAGCATCACCCTGCCCAACACCATCAAGAAAATCGGCACAAAGGCCTTCCAGGAGTGTACCGCCCTGCGCGCCATCGAACTCCCCGTGGCCCTCACCAGCATTGGCGACGATGCCTTTGAGAAGTGCGCCTCACTGGAGAGCATCAAGGTTCCCATTGCCGTCACCAGCATCGGCAGCGACGCCTTCTACGAGTGTACCATGCTCAATAAAGCAGAACTGCCCGTAGCACTTAAGAAAATTGGCGGTGAGGCTTTTGCCAAATGTCCGTCGCTGCGTAACGTCTTCCTCGACAGTCCCACACCACCTGCCATCTCCAAGAGTACCTTCAAGGATGTGGTCAGTTGTTCCTTCTGGCTCCCTAAGAACAGCAAGGCCCTCTACATGGCTGATAAGGAGTGGGTAAAGGTCTACGTACTCAAAGAAAAAGAATAAAATGACATTATATCCCCAACTGATTATCGATGCGCTGGCTACAGTCATGTATGCCGGCACGAAGAAAAACCTCGTAGAGAGTGGTATGGTAGCCGATACGCCAGCCATCGCTGCTCCCCAGAAAGAGGGCGACCCCTGGCATGTCAAGGTCGTACTTGAGTTTCCCCGCGATACCGACCCCTTTCTGAAATCCACCGTCAAAGCCGCCGAGGCTGCCATCAAGTATCACTGCGGTAACGACATCTCGGTCGAGATCGTCACCGAGTTTAAATCAGCGCCTCGTCCTGAGGTGGGTCAGATGTTGCCTGGTGTAAAGAATATCATCGCCGTCAGCAGCGGCAAGGGTGGCGTAGGCAAATCCACTGTCTCTGCCAATCTCGCCATCGCCCTCGCACGTTTAGGCTATAAGGTGGGCCTGCTCGATACCGATATCTTCGGTCCTTCCATGCCCAAGATGTTCAATGTTGAAGACGAACGTCCCTATGCCGTCAAGAAAGACGGTCGCGACCTCATCTGTCCCGTTGAGAAATACGGCGTCAAACTCCTGTCGATAGGTTTCTTCGTCTCTCCCACCACTGCCACCCTCTGGCGCGGCGGCATGGCCACAAATGCCCTGAAACAGCTTATCGCCGATGCCGATTGGGGCGAGCTCGACTATTTCATCCTCGACACGCCTCCAGGCACCTCCGACATCCACCTTACCCTCTTGCAGACGCTGCCCATTACCGGCGCCGTCATCGTTTCCACCCCCCAACAGGTGGCCCTTGCCGATGCCCGTAAAGGCATCGATATGTACCGCAACGACAAGGTAAACGTGCCCATCCTCGGCCTCATCGAGAACATGGCATGGTTCACACCTGCCGAACTGCCTGAGAATAAATACTATATCTTCGGTAAGGAAGGCTGCAAACAGTTAGCCGAAGAAATGAACGTGCCCCTGTTGGCGCAGATACCACTCGTTCAGAGCATCTGCGACAATGGCGATGCCGGCACCCCCGCCGCCCTCTCGAGCGACACAGCCACCGGTCTCGCCTTCATCAACTTGGCGCAGGCCGTTGTCACCGTTGTCAACCGCCGCAACAAAGAACAACCCCAGACCAAGATCGTCGGCACGAAATAACAGCAATCCTTAGTTATTAGATACGTTAAAGCCTCGCAGGAATGCGGGGCTTTAACGCGTTTATACGACCTACGACTCACAGGACCTGTCCCTATGAGTTCCAAGGTACAGGGACAGATTTTCAAGGCTCAGGGCTTCACGAAGCTGGGCGAGAAGTACATCGGCCACTACACGGAGAAGATGGAATGGGTAGAGAAGTTCATCGACCGCATCCTCGACCTGGGCGGCGAAGTGAAGGTGGAGAAGCACGAGGCCATGCGCGAGTTCGGCGTTCCCGTTAACGCTGGCAAGATTGCGGAAAACACAGGTATCGACCGCAAGGAAGTAGACAAGGCTTTCGCCGAGTTGAAGAAGGAAGGCGCCATTATTTCGCCCGTCCGTTGCAAGTGGCAGCCCGCTTGATTTTCTCTCATGGCATCGACAGTTGCATCCGCACCGCGACGCATATAAATTTTTTCTTCACGGGGGAGCTTCGGCTCTCCTTTTACAATTCATTTGATTTGGGTATTGCATAACTCATGGAAATGTTGTAACTTTGCACCCGATGACGACAACATTGATCATAGGACTGTTGATTCCGCTGCTGGGCACGATGCTCGGCTCAGCCTTTGTGTTCTTTATGCGGAACGAGATGTCAGCTCGATTACAGAAGTCGCTGTTGGGCTTTGCATCGGGTGTGATGGTGGCGGCATCGGTATGGTCGCTGCTGATTCCTGCAATGGATATGGAAGTGGAAAGTGGGAAATGGTCAGTACTTCCTGCTGCTGTGGGATTCTTGTTAGGCATGGGCTTCCTGTTGCTCATCGACGAACTGACGCCCCACCTGCATATCGGAACAGTCAAGCCCGAGGGTATGCGCTCGCATCTGTCGAAGACCGCGATGCTGGCCCTTGCCGTCACCATCCACAATCTGCCAGAAGGTATGGCCGTCGGTGTGGTGTTCGCAGGTGCCGACAGCGGTGCGACGAACATTTCCCTCGCCAGTGCTTTGGCCGTAGCCGTGGGTATCGCCATTCAGAATGTGCCAGAGGGAGCCATCATCTCCATGCCGATGCGAGCCGCTGGCAATTCGCGCTGGCGTTCATTTATCATCGGCTCATTGAGCGGAGCTGTCGAACCTGTAGGAGCCATTGCCGTCCTACTGCTCGCCTCACTGCTCATGCCCGTTCTCCCTTACATGCTGGCTTTTGCCGCAGGTGCCATGTTCTACGTCGTGATCGAGGAACTCATTCCCGAAGCCTCCAGCGGTCAGCACTCTAACCTCAGCACCATCGGCTTTGCCATCGGTTTCGTCCTGATGATGGTACTCGATGTGGTAATGGGGTAATTTCCATAATTATCATAAATGATGGAGCAGCAGGAACCAAATAACGGGCACTAATAAGGAAGGCAGGAGGTTGAGGGTTTTGCAATCCTTGAGATTGAGAAGTCCGAGACCACTGCCTGTAATCATCAAGCCACCGACGATGAGGAGCTCTGCCATGAGGGCCTCGCTGATAGCTGTGCTGGAGATCTGGGCAATCACGTAGAACATGCCCTGCCAGAGAAACAGCACGGGAGCGGCCAGCACCATGCCCAGGCCGTAGGTAGAGGCAAAGATGGTGCTGCTGACAAAGTCGAGTGTGGCATTCGTAAAGAGGAAGGTGTGGTCGTCTTTCAGGGCAGCGATGACAGGACCTAACATGGAGAGCGGGCCAATGCAATACAGTAGGATGGCGGTACTCAGGCCATCGCCGAGTTTAGCCTCAGCACCCTTCTTGGAATGACGGTTTACAAGACGCTTAAACCGTCCGTCGATGTCAAGAGCCGTGCCCGTGATGCCACCAATGGCTAATGCCACAATGAAGAGTACAGGATACTGACTCTTAGGCAGATTGGTGAGGGTGGCATTCAGGCCAATAGCCAATGAGGCAAGACCCAGACCGGTATACAACACTTCCTTGTATTTATCTTTAATGCCTCGATTAAGCAGCGCACCGATGAGGGTGCCTGCGATGATGGTACAAGTATTGACGATGGTTCCTATCATAATTCAGTTTAGTTTTTATTGTTTCTCTGTCATATATTTCCAATAGCGGCGGGGCATGTCCTTGAGTTGCTTGCGGGGATTCATGCGCTCGCGGATGCAGATGGCCTTGAAATAGGTGCGCCAGAGATTCTGCAGCAGCTGGTCGTCGCTGCTCAGGACTTCTTCATTGAGTTTACCGTTGGCAAGGTTGAAAGGCACAGAAGCCTCATCTTCGAAGGTGATGCGGATAACCGTCTGGCCATCGTAATAGAAGCCATAATGCCGCTTGGCATCGTAGATGAGCCACGGCTGATCGTTGAAGCGGTCGGAGAAATGATCGGTGATGATGGGCAGCACATTATGGTCGGGACTGACAACAGCGAGGTAAGTGCCATCTTTCGCCTTCTGAAAACGGATGAACTGCTTCATACGCAATTGCTCGTGCAACACGCGGCGGGCGATATTGGTCACCGTCAGCACATCAGCGTCGGCAAAATTCTTCGTGATATCACCCAAAAGGAACACCTTACATATATATTGGAACAACGGCGTGGAGAGTTCGGGCAGCTCAGAGAGCCAGCTGACGGAGATGAGTTTCATGGCCTCACGCGGAAGCCGTTTCTCCAGTCCTGTCCAGACACGGCGGGCCTTCTCCTCATCAGTAGTGACTTGGTAGGTATGGTCGCAGAACAAAGGCAGGGCATCGCCCGATTTAAGCAGCTGTGCGGGCTGCTCCTTCAGGCTGAAAGCATCGAACACGGCTGAGAGAAGCCCATCCATCGTTCCATCAAACACATAGACTGTCATTGGTCGAAGTCGAGTTTTAATTGTTGCTCCTCTGCCGCACGCTTTTGCTGAGCTTTTGAAATCAGCAAAGGGCGAAGACGCTCAGGACGCAGCTCATTGATACCGATAATGGGCTGTGAAAACTGTGATGTCAGCTCGTTGCAGGTGATGAAGTATTTCGCCTTTTTCATGACCACGCCCATCTTCTTCAGGTCGAAAGACGTAAGACGGTTGAAACGACGTGAATTGACGATGAGCCACGCCGACTTCGTGCCAAGTCCTGGCACTCGGAGCAACTGTTCATAATCGGCCGTATTGATGTCGACAGGAAAAGCTTCCGGATGGCGCAGGGCCCAGGCCAGCTTGGGGTCGACCTCGAGGTCGAGGTTCGTATGCAGGTCGTCGACAATCTCATCGACCTTGAAATGATAGAAGCGTAGGAGCCAATCAGCCTGATACAAACGGTTCTCACGCACCAAAGGCGGCTGTTTGAGGACCGGCAATCGAGGGTCGTAGGTATTGACACTGATATAACCCGAGTAATACACACGACGCATGGTGGGCTGGCCGTAGAGCATCGACGACATGGTGAGGATGTCGCGATCGGTTTCCTTCGTAGCACCCACAATCATCTGCGTGGACTGGCCGGCAGGCACAAAACGGGGCGCATGACGGTATTTACGGCGGTCTTCCTTATTCTCTAACACCCCTTGCTGAATGAGCTTCATGGGTTGGAACACACTCTTATGGTCTTTCTCAGGGGCGAGCAGCTTCAGCGACTCCTCCTTGGGAATCTCGATGTTCACGCTCATACGATCGGCATAACGACCTGCCTCGTTCAACAATTCCTGCGAACAGCCTGGGATGCTCTTCAGATGGATATAGCCATTGAAGCGATGCACCGTACGGAGATCGCGGGCGATGGCCGTCAGACGCTCCATGGTATAGTCGGGATTGCGCACTACCCCACTCGACAGGAACAAGCCCTCGATATAATTGCGACGATAGAACTCCATCGTAATCTCTTCGAGTTCGCTGACAGAGAGCGTGGCACGCTTGATATCGTTCGAACGGCGATTGATGCAGTACGCACAGTCGTACATGCAATAATTGGTCAGCATGACCTTCAGCAGCGAGATGCATCGCCCGTCATCGGCAAAGGAGTGGCAGATGCCTACCCCACCGACAGTAGAACCCACCATGCCTTGCTTACCCTTGCGCACAGTGCCGCTCGACGAACACGACACATCGTATTTCGCCGACTCTGCGAGGATTCGCAATTTCTCCATGGTCTTTTCAGTCAGCATGGGGCAAAGAGATTTGATTTTTACTGGCGTTTCTTCAGACCCAAACGTACCTCACGTTTCTTACGCAGGAAGTCGAGACGTTCGGCAGCATGACGCTTGGAGACGCGGACCTGATGGCCATAGACGATACATGCCGTGCCCAGATAGACAGCCATCTGAATCCAGAGATAGCGCACCTCGGAAGAAACATCAGCCAGGGTGCCACCCATGGTGTTCATTCGTACAAAGGCACGAACGCCGAAGGTGCTTGGGAAGAGCCACGAGATGCCCTGCCAATAGCTGGGAATGGCCGACTGTGGCCACGAGACACCTGTGAGGAACAGTAACGGCAGCGATAGGAACACCACCAGCAACATGACATTCTCACGGTAACGCACCAGACAAGAGACGGTCATACCAAAGAACACACAAGCCAACACATAAGGTATCATCATGAGCAGCAGGTCCTGCCAATGCGCCAGCTGGATGAAATGGAAGAGCCGCGGCACAGCCATCGTGAGGAAAGCACCCATCACGGCATAGACCATGATATAACAGGCAGCCTTGCCACTGACAATACGTCCGATACCACCATAACAACGGTTAATCGGCACGAGGTCGCCATAACGGTTACTCTCGCGGGCCGTACCCGCCGCCAGCCCAATGCCCAGCACCAGTGTCTGTTGCAGAATCAGCATCAACACAGCAGGCAGGATGGAGGAGCCATAGCCTCCTTGAGGGTTGAAGATGGGTACATCTTCGAAAGCGAGCGGCTGTGTGGTAATCAGATCCTCACGAGCCGTATAATTGCCAGAGAGCTTGGTCTGTATCTCCGCTCCCATCTTCTGGGTCACAGCCACCGCCGTTTGATAGATAGCCTTATAGGTGAGCATCAGCGCCATATCGCAATACACACCTATCACGCCCTGCTCCATACGGTTCAGACGTGTGGCGAAATCCTCCGGGATGAAATAGATGCCCTTCACCACCTGACGGCTGACGAGCGACTGCGCATCGTCGAGGTCGGCAGCATAGCTCAAGACATGAATATCGGGCGAGGCGTCCAACATACGGATTAGCTGTCGTGACTGTTGGGAGTGCGACTGATCGACCACCACCACAGGCACCTCATGCACCACTTCGTTGTTATAGATCCATGAATAAAGCAAGGGATAAACCAACGGCACGATGACACAGAAGATCAGCACGCCCTCGTCGCGGAACACCTGTTTGATCTCCTGCCGCCAGACGTAGGCGGCATCCTCCAGCCAACTATATAATTTATGGAATATAGACATAGGTGAGCATTGCGTTTTTAATCTTATAGACAACGAACCAAGGCAACAGTGTGAAGCCCACAAGCGCTACCAGATGGAACCACGCATCGATAAGTGGATAGCCGTTGAACACTGTGATCTGATAGAGCATGTAATAATGGCGCAGGGGGAAGAGCCACGTGAGCGCCTGAATCGGTGTGTCCATGCCCATCACAGGAAAGGCCGAGCCTGCCAGCGAGAAACTGAGCACTGCCCACAGCGAGCAGACACTCATCGACATGCGCAAGGAAGGCATAAGGCCAAAGGCGAAGATGCCGAAGCCTATGGAGCCAAACACCTGTAGCAGCGCCAGCAGCAGAATCATCGGCCAGCCACCGACATGAGGGAAATGGAGCACATAATAGATATAGAACTCATAGAAGAAGATGAGTACGAGAAACACCATTATCTGTGGCAGATACTTGCCGAGGATGGCCACCACGATATTGTTGTCGGCCTTCGCCAGCAACTCCTTGCCACGATTGAACTTCAGTTCCATGCCCAAGGAATAGGCGGAAATCAAGAACATGAAGAGCATCATCACACCCGGCACGAAGACGGTGGTGAGATAAGCATTGTAATTCGTCCAGGGATTGCCAATCTGATGGAGATCGATACGGATAGGCTGCAAGAACGTCTGTATCTGTTCGGGGGTATAGCCCTTGGCCCGCATCGTGGCCTGTCCTACGGCCGCCGAGCCGAGGGTGGAGATGGTCTTCAGATCCTTCATCAGCAGCGCACCCGACATGATCGAGGCGAGGTTGTAATAATACGAGATCTTCGGACGGCGGGCAGAGAGCAACTGTTCTGTCGTGCCCTTGGGGATGTAGAGGAAAGCGTAGATCTCGTTCTCCTGAATGGCATGGCGAGCCTCAGCGACACTCGCATAACGAGCCACCACCTGAGAGCTCTGGAAGCCGTCGAGACGACGGATGATGCTGCGGGAGGTGGATGTATTATCGAGGTCGACGACACCGACAGGCATATCCTCAGGCAGTCCCTCGTCCATCAGCGAAGTGAAGAACAGCAGCGAGAGGAGAGGAAAGACCAGCATGCAGAAGCCGTAAATGCGATTCTTCAGAAGAATCTTGCATTCACGTTGCGCAATCGTCCAGATGTTTACCAGGTATCTCATTTAATGATCAGACTCATGCCAGGACGCAGGCCATCGAGCTTCTCTACAGGACGAGCCTTGACCTCGAACGTACGAAGGTCGTACTGACCATTAGCCTTCGTGGCCTTCCACACGGCATAAGAGCCCTGATCTTTCAGGTAATAGACCTTCATCTTGACATCTTTCTTAAAGGCCGGTACATAAGCGGTAAACTCAGAACCCACCTTCATATCGCCCAACTGGTCTTCGCGGACATTAAACGTGCCCCACATATCGTCCATGACGGCAATCGACATGATGGGAGAGCCCGTGCCTACCAGTTCGCCTACTTTTGGATAGATATCGGCCACCTCACCCTCCATCTGGGCTATCTGCACCGTCTCGTGGATATAGGAGTTCACCTCATTAACAGCACCCTTGGCACGACCCACCTGAGCGGCAGCAGCCATCTTGTCCTCCATACGGGCACCGTTGACAGCCATATCATACTGACTCTGGGCTGCCTTCATCTGAGCCTCCATGGCCTTGTAGTTGGCATAGACCTCATCACGCTTCTGGGCAGAAACCACACCCTCGTCGAACAGACGCTGGATACGGTTGTATGACTTCTCGGCAATCTCAAAGCCGGCCTTGGCCTGCTGCAGCACTGAGAAAGCGCCCTGAATCTGCTCTTTGCGGGCACCGTTCTGAGCCTTCAGCTCGAGGGCAGCAGCGGCATTCTCCGCACTACGGGCCTGTTCCATCTTGGCACGCACATCAGGGGCATCGAGGATGGCAAGGGTATCGCCTACCTTTACGAAATCGCCTTCCTTGACACGTATCTCAAGAATACGCCCCGGCACCTTGCTCGACACACGGTATTCGGACACCTCCACCTGACCCTGAATCACGTTTGGTTCACGGTCGAGGGCCAGGAAACCTATCAGCGCCACGATGATAATCACTGCTACAAATCCTGCGATGGCAAGCAGAATGTTGTTATGTTGACTTCTTTCTGACATAATATATTATTGTAATGTGCCGAGCGACTTCTGTAAGTCTACCTGGCTGAGTTTGACATCAATTTCTGCATCGATCTTCTGCGACTGCGCCTGAAGCCAGGCCGTCTGGGCCTCCATCACGGTAGCAGGGGTGATAACACCTTCCTGGAAACCAAGGGTGGCCGTACGCAGATTCTCGTCGGCACGGGCGATATTGGCCTGCGCCATCGACAGTTTCTTGTTGGCCTCATTCACACGGAACGTATTCTGGTTCACTTGCAATTCAATCTTCTCGCGGGCCTCAAGCAGTTCAAGACTGGCAATGGAGGTAGCGCCCTTCGAGGCACGTACCTTATACATCACATCGCCCCAGTTCCAGATAGGCACACGCACCAGCACGCCTACGTTCCAGAAACCACCGAACTTGCGCTGGAAGCCGTTGAGGACATTAGGATTGGTGACGTTGTAGCCACCCATCAGAGCCACCATCGGCAGATTGCCAGCCTTCAAAAGATTGGTGAGCTGTTTCGTCATCAGGACACCACTCTCCAGCATTTTCAGTTCCGGACGGTTCTCGATGGCCGTTTCCACATTCAATGTGGGAGAAACATCTACAACGGCGATATTCTCCGTATTCTCATCAGCAAGGGTGATATCTTCATTAACAGGAAGGCCGATGGTCTGACAAAGCAACATCTTGGAAAGCACCAGACCGTCGTTCACCTTCAGCAGGGTCATCTCTGCTTCGTTCAGTTTCACGTCGACAGAGAGGCCATCACTCCTTGTAGCCACGCCCTCGTCGATCATCTTATGCACATCGCTATGCAGTTTCTTCAGAAGGTCGAGATACCCTTCAGCCAACTTCTGCTTATGCTTCAGCGACACCACAAGCCAATAGGCCTTATCGGTGGAATAAATGGTTGTCTGACGAACAGTTTCTGCAGAGTTACGCTGCAGATCCTCGTTGATGTCGGCCATCTTGTTCATAGCAATAATGGCACCACCCATGAAAACAGGCTGCACCATCATCACCGAACCAGCAAAGAGATTACGGGTATCGGTATCGAGGGCATCCACCAGACGGTCGCCCAAAGCATTGAGATTAGCAGCCATGCCCTGTAAGGTCTGTCCGGAGGCCATCTTCAACATGTTCATATCGATACCCATCATGCCGAGCACAGAAGCGATGTTCTCCATCGGCAGAGAGGCACTAGCCTGAGAAAGCCCCGACTGCAAATCGGTCATCGTAGAAGTGCCGAGATTGCTGAGTGTAGACTTCTGGTCATCGCTCAACAATTCCACCTGTCGGCTGGTATACTGATAGGTACCGAGCGCGCTCACGTGAGGCAGGTATTTCGTCCGCGCCGATTTCCTGACGTTCGTTGCTACGTCCTGCTTCACCTTCGAGACGGCCACCTGTTTGTTGTTGCGCAGCGCCATCGCACGACAGCTGTCAAGCGATAGCAGTCTTTGCGCACTGACGGGCATCACCGCTCCTGCAAGCAAGACGAATCCGATAAATCTGTTCATAATTGCTATTCGAAATTAAACGTTCTTGATCCGATCATGTTGCCATCGGCAAAGATCGACACACGATACTGGCCACCTTCGAGCATCTGCGAGACGTTCCAGAAGGTAGCCACGCTCACCTCCTCGCCCGTATATTCGATAGTCTTCTTCATGGAATACTCCAGATTACGGTTCTCATAAGCAAAAGAGCCACCACCGCTAAGCGTATTTCCACCAGGATTCTGAATGCGCACATAGATGGTGCGGTTGCCGTTCGAGGCCGTTACATTCTTCGTGATGGTGAAGTTTACCTGCATCTTCTTGGTGTCCTTTAATTTCTTCGTCGGTTTATCACGTTTATTCAGAAGCGACAGACTGATATTCGTGGCGTCAAGCTGAGCCGCAATCGCCACCTTCTCTGAGAGCGAGGCCTTCTCGCTGCTCAAGCCGGCAATCTGCGAGTTACGTTCCTGAAGAACGGCATTAACACGGGTATTCTCCTGCTTCAGACTTTCGTTCAAACGGTTCAACGAATCCACCTGAATGATATAGCTACGAAGCACCTCACGAACAGTGGCAAGCTCTTTCTTCAGACGGGTAATCTCACGCGCATCGTCAGCCTTCACCTTCTTCAATTCTTCAAGAAGTTTCTGAGTCTTCATCTGCTCCTGCGTCAACTGTTCCACGATAGAGTCGTTGTTGATCTGGGTCTTCATCTCACTGTATTGCAGGGCGAAGCGCTCATATTCGTTTTCCATCTCCTGCTTGTCGAGTTCGGCCAGTTCCTGCATATCGCGGTTCACTTGTTTCTGCTGCTCAAGGTTACCCAGAAGATAGGCGATGCCCCCTATCAATGCCAAAATCACCACAATCAGTGGTATCAATACTTTCTTTTTCATGCTAAATGTTTATAAACACACAATTTGTCCCGATGCCGATCGCCGCCACCAAGACAAAAACAGAAGGGATACTAACGGAGCTCGATTTATTTAAACTCGAAAAGGCTTGTGAATCCGGTAATGGTAAACACGTCCTTCAGTTCATTGCTCATGCCAGTGATACAAACCTTGCTTCCCTTGGGCTTGGCAGCCTTCAGAACACCCAGGAACAGGCGCAGACCACTCGAAGAGATAAACTCCAGCTTCGAGCAATCGAAAACAATGTTTTTACCTTCACAGTCATAAAGCGGCTGCAACTCTTTTTCAGTCGCAGCAGCAGCGGCTGTATCAAGTCTTCCCTCCAATACGGCAACTAAGTTGCCGTCCTGTTGTTGAATTGTAGTTTTCATCATCTTTTTACAATCAATTTCGTCAATATTTGCTGCAAAGTTAGAAAAAATACAGCATGTTTACCTATACTTCAAAAACAATTATTGTTTTTTAACTTACATTTAAAGACAACTTTCGATTAATTTCGTATCTTTGCAACCAATTTAGACGATTATGACAGACATCATACTTTCCAGTTTCCTTAGCCTGTTCGCATTGTTCGGCAAGGAGGAAAAGGTAGATGAAGCTCGGGCAAAGAATCTGCTCGAGGATTATCTTCGTCATCATTTCGGTATCAGAAAGATCAACACCTACCTCGGATTATACGACGATATGCGAGGGGTTTACGAAATGAGCGACGATCTGGATACAGAAATCATCGTATCCTCTATCTGTGATAATCTGCACGGCAAGATCCGCACCTCGGAAGAGGCTATGCTGTTGTTACGTATCATGGAGTTCTGTGGCGTAAAAGACAGCAATATCCATCCCATGTTCAAGGTGATGGCTGAGAAGTTCAATGTGCCGGAACAGTTGTTCAACGACTTCATCGACTTTGTCAGCAACAAGCCCTCAGAACATGTGATGCTACTCCAGCCCGAAGGTTTCGACGGCCAGCTCAAGACCTTGTTGACACCCACCACCGGCACCCTCATCTTCACCTATAACGGCGAAGACATGGCACTGCTTAATGATGTACCTGTATTACCGGGTGCCTATCAGGTATGGTTGCAGAGTAGTGTACTGAAAGGAAAGAACGGTCATCCGATCTATTACTCATCCATTCTGGCCGAATATAACAAGAAAAACGGCAAAGACGAAGAAAGCAATCAACAGGTGGAGTTCTGTGGAAGGAACATTAATTTCCGTTTCCCCAACAGCGACAATGGCATGCACAACCTGAACTTCACGCTGCACAGCGGTGAGTTGCTGGCCATCATGGGAGGTTCAGGAACAGGTAAGACCACCCTACTCTCCATCCTCAATGGCAGTCTGACTCCCCAAGAGGGTCAAATCACTATCAACGGTCATGATATCTCGGAGCAGAAAGCCAAGGACCTGATAGGCTTCGTGCCTCAGGACGACCTGCTGATAGAGGAATTGACGGTTTACCAGAATCTTTATTATACCGCCAAGCTCTGCTTTGCCAGTCTGACAGAGGAAGAGATCGACCGTCGGGTGATGAAGATTCTCAAAGACCTCGGTCTCGACGCTACAAAAGATCTCAAAGTAGGCTCGGCCATTAACAAATACATCTCTGGTGGTCAGCGTAAACGTCTGAATATCGCTTTGGAATTAATCCGCGAGCCAGCGGTTTTGTTCCTCGATGAGCCCACATCAGGTCTGTCATCGGCTGATACAGAAAAGGTCATCAACCTCTTGAAGGAGCAGACCTACAAGGGCAAGTTGGTGGTGGTGAATATCCATCAGCCTTCCAGCGATGTCTACAAGCTCTTCGACCGTCTGTGGCTGTTGGACAAGGGCGGATATCCCGTCTTTGACGGCAATCCCATCGATGCCATCACCTATTTCAAGAGCGCAGCCAACTACGCCGACGCAGAGACGAGTGCCTGCCCCACCTGTGGCAATGTCAATCCTGAGATTGTGCTGAACATTATCGACGAGAAAGCCATCAACAATACAGGTGAAACCTCTGAAGCCCGAAAGATGACGCCACAGGAGTGGCATGAACTCTATCTGAAGCATCAGCCAGAATTTTCGCAGCCGGACATCAGCGAAGTGCCTGCCTCCGATCTGAAGAAACCTGGCAAGCTCGGGCAGTTCCTGATCTTCCTGCGTCGAAACTTCAAGACGAAGATCACCAATGTCCAATACCTCTGTATTGCGCTTTTGGAAGCGCCTGTGCTGGCGGTGATCTGTGCCTTGCTCACCCGTTATGCCCCACCAGAGGGTTACACCGTCATGGATAACAAGAATCTGGTGAGCTATTTCTTTATGGCCGTCATCGTAGCCACTTTCATCGGTATGAGCGGCAGCGCAGAAGAGATTATCAAAGACCGTGCCCTGCTAAAGCGCGAAAAGTTCCTGCAACTCTCCTATGGCAGCTATATCTGGTCGAAAATCATCTTCATGGCAGGCGTATCGCTCATTCAGACCTTCCTGTTCATCCTGATTGGCAACACCATCATGGGCCTGGGACTGTTTGGCATCTGGTGGCTCATACTCTTTGCCACCGCCTTCCTCGCCAACCTGACAGGATTGTTGCTGTCGCAATGCCTTAGTTCGATCGTGTCTATCTATATCAGTATTCCTATCCTGTTGATTCCGCAGATCCTGCTTTGCGGACTGGTGGTGAGTTTCTCTGACCTCACGCCAAACAGCAAGACAGGCAATGTGCCGCTGATAGGCGAACTGATTCCCTCACGCTGGAGCTACGAGGCACTGGCCGTCACATCATTTACTGATAATGACTACGAGAAGCCCTTCTTTGAGCTCGATAAGGCCAGACAGGAGAACCAATTCTACAACCTCGGGTTCCTCTACGAACTGCAATCGCAGCTGGAAACGATGAACGATGAGAAGAAACAAGGCAAGGAGGTTAATCCTGCTCATCTCAGCGTTATCAACACCAACCTGCCCGTGCTCACCGAGTTCTGTGGCATGGCACCCTATGCTGGCGACGGTTCTTACCAATCCTTATATAATTATATGAAGGAGGCCGAGAAAATTATGTCCAAACGAGGCAACGATTTCACGATGAAGAAAGAGGCCATGGTCTCCAAGATGGTCAAGCAACAGGGCAAGGAAGCCTTCCTGGAACTGAAGAAGGACAACTATAACATCAAGCTGGAGGAGTTTGTGACAGGCGCCGACCAGCGAGGGATGGTGGAAGTCGTCGACGACTATCTGGTACCCCGCAGCGGCATTATTTATCTGACGCCACACAACAAAATAGGACGTGCCCCGTTCTATAGCAGTGAAAAGATATTGGGCAGTTGGCATATCAAGACCCTATGGTTTAATCTGGGTGTCATACTTCTGATGAGCGTGATTACCATTATCCTGCTGCTCACCGACTGTCCTGGTAGATATATGAGAAAAGAACAATGATTATACAACTTTATTAATAACAAAAAACAAAAGAAAAATGAAGAAAATTTCAATTTTCGCTGTAGCAATTGCAGCAATGGCTTTCACCTCATGTGGAGGAAACAAGAGTGCACAAACCGCAGAAGAGACCGATTCTATCAAGGTCTTTGAGCAGGAGCAGGTTGAGGCAAAGATCAAGTTGGAGCTCGACAGCCTTGCAGCTGAAGTAGGTAAGCTGAAGAATCTCCCCATCGTACAGTCTGGAGAGAATGGTGTTCAGCTGACTGCTGAAGAGAAGAAGGTTAAGCCCGACTATCTGCTGGCTCCCGCTGTAGCAGAGGACGCTACTACTCTGGCTGAGAAGTATCGTATTCTGAGTGCTCTGAGCGTTGACAAGAACGTCGCTAAGCTGTATGAGATGCCTACCGAGGAATATGAGGCTGCTATCACCAAGCTGGCTGCCGACATCAACGATCCTTCGTTCAAGGCTCTCGACGACACATCTACCATCTACGAGACTGGTCAGAAGCTCTACGACGCCATGAACGAGAATGGCCGCATCAACTACTTCTGGCAGCTTGTGGCTTCTTCACTCGTTGAGGAGATTTACGTCATCTCTCAGAACACAGAGAAGTTCATCACCGCTTTCGACGATGACTCTGCTGCTAACGTTACCTTCCGTATCGTTCTGCTGTCTGACGCCGTAGCTCGTCTGGCCAACTACGATCCTGAGTTTGAGCCCGTGGCCAACGCTGTTGAGGCTCTGTCTCCGCTGAACGCCATTTCTGTTGATCAGCTGAAGGCTCAGCTGGAAGAGGCTAAGGAGAAGATCGCCGAGGCTCGCGCCAATCTGCTTAAGTAAAAATTAAAAACCCTCGCCGATTGGCGAGGGTTTTTAGTTTATTTCAAGTTCTTGCGGAGGGTCAACACATTCTGCCCGTCCACATATTTATATTTAGTATCATCCATATAGTGCTTCACCAGCATAATCCCCAGGCCGCCAATACTGCGCTCCTCAGCTGAAAGGGTGATATCCACCTCGCCCTTCTCCGTGGGATTAAACGGTTTCCCATCGTCAGTAAGTGTGAACTCCACATATGTATCGTGCGTCTGAGCCTCAATGCGCACCTCGCCTTTGGTACCTTCAGGATAAGCATACTCCATCACATTGACCACCGCTTCCTCAATGGCGAGATTCATTTGCATGGTCGTAGACATGTCCATGCCTGCAGCCTCGCAAACTTCGTCAACGAAAGCAGCCAACTTAGGTACTTCCTGCACATCATTGGGCAATATGAGATTCTTTGTACTCATTCTCTTTGCACTCAATCATCATAGATTCGGCTGCAAAGATACAAAAAAGAATAGAACCGCCCAAGAAATTTAGCATTTTGTTTGGAAGTTATGTTCTTTTTTCCTATATTTGCAAAATCAAAAATGACTACGGCCTATGCAAAAGGACAACTTTTTCTACCGGGTCTACGACCTCTACGCCGATGGTTTCAGGCACATGCGCCTGGGCAAGACGCTATGGGCCATAATCCTCATCAAGTTGTTTATCATTTTTGTGATTCTGAAGATATTCTTCTTTCCTAACTTCCTGAAGCAGCATGCCGATGGCGACGAAGCCGGCTTTGTGGCTGGCGAGCTCGTTGAACGGGCTTCGCCCTGATAATTCAGATTACTCCGAATACTCAGATTACTCAGACTAAAACCAATAATTTATGATCAACAATCTCTTTCTAAACATTGATGCCGGCACCATCGACTGGTCACGAGCGCAATTCGCTCTCACGGCAATCTACCACTGGCTCTTCGTGCCCCTGACCCTCGGACTGGCGGTCATCATGGGCATCGTCGAGACCAAGTACTACCGTACAAAAGATGAATTCTGGAAGAGCGCTGCAAAATTCTGGCAGAAGCTTTTCGGTGTTAACTTCGCCATGGGTGTGGCCACAGGTATCATCCTCGAATTCGAGTTTGGCACCAACTGGAGCAACTACTCCTGGTTCGTGGGCGACATCTTCGGTGCACCATTGGCAGTCGAGGGCATCGTCGCCTTTTTCATGGAGTCGACCTTCGTGGCCGTCATGTTCTTCGGTTGGAAGAAGGTCTCTCCAGGCTTCCACCTCGCCTCCACCTGGCTCACAGGCTTAGGTGCCACCATCTCTGCCTGGTGGATTCTCGTGGCCAACGCATGGATGCAGTATCCTGTGGGTTGCGAGTTCAATCCCGACACCATGCGTAACGAGATGGTATCCTTTGCCGATGTGGCCCTCTCGCCCTTTGCCATCGACAAGTTCTGTCACACCGTCATCTCGTCGTGGATCATCGGCGCTATCTTCTGCGTGGCCGTCTGCTGCTGGTATCTCATGAAAAACCGTCATACGAAGCTCGCCACGGAGAGCATGAAGATCGGCATGTGGGTAGGACTCATTGCCGCCATGCTTGCTGGCGCCACAGGTCATAAGTCGGCCCAGAGCGTGGGCGAGGTACAGCCTATGAAACTCGCTGCGATGGAAGCCCTCTATAATGGTGGCACAGACCAAGGTCTCACAGCCATCGCCTGGGTGAACCCCTTCTGTCAGCCTGACTATGCCAATGAAGAGGCTGCTCCGCTGAGACTGGAGATGCCCTACGCCCTTTCGTTCATGGCCACCAATGATATCCATGGCTATGTGCCTGGCATCAACGACATCCTCAACGGCTATACCAAACCCGACGGCACCAAAGAGCCTTCTATCGACGAGAAGATTGCTCGCGGCAAGAAGGCCATCGAAGCCCTTGCCGCCTACCGTCAGGCAAAGTTTGCCTCTAGCGATGACGGTTCAACAGCCGCCTATCAACTAGGTATCCTCAAGGAGAACATGCAATACTTCGGCTATGGCTATATCAAGGACAAGAACGATATCGTGCCCTATATCCCCATCAACTTCTGGGCATTCCGTATCATGGTGGGATTAGGCTGCGTGTTTATCCTCTACTTCCTCGTATTATTGCTGTTGATTTACGACATTCCGTTCCTGTCAGTCTTCACACGCCGACTGCTGGCTTCCATTGGTCTGCTGCCTGAGACAATGGCCGATGCACCCAAACGTCTCACAGGTCTGCCCTCGTGGCACTACTGGGCTGCCATTGTCCTCGTGCCTCTGGCCTACATTGCTTCTGAGTGCGGATGGCTCGTGGCAGAGTTCGGCCGTCAGCCTTGGACCATTCAGGATATGCTACCTACGTGGGCTGCTGTCTCCGACCTCAACGCCGGTAGCGTCGCCTTCACGTTCATTCTCTTCCTTATTCTCTTCACCACGATGCTCGCCGTCGAAATCAGCATCTTACTCAAACAAATTCAGAAAGGACCAGCATTATGACATACGAATTCTTACAGCACTACTGGTGTTTCATCGTATCACTTTTAGGTGCGATATTAGTGTTTTTACTGTTTGTGCAGGGTGCCAACTCCGTAGCCAGCAGTCTGGGCTGGACAGAAGAGGGCAAACGCCTCGTCTATAACTCCACAGGTCGTAAGTGGGAGTTCACCTTCACCACCCTCGTCACCTTCGGAGGTGCTTTCTTTGCCTCCTTTCCCCTGTTCTATTCGACAAGCTTCGGGGGTGCCTATTGGCTCTGGATGCTCATTCTCTTCACCTTCGTACTCCAGGCTGTCAGCTATGAGTTCCAGAACAAGTTGGGCAATTTCCTTGGTCCCAAGACGTTCCAGTTCTTCCTGACCTTGAACGGCATTGTGGGTCCATTGCTCTTGGGAGGTGCTGTTGCCACCTTCTTCGAGGGTTCGAACTTCATTATCGAGAAAAATAACCTTGTCGATGTCAATGCCATCACACCCATTATCTCTCGCTGGGCCAATGCCTCTCACGGCCTCGATGCCCTACTCAACCCCTGGGTGCTTGTCTTTGGCTTTGCGGTGGTGTTCCTCGCACGTGTGCTGGGCATTCTCTATGTCATGAACAATGTCAACGATGAAGATATCCGCTCTCGTGGCAGTGTGCGTCTGATTGGTGCCGCAGTACCCTTCTTGGTGCTCTTCGTGGCCTACTTCGTCCATCTGCTGCTGAAGGAAGGCTTTGCCGTCGATGATATGGGGCGCATCTACATGGAGCCCTACAAGTACCTGAACAACTTTATCGACATGTGGTATCTCCTTATTATATTATTAATAGGTGTAGTGCTGGTGCTCTACGGCATCGGCAAGACCATCGTCTCGAAAGATTACATTGGAGGCATCTGGCCCGCAGGCATCGGCACCGTACTCACCGTACTCGCCCTACTGCTCTGCTGCGCTTGGAACAACACAGCCTACTACCCCTCTACAGCCGATCTCCAATCGTCGTTGACGCTTGCGAACTCATGCAGCAGTGAGTTCACACTCACCACGATGTTCTACGTGTCGCTGCTCGTACCTTTCGTCCTGGCCTACATCGTTTACGCCTGGCGCGCCATCGATGCCAAGAAACTCGACAAAGACGAGATTCAAAACGATCACGCCTACTAATACAAATAATCCCTCGCCAGCTGGCGAGGGATTATTTATTTCTTATTAGCCTTGGCCCGTTTCTTGGCCGCTTTCTCATATGCTTTTATCTCAGCGGGTGTGGCCAGGCCCATCTTCATGCGGAACTCCTGACGTGCCAACTGCATCTGCTCAATGAAACGTTCACTGGTATGCATGCGCGAATAAACGGCAGAGGCTGCCAAACGACCAGCATCCACATCGCTCTGCCAGTGAGCACCTACAATAACACGACTCTCGCCATACATCATACCACGCTTCAGAATCGTGTCAGCGCGCTCCGGATTAATCTCCGCAAGCAATAAGGCCGAGCACCAACCAAGGATGGTATGACCTGAGGGATAGGAGAAGTTCCTGCGCAGATCAGGCTCAAACTGAGGCGTCGCCGTGTGTTCGTGGAAACGCATAAACGGACGTATCCGCTTATAGTAGAACTTGGGGAAATTGCTGATGTTCTCGCAGGTAGCCTTCGAATCCTTGAGCAACTTGTAGATTTCAGGCGTTTCCTCTTCAGACATCTTCAGCCCCAAAGGCTCGCTGAATTCCTGCATGATACATTCAAGACTATAGGTGGCATCGCGAATGGCGATTTCAACACGTTCCTTATTCTGGCGCATCTCCTTACCCCACATATACTGCATGATGTCGTAGGCGAAAGCCGCTCCGACGGTATCAGGAGGCGCAGGACACCACTTCAGCATGTTAGGTAACTCTCTGAACGAGAAATAGGGCTCTGCCTTACTCTGTGCCGAACCACTTACGGCAGCCATCATCAGGACAGCCATCATCATGTACTTCTTCATAAGTTGGTATATTAAGTTGATAATTTATCCGATCGTGATGGTATATCTGCTCATGAACGAGGCACCAGGCTGCAGATGGTTCATCAGAGGCTTGTCCTTGAACTCGCCCTTGAAATCTCTGGGATCGCCAAGACCATACCACGGCTCGATGCAGACAAACGGCGCCTGCTTGTCATACGGACTCCAAAAGGCTATCACAGGCGTCTTGTAGTCCACCGTTACTGCCGGCTCACCATTCGTATCCATCAGCATGGCGCGATGTGTCTGGCACTTATGAATCTTCACCGAATCGTTACGGAAGAAATTGTTGCAGATCTCTATCACGCCCTGATCAGCCTCCAAAGGCTCCTCTATCATGTCGTGACTACCGTCGATATAACTCTTCAGCACGTCCATCGGCTCATCGTTATCAAGTCTGATCTGACCCTCCAGTTTTCCACCAGGCACATTAAAGGCCGGATGACCGCCTATCTGGAAATGAATCTCCTGGCAGTCTGTGTTCTCCACATGCCAGATAACGTGAATCTGGTTGCCTTCCAAACGATAGGTAATGGCGAGGTTAAAGCGATAGGGATACACCTTCAGCGACTCCTCCGACTCATGCAATGCCAGCGTTACCTTCTCTTCTGTCTGACTGATAACGGTAAACGCCGTATCACGTGCAAACCCATGACGGGGCAGATGATATTCCTGACCATCTACCACATAAGTATCGTTATTCACACTACAGACAATCGGAAACAGGATGGGTGAATGTCTCGGCCATTTTTCACCAGCCTGCCACATATACTCCCTACCCTTACTGTCTTTCACACTCTGGAGCTCGGCTCCCATCTCAGCGACACGAATCGCCAACTGTTCGTTCTTTAGTTCTATCATAGTTGTTTAATATTACGTTTTGAGATTGCAAAGATACAAAATTTCGCCTAAAAAGCCGTCTCTTTCTGAAAAAAATAGTACTTTTGCAGTCGACTTGACTATATGAACAGGTTTTTATATCATCTGGTAGCCTTTCTGGTGGTGGCAATATGGGGAGTGACATTTGTCTTCACCAAACTGTTGCTCATGGCCGGACTGACGGCAGCACAGATCTTCGTGCTGCGGTTTATCATGGCCTATCTGCTGCTACTTGTCTATACACTTGTCCGCAAGCGATTCCGATTGTTTGCATCCTCGTGGCAGCACGAGCTGCTGATGGTGGCATTGGGCATAACGGGTGGCTCGCTCTATTTCCTCATGGAAAACAGCGCCATGATCTACACCACCACTACCAACACCTCACTGATTGTCTGCCTCTGTCCCCTGTTTGCAGCCTTACTCGTTGCCCTGTTCTATCGTTCCATGCGTCTGCATGGCATCCAGATTGCAGGCACGGTGATGGCGGCTATAGGTGTCGTCATCGTGGTACTCAACGGTCGTTTTGTGCTGCATTTGTCACCTTTGGGCGACACCTTGGCCTTTGGCGCCTGTCTCTGCTGGGCGTTCTATTCCCTGCTGATGATTCCTGCTGGCCAGCATTATGACACATTGTTCATCACGCGTAAGGTATTCTTCTACGGTCTGCTGTCGATGATTCCCTATTTCCTGATCTATTCCGACCTGCCGTCACTTAGCGTGGTATTGCGTCCTGACGTATTGGCCAATCTGCTGTTCTTGGGCTGCATTGCTTCCATGCTCTGTTACTTGGCGTGGAACTGGGTCATAAAGAAATTGGGAGCCGTCATCGTCACCAACTACGTCTACTTCAATCCTGTCACCACCGTGATCTTCGCCTGGCTCATCCTCTCCGAGCGCATCACCATTTATTTCCTCATTGGCACCCTGCTCATCCTCACAGGCATGTACCTCTGCAATAAGGTCAGAAAGTAATTAGTATGTACGCTTGGGATTCTTAGGAAACCAGCCTTTCTCTACACGTCGTTTCTGAGAAAACAGCTCTCCGATACCCCAGAGTGCTGAGGCGCCAAACACACCCAAGAACGATGAAAGATATATATTCTCGATAAACAACGCGGCTCCACAGCAAACCAAACCCACGAGCAGATAAATCACCCAAGGCTTCGTGCCCCAGTAATACTCTGTCTTAATCACAATCGGATGCCAGATGCCAATCGTCAGAAAAGTCATGATGGCGATGATAATACCTGTAAAATACATAGTGTATCTGTTTAATTTTTCTGCAAAGGTAATGCTTTTTATCAAAAACGCCAAAATTATGTAAAATATAACATAATTATATAAGTTAAATCAAACTTTTTGAACAATCAGTAAAGAGTCTGAAAATGTTTGGGAGTAAGAGTGGATTTGGCTACTTTTGCCCTCGTTTTTATTATCATCATTTCTGCAATGAACTTTACCATAGTGCATATCATACTGTTGCTGATGCCATCGTCTGTAATCATGGCACGGCGCCAAATGGTTGTAGTCAACGTAGAGTCGAAGGTGCCCATACGCGATGTAAGGGTCTGTACCGACAATGGGCAGGAGTTGCGCACTTCGTGGAATGGCTGCTTTGTTGTGCCTGACAGTTGCCGTCGTATCGACTTCCTGCATTCCGACTTTGAACGCCGCTACGTGCTGAAGTCAGAACTACAGGGCGATACGATATTTCTGATTCCCAACACCAATGCGCTGCACGAGGTGGTCATCTATGGCGAACGACGTTTCGAAAAACGCATGGCGCAGATACTGAAACCCTCGCCCCAGCAGAGAGAACGCGACAAGTTGCCCAAGTTCGTGCCTGCTGGCATCAATCCTCTTGGATTACTCCTCTTAGTCTATAATCTTACCCTACGTGACAAAGTAAACGACCATATCCGTCGGAAGAAAGCGTTAAAGGAAGTACGCATGAAAGAGGAAGAGTTTCAGCACAAATGGGACTCGTTGAAACTGGGAAACAAACCAAAGCCACACTAAAAGAGCGCAGAAATTCTCAAATAAATTTGGTGTTTCATTCTATTTGCACTATCTTTGCAGCAGTTTATTGAATAATTAAAAGGTTTTTATGAGAAAATTTCTGTTATTTGCTCTATTGTTGGGTGGCTTCATTGAAGCACACGCTATCGATTTGAATGGTAATTATCTGTCTCAGAGTGGAGAATTGTTGTTCCGATTCACTACTGACAGCTTATATGTCGACATTGCTCAAAGCCATCGCAATGTCTCTTCGTTCAAGCTAATCAAGAAAAGCGAAGACAAAAAGGCCACAACCTTTAATGCTTATGAGAGTTATCTGGAAAACGGTCATGAAACTTACAGAGAAGTGCTGATTCGAGTAACCAAAGAAAAGAGCAAGAAATATCTGCTTGAGTACTTCGGCAAAGATAAAGACCGCGAGTACAACACAAGCGAAAGATATCACATCAAGCCGATAGAATGAAATCTCTGCGCTCACACAGAGCTGATCAGAAGGGAATACCTATAATGTTATGCTCAATAATTCATGGGCAAATTTGTGTATGCCTTCACGAATCCTCTCAGTTTGCTTTTTTCTTGGTACGGCACGATGATTCAAATAGTTGGACAATTGTTTCTGGTTAATACCAGTCATTTTCTCCATACCTGCCAATGACATGAAACTGGAGTAATACTCCAAGAAACTGGCCACGTCAAACTTCCACTCTATCTCGTAATCGCCTTTTATCTCATTGGGCCATTGCTTCTCAGGAAGAGTCTGTTTGATCAATTTTATGGCTTTCTCAGCATCAGCCTTTACGGCATCGATGCTGTTTCCTGCTGCATAAATACCGTCACAATTCTCAGAATAAGCATCAAAGTAATCCTTTGACTTCTCTACTATCATGATGATCTTTTTCATATCCTATACCTTATATTTTCTAATCAATTTATTCGCCAGGCCCTTTCCTATCTCATGTGATCCATGATAAGGTATCGGCTCCGTCATCACGCCATCTTTTGTATAGAAGTAATGGCTTCCTTCTGCATGGTCAAAAGTCCAACCGGCTTTCACAAACCTGCGATGTAGCTCACTGTACTTCATAGGCCTAATGCGATGCAAAGATAGCGAAATTTCTATTATTTACAAAATTTTGGAGCATAAAATTGCTCCTTTTGTGCGGATTTCGCACAAATCTACATTTCTTGAAAAACTGAATTATTCTCATAGTCATCAAAATTTAGAGGTTAATAATTAAGTGAAGGACTCTCCATTCACGTTGCAAAGATAGGATTTTTTCTGTAATCTTCCAAATCTTTCGGTTATTATTTATAATTAGGCATTAAAAAACAGCCACTGTGAAGCTGTTTGGCAATCTTTGGTTTCAACGACTCATGGAACCCACGGGTTCATAATTGACTCGGAGAAAAAGGAATTACTCCGAGAGTTTTGAAAATTACTCCGAAAGTATTGATGATTACTTTCGGAGTAATTAACGTTACATCGGGGTAAAATTTTTGTGAGCAAAAGCCTAAATAAATGTCCATTGCCTAAAAAAAGGACGAAAAGATTGCCGTTCTCAAAATAAATGTTTATCTTTGCACAAACTTAAAATTAAATGAGCAATGACATTCTTAAATCAGTTTCACAAGGAAGCAATGGAGCGTACGATGAAGAAAATCGAAGAATCAAAGAAATCTCCGATGAACTCCAAAGACTTTGCCGACTACATGAGAAGGAATCTCGAGATGGCAAAGACGATGGAGGCCGCTTCGAAATAGAGCAGCGCGTAGCTGAGCAATATGTCAAATCTGTAGGGATGTGGATTCCTATGGACAAAGTTTTTGATTTGGGTGTCTAGTACCGGGGTAAAATCATAGATTTATTCTGGAAGGGTCGTGAAACTCTTGACGCCAGAATAGAACCAATCGCCTAAGCCGAAACTAAGGATACACAATGCCTGAGCACAGTAATAGTAGGTGGTGTTTGGTTGTAGACCGGTGAGCTCTGCCGTCAGATGGTCACCATTGAGTCTTGTTGATGTCATTCTGATCAGATTATTCTTGTCCTGAGCGAAATAAACAAGAGCACCGCTTTGGTCCCCTTCGAAAGCGTAGGGAGAAAGCATGCAGTTGACGACAGCTGTGGTGGCGGTAATATCCGTGGCATCGTCTAATAGGATGTAATCACCAGGATTCTGGGTTTCGAATTCCTTCTTCTCGCTTTGCGCTATCGTACTTCCATCTTGAACGATGGAAATCCAACACTCGTAACGATGGCACGGGTTAAGATTCTTTACCACAGCCGTAAGACTGTTACCATCAACGTTCATAATGACCTCGTTTCGAGTGGCATAACTAACATCAATCTGAGAATAGTTGAAAACGTATCGGATACCTTTTGCCGATTCTGGAAACGTTGTGTGACCAGTTACTTCAGCCACAACGAACTTTGCATTGACAGCATCGATAGCTAGTAGTCCATCCATGCTTTCAGTCGTGAAACTCTTCACAGGACCGAACTGACAGACGGTATAATCTTTGCTGGCTGTGTAAGCACAATAGTAATACGTTTGTCCTGATTCCAGGTCATTTGCGGTTATTGTGACAGGTTCGCTGGTATATCCTATATTTTGGAACACAATTCCCGTCCAGTCGTTGACATTGTTTATTGACTTTGAGAAAAGATCTTTATTCGTTGAGTAGGCCACACCAAAGATGAAACCCTGAGACAATAATGCTGAAGCCACCTCATTAGAGCGGATGGTGAAAGACGCTGTGGTGAAGGAGATGTCTGCAGGATCGTCGACATTGCAGGCGAGCTGCAAAGCCGGAGTCGAAAAGGAAAGTTTCTCCCCGTACAGTTTCATGGTACCCATGTCGATAAATGCACGGTAATAATATTTCGTGTCGGGACTGAGGCCGTAAAGGGTCACTTCCATGTGATTGCCCTGAATTCCTTGGGCATAAACGGGGTATACACTTCCATCATAGAACGCTTCTGTGAGCGAAAGCTCTATTCCCAGACTTAGTGGGGTATATTGGGTACCGTATGCTGATGGTATTCTGTCAGGATAGAATTCTCCTGCCAATACAACAGATGTAAGGCCTACAGACGATGGCTGACTGGTAACAATAAAGTTTCCATCGTTCACCTTGTTGCTGTCGTCATCGCCGTTACAAGATGTCATGAATCCAAGCGCAAATATGGCGATAATCCAAATCTTATTCATATTCATACTATCTTCGTGAATTAAAGATGGAATTTATAACCTAACGTGATACTGAGGTACTGATTTCGCGCTGTATCAGGATCGTCTGTCTTGTCAATCTGTGTCAGGCCGAAATAATAACGGGCATCTAGAACGATATTCTTATATTCATACGACAGACCTATCGGAAGGCCAAAGTCAATGGATTTACAGACATCAGACATTTCTGTTTTATAGCCCACTATCTGATTGGGTCTTCGGCCATCACTGATGATATAGGAACTACTTGGAAAATAATTCGTATTGAGCATGACAATCATTCCTTCCGCCGACATTTTGTCACTTGTAAGTATACCGACCTGAATACCCACCTTATACGTCAGACCTTTGATGGCTGGGATATTGAAATTGGCTAACAGTGGCAGATTCAGATAGCTGCAGTTCAGTTTGCCGTCCATACTTGTCGAGGTCATCCATCTGTCACCGTTGTCATCTATTACCACCCCATCCAGTGTACCGTCAATCTTCGCTCCTTCCTGAGAATAGATGAGCCCTAACGACAATCCAAGAATAGGATTGATGCTATATTCAAGTTCGGCTCCGCCTGTAAATCCCACCTTCATGCTATAGATGTCTGCAGTAGCGTTGCCGAAACCTGAAAAGTTCACGCCTACCATTGGCTTGATGGATAACCTGCCTGTTTGGTTTTGAGCCATCAAGTCTGCCGTCCAGCAGACAATGGCCATAAGTATCAATAGTTTCTTCATTTCAAATCTTGCACGTAAAGGTTTTATGGCAGCGGAAGCACCGTTCCGTCGTATATTGTCTTGATAAAGGCAATCTCAGACTCTGGAACATAGAGTGTGGGCATAGACGTAGGATTCGTTTCCAGATAGCTCCAATAGTCAATCACAAAGCTCCAATGGTTGGTCATGTTCCGATCAAGTTTGCCTAAGATATAGATAGACTCCAGATTCTTACAGGATTCGAAAGCATAAGGTCTGATGACTGACACAGACTCAGGAAGCCGGATTGACTTCAGATTCGTGCAATTGGCAAAAGCACGCTGGCAAATCCTTTCCACACCGTCTACCACCGTATAACTCGTGCGTTTGCTGGCAGCGGGAAGGCAGTAAAGGCTTTTTTGGTTACTGGAGTAAAGCACGCCGTCAACCAGACTAAACATACGGCTGCCAGGCTCCACCTCGATTGTTTCCAGAAGGGGAAAGGCATTGTTGAAAGCGTTATTAAACTCAGCGTTATCCTCACCGATCCTCTGGATAGTTCTTGGCAAGAACAGTTTCTTGACTTCCTTTCCATAAAATACATCCCCAATGAAAGACACGACATTGTAGTCCTGTCCATTATAGTTGACGGTTGAAGGAATCCGATACTCATCTTTACCTTCAATTTTCAATCCTCGCAGCATAGCCTGCTGACTGGGCATATAGAGGTAATAGCGCGAATCGTCATCGAGTTTCACGAGTTCACTACTGATTTCCACTCTCACCTCGTTAGACTCCTTAAATGAGACCATGCCTGAATAAAGCCAGCAGCTGAGATAAAAGCTGTCGGCCTTCATGTCGCGGATAGTGAAATAGACGGTGAAGGGACATGTGCAGTCGGCTTCTGACGGGATGACGGGACTCACATCGACGAACAATGAATCGGGAGCACCCTTTCCTTTCGCATATTCCGTCTGAATATCGAAATATTCAGCAGCACAATTCGTATAATACCCCTGCAATTCACATGTTATGATGTCGCCATCCTTTTTCATCACAAGAACCTTGTCTGGCAGGCCTTCAGCACGGGGTTCGTTCATGCAGCCGGAATTCCTGACGTTACTAACTTCGGCAGCGTTCGCCTCCGTTGGCTGGCTGCTGTTGTCAAAACTACCGCAACTGCTCATGCCGACAGCCAGCATCAGCATTGCGAATATCCATAAAACACAACTCTTTTTCATATGTCTATTTATTACCTTTTATATAATACAACTCGAATCTTCGGAAATCTTACACAAGAGAGGGAACTTTTTAACAAACTTTGTGCAAAGATACGACTTTTATTCTTCATTTTACAAAAATCTTCTGTCCATTTACGATATTCAATCCCTTTTGCAGGGAACTGAGTCGCTGGCCGTGAAGGTTGTAGATAGAAGGTCTGGTTTCCACCTTATTATTTGTTATTGTTTTGATTCCAGTTATCTGCGCATCGAATTGGCCAGTGAACGCCTCATTGCTATTCTCCACGGTTACGGTGTAGCGGCCTTTTTCGTAGGCAGAGATGTCGACATTTAGACCAACGATGTTGCCTGCATTGACGGCTTTCTCGTAGACCACTTTGCCTGATTCGTCAGTAATGCGTACCAGATAGGCATCGTCGAGCGGGTTAAGATTAATGCCTAACCTTTGGTCGTTGTATTCGCCATACAGAGATGATTCTTCCGAGCTCCTTCTCGGTGCTTTTGGCTTTGTCTTTATCGTATGGGAGAAATCGAAGTGGTTTTTCCGAGCTCCTGCGGCTTCAGGAGTAGCCCCATCCTCATATTCGTCGTTAAGATAGATGACTTCATCGCCAACGGTACACGACATCAGGAACTCCGGTACAGGATCGCCTAATATCGGATTACATGGATTTCTGGTCGGCCCATTTATATCTCCGACACCTTCCAACCAAGTGGTATTGTTATAGGGGATTCCGTCAACCCACGATACGATATCTCTATAAACGCCTTTGAAACCTTCTAACCCTCCAGTCTGCTTTGACCTTATCACATAGCTAATATCATCAATCCGCAGGGTGTCACTGGCATTGAGAGAGAAGTCATACATCAGCCTCATAAACTGTCTTTCCTCGTCGTAAAAGTACACTTTCTGATTCTCCTCGTACCACGCTCCCACTTTGGTCAGGGAAGGTTCTGGGGTCCAATAGTCATCTGAGAAGTCAGGACTAACATATCGTTGGCACATCATCTGCCTGCAGGTCTTTCCGTCGATGATAGTTTCGCCATCGAAGTAGTAGTGGTCAACTACTTGCACAGGATTTCCCGAAACAGTTCCCACCTTCCATACTTTACCTTCTTCGATAAATGGACGATAAGCCATCTGTGGTGTCTTGTTGATAACGGGATGCTCCACGCCTTGATCATCTACAACGATATAGTCAAAATTCGGGTCGAAGCCAGGAACATAGAAGTTGGTGGTATATAAACCGCCTATACAAGTCGGAATTGGCTCGACATCTCGTTCTTCAAAATGAAGTTTACGCACTAATGGATCATCAGTTGACTCCTCTCTGATATAAACATAGGTGTTACCGCATGAACTAAATATTTGTCCATAGACATGTAGACGGTTGCCTTCCAATTCGTAAGTAAGCTGCTCATGCCAGTCACTTCCCGGATTCTCTTTAGCGGTTTTAGGCAGATCACAGCCATGAATTTGACCACGCACGTCATAGATGTCACAAATAGAAAAAGGCAGATATGAATTTTTGTCCCACATATCAGAATGATAATCTATGTAAGCCAGACGATAACTTTCCCCGCTTGTAAATGGACTAAACATATTTTCAAGGGCTCCGACACATTCCACCCAAGTAGTGATCTCATCATATACGCCCGATCCGTTGTCACGACCGATAGTCCATGTGCGTAGATGACGATTACTATACAATGTGTCGGAAGAATTATAAGGCAACACGACCATGGGTCCGTCATTCAGCCATCCTTGTTTCAGTACCTTACAGTTCACAGAATTGCCGATGCCTATCTCGTATGTGAAAGTGTCGCCCTCTTTGAGCGAGAAGTCATACAGCATGACGTCCCTGCCCGCCATTTCGTCGTACTTATACACCCTACGGTTTTCCTCACGATACAACCCTGCATCATGCATCACAGAAAGATCGTCCTCACTTCGTAATACCTTGAAATACGTCTTACTATCACGCTCTATTTCCTCGGATATCCGATATCTTTCAAAATGGCAGGAAGAGTTCGAGTTAACGACAGTACTGACCACATTCCACTGCTTGCCCATATTCACAAAAGGAAGGTAATCGGAGCTACCGCTATACTGCACATCCGATGCTGTCTGAGCGCTTGCTAACATTGGCGAGAGCGTCAATAAAAATAAGAATAATAGTTTCTTCATTGCTGTTATTGTATTTATTATTATTTGCTATTTAGTATCTGTTCCAGCGTAATGTCAGGATTGCTATCTCCGAACACATCTTTCTTCAGTTTGAGTTTGCGATGCTGGACGGCTGAGACGGTGATGCAGTAGATGTTGCCGATGGTGCGGTTGCTAAGGCCGAGTCGTGTGAGGATACACAGACGGATGTCGTCTTCCTGCATAGTGGGGTATTGTTCACGTATTTTGGCAAAGCGGTCACCATCGATGGCGTTAAGCGTACGCTCTATCTCACTCCAATCGTGCGGATGGAGGGTAATGAGCGAATCGCCGCTTTGGTTGAGTTTCTTCAGCACCTCCGTCCGTTCGAGGATAAAGTTCTGCAGGAATGCTACTACTTCATTTGTCTGATGTAACAAGATCTTCTGATGCTCTGTCTCCTGCTGGAGCCGACGTCTTTCCTGTTCCTGCATACGGATGCGATAGCGAAGTGCCAGCACTACCGCAAAAAGGATAATGACTGCAGCAATGATGACAATCAGGAGTGTACGACCATACATCTTTGAGCGGTATTCCAGCTGCTGGTTCTCCATTTCCTGACGCAACGTTTCCTGATAATACTGGTCTTTCTGTTCAAGCGCTTTGTAATAGATGTCCTCTATCTGATCAAAGGCCTCGTCCAAACTATCCTCGATCTGTGTGGCGCCTATCCGTCGGAGCGCAATCTTCGCGAGGTTACTCTGCACGATATAGGCCAGATGGACATCGTCGCTTGGATCAATCTGCCGATAGATGGTTTCTGCAGAATCGAGCATGTTAAGGCTGAGGTAACTGCGGGCCAGCACTTGTAATGTGCCAGGTCGCAGGTCGGTTGTCGCTGTTGAATCTGCCCGATGGGCATAGTCGAGTGCTTGGCGATAATCTTCCTTGGCCCACGCGATGTTTGCAAGACTGGTGAGTGTCTGACACATCAAATCAGTCATCTGTTGTTTCTCAGCGATATTGTATGCGCGGTTGATGAAATCAAGTGCTTCGTCGTATGAGCTTTCAGTATTGAAGGCCACTTGTGCGGCGTAAGTGCCTGCATAGTCGAGTAACATGACATTATTGCGTTCATCGTCGGGATGCTGTTCATAAATGGTCAAGGCTTTCTTCATCAGTTGCAATGCTTTCTCGGGATTGCCCTGCGACAAGCTTGAAGCCAATCGCTGGTACGCGATATAATTGGTATGCCAATCCTCTGACGCTTCCGACAGTTGTATGGCCTTTCGCAGCAAAGTCTCACCCTGACGGATGCTGTCGTTGGCCAAAGCAGCCTCAGCCTCCTCCAGACAACCTGCTGCCGTCTGTGACTTCTGCTGTTGCTGACTACAAGCAACCATCAGAATGCCTATTATGAATATGTACAATGATCTTGCAAACACAGTTATCAATTATTCATTATTTCTCGGTTGCAAAGTTACGACTTTTTTCAATAGGTTGTATCAGCTACCTATGGAAAATATTTAAACGATGAAAAATTAAAAACTGTTGTAAATCAAAAGGTTATGGAAAACCGCCCACTTCACCCTATGGAAAATTTTCAGCCAAGGCATGGAAAGAGAGCCAAAAATGGCTTTTGGATTGGACAGGAACTTTAGTGCCCATGCACTTTTTCTCTGTATTGTCAGGAGAAATCCCTCGCACGCGCTGAGCCGAATCTTAACAACAACGGAAATGCATGCTAACAGGGGGACAACAAATCTTAACAAAGCCAACGGCAAAGCTTAACAAAACTAACGGCTAACCTTAACACATTAAACCGCTAACCTTAACATCAAAACAAGAAAGTCTTAACGCCCAAACGAAAAAACCTTAACGGAAAAACAAAAAACTCTTAACGCAAAAAACAAAAACTCTTAACGCAAAATTTTTTTTTCGTTCATTTTCGGGAAATTTTCGGTTAAGATTTAATTTCGCGAGCGTTAAGGATATTTTTGAAAACGTAAAAAGACTTTATTTTTTTATCAGGTAAGATTTTCACGCACTGTTAACAAAAAAACTTCCACGTGGGAAGCTTTTTTTTGTGATGCGTTCAGGATATTAGTTGAAGATATTCACTTTTGAGCGAAAAACTGCCCAATTGTTTTGTAATATAAGCGAAAATGACTATTTTTGCAATAGAATGAACATAGAGGTGACATATAGAAGAACGAGCAGGCTGTCGATGCGCATCGTGAAGAATGGCGATGTGCATGTGTCGGCACCTATCGGACTGCCGAGAAAGCGGGTGGAGGCGTTTATCGAGGAACATAGCGATTGGATCAGCAAGGCCAGAAAAAGGGTTTTGGAAAAACAACAGAAACGCACCGACTTCTACAATCAGTTGCCCTTGACCACAAAGGCGCAGAAAGAAGAGGCGCTAAAGCGACTGAAAGCACTGGTGGAACCAATGATAGATCATTATGCAAAGATCATGAGAGTGAGTCCCTCAAGGATATATTACAAACCTACCATCTCACGCTGGGGACAGTGTAATGTGAAAGATCGCAGCATCTGCATCTCGATGTATGTTTTGTTATTGCCTGACTGGTGCGTGGAGCATGTGGTGGTTCATGAGTTGTGTCATCTGTTGGAGCCTAGTCATAACGCCCGTTTCCATGCCTTGATGGACCAATACTTCCCCCGTTGGCGCGAAGCCCGCAAAAAGACGATTACCGCTTGCGGATGAGGGCGATGTATTCTTCGTAAGGGATATAACGGCCTCCCATGCTGCGGAGGTGGGGCGTTTCAAACTGACAGTCGATCATGAGACCGCCAAGATGATCGAACATCCGGGCAAGATAGATAAGGGCGAGTTTCGAGGCGCTGGGCATCAGCGAGAACATGCTCTCACCAAAGAACGCTCTACCTAGATTGACGCCATAGAGTCCGCCCACCAAACAATCGTCAGTTTCTTGTTTCTCCCATACTTCGACACTCGCAGCAAACCCCTGACGATGGAGTTCGGTATAGGCCTTGATAATATCAGGACCGAGCCAGGCGCCATCCTCCGTATTGCGGTTCTGCGCTGTGGCACAACCACGAATCACGCCATCAAAATCCGTGTTGAGGGTAACTCTGTAACGATCCTGACGGTAGAGTTGTCGCATAGAATGGCTGACGTGAATCTCCCTTGGGAAAATGACGAAGCGCTGCAGAGGACAGTACCAAAGGGGCTGGTGCTGGGTGCGGAATGAGAACCATGGGAAGAAGCCGTTGGAATAAGCCAGCAGCAGACGGTCGACGGAAAGGTCGCCACCAACGGCTACCAAGCCATCTTCTTCGCCCAAATGAGGGTCAGGAAACCAGAGTTTATCGTCTAATTGATATACAGGCATATCTTCTATTTTAAAGCACGCATGGCGTTAAGAACAGCAAGAACGGTGACACCCACGTCGGCAAAAACTGCCAGCCACATCGTAGCAAGTCCGAAAGTGGCGAGGATGAGTACAGCCACCTTGACACCGATGGCAAACCACACATTCTGACGGGCAATCAACAAAGTACGACGGGCGATACGAATGGCGAGGGCAATCTTCGAGGGTTTATCGTCCATCAGCACCACGTCGGCAGCCTCGATGGCAGCATCAGAGCCAAGACCACCCATCGCAATGCCCACATCGGCACGAGCCAGAACAGGCGCATCGTTGATGCCATCGCCCACGAAGGCAAAATTCCTTAATTTTTCAACCTGAGCCACTTTATCCGCAGGAAGGAGCTCAGCGTGGTATTCAGAGAGGTGGAGCGTCTGCGCCACATGGTCGGCCACTTCCTTGCGATCGCCAGTAAGCATGATGGTCTTGTTGATACCAAAGGCTTGTAGTTGGGAAATAGCCTCAGCACTATCCGACTTGATCTGATCGTTGATGACGATATGTCCTGCATACTGACCATCGATGGCGACGTGAATGATGGTGCCAACGTGATGACAATCGTGCCATTTGGCGCCAACGGCTTCCATCATCTTCGTGTTGCCCACGCAAACGATTTTGTCCCCTACCCTCGCACGGATGCCGTGACCTGCTATTTCCTCAACATCACTGACCCGACAACCATCGGTGGCTTCATCAGGGAAGGCATCGCGCAGGGCTGCGCCAATGGGATGGGTGGAGAAATGTTCAACATGGGCAGCGAGGTGAAGCAACTGATGTTCGTCGCAGGTGTCAGGATGAACAGCCTCAACGGCAAACTGGCCATGCGTAAGCGTGCCTGTCTTATCGAAGACCACAGTATCGACCTTAGCCAAGACATCCATATAGTTGGCACCCTTGATGAGGATACCCTTACGCGAAGCACCACCAATACCACCAAAGAACGTAAGAGGCACGCTAATAACAAGAGCACAGGGACAAGAGACAACAAGGAACATCAAGGCCCTATACAGCCATGTAGCGAAGTTACCACCAAAGAGCATAGGCAGGATGGCGAGGGCCAAGGCTGCGAAAACCACGATGGGCGTATAGATACGGGCAAAACGGGTGATGAAAGTCTCGCTCTGCGATTTGCGCTCGCCGGCGTTCTCCACAAGGCTGATGATCTTAGAGACGGTGCTCTCGCCAAAAGCCTTCGTGGTACGAACAAGCAAGACACCAGAGAGATTGACACAGCCAGAGATGACCTCGTCGCCTGCATTCACATCGCGAGGCAAAGACTCACCTGTCAAGGCAACGGTATTCAAAGCGGATGTTCCCTCGACGATGACGCCATCCAAAGGAACTTTCTCACCAGGACGAATCACAATAATAGAGCCGACTTCGACAGACTCAGGAGAAACGACTTTCCCATCTTCCATGTGAGCGATGTCGGGCCTGATGTCCATCAAATGAGCGATGCTATCACGGCTCTTACCCTCGGCATAGCCCTCGAAGAGTTCGCCAATCTGGAAGAAGAGCATGACGAAGACCGCCTCAGGAAACTCCGTCTCAGCGCCTGGCAGGAAACCGATACAAAGGGCACCGATGGTGGCGATAGACATGAGGAAATGTTCATTGAACATCTCGCCCTCAGTAATGCCCTCCCATGCTTCATGGAGCGTTTCGTGGCCTATTAATAAATAAGGTACGAGGTAAACAAGTAGCAGCTGCCACTTTGAGAGGTGAGAGGTGAGAGGTAAGAGGTAAGAGAATTGATCATGCTCGATGAGGACGGCAATGATCAATAATACAATGGTAATGATGATGAGCCAGAGCTGGTGCTTCAACGAATGCTCTTCGTGATGATGCTCGTGCTCGTGAGAGCAGCTCTCGCAATGATGATTATGTTCATGAGAATGTGCCATATCTTTGCTTTCTTTTAATTTCGCGGTGCAAAGATACGGCACATTTTCTGCAACTTGGTTGCAAACTACTTATAACACTCGAAAATAGTATCGACTGTCTGCTTAGGAAGCTTCTTGGTCAGGAGGCTGACGATCCAGACTACTGGGAAGCCGCCTACCATAGCGATGGCACCGCAGTTGATAGGATTGATGGGGTTGCCGGCAAGCATGTTGATAACCGTGAGGCCTACGCCCCAGATGAAACAAGCCCATACAGAGGCTGTGGTAACGCCACGCCAGTAGAGACCCAGCATGAACGGTGCGAGGAAAGCACCAGCCAGTGCACCCCAAGAGATACCCATGAGCTGGGCAATGAACGTAGGCGGATTCAGGGCGATGAGCAGCGAGATGACGATGAAGAACATGATCAACACACGCATCACCACCACCTTACGACGCTCAATCTTCTCAGCCACGATATCGTCGATGGTACCTTCCTCCACCTCACCAGGCAACGATTTCTTGTCGCGATAGATCAGGTCGAGCGTCATCGTCGAAGAAGACGTAAGCACCAACGATGCCAGCGTCGACATAGAAGCCGAAAGCACCAGCAGCACCACGAGGGCGATGAGCACATCGGGCAGTGTAACAAGCATGGCAGGTACGATGGAGTCGAAAGCAATCTTACCCGTTGCCTCGTTGATCACCGGATCATACAGACGACCGAAACCACCGAGGAAGTAACAACCACCAGCCACAATGAAGGCGAAGATGGTAGAAATGACCGTACCACGCTTGATGGCATTCTCGTCGGTAATCGAATAGAACTTACCCACCATCTGAGGCAAGCCCATCGTACCCAGCGATGTCAGGATGACCACACCCAGCAGTCCCCACGGATCAGGTCCGAACCACGAGGCGAAGCCACCATTTACATTAGGATCGGCATCAGAAGGAATAACAGCCAGTTTGTCGATGGCAGCAGCCAAACCACCCTGTGCATTCAGCACAGCGAGGATCACGGCTACGATACCAAAGAGCATGATGATACCCTGAATGAAGTCGTTCATGGCTGTAGCCTTGTAGCCACCAATGATGACATAGACAGCTGTAAGAATAGACATGATGATAACACAATACTCATAAGGAATATCGAAGCCCATCTCGAAAAGACGAGAGATACCGCTGTATACACCTGCAGTATAAGGAATCAGGAATACGAAGGCAATGACAGAAGCTGTTACGCGCAAACCCTGATCGCTGAAACGGGTGCCAAAGAAATCAGGCATCGTACGGCTCTCGATATGCTGCGTCATCAACTTCGTGCGACGACCCAGAATCAGCCAGGCTAAAAGCGAGCCGATAATGGCATTACCGATACCAATCCAGGCACTCGACATACCGTATTTCCATCCGAACTGTCCGGCATAGCCCACGAAGACCACTGCCGAGAAATAAGAAGTACCAAAGGCGAAAGCCGTGAGCCAGGGACCTACGGCACGACCACCTAATACAAAACCGTCAACACTGCTGGCCTGCTTGCGTGAGTACACACCCACACCTACCATCACGACCAGAAAAATTATCGTCAATAAAACCTTAATAATCATAACTATGTGTGTTTAGAATGCAACTTGAACTTGGGCTTGGAGCCAATCATAATCTTTGGAGCTAATGTTCTCACCACAGAGGCAACGCGTGTACTGCAGCTGAACACGGCACTTCTTATAGAACCAATACTGCAGACCGATGGTCAGATTGGTCTGATCCCAGCCGTCCACAGAAGTGTTGCGGTCGTAGGTCTCACCAGAAGCCACGAGGTCGAGGGCACCAGCCACAGGAATCGTAGTGGTGACATAACCACCTTTGCTGCCTACTTCGCCATCCTCACCACCGAGCCACTCAGCACGGATACTGGCAGGACGAGCCTCCTTGTACTGACCAGGAGAATAAGCCACAGTCTTGTATTCGGCACCCACACTGTAGCGGTTGCGCTTATAGTTGTCGCCTACCTGGATATCAGGGTTCCATGCAGCCTTGCCCACAGCATTGCCAGTGCCCAGATAGCCAGAGCCCACGATGCGAAGACCATCGAACGGTCTCACTTCGAGTTTGGCGATAAAGTCTTTCTGATTATTATTATCCTTACGGTTGATACCCTGTCCGCTCATTAGCGCGAGGTTATAGCGCAAGAAGCCCTTGAACAGGTCACCGTAAATCTCAACACCCATATCACGGCCATAATTCACGCCATTCAGGGGATCAGGTCCTTCACCAGCCAGATAGAGCACGGCCTGCGAATAGACGTCGATAAGCTCGAGTTGTGTTGGTGACATCGGATTCTCCATCGTATAAGAGTGCTTGAACTGTCCAATACGGACGGTCAAGGCATTGTCGTTGGAGATTCGATAATCGGTGTAATACTCCTGAACCACGCTGGAGAAATCGTGCATAAACATAAATGACCAGCGGTCAGTGATGCGGGCCTTAGCCCAAAGAAGTGTGCGTTTAAGGTTATAACTGTTGGTTGCCTTGTCGTTGGGATTCTGATAACTCCAGCCTCCCTGTGCATAACCGTTGAGCGTGATACGACTTGTGAAATCTTTCATCCAGTCTGTTTCAGAACTCTTTTGTTGACCCATAGCGGCCACACTGCTGAACACTGCCAGTGCTACTGCCAGCGTTCGCCACATAAAACTTTGTTTTCTCATTTTGTCATTTGTTTGAAGTTGAAATGTTAAGTTTATGCGGATGCAAAATTACAACATTTCTTTCAAACAAACGACAAAAAGATAGAAAAACTTTAAAATAAGTTACAATTCGTCAATAAAGACGATAGAAATCAGATGTTTGGCGTATCCCAGATCTTGGTACTGGTACACTGAACTTTCTGCGTCAGCTTGCCAATCTTAAATTCAAAATCACCTTCTTCGAGTGTCCACTTTCCGTCGGCATTGACAAATGCGAGGTTCTTGGCTGGAAGTTGGAAGGTAACGGTCTTAGTCTCTCCAGGTTGCAACTCAATCTTCGTAAAGTCACGCAGACGCTTGTTGTCAGGCACGATTGAGGCCACAAGATCACTGCTATACAACAGCACAGCCTCCTTACCAGCACGACTACCCGTATTCTTCACATCGACACTCACTGTCAGGATATCGTCAGACGTGAAGGAGGTCTTGTCGACCTTCAGGTTGGCATAGTCGAAAGTGGTATAGCTCAGACCGTAGCCAAAGGGCCACTGCAACGACACTTTCGCATCGTAGTTATAAGCACCTGCCATCGTGCCCACTTCCTCGCTGACCTTATAATCATAGGTATTAAGGGAGTTTATCTCACGCGGATAGGTATAAGGCATCTTACCAGAGAAGTTGGTATCGCCAGCCAAGAGATTAGCGAGGGCATCACCACCATAGTTGCCAGGAATGAGGATATCCACTACGGCTTTTGCCAATGGTTCGATGTCAGCAATGAGGCGTGGACGACCTTCGTTGAGTACGAGGATGACAGGTTTACCCGTCTTGGCCAGTTCCTTCACGAGGTTTCGCTGGTTCTCAGAGAGCCAGAGGTCGGTGAGGTTGCCAGGCGTTTCTGTGTAAGAATTCTCACCAATGGCAGCGATGATGATATCCGCATTAGCTGCAGCAGCCACCGCCTTTTCTATTTCTGGTGCATTCTCTACATAGTAGGCACCATCCTCGTTATAGGTTACGCCCTGTTCGATGATGATATTCTGCTTACCATATTTATTACAGAGAGCCTCGTAGATGGTGTTGTATTTCTCAGAGAGGTGTTCTGCCTTCGAGCCCTGCCAGGTATAGCTCCAGCCACCATGCAGACAGCGCATCTGATTGGCATTAGGACCTGTCAACAGAATCTTCTTACCCTTCGCCAACGGCAGGATATTACCTTCATTCTTAAGGAGAACCATTGATTCCTCAGCAGCTTTGAGGGAAGCAGTCGCAAATTCAGCAGAACCGAACTTCTCGTAGCCCTTGCCACCTGTGTTTGGTTTCTCGAAGAGACCCAAACGATACTTGGCACGCAGGATACGGCGCACGGCATCGTCGATACGTGACATCTTCACCTTACCTTCGTTGACAAGTTCCTTCAGCAGGATACAGAACTCCACACTATAGGGATCCATCGACATATCGATACCTGCATTGATGGCGATACGAATGGCATCCTTTTTGTCCTTCGCCACATGTTCGCGAGAATAGAGGTTGTTGATATCTGCCCAGTCTGTCACAAGGAAGCCATCCCATTGCAGATCCTCCTTCAGCCACTTGGTGAGATACTCATAACTGGCATGGACGGGTACACCGTTGATAGAGGCTGAGTTCACCATCATGGTCAACGTACCAGCGAGGGCAGCCTGCTTGAAAGGCTCGAAATATTTCTCACGGATCATCTGCGGAGACAGGTAGGCAGGCGTACGATCCTTACCAGACCAGGGAGCTCCGTAGGCGAAATAGTGCTTGGTACTGGTACCTACGTGATACTGGTCGATGTGATTGTTATCATCACCCTGATAACCCTTGATCTCAGCCACCACCATCTTTGAATTGACGATGGCATCCTCGCCAAAGCTCTCCCACACACGAGGCCAACGGGGATCGCGACTCAGATCCACCACAGGGTTATACACCCAAGGACAGTTAGAGGCACGACTTTCGTATGCTGTGATTTCTGCACCAATACGCGCCAGTTCGGTATTGAACGTAGCACCCAGGTTGATAGGTTGTGGGAAGAGCGTGCCACCCTGGGTATAGGTTACACCGTGGTTATGGTCGAGACCATAGATATCAGGAATGCCCAGATACTTCATTGACTTTTCCTGAATGAGGCGGATCCACTCCAGCCACTGGTCTACACGTGCAGCACTTGAGCCTGGAGCATTCAGGATAGAACCCACCTTCCATTTCGAGATCAGCGTATCGAGCATCGTCTCGTTAATCTTCCAGAGACGTCTTGTCTCGCCTTGGTAGATATCTATGGGGAAGGCACCCAACTGGTCGATAATCTGCTGATCGGTCTTTTTCAGCGTCGCATCAACCTCTTCTTTCGACCTGCCATACTGCTGCAGCACACTACGAACCTTCTCACGGTCAACCTTTGCATTCTCGACCGTCATCTTACCCATCACATCGAGATTCAATTCGAGCATCTGTCCGATCTTCTCGTCGAGCGTCATCTTGGCGAGTGTCTTCTCTACTTTTGCCTCTAAGGCTTCATCACGGGGAATAGCTGGTTTCTGCTGTGCCATCACACTCATTGAGACACAAGCCATAACCATCGAAATCAGTACTTTTTTCATTGTCTTTTTTTATTGTTAGTTATCTTCTTGGGCACAAAGATACAAATAAATCGATGAAAAGCCAAATAAAAAGCGACTTTTTGAAACAAGAAGTCTTCTTTTTAAGAATTTATATGTATCTTTGCATCCGATAAGCGCGATTACATCAAAAAACTAACAATATGAAAAGAACTATTCTATCTGCCATCGGCCTGCTGCTCGGAGCAGTGAGTTTGAATGTCCAAGCTCAAAATGTCACAGATGTCCAAGCTCACACCATCAGGGATGCCGTCACTTACACTTCGGGTGATCTGGTTGTCAAGCCCGTCGCCAAGAATGCCGTCAGAATCCAGTACATCCCAAAGGGGAAGAAGAAAAATCTGGTGAGTCAACTACCCGACTGGCTCTATGTGAAACATGACGAGGTAAAAAACTGCAACGTGGTTGTAGAGAATGACACCGTCAACCGTATCCTTCGCATCAAGGACAAGCGCGGCAAGGTGTTTTTCACTGCCACTAAGCATACGCTAAAGCAATTCAATACATCAGCGTATTCCCAGAACCCTGGTTTCTATGAAGCCACGCTGACCTTTGACTCACCCAAAGACGAATACCTATACGGCCTCGGACAGTTCCAGGACGGCTATAGCAATGTGCGTGGTCTCTCTCGCAGACTGACGCAGGTGAACACGCAGATCTCCATCCCCATGCTCATTTCAAGCAAGGGCTATGGCATCTTGTGGAACAACTACGGACTGACGGATTTCAATCCCTGCGATTACAGAGGTTGGCCGCTCAACAAACAGGAAGCTACTGGCACCAGTGAAGTGGTGAATGTCACCACGACCGAAGGTGGCCGGCGTGAGGTACGACAGCGAAATATCTACACGGTGGATTTCACAGCTAATGAGACAGGAGATTACAGAATCATGCTGGATGTCGGCCAGAAGATGGCCCGCAGACATAACCTCGCCATCGACGGCAAGACCGTCATCGAGATGCAGAACATGTGGCTGCCGCCCACGGCCTCTGCCATCGTGCATTTGGAGAAAGGCAGTCATCATGTCACAGCAGAGCTCACTAGAGGCGACGAGCCCAAATTCTCATACGGATTGGTACGCGATGAGACCACCTTCCGCTCACCGTTGGCAGAGGCCGTCGACTATACCGTATTCGTGGGCACGCCCGATGAGATCATCGCCACCTACAGGGAACTGACAGGCCAGTGTCCTCCCATGCCGGAATGGGCCCTCGGCTATATCCACTGCCGCGAACGCTTCCATTCCTCTGAAGAGATCCTCCAGACAGCGAACCGTTTCAAGAAGGAAGAGATGCCCATCAGCGTGATTGTACAGGACTGGCAATATTGGGGCAAATACGGCTGGAACTCGATGCAGTTTGATGAGCAGTACTATCCTGATCCCAAGGCCCTCACAGACAGCCTCCACAAGATGGATATCCGACTGATGGTGAGCGTGTGGTCGAAGATTGACAAGAACTCCACCGTAGGTCGTCAGATGGTGCAGGACAACTACTATATCCCCAATACCGACTGGATCGATTTCTTCAATCCAGACGCAGCTGCAGCCTATTGGAAGAACTTCAACGAGCGCTTGGTGCCCTTAGGCATCGATGCCTGGTGGCAGGATGCGACAGAGCCTGAGAACGACGACTTGGCAGGCCGTCGGGTGAACAATGGCAAATGGAGTGGCGAACTGGTGCGCAATGTCTATCCCCTGCTGGTAAACAAGACCGTCTATGAAGGACTGGTGAAGGCCGGCAAGGAGCCGATGATCCTTACCCGTTGCGGATTCCCTGGCATCCAGCGCTATGGTTCTGCGATGTGGAGCGGTGATGTGGGCAACGACTGGGAGACCTTCCGTCGTCAGATCACGGCAGGCTTAGGCATGCAGGCCGCTGGTATCCCCTGGTGGACGTATGATGCAGGTGGTTTCTTCCGTCCTGGCGACCAGTACACCAATCAGGATTATATCGAAAGGATGCTGCGCTGGATTCAGACGAGTGTCTATCTGCCCCTGATGCGAGTGCATGGCTATATGAGTAATACGGAGCCTTGGAACTATGGTAAGGAGGCCCAGCAGCTCTTTAAGTTGAGTCTGGAAGAGCGTGAGCATCTGCTGCCTTATATTAAGAAATGTGCAGAGCGGGTATCGAAAGAGGGCTACACACTGATGCGTCCGTTAGTGTTCGACTTTGCTGATGATCCTATGGCCCTGCAACAGAAGTACGAGTATATGTTCGGTCCTGCGCTGCTTGTCAGTCCGATCACAGAGCCTGGTGTCACAGAATGGAAGACCTATCTCCCGAAGTCTAAAGGCGGATGGGAGGAAGTCCATACGGCTGAGCACTTCGAGGGCGGACAGACCGTCACTACCAAGGTGCACAAGGAGTTTATCCCCGTCTTCGTGCGGGTGTCTCACAAGAAAGAACTGGTGGGGAAATAAAGAGACTGTTATATAATTAACGACTACGAATTTCACGAATTATACGAATTAAATAGCCATTGATGATCAAGGACTTGGAAAATTCGTGTAATTTGTGAAATTCGTAGTCAATTAAAGCAGTTTGAATTCGTCGACGTCGATGTAGCCGCCGGCTTTCTTCGTGGCGTAGTTGAAGATAGCAAACTTCGAGCCCATGAAGAAACGACGATAGTCGAAGATACAACGGTAGTTCTTCGTGCCAATCTGCTTCCACTCCATACCGTCGAGGCTGTAGTAGAAATTGGCAACGTCGTTATGACGGGGCTGGAAGTCACCATCGATGCGCAGCCAGATCTTCGTGGCCTTGGGCGCAATACCAGAAACAGACACGCCCTCGATCATCTTATCCTCTACGTTGGTAACGGCCTTCTCACGATCTGAGAGACTCACCTTCTGTTCGCTCATCTCGAGATAGACGGTCTTGCCACGCTTCTTCAAGGCAAGTACGCCAGAGTCGCCATTGAAGGCAGAGAAACCTGCACAGTCGCCATCCTTCATCTTCGAGAAATCGATGCAGACCACACCAGAGCAAACAGGGCCGAACATACGCTGGGTAATGGTGTTAGGCGCCAGATAGAGATTGGGCACCACACGGTTGGTCTTCAGACGCAGGAATCCAGGACGCTCCGTGAGACTCCAGGCATTGTCGATGGGATTGTGGTTCCACTGCCAGTGAAGACCCAGCTTCGTCGAACTGAAATCATCGTTGCAGACAATCTCCTTCTTAGGCTGCCCACTCTTATAGGGGCGCATCACATCAGGCACCTTACCATATTCATCACCCAGCATCGGCCATCCGTCGATCCATCGGACGGGTGACAGCGTCAGCACACGCCCTACTCCACCTCGGTCCTGGAACATGATGCCATACCAGTCGCCATCCTCCGTATCGACGATGGTGCCCTGTGCCAGATAAGAGAAACCCCCGAAATCGCTCTCAAGGATCACGTTCTTCTCCCACGTGCCATTCAAATCCTTCGTACGATAGCAGACCTCACGACGGTGACGGCCCGGGGCATAGACATGCGAGATGAGCTGTGCATAGTACACACCGTTATGCTTGATAACACGCGTACCCTCCAGCAAACCACGCTCATCGGCCTCACGCTGGAAATAGTGACGGAGACTACCCTCGACGACACCTTTCAGATCACGCGTCAGCTGACACATCTCACCAGTACCGAAGAACACATACGGTGTGCCGTCGTCATCGAAGAACAGCGTCGCATCGTGGAAATGGCGCAGACGGGAATGGATTGTCCAAGGGCCCTCAGCCTTGGGAGCCGTAAAGATATAGGTATCTCCCATACGACCAGCCTCGTTGGGAGCCAGCAGCGCCCAGAACTTACCGTCGTGGTATTTCAACGAGGTAGCCCACTGTCCACGACCATAGACCGTTCCCTCCAGTAGGTCATACTTAGGCGAATCCGTCAGCTTGTCGAAGATATAGCCCACGGTCTCCCAGTTCTTCAGGTCCTTCGAAGCCATGACAGGCGCACCAGGCATCAGATGCATGGTAGTCGTCACCAGATAGAAGGTGTCGCCCACACGGATGACATCCGGATCGGGCACATCCGCCCACAACATAGGGTTGTGGATCTTCGTGCTGTCACCCTCAGCCGCTGAGGCACCCATGGCGAAGAACGCCACGGATGCCAGCAGTATGAGTTGTTTCTTGAATAACATAGTCTTTTAACCTTTTTACTTTTTTTACCTTTTTACTTTTTTACCTTTTTACTTTTTAAAGAGGTGCGGAATAAACTCATGGAGACCGCGACGCCAGGTCAGGAACTCATGAGCCGTGCCTTCCGACTGCTTGCCCTCCACCTTGATGCCCATTTCCTGCAGGCCCTTCACGATATCACCACTCTTGATGAAGTCCTCAGAACCCCAGTTCATATACATGTAGTGGATCTTCTTATTGAACTCCTCGGCATTGGTGAACACACCGTTATAGGCCGTCTTCAGATCCAGTCCGAAGATAGCACCACTGAAGGTTCCCAGCCATGCGAACTTATCCATGTTGTTGAACACGATGTCGAAGGTCTGGTGTCCACCCCAAGAGAGACCTGCCATTGCACGGTTGTCGCGATCTGTCTTCGTACGGAAGTTGGCATCGATATAAGGAATCAGGTCGTTGAGCAGGACGGGATAGAATGAAGCACCGTAGTCGGCCATGCTCTGACCACGTCCCATGCCTGCCTTAATATCACCACTCTCCATCACCACAATCATAGGCACAGCCTCACCACTGGCAATGGCGTTGTCCATGATGTGCTGCATCTTTCCCTGCAACGTCCAGCTGGTCTCGCCTTCGCCCATACCATGCTGCAGATAGAGCACAGGATAGCGCTTCTTAGCGTTATTCGACATGTCATAGACATAGGGTGTATAGACCATGGCATGACGCCACTTGCTCTGTTCCTTACTATAGTAGTAGATGCTGCGTACACAACCAGCGGGCACACCCTGCTGCGGACGGTAGTAGTCCCCCTCAGGTCCCTCTGGTACCTCAAGACCACCAGCCTCACGGTTCGTACCAAAGAAGGTCTCAGATGCAGGATCGATGAAGTTCACGCCATCGATATTCATAAAATAATAGTGGAACCCTACGGGCAGCGGATCGGTCACAGCCATGAAGACACCATTGCCCTGAGGCTGCATCTCATACTGCTTGCTGCAGATGTCAACGATAATCTTCTTGGCCTGAGGTGCCTGAATGCGGAAGTAAGCACGACGCTGAGCGTCTACCTTCGGGAAGTCATTGCCAGGAATGGTGTACTCACCTGTCACAGCATCAGCAGGCACATTGATCTTCTTGATGGGCACAGGCAGATTAGCCGGACGCTTGGGCTCGAAGCCAAGATGACGGGCCACAGCCTCACCATAACGACAACCCAGCTCACGATAACCGGCAGCATCGAAGTGCAGACGGTCAGGACCATTAGAGCAGTTATCAGAAGAAATCACCTGCGAGGTATGAATGGTCTGGGGCAACTCATCGATCTGCTTCTTACAGCCGATGCAGACACCCTTACCATCAGCCTGTACGATGTTACCCACGTAGAGGTTTACCTCCTCAGGCTTCAGCTGCAGGTCGCCACAGAGGTTCTCATACACCTGCTTCACCATACCAGCCCACTTGGGATCGCCAGTATTCGTCTCACCCTGGTGCATCAGGATTCCCTTGATGACACCGTCCTTCTGAGCCTTCTTAGCCAGAGTGACCAGACGCTCGTAGGGGTTGTTGTCGTATGCTGCCAACATACCCTTCATCCAACCTGGCGCCTTCTTGTTCACGTAATCAGAGATGCTGTCAGGCAGGAAACCCTTGATGTCGATACCACCGATAGCCACGTGGATGACACCAATCTTGATATTCTCAGGCAACGAGGCTACCAAGGTACGACCGAACCAGTCGGCAGGTGTCAGACCTGTATTTGCACGACAAAGCGGAGCAGAAGCCTCACACCACTCACCCATCTTTCGCTCAGGACGACCGTTGGCTGCAGGGAAATCCACAGCAGGCATCAACAGGAAACGCGGACCAGGACTCTGCAGATCCACAGCCTCAGGACGGGCATTGCCCTCCATGTTCGACTGTCCGAAGCAAAGGAAGATGTAGAAGTTAGGATCAGCGGGCTGCACTTGTTCAGTAGCGGCTTTCTTCGTTGCTTTCTTAGCGGCCTTCTTCTGGGCCATAGCATCGCTGGGCAGTGCCAAGAGCAAAGCTGCCAACAGCAGAGATTCGAGTACTTTTTTCATGTTGTTTTGATTTTATAGATATTACTGTATTTCTGTTGTCAGTTTCTTCAGATCCTTGTCGAGGGAGCTGTTGCCAATGAGGATCTCGTACCTGCCAGGCTTCACACGCATGGTGTTGGTCTCAGGATCCCAGAACTCAAAGCTCTTACGCTCAAACGTCAGCTTGGCGGTGACTGTCTGTCCTGCCTTCACATCCACACGTTTGAAAGCACGGAGGCTCTTCAGCGGACCGTCAGGATCCTGCAGGTTGCGGATATACAACTGGAGAATCTCCGTACCATCACGCTGACCCAGGTTCTTCACAGGAACAGCAATGTTGAAGCCAGGATTCTGGGCAGAGGTGTTGATGACAGAAGGCTCGCCCACCTCAAACTGCGTATAGCTCAAGCCATAGCCAAAGGGGAAGAGTGCATCGCTGAAATAGCGATAAGTACGACCCTTCATTGAATAATCCTCGTAGTCAGGCAGCTGACTGCTAGTCTTATAGAACGTCACTGGCAGTTTGCCACAGGGATTATAGTCGCCAAAAAGCACATCAGCCACAGCCGTTCCACCCTCCTGACCAGGATACCAGGCCTGTACGATAGCCTCACAGGTCTCTGTTTCTGGCAGCAAGGCGATGGCAGAACCAGAACAGTTCACGAAGATCACCTTCTTGCCAGCTTCCTTCAGCGCCTTGAGGAAATCACGCTGCACCTTCGGCAGTTCGATATGGGTACGGTCACCACCCTTGAAACCGTCGATATCCACTGGCATTTCCTCACCTTCGAGGGCTGAAGAGATACCACCTACGAAGATCACCTTGTCGATGCCCTTCAGCTGACTGATAATCTGCTGATAATCAATGGGCAATTCCTTGGCGACATTGATCTTTAAGTTGGCGTTGTAGGTATGAACATGCGAGAAGCGCACCTCAATGTTATAGCTCTTGCCTTTTTCGGCCTGGATGGCTACACGGTTAGGTGTGGTACGCCAGATACGGTGGTGGAACTTACGCTCACCATCGATGTAGAGTTCGAATTGTCCACATCCATCCACATTCACCACATACTCGCCAGACTCTTTAGGCGTGAAAACGGTCTCATATTTGGCTGAGAAATCCTCGAGCTGTACGCCAGGAGCGAAGTTATGCATACCAAAGGTAGTGACAGCGATGGGCTGGGTGTAATACTGCGTGGTCACAGGCTTGCCCTCCATCCTGCGGTTGTTCCAGAACGTGCCTTTCATACCTTTCTTGCCCTCGAAGCTGCACTGCGAAGCCATCAGGCTCTCCATCACCTTGTCGTAAGTCAGGTCGCAGCCTGCGTTAAAGTAGAGTTTCTTCTGCTTGGTCTTGATACCATCGAGAATCGTGATGGTATGATTCGGTGTACCGTTATAGTTACCCCACATCAGAGGCTCATTGTCTGCATTCGGACCAATCACGGCAATCTTCTCCTTGTTCTTCTGCAACGGCAGGATATTACCCTTGTTCTGCAGCAGTACGATGGTCTGACGCGCCATATCGAGGGCAATCTGACGATGCTGCTTGGAATCCATGATAGAATATGGAATCTTCGACCATTCTACCAGCGAGGGATCATCCATCTCACCCAGATCGAAACGGCCTTCGAGCAAACGGATAACATGCTTGTCGACCTCAGCCTCTGTGATAAAGCCACGCTTCACGGCCTCAGGAATGCTGCGATAGGCATAGCCATAACCGCACTCCACATCCGTACCAGCGATGGTAGCTTTTGCAGAAGCATGGACAGGACTGGAAGAAGACTTGTGCGACTCATAGAAATCAGACACAGCACCACAGTCGCTGACAACGAGATATTCAAAGCCCCACTCATCGCGGAGGATGGTCTGCAACAGGCGCTGTGAGCCACAGCAGGGATCATCATCCAAACGTTGGTAAGCACACATCACCTCACGCACCTTTGCATCCTGCACCAGAGTCTTGAAGGCAGGCATGTAGGTCTCCCACATATCGCGTGGTGAGACATTGGTAAGGTTGGCACTGTGGCGTGTATACTCAGGACCGCTGTGAACGGCATAGTGCTTGGCACAAGCCCAGAGCTTACGATACTTCGCATCCTCAGGGCCCTGCAAGCCCTTTACCACCTGCGTTCCCATGACAGAGGTCAGATAGGGATCCTCGCCATAGGTTTCCTGACCACGTCCCCAACGGGGATCGCGGAAGATATTCACATTCGGTGTCCAGACAGAAAGACTGTGAAACTTCTCATCCTCGCCAGAACCACGATACATACGTTCGTTATACTGGGCACGGAACTCCGTACTGGCAGCATCGAACACCTTGTACAGCAGATCGGGATTAAACGACGAGGCCATAGCGATGGGCTCTGGGAACACAGTGACATTGCCCATATTGGCAGCACCATGCAGGGCCTCACTCCACCAGAAGAACTTCTTGATGCCCAAGCGGGGGATAGCCGGACTCTCATCCAGCATCAGCTTGGCCTTCTCTTCCAGCGTCAGTCTACTACACAAATCCTTAGCACGCTCCTTAGCACTCAGATTGGGATTCTGGTAAGGAAGTGTCTGTGCCGACACGAATTGGCCGGCACAGAACAACAAAACAATTGATAATAAGCGATGATTCATTATTTAGTTTTTAATTGATTCCGCTGCAAAGGTATGAAAAAAACGAGACATACGTGTTGGCGTATGTCTCATATACTTTTGATGATGTAACATCCCTGGAATATCGGAGTTTTATTCTCTGTTCATCGTCTTTGTCTGTGTAGCGACACGGTCCTGTCTCAGCAGACGGTCACCGGTCTCTTTAGCATGAATATCAAGGGCGCGCGAGGCGAAATCAGGGGTATTATAGGAGTACATCAGCAGCTGATAATAACGACGCGGATCACGCTGTGGCAAGAGGAAAGGCTTAGTAGCCTTGCCCGTCTTCTTGTCGAAATGCGAGAAGTAAAGACGGGTATAGAGACCGTCCTCACCACGACTGGTGAAGAGGAACCAACTGCTGTTTGAACTCCAGTTATGGAAACTGTCCGAAAGTGCGCTGTTCACCTCATCTATCGCACGGCTCTCACCAGTCTGAAGATCGAGCAGCCACAGGTCGGCCTCAGGATGCCAGATAGAGAAATAGCCATAATCCGTCTGTGTATACATCAGATAACGACCATCGTAGGAAGGTCGTGGCCAGCTGACGCTCTTGCCTGTCTCCAGGGTATTGACGAGGGTATCCACCTGCTCCCCTATCCTACCTGTCTGTTCATCGAAACTTACCCGACAGAGACTATACATCTCCTTGTCATAATCCGTAGGATAAAGCTGTCTTTTTGCAGTCGTGAAATAGAGCCATTTACCGTCTGGCGAGAAAGCTGGTGTATTCTCTGCCCACAATGTCTTCATGATGAGCGTATCACGGAGAATGGTATGTGTCTGGGTGTCATAGACAAACACATCCGACGACGAGTCATAGACCTCAATGCGCTTGTTCTTCATGTTCGAATGGAACATCTGCGAGGTCTTATTCGTAGAGAAGGCGCAATAGCGCCCTCCCGGATGCCAATAGGGATAAACCATCGAGCCTCCTAGGGTGTCGTTCTTTGCCTGTAGCACTTCTCCTGACAACACTGTAGCACCGTGTTCACCACGTACATGGAACACATACTGATCCGGATTCGTGCGATTGGTGGTGTGACAATTCACACAATTGGCGTCCACACGGGTGCTCTGCATCAGTTCCGTTTCCTCGAAAGTGCCTAAGTCACGCTGATAGAGGCCCATCTGACTATAGAGCTCGTAGCTGGGAGGAATGCGACGATAGGTAACGCCCCACTCTTCCAGCGGATCTGCACTCACATTTACCGTAAAGTCCTTATAGCCCGTCCACTGACCGTTCTTCTCCGCACAGACGGTGAAGGTCAGCACACCACCTTTGTTCTGTTCCAACAGCTGATGCCAGTCATCGATATCAAAGTCGGCATAGGTACCATTGGCATGCAGACTGCCCCCCTTGGACCCTTTCACCTCTACATCGATGGTGGTCACATCCTCATCAGCCATCGCAAAATCCAATGGAGCAAGTCCCACAGGAATGGTCACACCCACATAGTCAGGGTAGATGTCAGGCCATATATCCATCTTGCTGACGTTCGTCGGCTTCGAGCTGCACGCCATCAGGCATACAACCAAGGAGAAAGCAAAGTAATGTCCCTTTAACTTCTCTTTCGCTCGAGCTTGCTCGCTTTGCTCGCAAAGAACTCCCCTTAATATCCCTTCCATTCCTTTAATAGAACAACATATCTTCTTCATTGTCATAAATCTCCTTCATTTGATAGAAAACCGGATTCTCCTTGAGTAACTCAGGATTCTTCGCCATCTCTTTCATCTTACCAGCCCAGCCCCGATAAAACAGCGTTTGTTCCAAAAGGAAAATATACTTCAGGGCCACTTTCGGATTACCAGTGACGAGATTCGTTTCCACCAGTTGCTGCAAGGCCCTGGCACTCTTATTATGATTAGGTATAGCCTCCATAGCCTCGAAAGCGGCACGCTGAGCCATATTCGCCATACCTATCGGCATGCAGAACTCACTCATCAGAAAGGCCGAAGGAATATTACACAGGGCACGCTGATCCAGATTGATGCGTGACAAGACATCCTGTTGTCCGATGCGCTGCTCCTGCCACATCACAATCAGCACGGCATTATGGACAGACAACGATGTTGAGCCTTTCTTATTGAACTTCTCGATCATCTCGTCCCAACGCTGCTGACGCATCAGCATGTCGTATTCCATATCGTCGAAAGAACCCAAGCACTCCTTATCCCAATAATAATCGATACCACGGGCAATCTGCTTCAGCGGATAGGGCGTCATCCACGCACTACCAACGACACAGAACGCCAGGAGAATCAGGAGGACAGGCTTCAGGAACATGCTGGCACCGCGACTGAACAGAAGATATACCGCCAGAATCACCACAGCCGGTCCTAACAGCCAATAGCCGATGGGAATCATCACACAAGCCACGATCCATCGGATATTCTGCTTTTTCGGCAGCAGATTCATCAGCACCAACGTCAGCAGCACGGCGATGATCGGTGTCATCGGGATCTTCGGATTGCAGGCCAGATACCAAAGAATGGCCGAGGGCACGAAGCTCAACAGGTAACAGAGTGCTTGCCGTTTCTCACTTTTGATGAGCCGCCACGTCAATAACTGCACTGCTGCGAAGAGCACCGCATACCATAATGCCCCATAAACGGACTTGAAGAAAAACTGCACTACAAACTCGCCCAGATATTGCGCCAGGCCTCCAGGCACAGCCAGCCTTTCCAGCAGATAATCAGTATTCCATAAGAATAATTGCATCTGTTCCCTCGCTGCCATCAGGAATGGCAGCTTGAACATCCAGAAGCAGAACACGGCGACAGCAAACACGGCCGTCAGTATCCACCGTCCATACGTTTCTATAATCGTCTTCGCTTTCATTGTTTTCACTTAGATTGTGCAAAGGTATGAAAAAAACGAGACATACGTATTGGCGTATGTCTCATATTCTTTTGTAGATGTAACAATCATTGAAACTTGCTACTCATGTTATGGACAAACTGCACGAATGGTCAGACCAGCATATCTGTCATACCACGATATGTTGGGCTGTCCCCAGAAAGAATCGATATTAAAGCAGGTGGCATGATTGTCGACGACACTCAAGTCTGATGTCCAGCAGTATATCTCATTTATCACTTTGGTAGTACCGGTATGGGGGAAATAGATATAGTTGCCATTAGGCCCTGTTGCTTTCATCAATGTACGGCCATATAGTCCCACATTCTCAAAAGTGCAATTGTCGATAAGCTCCTGGCACTCCTCAGTGGTAGGCATGCGCCAGTTGCCACCCATGAATGCGTGGGCTGCATCGTCCTCAAGGTCGAGCCGTGTCTTTCCGTCCACCTCGCCCCATTTGCTGTCAGTAACGTATTTTGAGAACTTGCTGTAATCTCTGTTATCTTCATATACTTCCTTGCACAACAGATAACTCTCCCAGTCGTAATGCCCTTCTTTAGGAGTCAACTCGCCCCACGCGATGAAATAGCCGTTTTCATACTCTGTACGGGCTCCTAAGTTGGCCGATGCCCAGCGCACAGAAAGCCCGAGGTCCACAGCCTTGATGTCGCTGGCCTTGGGCAGGGGCTGCAAGTCAACCATAGCCAAGCGCAGGTTATGAGAGGCAAAGTTGATGGAATCCTGCAGTTGCTTGTTCACTTTGTTGATGACGCCCACATACTTGTTTGCGATCTGTCCGTCGTTTTCCTTGGCGAACGTTCTGATGTTTACGGCATGCTGGTATGCTTTATCGAGTGTCTGGTAACTGTCGTCGCTGTAGTCCGCCGCACTGGTTGTAGTAAGCCGTTCTCTGGCCTCCTCAATATTACGCTCAAGGACATTGTATTTCAGGAATATAGTGTCAGATTCTGCTTTCTTCTCTTTTACAGGACGTATGGGTAACCCAACGCATCGATTCTCTCCATTCAGAGATAAATCAGCCTCAAGAACAGTGACTTCAAAGTAACGCATCTGCATGCCTTGGACATCGGAACACCACAGTTTGGTATCGTAATCCCAAAATGTCAGTTCTTTGTCTCTCATCACGCCAGTGCTCGGAATGAATATCGAGTTACCGTTAAGTCCTATCAGTTCGTAGCCATAAACGCCATTCCTCAAGGTGCCCCTTACTCTGCAAGCCAAAACGTCACGAGAAAACGAGTCTTGAAGACGATTCACCTCTTCACTAGTCGGCATTCGCCATCCTTCTCCCAGCATCACCGTTGCTGCGTCATCCTCCGGCTGAAGATATTCAAAGTCAAACCTTCCGTTACTTTTCTTAAAATATTTGGAGAAAGACACATCTCTATAGGGGTCATTGATCACCCTTGTCCACTTGTATGTATCCCAGGAATAGTCCTCCTTTGGCGCCGTCTCACCCCACGCGAAGTAATAGCCTGAATCCTCAGGCTTCTTTGCGCCTAAATTCTTGGTGGCAAACATAATACCATCAAAACCGAGGTCCACGTAGTCGTCGTTTGTTTCATACATAGCCTCCTTGACAGTCCCTGGTTTCGGTTCTGGTTCTGGTTCGGGAACCACATCCTCATCCTTCTGACATGATACAAACATACACATCATGAGAGATAAAAACAAATAAAAATAAATTTTCATGTTATTGATTAAATTACATTTTTCGTTATTTGCGCACGCCAAAATCCTTGCGAGAAGGATCATTAATGATGCGACTTGCCTTACGACCATCGAAGTTTGTAGGACAAATGATGAACTCAGGCACATTGAAGCTTAGGAAACGGTCGCGATAAAATCGACGCGGATTGCGTTGTGGCAACATAAAGGCCTTAGTGACATTCCCCTTGGCATCAACATGACAGAAATAGGGTCGCGTGAAAAGGCCGTCGTCGCGACGGGAACTCAATACCAGCCATCGGGAGTTTGCGCTCCAGTTATGGAACGATTCTGTATCTCCGGAGTTAGCCCCTGCCATGGGACGGTTCTCTCCTGTAGAGAGGTCGAGCAGCCAGAGATCGGCCTCATGATGCCAGATGCTGAACTGTCCGTAGTCGGAGAGTGTGTAGCAAAGGAAATGTCCGTCGTAAGAGGGACGGGGGAAGGATACTGACTTATGCTGAGACTGGGCATCGACGATGGTGTCTATACGATTGCCGAACTGACCCGATGCAGGATCGAAATCGATACGACAGAGATTGTAGCGGATTGAATCGAGCTGATAACTGCCTTCAGGGAGGGCGCGGGCTGCACAGAAATAGAGCGAACGCCCGTCAGCAGAGAATACGGGGAAGGTCTCATAGATGGAGTCCTGCTTGAGCAGGGGCGAGAGCAACAGTTCGTTTTTCTCGACATCATAGACCTGAAGGTCGGATGCGGTATCAAAGACCTCAATACGGTTGCTGTCAGCACTGTGGAAGAGCTGGCTCGTGGCATTGGTAGAATAGGCGATATAGCGGCCCGAGGGATGCCAGTAAGGATAGACACAGAAACCAAGCGTCTGATCGGTCTTGGTATTGTAGGCAGCAACAGGACCATCGTTGTGACGTAGCAGAGTAGCACCATGCGGGCCACGGATATGAAGGCTCATATCAGCAGGATTACCACGATTGAAACTGTGGCAGTTGACGCAGCCTTCGAACTGTGTGTTCTCTATCAGCGCACGCTCGTCGAACGAGGAGAGGTCACGTTCATAGATGCCCATCTTGCTCCAAACCTCGTAGCCCGGCGCAATGAGACGATAGCAGAGACCGTAGTCAATGCTGTCTGGGCTGACATAGACAGAGAAAGGACTATAGGTGTGCCAGCCATCGTCATATTTAGCAGAAACGGTGACGCTGAGCGAGTCCCCTTGGTTCTGAGCAAGCAGCGCATGCCAGTCGTCGATGTCGAAGTCAACGGATTCCTCACCCTGACTGTGCAGGCTATTTCCATGACGATCTGTAATGACAGCATCAATGCACAATGCCGTCTCATCTGCCATATTAAAGCAGAGCGGAGCAATGTTCAGGGGTATAGTAACACCGAGGTAGTCAGGATATATCTGGGGTTGCTGAGCCTCCTGCTTGGTATCGCTGACGGTCTCCGTGCAAGATGCCAACATCCAACACCCAACACCTAACACCCAACACCTCATTATATTCAGGATCTTCTTCATTGCTCTTTGGAAATGATGCGGTTATATCTTTCTTGATCGCCTGTCAGCATACAATATGCCAGCAGATACTGATAGGCCATACGGTTGTCTGTATTCCTGTAGTAGAGACTTTCGAGCATCTCTGGCGTCACATGGTCGCTGAAATAGAAGTCCTCGTTATAGGCGCACTGGCGCAGGCGTCCGTATTCAGAATGACTGTCGATGGCCTTCTCATTCCCCAGCAATGGCAGGGTCTCGTTGGCCCATTCACGATAGAAAAGGGTCTTCTGCAGAGCCATCAGATATTTGCGAGCCACTTCATACTGGCCGTTGATGAGGTTGGTCTGTGCCAGCCGTTTGTAGCATCTGCCACTTTTCTGGAAGTCGAGGATGGCTTCCTGGGCCTCAAATACCGTACGCTGGGCGACATTAATCATACCCAGTTGATAGAAGGCCTCGGCAGTAGGCATAGGACTGGTAGCATCTTCCTTTACATCGGGCAAAAGACCATGAATGCTGTTCTGATTATAGTCGAACATATGCTCCAGAAGCATGCCACGCATCGCCAAAGCCAGATTCTGTACCGTCACACCGATCTGGTTATTAGGCTTTTCTACGTTGACAGTCTCAAGGATGCGGTTCCATTGCTGGTGGCAGGCCATGAAGTCATACTGCATCACCTTTTCCGCCTTGAAATTAGCATTCTTCCAGACGAGAACGCCCATGACGATTGCAACAAGGAGGTAAGAGGTAAGAGGTAAGAGGTAAGAAGAATGCTTCAAGTGATGACGGATTAGGAGCGTCATTCCCACAATTACAAAGGCAGAAAATGCTGCAGCCCATAGCAGCCATGGAAATACTGTCGGATAACGATGGTAATGGATACCCAGCCACAGGTTATCGATAGGTATCGGGAAGCATACAGGCCCCACCAGAATATACAATATAGGAATAGCGACAATAAGCAGAACATGTCGTACCCAACCTTTTGTCAGTTTGACGATAACCCAAGCTATGAGCAGCGAGAGCAGGACAGCCCAGACGCCACTCAGCAACGCATTCTCGTCGAGCAGGAAGAACCAGAGCAGGAACGAAGGCACGAAGCTCAGACCGTATGTCCATCCTTCATGATTCCTGAATAGACAAAGCGTCAGAAGCTGCTCCGCTGAGAGCAGAAGTGCAATAATAGCTGCTCCCACCCAGGCAAAAAGAAAGAACTGTGTACAGAAACGTCCCAACAGATCGGCCACACCACCAGGCTGCTTCACAACATCCCACACATAGGTGCTGTCGAAGAGGAAAAGCTGATACTGCTCCTGATAATGCAGGTGATGCGGATAGGCCAGTCCGAAAAAGAGAAAGACCGCTACAGCGAAAAGAAGTGTATATATAAGATGTAAATACTTCATCTGAACTATTTGTCAAACACCTTACTGAACTCGTCGACACTGATCTTGACAGGTTCCACCATAAACTCAGGACGGTTATAGCTCTTCAGAAGGAAGGTATTGTATTCCGGATCTTCCTGTGGCATCATAAAGGCCTTCTCCACTTTTCCATCGTGGAAATAAGAGAAATAGACACGACAGAAGTTACCATCTTCGCGACGACTGGCAATCATGATCCAATGTCCGTTGCTCGACCAGCTTGGATAGCTATCAGGACGACCCTCGTAGTTCAGGTTTGTCAGATCGAGGAACGACGGAGACGATTGATGCTCACCATCGCCTATTTCATCCACCGGTATACAGGCGATATCACCATCATTATGTCTGATATGGAAACAGCCATACTGTCCCAAGGCAAAGAGCAGATAGCACCCATCGGGACTGACACGTGGCAAGGTAACACTCTTGTCATTCGATGCAGCATCATACACCAGTTCCTCTTCACCAAAGCCATGCGTTGCCAGATCAAACGAACGACGATAGAGGTTGTATTGCACCTTCGGATAGGTGGTTCTGATATCCTGGTCGCTCATCTCTTCAGGAAGGGGCACAGACTTACAGTAATAGAGGTATTTGCCATCAGGCGACCACGTAGGATACACCTCCAGAAGCGTGGAATCGTTGCTGACAACCTGCACCGAATCAGTCTCCACATCATAGAGAATCAGGTCGCTGGCCAGATCGTATACCTCAAGTCTGTTGGGATTTAGCGTGTGGAATCCCTGACGTGTCAGGTTGGTGGAGAAAGCCACGAGTTTGGCAGTGGGATGCCATGAGGGATAGACACCAGAAGAGATAGTATAGTCGCGCTTCAGATTGACTCTTGAAACCTTGCCATCGTTCACAATCACAGTACCAGCATTAGAGAGACGCACATGAAAGAGCATATTGTCGGTCTTATAGTTCTGATAGCTGTGGCAGTTGATACACTGACCTTTTGCCCTGTCATTCATGGTAATCTCGTTGTTGAAGATCTGTGTCTCTTCAAACGAGGTGAGGTTGCGCTGGGCTATCTCCATATAAGTCCATGCCACATATGAGGGTTCAATCAGGCGATACGACACATATTCGTCGATAGGCTCCTCGGCCACACGTATTTCAAACGGGTTGAACGACAGCCATTCTCCCGCTTTCTGGCCCCAGACCTCAACCTTGATGCATTTGCCTTTTGAGACATCGAGCATGGCATGCCATTCATCCTCAGGGATCTGCACCTTCACACCATCACCGTAGGTCTGTTGCTGGCCATCGGGCGTGGTGATACGTGCCACACACGCCTCAAATTCATCTATAGGGAGCATGAAATTGAGGGGTGCAATATTATAAGGCACCGTGACATTACAATAATCGGGAAAAATGGCAGGCAGGCTCTTGGCCTCTTTACTTGAAGAGGGGACATCGGGGTGATTTACACACGATGACAAGAGCAGTACAACAGCTACTAGAAGCTGAATATAGGGATGGATATATCTTTTCATTGTTTTCTTATGATTGAACTTCGTGACCAACATTGCGATGTACAATAAAAACTTTTCTTCCGAAGATGTTGTACCACCAGTAGGTGTCTCCCCATTCTTCTTGCATTTCCTCACCAACTTTTTCAAGGCCTTCGCCAGACCTTGCCTTGTTTTCCAGGATTTCCCAGAACTTTGTGTATCCGTCGTAAACAGCCTGCGTGATAGGGAGTATGATGCGCTTTTCTTCCGGGGCCTTGTCCATGTACATGATATATGCCTCCTGGGCATGCTGTGGAAATTCATCGTCCATATGCGACTTAACATAGTTGCGCAACGAAGCCCAGAAACGACGTGAGTCGCAACGCAGCATGGCATAAAGCAGAGCCTGTTCTGAAGCCACTTTACTGTCAGTCTCATTCCAAAGGCTGATGCTATTGATAATATAGCTGTCGCTGTTCTCTACGCCAGTAAGTTCATCGGGATAGGCTTTCTGCAGTGCCTTTATCTTGTCTGTGACAGGAGCAGGCTGCCAATCGTCATAGAACAGATGGTGATGCAACTGGGTGGTATAGCGTTCCACCAATTCCTTATCTCCGCCTGCCAAGGCACAGCGGGAAAGCACTTTCAGATAGAAGGGTGAGAAGCCTGCCTGTATGGCATTTTCGAAATTCAGACGGATGCCTTCGTTGATCATGCCATAGTTATAATAGACCAGAGGCGAAGCAATGTCCAGGAAACTGACGTGGACAGAATCGGGGTTATAGATCGGATTGCAGTTGTTACCCAACTTGAACGAACGGTCGAGCAAGCCACCTTCGTTCATCAAAGCCACATTCTTAAGAAACACCATCGTAGTCGTTGGCTTCTGGATATCTTCAGCCATATCAAGTACTTCCTTCCAGTTATCGTCGGAAGCATAACGCACCATGCGCATCTCGTCTATGTAGTTCTGATTATGGAACATGAGCGACCAAGTAAATATGATGCCCGCAACGGCACACAACGCAGGAACAAACCACTTGGTCAGATACTTGCTACACAACGGAATAAGTACAGAAACAGCACCTAGCACCCAGAACGGGATAGAAAGATGTTCAGTTTTGTCACTGGGTGTTATGAAACGAGGCAGACCTGCCAGCACAACATCGTCAATTTTCAGATTCGAATAGAACTGTGCATGCATGATGCTGGCAGTAAAGGCAAGCACAACAATGCCCACGAGCTCTCGCCAAGTAGTCTTATCAGCAACCATCAGACAGAGCACGAAAAGCAAGGCGAACCATCCCAGCAACGGATAGAGACAAACGCCCAGCAGATACCAGACGATATGCCATTTGCGTGGTGTCTGGCGCGCTGCCCACAAAAGCAGCAGCATGACGAGATAGCCTACCGACTGTGAGAACCAATAGCCTCTGATCGTGGAGACATAGACCCAATAGCCCAAATCTACCACAGAAACAAGCAGACAGGCTACAGGCAAGAGCATCAGTGCCGAGGCACTGGACTTTAGCTGGAATGCCTTGGCACCCACCAAAAATATTAGTGCCCAGATTACTGCCAGCACACCTGCACCAAGGAGGGGATAATAGAATAATTGTGTGAGCCAGGCGCCCACATACTGCATCAGTCCAAAGGGTTTCTGCATAAGGGCATGGAAGAATGGTGCTCCGAAAAGGTATTCAGAACGGTCATGTGCCGTATAGAACACCTCCTGATTAATATATAATATGTATAAGGCAAAAAATATGAAAGCCAACAGGCTTACATAGAGGATAATACCTGATACTTTGTTTGTTTTATTCATATTTGTTGTTCTTCTTTTCGCTGCAAAGGTAGTAACAATATTTAAAATCCCCAAACTTTTCTCTGAAAATCTTCGAAGAATATTTTTACTTCGTTTTTCTTTGCAATTTATAAAAAAAGCGTAAATTTGCAACGAAAAGTTAGTTAAAGTGTTTCAGCGGCTCTGCGGATGATAATCACAGCGCGAATTCAGCAGTAACACCCCACTTCATCATATTACCTTTACTTTCCAAAGACTTGTACCAGTCAGCATGCAGACGGGCATAAAACCTGCTTATCTGCATCTGAACACCAGCACCAAGATAGACTCCTGCATGATTGGTATTACTCCAAGTCTGATCCACAACCTGGCGAGACTTGTAGTATCTAGTTTCCTTGTTTCCAAAATGTAGCACGTAAAATCCTCCGACACGAACAAGTGGAATGATCTTTCCTTTGCCAAAACGCTTAACCATACCCAATGAAATTGTCAGTCTGCTCTTTTCATATTCTGTATGCGATGGTTCATATCCTCCAATAACCATTACGTCGTGCTCGAAGCGTGCCTTGGGAGAATACGCAAGACCGATCTCCAAACTACCGCCCTTCATGAATCGTTCGATATCCGTCTCTAGGCCAAGACCAAATTCAAATGTACTACCAGAGTAATTCTCATCCTCTAGATCTTGATTGACCGTTTTCTCATGTGAATAATATGCATAACCAGCAAATGCCTTGAAATGAGTTTTCGCTTTTTCGGATTCCACCTTATATTCATACACCATGCACGTGCTACCATCAGTACATAAGTCATTGTGATAATCACGCACAACTTTTACAAGTTTTGTTCTCGACATGTCTTTCTCATTCATATCTTGAACAGCATTCCATGAATCCTTCAGCAGATTCTTCACCTTGCCATATTGTTCCTTTTTCTCTTGCAGTTTCACTTTCTCATCATCCAGAATGGACGACGTATAGAATGCCCTGTTGATAAGTTGGGCCATCTCACCATCTTCACGTTCAAAGAAAAAGAATTCATCACGATGGTATACTACGCAGTATAGGTTCATCATACCTTGAACCATAAATTCAGCAAAGAACAACTCGGGCTCGCCTGTAACATTCAGTCGGCGTGTGACAAAGTACTTCCCGCCATCGTCGAACCTAAAGCCTTCTATTTCGCCAGGTTTGTAATTTTTGACCTCGCTTCCTCCATTAGCCCAAAACGTACATTGTTTTGAAAGCTTCTCGTTAGTACGGAAATCGATAATTCCCCTTATAGTATCACCAGTGTTTGTGATAATGAATCCCGACTTTGGGTTTGTCTGTGCCATTGTCACCAACGACATCACCAGTGCTACTATAAGCATCACAAATCTGTTGTAATCTGCCTTCATTTATATCAATCATTTTAAACGGACTACAAAATTACAAAACATTTTCGACACCTCCAAATTATCCTTCGTTATTTTTGAGAATTGAAACATGTCTTTGGTTTTATTTTGGTTTTAGAACACTATACAATAAAAAAGGTACAATCATAAAGAGGGCACATCAAAAAGATATGCCCTCTTCATTAATTATACTGATAAGGATTACTCCTCGTAGTATACAGAGTTGACGGTACAGTTACCTGACTTGATCAGGAACTGCAGGTCTTTACCTGAACCACCGTTACCTTTTGCACAGTCCTTGGCGATATCCTCAGTGAGCTGAATCTCATTCGGACCGTCAAAGAGAGGCATGCTGTCAATATAGGTAGCACTCCACCAACCGTTATGCACCATCATTGTAGTACCATCTTCAACATCTGAGACGTCCATGACAAGGGTCTTGAAGCCCCAGTACACCTCATCAGAAAGATAGGGGAAGTGCTGGCCTTCAGTATCGCTGAAACGCATGGCAGCTGCATTCCAAGCCCCCGGCTTGAACGGCGGCTGAGCTGCGGGATCCTCACCATAGATATAGTACTTCTGGAGCGGGTCGGTGACCTCTTCACACTTGATACCGGCAAATTCATGGGTCAGCTTGGTACCGTCGGCACAAAGGGCTGTCAGGATAACCTTATACTCACCAAGCTTCATCTTCTTCTTAGCGGAGGTTGAGATGAATGTCTTGCCACCGATATCCCACACTGCATTGACAGGTGCCAGGGTCTCACAGATAATGACGTTACCATTCGCACCACTGGGTGCCTTGTCGGTCATGACAGTGGTCTTTGCCAGGAGCTCATCAATGGAGATGTGGCCACCATTGCTGATATCCTCATGAGTAGGATCGCAGCCTACGAACGTAAATACTGCGGCAATTAGCAAAAATATCTTTTTCATATCGATTTCTTATTATTACATTAATAAAGTGCTTTGTATTGTGTCTTAGGATCAGATGTATCCCAGCCTGGGTTCTGCTCCAATCCACCGTTATGCAGGGAGATCTGGTTCTGAGGCTTCGGCAGGAAACCGTCGGTAGCCTTGTAACGCTCGCCCCAGGTACAGGTCATGTGTTTCAGAGAACGCTTGCTACCCTTCTGGCCGAGGCAGACAATCTGCTTACCATCCTGAGCGTCAAGAGCCTTAGGAGCGTAGTCACTGTTGGAACAGCCCTTACCGGTCCAGCGGCGCATGTCATTGAAGCGGAGTCCCTCAAAGGCAAACTCCCAGCGGCGCTCGTCCTGAACGGCCTTCAATGAATATGCTGTCTCAGGAACACCGGCACGGCGCTGCACCTGGTTCATGTAGGAAGCCTCACCGGTGAGCTCGGTCAGCATCAGGAGGACGTCAGAATAACGCATCAGGTAGAAATCCTCGAAGTGGTCACCCTGCATCTTATTGCCGAGTGAGCCCGGATCCTTATAACCATCACACTTAGACCACCATGTATCGTTGTTGGCAGCACAAGCGTCGAGGTTCACATCAGCATACTTCTTAACAGAATAGCCAGACTCCTCGCAGTCGTCCTTCTCATAGGTATAACCTACGAGCTCGTTGTCGAGGTCGATCATAGAAGCCTTCTTACGCTTGTCGGTATAATTGCCATTGTTCTCAGCAATTGTCCAGTCGTCCCAGATATTACATGAAGGAGTACCCTGGCCCCAGCCCTGATTGAACGGATAAGTCAGGTTACGGTCACCATTCTGGTTGGAGGCACCGTTACGGAGACCCCAGAAACAAGACAGATAATTCGAGTACATACGTGGGTTATTATAATTACCACCGATGTTCCAGCTAGAGGCATTCATGAACTGGATCTGGAAAAGTTCTTCGGTGTTGCCGTTACCATTACCTGGCTTGTCGAAGCAGTCAGCAGGATCCATGTCAGCAATGAATGCATAGCCGTGAGTACCCTCCTTGTTGCCTGTACCATCCTCATTATCATGAGCCTCAGCCCAAAGCAGACTGTTTGAGTACTGCCAAAGTGAACGGAAGTCTTTCAGGAGCTTGTAGCCACCATTGCTGACGATGTCCTTCAGGCCGTCTATCACATCCTGCTTCGAAAGAGAACCTGCTGCGCAGCCTTCCTGTTCCACCAGATCAACCGAAGGAGCCGAACCTGTAGCGAGTTCACCTACACCTTTGTAGAAACCTGCCCAGAACATATATGCACGGGCGAGGAATGCCTCGGCGCAGTACTTGTCAGCATGACCTGAGCCATTGGCTCTCTCTGCCTTCATCAGATTCTTGGCAGAAATGAAGTCCGAGAAAATCTGCGGATAGACAACTTCCTCTGCACTAACCTGCTGATATGACTCAGCAGTAATAGCGGTAGAGGTAATCAAAGGAATATCACCATACATCTGGGTGAGCCAGAAAGTATACAGACCGCGCATGAAGTAGCCCTCACCGAGGAGCTGCTTACGCTGTGCGTTGTTCTCGCCATCTGTCCATTTCACGTTGTCGATGGTCTCAATCTGGTTGTTGGCACGTGAGATACCACCATAGAGAAGGTTCCAGTCAAATTCATACTGGTTGGCATCTGCCATTGTAAAATGATGCAATGACTTGGCCACGAAGTCCTGCAGACCGCCACTGCCGTAGCAGTCGTCTGACATGAGACTCCACCAATAGAAAGGATTATTTAATAACTGAGACTGGTCTCCGCCACCCAACGTATTCATGATACTGTAGGTAGCAGCATTCAACGCCTCTACATCTGCAGGCTTACCGGGGAATGTAGCTGCGGTCATCTCTGTCACACGCGGATCGGTGTCCAGCATGTCGTTACAGGATGTAAACATAGTTGCTGCAGACAAAACAGCTAACGATGATAAAATATATTTCTTCATAACTTAATTGTCGAATTAGAATTTAATACTTGCACCTACCAGATAAGTACGAGCGGTTGGGTAAAGACCGAGGTCGATACCGGATTCCCAGTTCTTACCACCACCTGCATTACCTACCTCAGGATCGAGGCCAGTGTAACCGGTGAAGGTGAGCAGGTTCTGGGCCTGAACATAGAAGCGGAGCTGCTGGAACGGACAAGACTTCCAGATATTCTTGAAGTCGTAACCGAGGGTTACAGTCTTGATCTTGAAGTAGTCGCCATTCTCCACATAGCGGGTAGATACCCAGAGGGTGTTGGGGTGACCGTTATTTGAGATACGCGGCATCTCGTTCGAGGTACCCTCACCGTGCCAGCGGTTCAGGATGGTGGTGTCGTAGTTCTCGTCAGGATCGTCACCGAATGAACGGTAAGAACGCATGATCTGGTGACCGAATGCGCCAGCACCGTTTACGGCGAAGTCAAGACCCTTCCAGGTCAGGCCGAGGTTGATACCCAGCATCACGTCGGGGTTAGGATTACCAATCTCATGCTTGTCGGTACCGGCACCTTCACCCTTACCAACGATCACGCCGTCACCGTTCCAGTCGTCCCAGATGCAGTCACCGGGCTGTGCGTCGTCAAGGACGGCCATACCAGCCTCACGTGCAGCGTCGATCTGTGCCTGGTTCTGCCAGATACCGCTGTAAGACATACCGTAGAAGTAACCGATGGGATAGCCTTCCTCAGCACGAGATACATAGTCCGTACCCTGTGAAATAAGGTTGCCATTACCGGCGATGTAGTGGTTCTCGTTGTCGATACGGGTTACCTCGTTCTTGTTGGTGGCGAGGTTCACGCCGATGTTATAGCCGAAGTCCTTACCGATCTTGTCGTTCCAGGTGAGGGCGATCTCAATACCCTTATTCTCCACGTCACCTCCATTGATGTCAGCAGGGTTGGTACCCATGATACCAATCTGACGGCCACCGACGAGCCAGTCCTTCGTGGTCTTCTTATACCAGTCGAAGGTCAAGCCTAGACGGCTGTTAAGGAAGCGAGCATCGAAACCGAAGTCGAGCTGCTCAGAGGTTTCCCAAGTAAGCTCAGGATTCGGTACAATATTGGCGTAAGCACCTGTATTAGGAGTTGCAGCAGTAGAGGTCAGCATGTCAGAACCGAACTTGTAACCACTGTCGTTGGCGCTACCAGACAGAGCGATGGTTGCAAGATACTGGTACTTGGCGATACGGTTGTTACCGTTCTGACCCCAGCTTGCACGGATCTTGAAGAAGTCCATCCAGCTCTTGGTGCTCTCCATGAATTTCTCGTTGGTAACTACCCAACCAGCAGAAACAGAGGGGAATGTACCCCAGCGATGACCGTCGGCGAAGATACTTGAACCGTCAGTACGTACGGTAACGGTAGCCATGTAAGTTTCATTCCAGTCCCATGTCAGACGACCGAACCAAGAAGCGAGATACTCTTCATCATTCGGAGAACCTGTGAGAGAAGCAACAGTAGCATCTGTCAGTTTGATGTTCGTCAAGTAAGCAGAGTCCCAACCTTTCAGTGTTGCGAGCTGTTCACCGTATGCAACGCTGTTGGATCCGCCGAGATTCACGCCCCAGGCACTGCTCTGGAAGCTCTGACCGACCATAGCACTGATCTTGTGACCAGAAATGATGGGAAGATCATATGTCAGCGTATTTTCAACAGACCAGTTAGAATTCAGCCAAGTGTTCTGGCTTACACTGTAAGTCTTTGATATAGATGTACCCTCACCCGGAGCACGTGGCTCATTATAGTTACGGTATGCACCAGATCCCCAGTTATAGTTGAACTGTGAACGGAATCTCAGGCCCTTGATAGGCTGGATGGTCATGAAAGCAGTAGCACTGGCGTTAAGATTGCGGCTCTCTGCCATAGAGTTCCAACCACCATTAATGAGGTTCTCCCATGGATTATAGAACATAGAGGGGTTCCAGCCCTTACCATAAGTAATATTATCGTCGAAATCCTGATACTTATAGACATCACCGTTGTCTGCATACTGCGGCAGGAGGGGAACGGTCTGAAGCAGGCTGTGGATATAGCTCCAGTACATACCGTCCTCAGCCAGGTCGTGATTTCTGTTATAACCAATAGAGATGTTCTCACCAATGGTGATGGCATCAAAATCCTTGGCCTTCAGCAGCACATGGTCGCTGTTGATGCGGATGGTGTGACGCTTGTAGTAAGAAGCCTGGTCGGCACCCATGATACCTTCGTTACCGGTATAGGTGTAAGACATGGCAAACTTAGAACGGTCAGTACCACCGGTCAACGTTACAGAATGGTTCTGCTGCAGGGCATTCTTGTTCTCGAATACGCCCCACCAGTCAGTACCTTGCCAACCGTTGGCAACCTTGTCGAGGATGTCCTGAGGTACATAATCAGCCCAATTCAGCGTAGCACCATTAGAGTTTAAGTTGTACTCGTCAAAGATGGTCATGTACTGCTGGGCATTGAGAAGCTGCGGACGCTTATAGGCGTTAGACCAACCGAAAGCACCATTATAGGTAATTTCAATCTTACCAGCCTTACCCTGCTTGGTGGTCACCAGGATCACACCGTTAGCAGCACGTGATCCGTAGATGGCTGCAGAAGCAGCATCCTTCAGCACGTCGATGCTCTCAATATCATTCGGGTTGATACCATCCAGGTTACCACCAGCTACACCATCGATTACGTAGAGAGGTGTATTGTCACCAGTAGTACCCATACCACGGATGAAGACCTTGTAACCCTTACCAGGCTGTGAAGACGACTGTGTGATCTGTACACCGGGCGTGCTTGACTGCATGGCCTCGAGAGCGTTGGTGGTGTTCAGCTTGGCGATATCATCACCCTTTACCTGAACAGTAGCACCTGTGACCAGCTTTTTCTTCTGGACACCATAACCGATGACCACCACGTCGTTCAAAGTTGTTACATCTTCTTTCAGAGTAACGTTGATGTTACTACGGCCATTCACATTGACTGTCTCAGTGACATAGCCTACATAAGAGATAAGCAGTGTAGCATTGCTGGCTGCCTGCACACTGAAATTACCGTTGAAGTCGGTGACGGCTCCTGTCTTGGCACCCTGTACTTGCACACTTGCACCAATGACTGGCTCACCAGCTTCATCAATTACCGTACCCTTAACGGTGCCCTGTGCCATTGCTCCCAGAGAGAACAAACAAAGCATGGACAGAATCGCCAAAGGCTTTTGCAGTGATTTTAAATTCCACATACTTTTAATTAATTAGTTAGAAAATGTTAAATATTACTATTTGGTTTACTAAATTCATACTTGTACGTTAAGTAAGTTGATCTCACCACGATATAGGTATTCACAAATTCGGTGCAAAGGTATTATAAAATTAACACACGCGCTTTGTCTGTTGAAACAAACACTTTAGGAAATGTAACATTTTAGAGAATGTAACGTAACAAATGGCAAAATTCACTAAAAAAGACTGCTAAATCCTGTAATTGCTTTTCAAAGTTATCCATGTCAGCATTTAGTTTCTGCATGGTGATTTTGGCACAAATCTGCGTGGTGGTGATGTTAGTGTGTCCCAAAATCCGGCTGCAAAAACAAAGACATCACGCGCATAGCTGAGCTGCGGTTTGTTATCTACATAGTCCCTCCCCATCTTCATGGCTCTGAAAGTATGCTCAGAGCGATCCTTGCCAACGCGGTTCCGAAGACGACTCAAGTCTTCACCATAGACCGATAATAATGTGTTTACATGCTGTTCCATGTTCATGACGTTTTAGATTACCATTATTCCATTCCGCTCTCTATGCAAAATAGAGATGTACGCTACGCACGCGTACATATAATATTAAGAGCCGCTTCGGAATGTAGTAATTTGTCTTAGAGTGTGTCAAAAAAGGCACACTCTCTTTTTTGTGGCACTTACGCAGGAAATATGTGGCATTTACGCAAGAAATAATTTATTTCTGCGCCACAAATTTAAATCTTCTACGCTCCCAAAATCTGCAGACTGAAGCAGTTTTGAAAACAGTCTTAACCACTATTTTCTTTAATCTTAATTACTATTTTCTTTAATCTTAACCAATATTTCAAAAAGTCTTCGGCAGCATTTTGGAAAATATTCGCCAGGAATTATAAAAGTCTTCGGTAGCTCAAAAAAGCCAGCGAAGTATTTTCAAAAAGCCAGCGAAGAGTTTTCTAAAAGCCAGCGAAGAGTTTTTGAAAAGACAGCGAAGTGTTTCAAATTTTCCTGTTAATGGCTGCAAAATTTCCAGTTAAGGTTTGCTGATTTTCCAGTTAAAGATTGCATTTTTTGTGGTTAAGCCCCTCCAAATTAGCAGTTAAGGATTGATTTTATTCCACAGGAAAGGATTATTTTTCCAATCGTTGGGAAAAAACAGAAATTTATCGTATATTTGCAGCATCAAAAGACTATTAAACGCAAATACGAGAATATCCAATTTAAATTTATACGATTATGGGACAAATTAAAGTAAAAGGCACAATGCAGCGCGTAGCAATGTTTGATGAAGACCGCGTAATTGGTCATGTCATGCACTATTCTACATTGGGGGAAGACGAAATAGTGAGCTATGCTGCCCAGACGGCGCACATCCCTGAGTCAACACTCCTTGCCAGTACGCTTGCAATACGTGAGGCCATCGCTTTCTTTGTGCTCAATGGCCACCATGTTGACTTGGGCAAATTCGGCATCTTCGGCATCCGCTCCAAGCAGAAGGCGGCCACCGATGCGGAAGAGGTGGATCCCGATCTGGTAAAACACCTCACCGTAGGTTTTAAACCGTCGGTAGAGATCAAACAAGCCATCAACGCCCTTCATATTGAAATTGAAGTTTAATTTGTAAGATACTAAAATTATGGGAACAGGACAAGTAAACATTAGTTATAAAAAACGTCGTATCGCTTACGACGACTCTGAGAAACTGGTAGGTCAGGCCGTCCGCTACAGCACGATTCCATACGCATCGGTCATTTCCTATGCAGCCCAAGCCGCCAATGTGTCGGAGGCGAGCATCGTATTGTCGATGGAGGCATTGTTTGATGCTATGGACTATTTTGTGCTGAACGGCCACATGGTGAAAATTCCTAATTTGGGGACATTCTACCTCAGCGTACGCATGAAGAGCGCCGCGACAAAGGAGGAGTTCATTGCCAACTTCTATAAAAACTTTCGCAATTTAACCATACGTTTCCTGCCCGCCCCTGAGTTGAAGGCCAAGATTGCCAAGACTGCCATCAATACTATGGTAGAATGAGCAGGGCGATTTAGCTAAAAATTGAAATTAAGCGGCACTTTTTCAATTAAAGTGCCGCTTAAATATTACTTTTGAGGCGGAATGATGCGGTAATTGCCGCTCAGATGCATGAAGGCAAAGAGGCGGAGGAGGCCATCGTAGTAGGCATCAAAGTAGCCATCCTCGAAGGGTTCGTGCTTAGCCTTCCAGAAGGCATCGACAAACTCCTTGCTCTTATCATGACTACACATCATCGAGGCAGCAGCCGTCGTGGCCACCAGGCCGATGCTGTGACGCAGCTTGCGGAAACCACCGGCACCGAGGATCTCATTACCCTCAGGCAAGGTACCATCCTTGCGGAACTGATCCATGAACGTATCCACACCCTGACTGTACATGAAATTCTGGAAGGTTTCGCCATACCAGCGCTGCCACTCTCCGTCGGCACAGCTCCACTCGTAGTCGAGCGTAATATTCATAGGTACGCGCCAGGAGTCATAGCGGAAACAGTTATTACCGTTGCGGGGAGGTGTCTGCGGTGCCCCACCCTGCTGCTGACCCTGAGGACGACCCGGGAAACGGAATCCCTGCATCTCAGAACCGTCAAACTGGCACTGGTCACCATTCAGAGCCGTCTTCTGGTCCACACACTTGTGAAGGAACTCACGGCTCTTCTTGGCACACTCATACCAAAGGTCGCTGCGACCATCGTCAGCCCACTTGGCCCATACCTCGTAGAAAGCGGGGATATGATAAGAAGGATCAGTATGACGATTGCCGAAGCCATCAGGGGTAAAGGTGATGAGTTTCGTCTCAGGATCGATGAGATACATCATTTGCTTCTGAGGCTCTTGTTGCTGATTGTTGGCCTGCTGACCGCCCTGACCTCCTCCGAAGCCACCAAAGCCTCCAAAACCGCCAAATCCGCCACGTTCAGGCGTGTACTCCTTCGGTTGGATACAGTTCAGGATGCGCTGGGCCTCAGCCTTGTAGTTGATGCCCGTGTCATTGCCCCAACGGTTGGAGGCAAAGATCAGCGCCGTGATGAAATACAACTCACCATCACTGGCTGCACCCTGGGCATTGCGGGTGCCATCGGTGCGACAACTCCAGGCAAAATAGCCCTCACGGATGCCGTCCTGATGCTGCATATACTTCTTGCTCCAGCGCCACAGACGGTCGAAAATATCCTTCTTGTCGAGCTGTACGGCAATCATCATGCCATACGACATACCCTCGGTACGTGCATCATGATTCTTGACATCAGAGACATATCCCATGGAGTCGCCCACCTCGAAATACACCTTGTTCGGGCCGAAGAATACATCATTAAACACTTCCTTCACCTTGGCATCGACTTCGGCTTGCGAATAGCCCATCTCTACCAAGAGGTTACGGTACTTGTTGGTCTCAAACGCTCCTTTCTTCCAAGGAGTCAGCGCCATTGCAGGGATTGCGAGCAACAGCGACATCATAACAATTATTTTTCTCATAAGCGGTATATTTATCATGGTGCAAAATTACGAAGAATTACCCGTTTAGACTTTGTGAAATGTAACATAAGCTATCCATTAAGTATCTTTTAGACACTTTTCACAAAGAAACGCAAAAAAACATTTGGTCAATTAAGAAAAAATTTGTAAATTTGCACATAATTTTTTTCAAATCATAAACTAATGAAGTATTTACTATCGTTACTACTGTTTTCAGGGGTGTCGCTGACAGCGTTGGCACAAAACCCCATCATTCGCGACCAGTTTACGGCAGACCCGACGGCTCGCGTATTCAACAACAAGGTGTACCTCTTCCCATCGCATGACATCAAGCCTCCCGTCGGACAGCGACAGGACTGGTTCTGCATGGAAGACTACCATGTATTCTCATCCGAAAATCTGACCGACTGGACAGACCACGGTGTGATCGTTACCCAGAACAAAGTGCCCTGGGTACGTCCTAACTCCTACTCCATGTGGGCGCCCGACTGTGTCGAGAAGAACGGAAAGTACTATTTCTACTTCCCCTCAGCTCCTAAAGAGGGCAGAGGCGGTTTCGGTGTAGGTGTAGCCATCGCCGACCGTCCTGAGGGTCCGTACATTCCCGAGCCGGAACCCATCAAGGGTGTTGGTGGCATCGACCCGTGTGTGCTGCTGGCATCCGACGGCAATGCCTATCTGTTCTGGGGCAATGGCCGTTGCGCTAAGCTGAAGCCCAACATGAAAGAGCTGGCTGACGACAATCCCAAGTCGACCATGAAGTTCGGTAACCGTGAGATGGAGGTGATTGGTGTGAACTGCCTTGAGGGCCTGCCCAATCGTCAGGCTGAGGGTCCGTTCGCTTTCGAGGCTAACGGCTGGTATTACCTTACTTATCCGTACGTACGCGAGAATACCGAGGTATTGGGCTATGCCATGAGTAAGAACCCGATGGGTCCCTACGAGTACAAGGGAATCATCATGCCCGAGCACGAGAATGGCTGCTGGACCAACCACCACAGCATCGTCAACTACAAAGGTCAGTGGTATCTGTTCTATCATCAGAATGCTTTCTCACCCCGCGACGACAAGCGCCGTAGCGTACAGATCGACAAGCTCTACTTCAATCCCGACGGTACCATCCAGGAGGTGAAGAAGACCATGCGCGGTGTAGGTATCAACAAGGCTACTGAGAAGATCGAGATCGACCGCTACAGCAGCGCCAGCGATGGTGTGACCAGCGAACTCATCGATACCGTCAATACTTTCCGCAGCTATATGGCCACCCTGCCTAAGAAGGGCAGCTGGCTCAAATATAATGATGTGGACTTCAGCGTGATTACCGACGGCTACCTCATCATGAGTGTCAAGGCCGCTGACAACACTGAGTTTGCCATCCGCGAGAAGAGTGCTACAGGCAAGGTGCTGGCCCGCATCAAGCTGACCGTGAAGCCCGAGGAGCCCGCAGGCGGCGCCCAGGCCAATCCCATGATGGGCCGCTTCCGTCGTGACCAGCGCAACCAGTGGCTCACCCAGACCGCTACGCTCGACTATGTTCCTCAGGGCGTGACCGACCTGGTGATCACCAACGAAGGCGAGGGTGCCTTGAGCGTGGACTATGTCCGCTTCAAGAACCGTCCGAAGTACTTCAATGCAATCACCACCCCGACGGCACAGCCTGATGCAGAGGGCTTCATCCACCGCTGGCTGCTCCTGGAGCCTATCACCAAGCCCAATAGCGGTAACACCGTTTTCACCGACAGTTATCTGCGCGAACATTTTAATAGAGAGTACTTCAAGGGACAGCAGACCATCATCCCGAAGGACGGTCAGAAGGTACAGGCCGTGTTCAAGCAGGAGCAGGCCCCCGCAGGCTTCGGCCGTGGTTTCGGTGGCCAGCAGGCACCTGCACAGCCTGAGGTGAAGACCGTGAAGCAGACCCTCACCTGGCATGCCCTCGACAGCGAGAACCTGAACGTGAAGCTCTTCCGCTTCGCCGAGAAATATGGTGAGCAGATCTACGGTGTGCTCTTCTGGGCCGTGACCATCATCGACTGCGACGAGGACATCGAGAACGTCCGTCTGGCCGTCGGTTCCAACTCCGCCTCTATGTGGTGGCTGAACGGCGAGGAGACCCTGTTGCTCTCCGGCGACCGTCGTATGGTGAAGGACGACGCCATGTCGAAGCGCATCACCCTGAAGAAGGGCCGCAACATCCTGCGTGGTGCCGTCATCAATGGCCCGGGCATGAGCGACTTCTGCGTCCGCTTCCTCGATGAGAAAGGTAACCCTGTTAAGAACTACAAGATCAATTTAAATCAGAAATAAGATATGAAAAGACTATATAGCATTCTTGCGGCCATGACACTGGCCACAGCCGCAAACGCGCAGATTGGCGCACCCTTTATCCACGACCCCTCGACGGTTGTCGAGTGTGAAGGCAAATACTACACTTTCGGCACTGGCGGTGGCGGTCTGATCTCGGAAGACGGTTGGACCTGGAACAGCGGTGCTGAGCGTCCCGGAGGCGGTGCTGCCCCCGATATGATCAAGATCGGCGACCGTTACCTCTGCATCTACGGTGCTACCGGTGGTGGTCTTGGAGGCGGTCACGCAGGTCGTATCCTCACCATGTGGAACAAGACCCTCGACCCGAAGTCTCCCGATTTCAAGTGGTCTGAGGCTGTGGAGGTCTGCTTCTCCGACGGTATGGAGGATCAGGACGCCATCGACCCGGGTATCATGCTCGATCCCTCGACTGGTCGTCTGTGGGTGAGCTACGGCACCTACTTCGGCACCATCCGTCTAATTGAGCTCGATCCTACAACCGGTTTCCGTAAGAGCGGTAACGTAGAGAAGGATATCGCCATCGACTGTGAGGCCTCTGACCTCATCTGCCGCAATGGCTGGTATTACCTGCTCGGTACCCATGGCACCTGCTGCGACGGCGTGAACTCTACCTATAACATCGTGGTAGGCCGTTCCAAGAGCCCCGAGGGTCCTTATATCGACAATGTAGGCCGTGACATGTATCATGGTGGTGGCCGTATGGTAGTGGCTGCTGGCGACCGTAAGACCGGTGCCGGACACTTCGGACGTACCATCATCGACGAGGGTGTGGAGGTTGCTTCCTTCCACTGGGAGGCTGATTTCGACATGGGTGGCCGTTCTACACTGGCTCTCCGTCCGCTGCTCTGGAAGAACGACTGGCCCTATTGTGGTGAGCTGTTCAAGGGTGGTACCTTCGAGATTGAGAGTGAGCGTCGTGGCTACGCCCTCGAGCTGGCTGTCGACTTCGTTCGTATGAACGTGGCCCGTGCAGGTGGTTTCGGTGGCTTCGGTGGCCGTCCTCAGGCAAATGCTGCTCCCCCACAGCCCGTGGCTAACCAGACACTGGATCAGGTGAAGAGCACATGGCCCGAGGGTGACATCCCCGCTCGTATCGGTGACTATATGTTCCGTCCCCACCAGCGTTGGACTGTGACGCCCGTAGAGGGTAAGGGCGCCTATCTTGGCAACACCTATTTCAAGATTACCATCGAGGGAACCGAGCGCGCACTGGCTGCTACTGCTGACTGCGAAGTAAAGACCGTTCCTGCTTACACCGGTGCTGACGAGCAGCTCTGGCGCATTGAGCAGCTCACCGACGGTACCTTCCGCATCATGCCGAAGGTGATTCCCGGGCAGGAGGGTATCAACACGAGCATCTGCCTCTACTCTGCAGGTGACTCCACTCCTACCCTTGCCAAGTACGACTTCAGCAGCGACAATTCCAAGTGGAACTTCCGCAATCATTAAAATAATTAAGCCCCGCCGGTTGGCGGGGCTTAATTATTATTCCGTTATCTTTAGGATAAATCCACCACGAGGCTGGCATTTGACCTCTGTTGGCAGTTGTTTCAGAGCCTTGATATCCCAAGGCTTTTTCTGATCTTTACCATCGAAGAATGCCTGGATGGCAGAAGATTTCGTGACGATGTTATTCAAGGAGCATGTCAGTGTCTTGGCATCGTCGGTGCCATTGATGCCAGCCACATACCATACTTTACCACTGCGACGGGCAATGACTGCGCTCTCACCAGGATAACCGCTGACGAAACGTGTCTCATCCCATACGTTAGGAAGCGATGACAAGAAGTCCTGCACCTCCTGAGGCTGAGCCAGGAAACTCTCTGGTTTGTCAGCCAGATGCTGCAAACCACTCTCGAAGAGCACTGTCAGTGCCAGTTCATGGGCATGTGAGGTGATATGCGGGTGCTGCGAGTCGCTGAAAGCACAAGGCGTATAGTCCATCGGTCCGATGACATTACGCGTGAAAGGCAGTGTGGCATTATGCGACGCAGCCTGTTTGGTGAAGGTAGGTACGTTATTATACCACTCAGCGCCATAGACACCCTCTGTAGACAACAGATTAGGATAGGTACGCTGCCAGCCCCTGGGAATGGTAGCCCCGTGGAAGTTTACCAGCAGGTGATGACGGGCAGCACTCTCCAAGAGATCGAGGCAATAGTCCATGTTCATCTGATTATCACCCGAGAAGAAATCAATCTTCACACCAGCCACACCGATCTTCTCGCACCACGCAAATTCCTTCTCACGGTCCTCGGGTTTGTTCAGGCGGTATTTCGGAGTCGGCGCACCGTCTACCCATCCCACAGAAGAGTTATACCATATCATCGGCTTAACCCCCTTCTCCTTGGCATAATTCACCGCATCCTCTACGGTCTTGCCATCTTTCATACGATCCCACTCTGCATCGATGAGCATATAGGGCAGATGGAGCGTGGCAGCCATGTCGATATACTTACAGATGATGTTGTAATCGTCGGAACCATGATTATAAGCCCAATAGATCCACGATACCACACCTGGATGAATCCAGCTAGTATCCGTCAGCCGGCAAGGCTCTGAGACATCGGTAATCAGAGTCGACTCCACGATATCCGCCAGACCGCCTACGATAGCCACACGCCAGGGTGAATGCCAGTCGTCGGTGATATGGAGAGTATTGGCATCGGGGGTGACACGGTAGAGTTCACCCTCGTTATAGAGGCACGAGGCACTCTGCAAGCGCTCGATATTGGCCTCGGAGAGCAGGGCAAACACACCTTCGCGCGGTTCTATCAGTGCAGGATAACCCCAGCGGATGTTCCAACCGTCAGGAGATTTGAACGTACCACTGAAACTACGTACGGGCTGTGTCTTATAAGAGGTGGTCAGAGGGAAGAAGCCTTCATAGGCATCCGTCCATTGCTGTATCCAGCGTTTCGTGCCTTCGGGAATACGGTAAGTGGTCTTTTCCTTAGGCATCGCACCCGACACCTGCGTGAGTTCGTAACGGAAGACCAGACCGTCGTTATACAGTCTGACAATCATCTTCCCACCCTTGCCAAGGGCCGTCTCGTATTCATTGGCAGAGTTCGTGGCATGCAGACGTTTTCCTGCCAGCATGCAGTAATCAGCCGTCACCTTCCTGACAAAACGGAACTCGGGCTTGGCACTCACACCCTCGAAACCAATCTCAGGGATATCGAGCACAGGCTGGTTCTGATAAGAGAGGCGCAGACCCTCCCCTACTGTCTCCAACGACAATGTTCCATTCGGCGAAGCCACCTTTTGCGCCATAGCGGGCATCATCATGCCCACCACAGCGATCCATACAAAAAATCTTCTCATACTACTTCAGGTCATCGAACTTCTGGTTCTTCTCCAGTGTCCACTTCTCGCGCTTCAGAATGCCAGGGTCACTGCCCTTGAACATCTTTGCTGCTTCAGCATCACCCTTCATCTGCCACTGCAGCCAAGCGAGAGCCGCAACAGTGAATTCGCCGCCATGAGGCTGGCGATAGGTACCACCATGACCTACGGGGAAGTTGACAGCGAGAGCAGGCACATGGCTGATGCGATGGAAATCGTCCATACCATTGCCGTAGGCGATATCGGTCTCACCACCGAGCAGATACATAATCGGCGTGTGGATCTCATTCAGTTTCTCCTTCGGGGGCATGGGCATGCCGCCAACAGCCTGATTGGCATTCTGCTGGTTGAAAAGTCCGCTGTTACAGATCATCAGCAAGCTGATACGGGGATCGGCGCAGTTGAAGAGCGTCTGCAGACCTCCACACGACATACCAGCCACACAGATATTCTTCGTATCGATCTTGTTATAATAAGGCGAGTTCTTGTCGGCATTCTGGGCAATGATCCAATCGATGGACTCTATCTGCTGCTCCGTTCTCGACATCGGACCGCGATAAGCTTCCTCTTCCATGGGGATAAAGCCGGTAGCCAGGACGACAAAGCCGTGACTGGCAATCTCATTCAGGAACTTGTAGTGCTCCCAGGGCGAGTTGGTACAGGCACCGTTACCCCATACCAGCACGGGCAGTTTCTGGTCTTTGCCAAAGACGGAGAGATCCTGCGGTACCAGGATGGTGTGCTCTTTCAGACTGGCATCTTCCTTCATGATGGCCTTGTAAGGACCGGTACCACCATCCTCAACAACGCGTGATTTCTCTTCAGTTGTAAAACTCGTGCAGATGAAGCCAAACAGGGCCACTGCAACCATACTCATCAAAAACTTAGCTCGTTTCATGTTATACTTATTTAAATTAATACACAAATCTGTGGCAAAGATACAAATATTTTTTTATTTTTTCGTAACTTTGCGGCCAAAATAACATAGAATATAGATTATGTGGTCATCTTTACTATTATCAGCTGTTCTGGTCATCAACGAGATTATGGCCTCCAACACTGGCGAGGTGATGAGTCCCGCCATCAATTTCGACAGTTGGATTGAAGTCTATAACCCCGGTGATACCGATGTCAATCTCAGCGGTATGTACCTGAGCGTCGATGCCAACAACCCGTTGGCATGGAAGATGCCCAGCAACATCGGAACCGTCAAGAAAGGTGGTTTCAAGGTCATCTGGCTCGGTTCCAACGAGATCAAGAGCAATCAGGCGCCCTTCAAACTCGATTGCGATGGAGGTACGGTCTTTCTGAGTGACAAGAATGGCGATCTGATCACCCGTCAGAACTATCCCGAGACGATGAGCCGTACGGCCTACGCCCGCAAGACCGATGGCGGTGACGAATGGGGATGGACGGCCACACCCACCCCCGAAGCCTCGAATAATGGCGCTACCTTCGCCAAAGAACGTCTGCAGGCACCAAATGTCAATCTAGGCAGCCAGTTGTTTAAGAGTTCGCTGACAATCAAGGTGGACATCCCTGAAGGCGCCACCCTCCGCTACACCATCGATGGCAGCGTACCCACCGCCACAAGCGCGAAATCCAGCACTGGCTCGTTTACCGTCTCGCAGACGCGGAACTACGTGTTCCGTCTGTTCCAGGACGGCTATCTGCCCAGCGTGCCCGTCACCCGCAGCTATATCAAGACCGACGACACCTATACCATTCCCGTGGTCAGCATCGTGGGCAACCAGAAATATTTCACCGATCCGAAGATCGGTATCGACTGCGATGGCGACGGTACGAATGGCAAGACCGGCAACGGACAGGATCAGCCCCGCAACTACAACAACGACTGGGACCGTCCGGTGAATTTCAGTTATCTGAGTCCTGAGGGACAGATGCTCTTCAATCAGGATGTGAATATCGCCGTTTCCGGAGGCTGGACAAGGAGCATCTATCCGCGTTCGATGAAACTGAAATCCAACAAGATCTTCGACGGTCAGAACCGCTTCGATTTCTCGTTCTTCCCACAGAAGCCCTATATCCGTAACAAGCAACTGGTGCTGCGCAATGGTGGCAATGACAGATGGGTCAGCAATGCCCGTTTTATGGATGCCGCCCTCGAGACCATCATCCAGCGTTCGGGTATCGACCTCGACTGTCAGTCGTACGTGCCCGTCATCGAATATGTGAACGGAGAACTCCGCGGTGTGCTGAATTTGCGAGAGCCCAACAACGACAAATATGCCTATGCCAACTTCGGCTACGACGACGAGGAACTCGATGCCTTCGAGAATAATGAATTCAAGAATGGCGACGACAAGGCCTTCAAGCATCTCTGCGAATTGGGTGCTCGTGTCAACGACCCTGGCATTTACGATGAAATCAGGACCCTGCTCGATGTCGATGAGTTCATCAATTACATGGCGGCAGAATTCTATATCGGCAACGACGACTGGCCAGACAACAATATCAAGGCCTATCGCAGCACGTTAGACGGTCGTTTCCGCTTTGTGAGCTTCGACCTCGACTATGCCTTCAATCCATGGGGACGTTCCATCTCATCATCACTCAGAGACTATGGTCCCAATGCCCCGGAGAAGCCGGTGGATACGGTCATCCTCTTCCTGAATCTGCTGAAGCACGACGGTTTCCGTAAACAGTTCATCGATACGTTCTGTCTCATGGGAGGCAGCGTCTTCGAAGTGCAGCGTGCCTATAGCATCATCGATGAGCTGGTGGCCCATGTCAAGCCGACGACCGATCTGATGCAGCAGAAAGGGCTGCGCGACGGTCACAACACGGAAAATTCGGCCAATAAGATCAAACAAGAACTGAACGGCCGTCTGTCGAGGATGATCTCCGCCCTGCAGCAAGCCAGCGCCATGAGGCTCTCGGGTATCAAGAAACACAATGTACAGCTGGCAGCCGACATCGAAGGTGCCGATCTCTACATCAACGGTCTGAAAGTGCCCCATGACTTCTTCAACGGCCAGCTCTTTGCACCGGCCAGTATCGAGGCCAAGGCACCCGTGGGATACACCTTCGCAGGATGGAAGAAGAATGCCACCGCCACCAATCAGATCGTGAAAAAGAACGATATCTGGAAATATTACGATAAAGGCGCAGCCCCCAACAACTGGACTGCCGCCAGTTTCAATGACAATGCATGGGCATCTGGCCAGGCACCTTTAGGCTATAAGATGACGGGCGTGAAGACCACCGTCAGCTATGGCTCCGACAGCAACCAGAAGAATCCCACCACCTATTTCCGCAAGACCATCAACCTCAGTTCCACCCCCACGCGCAGTGATATCTTCCTGCTGAACTATGAGGTAGACGATGGCTTCGTAGTCTATGTCAATGGCCGTGAAGCCGGACGCTATAATATGCCCGGAGGCAATATCACCTTCAATAGTTTCTCATCCAGCTATGCCTCTGACACGCCACTGACGGGAACTCTTGAACTCTCCTCGTCACTGTTTACCAGTGGGAACAACGTCATTGCCGTCGAGATCCACAACAACAGCTATACCTCCAGCGACCAGTACTGGGCTGCAGAGCTCTTCACCACCATGGGGTCTGCATCTGATGAATTTGTCTCTACAGATCCTGTCATGAACCTGACCTCTTCCGACAATGCCGTGTCATTGGTGGCCTGCTACACCCCACTCTCTGATGCTGAGCGCGCAGCACAGGGCATTACGCCTGTACGTATCAATGAGGTAAGTGCCCAGAACACCATCTTCGTCAACGAGCAGTTCAAGCGCAACGACTGGCTGGAGCTCTACAACACCACCAGCAGTCCCATCGATGTGGAAGGCATGTACCTGACGGATAACATTAAGAGTCCTAAGAAATATATGATTACCAAAGGCAGCACAGAGACCTCGACCATTATCCCTGCCCATGGTTATCTCGTTATCTGGTGCGACAAGCTGGAGACCGAATCACAGCTACATGCCTCGTTCAAGTTGGATAACAACAGTGGTAATCTTATGCTGACAGCAGCTGACGAGTCGTGGAATGATCAGTTTGTCTATACCCGTCATAATGGTGACGAGAGCGTAGGTCGCTATCCTGACGGTGCTGCTGATGTGTTTGTGATGAATATCCCCACCATCGAAAAGTCTAATATCAAGACAAGCTATCTCGCTGTCGTAGAGCAGCCCGCACCTACAACGATTCAGGGCGTGAGGACTCAATCCACCACCAACAACGACGCCATCTACAACCTCTCTGGTCAGCGTGTTGACGAGACCTACCGTGGCATCGTCATCCGAAACGGCAAGAAAGTCCTCCAGCGTTGATAAAAAAAGCCCCTCGAATTTGAGGGGCTTATTTTTTGATTCTTAGTTTACTTACCTGTCCTTACACTATTGAGGAAGTTCACCATCTTCTGGAGATTGGCCTCATCATACATGCCCATACCGTGACCGCCCTCAGGCACAAAGGTTGCCTCAGTCTTCACACCAGCCTCGACCAGTTTCTCGTAGAACATCTTACCCTGGCAGCATGGAACGACGTTGTCCTTCTCACCATGGAAGATGATGATCGGCGGATTCTTTTTGTTGACATAGTAAGTGGCACTCAGGCTGCGATACTTATCCGGCTCTTTGTCGAGCTTGGAATCAAGCAGCACATCCTCAGGACTGTTAGCACCCATGCTCATGCCAGGTCCACAGTCCATCTTCGTGAGATCCACAGGACCAGACCAGTCGCAGGCGGCATTTACTGCGCTGCTCTCATTGACAAAATTACCCAGAGTGCCTTCGAGGTCGATATCGTAAGTACCCACCTTTGTCTGCTTGAGTCCGCTGGTGGTAGCAGCCGTTGAAGCAAGATGACCACCGGAAGAGAAACCGCTGGTAGCTACAAATGAGGGATCGAACTTATACTTCTTTGCCTCACCACGTACGAAGCGGATGACGGCACGGATGTCGTGGATCTGAGCAGGCCACTTGGCATCGCCGCTGCTGCGATGGTTCGGACAAACCACAGCATAGCCAGCATCGAGCAGAGCTTTCACAATGGTACCGAGGTCGGCAGCGCCCTTACTGTTGTTGCTGAACCAAGCTGAGCCGTAGATGTGGATCACTACGGGATAGCTGGCAGCCTCTTTCTTAGGCAGATAGATGTCGCAAGTATGGTAGGCCTGGTCGTCGCCTGCATAGTTCACATCCTTCCATTCCTGGGAGGTTTCAAGTTTCACCTGTGGTCTCTGGAAACCGCCAAAGCCTCCGAAACCACCCTGAGGCTGTGCAGAAGCAAATGTCACACAACCCATCAGAATCGCTGATAATAATACTTTCTTCATAAGATTTGATATTAGAAAATGATAAAATAAAAAAGTTATTTGAATGTCCACCAATCAAGACGCACATCGCCTGAAGCCTTACTGAAGCAGAGGTAGAGGTCGTGCACGCCTGTAGCGCCCTTCACCTTCGCAGAGAAGGAGCGGTATTTATCGACAGAGCCCGTAGACTTGACATCGACGGTACCGATGGCGTCGCCACTCTTGCTGTCGAGGCGCAGGGTGATGGTACAGCCTGCCTGGGCAGCAGCTGCAGCCACGATAGAGAACTGCTTGGCACCCTTCTCGCCAAAGTCCACGCCACGCAGACGAATGTACTCGTCGTCGTTGATATCAAAGATATACATATTCTTCTTTCCTGTAGATTCAGGCATATCCTTCACCACGCCCGTATTCTCGATACCCATCTTGGCACTCTTCAGACCGAAGCCCCAGGCCATGGTCTCAGCCTCCACACGCTGGTAAGGATTCAGCCAGTGCAGCTGTTTCATGGGCGCCAGATCCAGCCAGTAAGGAGACGTCTGAATCGTACCGTCAGCATTATAGGTAATCTCCGTGCCATTGACGCTGCGACGTTCATGATGCTGGAAGGTTTCCAGGTGCATCAGGTCATAGTCCTGTCCGAAGAGATACGAATGCCCCTTGAAGTCAGCGATGCCGGGATGGTTACCACGGTCACGCTGCGTGGGCGCCATCAGGTAGTTCTGTTCTTTCCAGGGGCCCAGCGGAGAATCGCTCATGGCATAGCCCAATCCCTCAGGACAACAGGTCGACGCAAAGCCCATGTAGTAGTGACCGTTACGCTTGTAGAACCACGGACCTTCCTGATAGTGCTTCACGGCCCAAGTAGACTTCTCTCTACCCGACACTCTGAGGTTAATCTTGGCGCCCTCTTCCTTCACGGGACGCATCATGCCATCCTTAGGGTTAAGCACATAGATGTCACCTTTGGTAGATATCATGTCTTCGTTCAACTTGACACAATAGGTCTGAGGATTGCCCCAGAACATATAGGCCTGGCCGTCGTCGTCAATCCAAACACTCGGATCGATATCATCCCAGTGTTCCTTCTGCCACACCAGCGGTTGGCCAAGGGGATCCTTAAAGGGACCATAAGGCGAGTCAGCCACCAGCACACCGATGCCATGACCATGCAACGGGGCATAGAGGTAATACTTACCATTGCGTTCAACGGTCTGGATGGCCCAGGCACCGTTCTCACGACTACGCCACGAGAACTCTTTCAAAGAGGCCACAGCTCCGTGCTCCGTCCAGTTCACCATATCGGTGGTTGACCACAGGAGCCAGTCGTACATGAAGAAGCCTGCGGAATTCTTCTCGTTTGCATCGGGGATATCCTCGGGCGAGGCATCGTGCGACGTATATAAGAATAAGGTGTCGCCCACTACCATCGGTGAAGGGTCGGCGGTGTATTTCGTCTGGAAGAGCGGCATGTTCACCTGCTCCAGTCCGCGCATCTCCCACCAGTCGAAGTTGAAGAGTTTCGGACCCTTGCGGCCTTTGAACACGAAGTAGAGGTCGGCCGTCTCGGGCAGCGCAATGCCGGAGAGGGTACGGGTTGGCGCATCGATGTCCTTCAGGGTAGAATAGTCCAGGTCGAGGGTGATGGTCTGCCACTTCTCCCAGCCGCCCGTGCCTGGCACATTCACCGTACCAAGACATCTTCCGCGAACACTGTCGAGACGTATCTCAATCTGTCCACCACGCAGACCACTGGCCACACGGGCCTTGAACACACGCGGGTATTTGTTGGCAAAGGCCACATTCTGCAGTTTGATATAGTCACCGTTGTGGATATCGGTCACATAGACGCCCACCTCATTGTTCTGCTCAGTCTTGATGCCCTTCGAGAAGGCCATCGTCTCAGCCTCCACCTTGCGGTAGGGATCAAACTCACCCACGGGCTTCACACCCTCGTCGGTAGGCATGATCGTGGGGAAGCTGCCATCGGCATTGTATTTGAACTCCTCGACGGCCACACTACGTCCGAAGCCACCGCCATTGGGCAGTTTGCCGGTGTGGTAGAAGAAATAGCTGTGACCCTTGAAATCGGCCACACCACAGTGGTTGGTAAACGACTTGGTATCGCAGAGGGGCATGATCACGCCGGCATAGGTCCAGGGACCGATGGGCGACGGCGCCGTACTGTAAGAGATATGCTCAGGCACACCACCAGCGGCATACAACAGCTGATAGGCTTTCGCGGGATCCACCTTGTATCTTGAGGCATCGACCTTACGCAGCCAGGGGCCTTCGGTATAGTTGTCCTTGTATTTCTTATCCTTCTCGCGCTTGTCCATCGAGGGGGCACCGAAGCCCTTCTCCGTCATGTCGAGCATACCGAGCTCGCCGCTGTAGCTGATCATATCCTCGTTCAGCTTCAGATAATAGACGCGGGGGTTACCCCACATGAGCCAGGCCTGACCATCGTCGTCGATCATCACCGTGGGGTCGATATGATCCCAGGAGCCGTTCTCAAACAACGGTTTGCCGATGGCATCGCGGAAGGGGCCCGTAGGCGAATCGCTCACCGCCACACCGATGGCCATGCCTCTGGAGAGACGGGAGTGGGCACAGATGTACCAATAGAACTTGCCGTTGCGCTCAATGGTCTGCGAGGCCCACGCACGGTCGTCGGCCCAGGAGAAGCTCTCGAGGGCAAGGGGCGAACCATGATCCTGCCAGTTCACCATGTCCTGTGAGGAATAGACGCGCCACTCCTGCATCCAGAAGAAATCGGCGCCATCTTCATCATGGCCGGTATATACATAGACGGTTCCATTGTGCACCATCGGAGCAGGGTCGCTCGTAAACCAGGTCTGAACAAACGGATTCTGGGCCTGAAGAGGCAGGGTCGCCATAGCAGCTAAGCTAAGGATTACTTTCTTTAGTTTCATCATTACATTAATTAATACGGTTGCAAAATTACAAAAGAATCTGTAATCTCGGCTATGCTTTTTGTTTCTTTATCTTTTTTTATTGTATCATTCTGACAAATATTGGAGAATTTTTATTATCTTTGCCGCAAATTCCCTTATCAACAAAACAAAAACAATGAAAAAACGAATGACAATCTGCGCTGCCTTGCTGGCAGCCACGTTGGGTCTCTACGCCCAAAAAACGATGAAAGCTCCCGCTGGCGGGAAGGCTATCAGTGACGAATTAATCGGTATCTTCTTCGAGGACATCAGTTCCAGTGCCGACGGTGGACTCTATGCTGAGCTGATTCAGAACGGAAGCTTCGAGTACAACCCTTCAGAGCGCGACGGCTGGGGACCTGCTACTGCATGGAAAATCGTGCGCCCCGGACACTCCCTCGGACGTCTGGACATCCGCATGACCGATGGTCTCAATGCCAACAATCCCACTTACATGCGTCTGCACACGGAGCGCGCCAAGGAGTATTATGACTATCGCGGCTGGACAGGCTACGGTATCCAGAACGACGGTTTCGACGGCATCAGCGTCAAGGCTGGCGAGAAATACGATTTCTCCGTCTTCCTGCGCAACATCGGTGCTTCCAAAAAGGTACGTGTAGCGTTGATAGCACAACCTCAGGGCCGTGGTGGCTTTGGTTTTGGTCCCAGAGATCCGAAACTTCTGGCTGAGGCCAAGTTCGGCGTCAGCAACACCTCATGGCAGAAGTACGAGGCCGTACTGACACCCGACAGCACCTGTCAGAATGCGTCGCTCCAGATTCTCGTACTAACTCCTGGCGATCTCGACGTCGATATGGTATCACTCATGCCTCAGGATACTTACAAAGGTCACGGTCTGCGTAAGGACCTGGCACAGGCACTGGCTGACCTGCAGCCGAAGTTCATGCGCTTCCCCGGCGGTTGCGTGGTACACGGCGGTGGCGACGGTTTCTGGGACACCTACCGTTGGAAGACCACCATCGGTCCGAAGGAGCAGCGCAAAGGTCTGAAGAACACCTGGGGTTACCACCAGAGCATGGGACTGGGTTTCTTCGAGTATTTCCAGTTCTGTGAGGATACGGGCATGGAACCCCTGCCTATCCTGTCTTGCGGTGTATCGTGCCAGGGAGCCAATGGCGGCTGGGGCATGCGTGATCAGGCACAGGATGTGGTGCCTATGGATCAGATGGACGAATGGGTAGCCGAGGCCATCGACCTCATTGAGTGGGCGAATGGTGATCCTGCTACCAACAAATGGGCGAAGATGCGTGCTGATGCCGGTCATCCCAAGCCCTTCAACCTGAAGTATCTCGGACTGGGTAATGAGGAGCGCATCTCTCCGGAGTTCAACGAGCGCTTTAAATATATATATGAACGCGTGATGAAAGCACATCCTGAGATTGTGATTGTCGGTACTGCCGGTCCTGGTTCTCATCCTGGCAATCGCGACCTGGAGGCTGGCTGGAAACTCGCTGACGAACTGGGTATGCCCATCATCGACGAGCACTACTACGAGCCCAACGCTTACTTCCTGAGCAGTCGCCAGTACAACTACTATCCCCGCGACCGCAAGACAAAGGTCTACTTAGGCGAGTATGCTGCTAAGGATAAGAAGCTCATCGATGCCCTCGCAGAAGGTCTGTATCTGTTGCATGTCGAGGCCAATGGCGATATCGTGGCTATGACCTCCTATGCACCCCTCTTCGCCAAGAAGACCAATACCAACTGGAATCCCGATCTGATCTACTTCGACAACGAGCGTCCATTCCTGACCTGCAGCTATTACGTGCAGCAGATGTTCGGTCAGTCTTCAGGCCAGTATTATTATGGCGACTGCGTGACCATCGACAATCCCGATGCGGCACCCCGTTGGCGTGGACTGCCACAAGATCAGGAGAGCGGTTACCTGCAGGGACAGAGTGTCGTCCTGAATGTCAAGACGCGCAAGCTCTATGTCAAGCTCTGCAACGCCGGTGCTGAGGCCAAGACCGCCAATATCAACCTGAGCCGCTTCGGTATCAAGAAGATGGCTACGAAGACCACTATCAGCGGACTGCCTGATCAGGAGAACAACTACGAGGCTCAGCCTATCGTTCCACAGAAGGAGCAGATCAAGGCCCAGAAGAAATTCAAATTCGACCTGGCCCCCTACTCTATCGTGATGTTTGAATACAGTCTATAACAAAAAAACCCCGGACGTCCGTCCGGGGTTTTTAATTCTCTATATTTTACTTGAACAGGCTCAGAGCCATCTGACGAAGTGCACGACGCCAGGTCAGGAACTCATGGGCAGTGCCCTCAGAAACGTGACCCTCAGCATTGTAACCAGCAGCCTTCAGAGCATCAACAGCCGACTTGATGCGGTCTGGACCTTCCTTAGAACCACAGCTCAGGAAGATATACTTCACCTGATTCTTGTCCTTGATCTCCTCTGGGGTATAAACGCCACCGCTGAGCAGGCCATAGTAATTGAACATCTCAGGACGACGCAACGTGATGGTGTGCGTCTCCATACCACCCATTGACAAACCGGCCATAGCACGGCTCTCCTTCTTGGCGATAGTACGGAAGTTGGCATCTACATAAGGTACGAGCTCGTCGCAGAGCACTTTCTCGAAATCCTGAGCAGTGAAACCACCGAGACCACCAATCTGAACATTATTGGTCATACCGTAGGTGCAAACCACGATGAAAGGCTTAATCTTACCCTCAGCAATCAGGTTGTCCATGATGAGGTTAGCGTGACCCTGAGTCATCCAAGCGGTCTCGTCCTCACCCCAACCATGCTGCAGATAAAGCACAGGATACTTGGTCTTTGCGTCCTTATCGTAGGTCGGCGGAGTGTAAACGAATGCACGACGGCACTGCTTGGTGCTCTCACTCCAGAAGAGAACCTGCTGCACTTTTCCGTGAGGCACATTCTTCATAGCGTAGAAGTCCTTATCCTTGGCAGGAATTTCAATACCGCTCTCCCAACGGGTAGAACCATAGAAGTTACCTGTACCGGGGTCGTTGAATGTACCACCGTCGATGGTAATATGATAGTAGTGGAAACCTTCGTCCATCGGTCCGGCTGTAGTACCTACCCATGAACCGTCATAGGTTTTCTTCAACTGAGTGCCACCCTGACCTCCCAGGCCGAGACCTACTGTCACTGCCTGAGCTTCGGGAGCCTCAATACGGAAACGGGCATAACCCTGAGAGTTCACTTGCGGATACTGCTGTCCGGGCTGATTCAGCTCAGAAGGAACGAAATCCTCTTTGATACCGGACTGCTCGGGGAAGGCGAGATTAGGATTGAACGGAGCACGCTGCTGCTGGCCAAAGCCACCAGGGCCTCCCTGGCCACGACGACGCTGTCCCTGTCCAGGACCGCCCTGACCAAAACCACCCTGACGTGGACCACCCTGTCCGAAGCCACCCTGTGGACGCGGCTGACGTGGAGGACGAGCAGGCATATCCCACTTAGGAGCTTTCATATCACGGATATACTCGTAAGCCAGCTTGGGCTGATAGTTCTCGTCCCAAGGCAGAGGATAGTTACGGGCACCAAGCCAAGAGTCGCGGTCACCGAGGTTCCAGAAGGTCACACAGTCGATGACATCCTTGTGCTTACGGAACACGCGGAAGCAACGGGCATACTGGTCAGCCAGATACTGCTTCACAGAGTCTGTGACGGTAGCACCCTCACGGCTGAACTGCAGACCACCACCCATCTCCTCGTTCACACGAATATCGAACTCAGTGATGTGGATGTGCTTCACAACGGTCTTGAACAGCGTAATAGCTGAATCGAGACGAGCCTCAGAGGGATAATAGATATTGTAGTGAGCCTGCATACCGATACCGTCGATGGGTATACCCTTGGCCTTCATCTTCTTCACCATGTTGTAGATACGGTCACGCTTGTGAGGATCAACGGTGCTGTAGTCATTGTAGAACAACAGAGCCTTCGGGTCAGCCTCATGGGCATACTGGAAAGCCTTCTCAATGAACTCATCACCACACAGACGATACATTGCGCTCTGACGATAGGGATCAGTGGCGTTGGCATCGTCGCTCATAGCCTCGTTCACCACATCCCAGCAGTAGACAACGTCCTTGTAACGATTGACGATAGCCTGGATATGGTTCTTCATACGAGCATAGAACTGCTCCTTAGTCGTACCCTCGGCAGTCATCCAACGACCAATCTGAGAGTGCCACATCAGTGTGTGTCCGCGCAGCTTGATACCGTTGGCACGGGCAAAGTTTGCGATACGGTCGGCATTCTCCCAGTTGAACTCACCTTCACGGGGCTCAGTGGGCTCGGGCTTCATGTCGTTCTCAGCAGTCATGCTGTTGAACTCCTTTTTAACGAGAGCCGCCTGTTCGGCATTAGTCACATTGCGCTGGTTCACAGCGACACCAATCATGAAGTAGTCTTTATAGACATCCTTCAATCCTTGCGCTTGGACTGACATACAGCCAGCCAAGGCCATTAACAATAAGATTTTCTTCTTCATTTTCCTGAAAATTAATGAACAGTTTATTAGCAATGGTGCAAAATTACAAAAGAAGAGCCACATAGGACTCTTCTTTTGTATCATATATCTTTGAAAATGTAACACGCCCTTGTTATCAAAGCGAAATAGTACATTCTGTGCCGTCGTATTGCACCTTCTGCTGGCGTCCGTCAGGCAAAACGACGGTAAACTGACGCGATTTCAACATGCCAGGGAACTCACCTTTCCGTGCACCGATGGTAAGTTTTCGAGCCTTATCGTTCCATGAGAATGTAATGGTGCTGTATACACCTTTCTCGTAATTATAGCTATCGCCCTCATCCTCATAAAGAGTAAAGCTGCCATTAGCGCCTGGATAGACACGGATTTCAAGATCATCCCAAGCTTTCTCGCCCACATATTGCATCTCAGGACCGAGGGGCAGGATACTACCCGCACGTACGAACATCGGCACACGGTCGAGTTGAGTCTCCAGCGTCACTGTCTTACCACCCTGATACTTCTGATTCGTCCAGAAATCATACCAAACAGCCCCCTTCGGCAAATATTTCACTGCACTCTTCTTGGCCGTCCAGTCAACACTTCTTCCATCTTCCTTCTGCCCTCTTACATCGTTTCGGTCCCAGCCCGTCATTGCATTCGTGCGGATTACTTTCTCTTCGGTATACTGAGGATCGACGATAGGACAAGCCAAGATACTGCGACCGAACATAAACTCATCAGTCATATCCCAGACTTTCTTGTCAGCAGCAAAATCAGCAAACAGCGGACGCATATAGCTATCGTTATCCGATGTCACCTGCCAAGCCGTACTATATAAATAAGGTATGAGGCGATAGCGCAGACGGATCTGCGTCTCGATGGCGTCGTAAACAGGCTCACCCTTTTGTCCGAACTGCCAGATCTCACGAGGCGCATCAGCACCGTGGCTGCGGAACACGGGACAGAACAGACCGTACTGCATCCATCGCACGTACAACTCCTGGAACTGCGGATTCTTCGGAGCCGAACCTGAGCCACGCGTGTTATACGAATTGCAGAAGAAACCACCGATATCCGTATTGAAGTTAGGATTACCCGTCAGTGTGAAACTCAGGCCCGCAGGCACCTGCTTACGCAACATATCCCATGAGGAATTCACATCGCCGCTCCACATATTCGAGCCATAGTGCTGCTGACCAGCATAGCTAGAGCGCGTCATGATAAAGATACGCTTTCCCCTGTCGTCCTTACGCTGCGACTGATAGATGCCGCGCACCGTCTCCAGCGGGAAGGCATTGCGCTGCGAACGCCACGTACCACCATACACCTTGTGTTCATAGTCGCTCTCACGAGGATTAAAGAAATCGGGATCGGTAGAATCCATCCACCAGGCATCACAGCCGTAATCATAGAGTTTCTTCAGGTATTTCCAATAGATGGCACGGGCCTCAGGATGGAAGGCGTCGTAGACCTTCACACCTGAAGGATAGTCACGCATCGGTGGCCAGACATGTGAGATACCGCTCTGTGGCCAGGTCTCGAAGGGCATCAGACAGCCAATCTTTTCCAGTTCGCGGAACTGCTGCGTCATCGGTCCGAAACTTGCCCAGATGGAGATCATGAAATGAGCGTGTTTCTTGTGCACATTGTCAATCAGCTGTTTACCGTTCGAGAAATCCTCAGCCAGGAAGTCCATTGCGTTCCACAGATAGTTCGAGCCCCAGTACTGCCAGTCCTGAATGATACCGTCGAGGGGTACGTTCAGTTTGCGATACTGGTCAACGATACCCTCCGTTTCACGGGCGGACTTATAACGCTCTTTCGACTGCCAGTAACCATAGGTCCACAACGGGAACATCGGCACATCGCCTGAGAGATAGCGCATCTGGGCAATCACACCGTCAGCACTTCCGCCATACATAAAGTAGTAGTCAACGCCCTGACCAGCTTCAGAGGTAAACGTCATTCCCTGGGCATTATCCTCAAACAGCGTGGGCGAATAGTTCTCCCAATATAGTCCCCAGCCTTTGATGCTCTGCAACACATTCTGGAAATCCTCCAAATTCGACTGTTCCATGCGTTTCTTCTCGCCGCGACGGTTCATCTTGCCGTTCTGGATAGTTCCCAAGCCGTAGATAGCCTCGTTCTTATCAAGGGCGAAGGTCTGACTGACCTCAAACTCATCCAGATTCTTCCGAATGAGACTCCAACCCTGCTCCCTGAGGAGCACCTTGCCCTTGCTCGTCATAAAGGTAAGGGCCTTCATTTTCGGATCCAGCTTCACAGTCAACTCACTGCTCTTCCACGTGTTGTTGCTCTTACTCACGGCCACATCCTCTGGCTTCGCCGTAATCACCAGTGTCTTTGTGGGTTGTCCCTTCACAATGTGTACTATACTCGGTGTAATAAACTCCACCTTCACATCTTGAGCACGACCAATGGCCGTTGCCAGCAATGCCGTTAATACAAATAGTAATTTCCTCATTTGGGTTTCAATTTTATTTAATCATTATCTTCTTGCCATCCTTGATATAGACGCCCTTCTCCAATGCGCCGCTATTCACACGACGTCCCTGAAGGTCGTATACCCGACCATCGCCGACAGGCATCAGGCGAACAGTTTCTATACTGTTGGGCGAATAGTCCGAGTTATTGGTCAGATAGATATCTTTCACCTTGATATCCTGATTACCATTGCCCCAGAAACAGACAATACGGATATTCTTAGTGTCGAGTGCCTGACCTTTCTTGTCACCATCGCTCGTGTACTTTGCCGTCTGCAGGTTCACCACGATCTGTGTCTTCGAACCAAAGTCGGCTGTGGAATAGTTTGGCGACCAGATGCTGTTTTCAGTGAAGATATTCAGATGAGAGCTGCTGCTGGTAGCAGACAGTTTTATGACAAGATACTTGTAATCTGAGAAATCGGCTCCATTGGGATATTCCCATCCCATCTGCCCCCATTGTCCAGGACGGAACGTATGGGTCTTCTCAGTATAGGTACCTTGGCTGAAAAGCGAGGTATTGATATATTGCTTATCAAACGGGAAGAACGTGCTGCGCACCGTAAATGTCAGACTCTGTTCGTTTCCCATGGGATCCGTATAATTTGCCTGTACACGGGAGGTTCCCTCGCCTAATCCACGGATCCGACCACTGCTGATCTCCACGACACTGGGATTGTCAACGGTATAGTTTGCCTGAGAAGCCACATTCGCCGTATGTCCGTCACGATATGTGGCCACAATCTCCAACAGGGCATTGTTACCCACCATGACTTCCTGCTCCTGATTCTCTATCGTCAGCGACTCCATCGTCAGCATGTTCTGGTTGTAGCCTTCGAAAGTCGCAGGGAAATAGTTCACCTCATCGAAAGACGCTTCCGTCGAGAACCAGTCGAAATCGGCATAGCCTCGTTCCGCCGTTTCCTGAGTGGTATAACAGAAGAGTCCGAAACGGGCACCTACAAACACACTGAGGTTAAAGCCCAACGTGGTCTGTCCTCCCAATTTGGTATAGGCCTGATTGTCGAGCGAATAATAGAACTGCGTCTTGCTAGTCGAATAATTCACTGTTGCCCTCAGATAAATCACACTGTCGATCTGTATCTCCTTCGTTGTTTCTGAAGGTGTGAAGTTATCATTCTTTCTAAGCGTATCCTGACGCCAGACGAGTCTTCGCTGCCCGTCCTTCACCTCGACGGCAATCATGGCATAGGGATCCTGCAGGATACAGATGCCCGCACGGTTGCCCTCCTGCAGATGACTCACGTCGATGCGCACCGTACCCATCGAGGGTTTCTTTTCATATGCGAAGATTCGCTGTGTCAACATATTCCTGGCCTGCGTCAGACGATCAGCCGTGCCCGAGGTCTTCAGGCGCAACCATCCCGGACGCTCAAACAGTGTCCATGCACCATCATCAGGATTGTGGTTCCACTGCCATTGCATTCCCAAAGGATAGGTACGGAAATTATCATTCGTGGGCATGGGGTCGCGGGGCCAACTGTTACCCACATCGGGTTTGGTGTAAGTGGTATAAGGTATTCCGTTATTACCCACCACAGGCCAGCCATCTTCCCATTTCACGGGTTGCAGATTAGGCATACGACCCAGACAGCCTAAGTCTTCCTGCATGATGGTCCACCACTCACCGTTCGGGGTATCGAAGAGCGCACCCTGATGAATGGTATTGGGCTGACCGTTGATCGTCTTCTCCACCAGCATCTTCTTCACTTCCTCATAGGGACCGAAGATATTCTTCGAGCGGAACACTGTCTGTCCCGACGGCCAACCACCATAGGTAGCATAGATATAATAATAGTCGCCGATATGATAGAGGTGCGAGCCCTCAAGCCCGTCTTTACCATTGACGACTACCTGGTCCTTAATATGGTTGAAGTCCTCATCCAGTTCGCACATCCGGAGTTCATTGATACCACAGACCACATACACCTTACCGTTGTCGAACAACATCCCCGGGTCGTAATAGCTGCGAGGCAACTGCTTCAGTTCCCACTTACCCTCGGGATCGGAGGCCGACAGCACAAACCCACCGGCATCATTGCAGTTCAGCAGAATATAGAACTTACCCTCATGATAAGTCATCGCACAGGCCCACATACCTTTGGCGTATGCATCCTGTCCGTTCCGCAACGCATAATTGTCCCTGGTCGATATCTGCGTCAGCGGCTGGGCACAGTACTGCCAGTTCACCAGGTCCTTCGACTTCACGATGGTAGCTCCAGGGAAATGATGCATCGTGGTGCTGACCATATAATAGGTATCTCCCACCCTGACGACATCGGGATCGGGGAAGTCGGCAGCGATCACCGGGTTCTTGTATTTCCCGTTGCCCTGGTCGCTCACCACATAATTCTGATAGTCAGCATGGGCCCAGTCTTTCGTGTAATAGTCGGCATACCAGTCCATACAGGCCTTGGCACAGGCCTCGGGATTGCCACCAAACGAGGCCACCACCTTCTTCTTATTCAGTAAGGTGTCGATATCGAGATAGTCTGCGGTCGATGTGAGTGTCATCGAGATATTGCCGAAATAGTCGAGCATCGCCTTATAGGCCTTACCCCATTTTGAGGTCGAGGCCGTTGCCCAGGTACCCAGGTTCTTATACGTAGGTTGCCCCATCTCGTTATAATGATCCACCTCCTTCGGTTCTTTGATCGGACTCCAGTCCACCTCAGAGATGAGGATGGGATTGGTATCCACCACGGGCACAGCATCGTGGAAACTATTGCGTTTGTTCGCGATACCGGGATTATCGTCGCTACTGTTATACCAGCCGGGATAGTCATGAACGGCATAACCGATGTTATAGCCGGTCACGGGGTTGGTCTTATAGCTGCGATAGTTCGACTGATAGCCCGTACCCGGCACCCAGATGATACCCGTAAACCCATTGGCACGGATCTTGTCTACGATGGGCTGGAAGAAATCGTGCAATGCTTTCGCATCATCCTTTCCCTGAGCATTCTTCAGGTTCACGGGCTCATTGGCCAGTTCGATGCTGATCTGTCCGGCGTACTTACGGATGGAGTCGTTCTGCGAGAAGATATCCCACACAGTCATCAGATACTGGTTGTAATAGTCGCCAACCTTGATGTTGTGCGGACAGACGCCCGGCGGACGGATCACCACATACATGCCGTGGTTCATGGCTTTCTGGGCCAAGGGGAAATAGACCGATTTCAAATAGGTCTTCAGTCTGTTCGGATTAAACTTCTTGATGTCAGCCTCACCCGAAGCATCTGAAGCCTGACCTTCCGAACCTGCATATTTATAGCTGTCCGACGGGTCGTTGGTCCATGCGGGGTCCATGTGCAGACGGAATATGGTACATTTGCTCTCTTCCATACCTGCAAAGAGCTTTTCGAAATAGTTCTTACATTTCGTCGCACCCGTTGAATTGTAGCCGGTATTCGAGCCGTCCCAGGGACTACCCCACCGCCAACCGTTAAAATACATGTTCGGTGTGTCCATCACACCATGTAACACTACATGATTGCCGTGTGTATCCACCAGCCATTTTCCCTCCACATGGAGCGACGGCAACGGCTTCACGCCCTGAGCCCAACTCAGGGTCGTCAGCATCATGGTCATCAGAATGATAATAAGTCGTTTCATCGAATCATTGATTTAAATTGGCTGCAAAGTTACGAAAAAAATGTCAATTTGCCACTTTTTTTTGTTCCAATGTTTTTTGTTTTTGAAAATATTCGTACCTTTGCAACACAAATAAAATAATTATGCATTATTATAAAATATGAATTACAAATTATACATTAGCATGATAGCCCTGATGATGGGCTGGCAGACTACATTTGCTCAGAAGAGCATTGTGATTCTCTACGAAAACGACGCCCATTGTGGCATCGACGGTTATCAGAAGATGGCAGGCTTGCGTGATGCTATCAACAAGTCGGATACAGCCTATGCTGCAGTCGTCTGTTGCGGTGATTTCCTACAGGGCAACACTACGGGCGCTATCTCGAAGGGCCAGTACATCGCCGACATCATGAAACTGATGGATTACCACGCCATTACGCTCGGCAACCATGAGTTCGACTATGGCGTACCCCGTCTGAAAAACTTATTAGAACAGGTCGGCGCCCCTGTCACTTGTGCCAACTTCTACGAGGCCGGAGAACCACAACCCGTGTATGCGCCCTACGTTATCCATCAGTACGGCAACAAAAAAGTAGCTTATGTCGGAGCCTGCACGCCGGAAACAATGATTCTCGAGGGTTACTCCTTCTACGATACCAACGGCATCCTGCTCTACGACCTCAAGCCAAAGAACTTCTATGAACTTATCCAGCAGGCCGTCGACAATGCCCGCAAGGAGGGTGCCGACTATGTAGTTTTGCTCTCACATGTGGGTGAGACGCCGCAGTCGATGGGCTTCAGCTCCCACCGTCTTGTGAATAACACCCGAGGCATCGACGTAGTGCTCGACGGTCACTCCCACGAGATCTTCGAGGGCGTAAAAGTGAAAAACCTCGATGGTAAGGAAATCACTGTCACACAGACAGGCACACAGTTCGCCAACGTTGGCAAGCTGCTCATCACCCCCGACGGTCGATTCATCACCCATCTCATCAAGAGCAAGGAGATTGATGATGAAAATGATGCAGTGAGCGATGCCACCGAAGACATCCACAAGAAAGTAAAAGCCGTTACTTCTGAGAAGGTTGCGCATAGCGACTACACGCTCGTGGTAAGCGATGAGAACGACCAGTGGATTGTGCGCGGCGAGGAGACAAATGCCGGCGACCTCGTGGCCGATGCCTACCGCTATGCCATGAAGGCCGATATCGGCTTGGAGAATGGCGGTGGTATCCGTAACGATATCGAAAAGGGCGACATTACCTATGGCGACATTATCGGCATGCTGCCTTACGACAATACCCTGCGCCGCATTATGGTCACTGCCGAACAACTGCAGACGATGCTCACCCGTTGTACCGCTCTCGTACCTGTGCTCGACGGCAACTTCCCACAGGTCTCTGGCCTGCGTTTCACCATCCACAGCAAGAGCCACCGCGTCAGCGACATCGAGATTCTGCAAGCCGACGGCAGTTATAAGCCTATCGACATGCAGCGCACCTATAGCGTCGCCCTGACGAACTACAACCACGACGCAGGCGGATTCTTCGACTGTTTCAAGAAATGTGTAGTACTTCAGGAGAGTTCCCTGCGTTACTACGAGGCATTGTCCGACTACCTGAAGAATGTCCTCAAGGGCGACACCGGCAAGGCTTATGCCAAGCCGCAGGGTCGCATCAAGATTGTCGAAGACTAATCTCACAAAAGGGACCGTCCCCATTGTGAGATTTTCAGCGATTAATCCGCAACACAGGAGCAATCTTGTTGCAAGGCTCCGGAAGATTTACCTCAAGCCCGTTGGATGTCTGACGGGCTTTGATTTTGCCATAACCTAAGAGATAGACGGATGAGATGCTCTTGCGGAAATCAGGATTGCCCTTGGCCAGCGACTTGATCACGAGCCTGCCGTCCTGCGGCCAACCCATCGCCGTCGCATACAGATACTTCTTCGTCTGGTTGAAACGGATGTCGCGATAGTCCATACCGTTGTACTGTCCCTCGTTGAAACCCTGCGCATTGATTTCAATCTTCTTCTCCGCCACAGGTCCCTCACCGAACTTCACCCACGGACGAGTGCCGAAGATGCTCTCACCATTGGGCGTCATCCAGGCTTCCAGTTCGTCCAGGAACTGTGCTTCCTTCTCGTCGTAGGTACCGTCAGCCCGCAAAGGGATATTCAGCAGCAGACAGCCGTTCTTCGAGACGATGTCCACCAGTTGCTTCACCAGATTCGTAGCGGTACGATAGCCGCGCTCGTAAGTCCGGGTGTTATAATGCCAGTCGCCGATGCAGTTACACGTCTGCCAGGCCTCGGGCATGATGGCATTGGGGGCCCCACGCTCCACATCCCACGTCAGCGCTTTCTTCTGCTCGTCGTTCAGGATCTTACCGAAAACCACACCTCGCGGATTCTTATTATACAGATGGGTGGCAATCTTCAGACCGCAGTCGCTCAGCGGATAGAACGGCAGCACGGTCACGTCGAAATAAATAAGATCGGGCTGATAGCGGTTGATGGCGTCGAGCGTACGGTCGTAGAAATTCGTAACAAACGCCTCCGACGGCGGACATGCCCCGTTTTCCCAGCCCCATTGGCTGTGGATGGCACTGTTCGACCACGAGCGGTCGCTCATCGGGTGATCCTGCTGATAGAGCATCTGCGGATCGTAGCCTTCCCACCATTTGCCTTTGCCGTCTTCCTTCTTCAGTTTGCCATCATAATAAACGCCTGCCTTCCGTCCGTTCTGGTCGTAACGTTGCGCCGTCTCGTACCACAGCCACGCATGATCAGCGTGGAACGAGATACCCAGCGGCAGTCCAGCTTTCTTGGCAGCCTTCGCCCAACCATCAAGGATATCCTTCTTGGGACCGATGTTCTTCGAGTTCCAAGGCTGATATTTCGAGTCCCACAGGTCATAGTTGTCGTGATGATTGCCCAACACAAAGAAATACTTCGCGCCACAACGCTTATAGCGCTCCACGAGAGCCTCCGGATCCCATTTCTCTGCTTTGAACAGCGGCAGCACATCCTTGAAACCAAACTCCGACGGGTGACCGTAATGCTCTACATGATACTTATATTGGGCATTACCCTCGATATAAAGGCCTCGCGCCATCCAGTCGCCTGAGCCTTCCACACATTGCGGCCCCCAGTGCGCCCAGATACCGAACTTCGCATCACGGAACCACTCGGGTGTCTGGTGCGTCTCCAACGACTGCCACGTAGGTTCATATCGCCCCGTCTGCATCTTTTCGTGCTGTTCACTTACGGGCACCTGATACGTCTGAGCCATTGCTACAGTCATACCGCAGCACATCGCCAATGTCAAAATGATCCTTTTCATTTCCTTGATTTGTTAGTTTGTGTGCAAAGATACGAATAAGCGAGCAGAAAACCAAATTTTATCTGTATAATTCTTTTGAAGTTACGATTATTTTTCGTATCTTTGCTCCCAGAAACGGATCAAAGATGAATTGGATATATTATATTATCATTGCGGTGGCAGTAGTGGTCATCATACAGGCCATACGACAGTGGCATAAGAAGAAAGTCAACTACGACTTGCTTAGCGAGCGTGTTCATTATCTTCAGACGAATACCTACGCCTTTCTGATCGATCAGAAGTTCAGGGTGAAGGAGACGAACTTCTACGAGCTCAACGAGAACATCCAAGACGACCAGCCTTACGTACTGGGCAATGTGCTTCACTGTCAGAGCGGTTGCGACTCAGGTCTCTGCGGCTCAGGTATCGCTTGTCCCACTTGTCCCATCCGCACGGTCATCAACAATGCTTTCAAACTACAACGCGGTTTCGACCATGTAGAGGCTACCATGCACCTATATGACGAAAACCACGAGGTGAAGAAGGTGGATGTGTCGATGGACGGTGAGCTGTCGTATGTGGGCTGCGAACCCTATCTCCTTGTAAAGGTAAGGAAAATTAATTAACCCAGATAAAGACAAAAAAGTCACGTATAAATATCGTTTCTTTTTGTTTGATAATTGTATCAAATTGCCTGTAAGCGTTGTTTTTTCGCGCGCTTATTTGTAATTTTGCGGCAAAATCATTGTCAAATAATACATCATCATATGAAAAAGCAAATCATTATCTCAGCTCTTCTCCTGCTATTGACAGGATGGAGCACCGCTTATGCCGAGGACGGCAGCCAACTGTGGCTCCGCTTCGACACTGTCAGCAAACCCGCCACAATCACAGGCGTAAAGAGTACGGCTATGACCGAGTTGCAAACCTATTGGAAAGGCGGCCCCGTGCTACTGAAACGAAAAAAGGGACTGACCAATGATAGCTATACCATCACGAGCCAGAAGGGAAAGACCGTGATTTCCGCAGCCAACGATTCCGGTCTTCTCTACGGCGCCTATCACCTGCTGCGCCTGCAACAGACAGGCCAGTCGTGCGACAATCTCGACATCAGCGAACAACCTGCCTACGATCTACGCATCCTGAACCACTGGGATAACCCCAACGGAACAGTGGAGCGCGGCTTCGCCGGCAAGAGCATCTTCCTGAATCCTGATCCGGAGCGCATGAAAATATATGCTCGCGCCAATGCTTCTGTAGGCATCAATGGCACCGTGCTTAACAATGTGAATGCCAAACCCGAGGCACTGTCGACCGAAAGTCTGCAGAAAGCCAAGAGCATCGCCGACCAGTTGCGCCCCTACGGCATCCGCGTCTATCTCTCCATCAACTTCGCCTCGCCCATCAAGGTGGGTGGGCTGAAGACTGCCGACCCGCATGATGCCGACGTCATCCGCTGGTGGAAAGAGAAGGTGAACGAAATTTACAAGTTGATTCCCGACTTCGGCGGCTTCCTCGTGAAAGCTAATTCCGAGGGCGAACCCGGTCCTCAGGACTTCGGACGCACACATGCCGACGGTGCCAACATGCTGGCCAATGCGCTAAAGCCACACAAGGGCATTGTGATGTGGCGTGCTTTCGTCTATGCACCCCAGAGCCCTGACCGCGCCAATCAGGCTTATCTGGAGTTTATGCCGCTCGACGGCCAGTTTGCCGACAATGTCATTATTCAGATCAAGAACGGCCCCGTCGATTTCCAGCCCCGCGAGCCTTACAGCCCGCTGTTCACTGCCATGCAGAAGACGCAGATGATGGTCGAGTTCCAGATTACACAAGAGTATCTCGGTGCCGCCAACCATCTGGTCTACCTCGCCCCGATGTGGCAGGAGTTTTTCTCGTTTGTAAAGCCCGGCAGCCTGAAAGCAATGGCAGGCGTTGCCAACATCGGCGACAATACCAATTGGTGCGGACATCATTTCGCACAGGCCAACTGGTACGCCTTCGGACGTCTGGCTTGGAACCCGAATCTCACCAGCGAGGAGATTGCCAACGAGTGGCTGCAACAGACATTTAGTCTAGGGAGCGCGGTAGCAAATTCTTCACTCTTCACTCTTCACTCTTCACTTCTCAACCTGATGTTGGCATCTCGTGAGGCCTGCGTCAGTTATATGATGCCATTAGGCATTCATCATATCTTTGCCGGAAACCACCACTACGGCCCCGAGCCCTGGTATGCGCCACGCGGCGTTCGTGCTGACTGGACCCCGCCCTATTACCACAAGGCCGACAGCATCGGACTAGGCTTCGACCGCACCCTCACTGGCTCAGCCAATGTTAAGCAGTATCCCGACGAACTTTGCCGTCTCTACAACGACATCAACACCTGTCCCGAGAACCTGCTGGCTTGGTTCCATCATGTACCCTGGGATCATAAGATGAAGAGCGGCCGCACCTTCTGGGACGAGCTCTGTCACAAGTATGATGACGGTGTTCACGAAGCCCGTCGTTTCCTCGCTATCTGGGATGCCATACAGCCCTACGTCGATGCTCAGCGTTTCGAGGAGATGCAGCGCAAGCTCCGCATCCAGGCCCGCGACAGCGAGTGGTGGCGCGATGCTTGCCTGCTCTACTTCCAGACGTTCTCCAAGCGTCCTATCCCACAGGACGTGGAGCATCCCGTCCACAACCTCGACGAAATGATGCGTTTCCGCATTCCCATCAGCATGTACGAGAATCCCGAGAGCGGATATAACAAGTAATAAATTGTCCTTAATTAATGATTATATATGATTTTCTTGCCATCACAGATATAGACACCAGGACGTAAAGGCGCACAAACAGGACGACCACTGAGGTCATATAGTCGATTATCAGGCCGTACACGATTTACCATTTGGGGGGTGGTGACGGCCGTATAGGGCGTGATATCCTGTTCGGCATAGTTACCGCGTACATAGACACGATAGCCTTTTGCATCGAGGCTAAAGACGTGGGTAGCATTGAGCGTCACCTGCTTGCGACTGGTACCTTGGGCTATGGTCTCACTATCGAGCCAAAGACTCCACTGACCAGCGGTAAGACCTGTAATGGTGGCTGAGCCTGCCGACGTCGCCATGTTAAGGATAACAAGAACTTCGCTATCGCCCAGTGTACGAGTATAGGCCAGCACAGCCGAATTGTTGGTGACCGTTTTCCAGTTGACTGCAGGATTCTGGGCGGCGATCTTTGAATCGTTGAGAGCCATGATGTCGTGTTTCATAGCAAAAAGGGTGCGCAGGGTGTTGAGCATCTTGTCGTCCTTCGTAGCCCAATTGATTTTGGTATCGTTGAAATAGTCAAGAGCCTGATTGCCACCTGTCTCCTGGCCATTATAGATTAACGGCATGCCATAGACGGTATAGGCAAGAACAGTAAGCGGATAGCGGTTATCGCCATATTTCTGAGTCAGCGTCTTCTTGCTTTCATTATAGTTTTGGTCGTGATTGGTCACATAGAGCATACGACCGAAGGAGAGTCCGGAAGATCTTTCGAGGAGGGTGTTGACGAAAGCTTTCAGACGGGCAGAAGCGTTACCTGTGCCATAACTGGCCAGGTTGGACTGGAACTGCCATGCGTAGTCGTAATCGAAACCCACAGTTTTCAAACGAGTGGCATCTGTTGCAATATCAGCCTCACCCAAGAAGGTGACGGTCTTGTTCGGCTTATACGACTTGATCATGGGAATGGTGGTTTGCCAATAACTGGCGGGAATCCTTTGACTACTGATATAGTCACAACGATAACCGTCGATATCAGCCTCATCGATCCAGAATTTCAGGCAATCGTTCATGGCATTCACCAGATTGGCATTGTTATAATCCAACTGCCACACATCGCCATAGTTATTGGGATGAATCATCTGTCCACCACTCTTGGCATAATATTCAGGATGGGTGGTCACCCAATCGGCATTAGTGGCTGTGTGATTGGGCACCCAGTCGAGCCACACTTCCATCTGAAGTTCATGAGCACTACTGACGAAAGCCTTCAGGTCGGCAATGGTGCCATACTTGGGATTGGTCTTCATGAAATTGGTGGCGGCGTATGGGCTGTTAATACCTCCCCCACGAGGATAGATAGGCATGAGCCATACGATGTCGATGCCCAATGTCTTGAGTTCCAGCAGCCGGGATTGTGCCGCAGCAAAGGTTCCTGCCTGAGTGAACGATCCAACGTTCATCTCGTAGATGACACGACGACCCTCATCGCGTTTCTCCATCGCACTATTGATCTGATCAACGTAATCTGCCGGAAAAACAGAACCTGTCATCAGGCCTAACAGAAGTGTAAAAAGTAATTTCTTCATTATCTTATTTGTTTAAAAATGGGGCCGCCGTTCTTCACAGAGCAGCATGCCCCTAGGAGTTAACTCTAATAAACAGTAATTCCTATATATACTGAAGCAGGTAATCACTGTATGATATATACTACATAGCCATTCGCCTCCAATGGGATGGACGACGGAGAAGATAGAGAGCATGATGACATGCTCGGCCCGTAAAAGACGGTCTGACTGTTGAGCCACTGCTGGTAAACGCCAGTTTCCAGACCATCAATGGAAACCACTGTATCGTAACCACCAAAGTTGACAACAGCCACCACATTACCACGTCGCCATGCCAGCACATTATTGTCGCTGGTACTGAGGAATTCTACAGGAGCACTCTCAGCCAATGCATGCTGTTGGTGATGGAGGGAGATTAGTGTGCGGACGGTATTGAGCATTTTGCGGTCCACACGATTCCACTTCACCTTAGCGTCGGTGAAATAATTTAGCGTATCGGGATCACCGATCTCTTGTCCATTATAGATAAGCGGCATGCCGTAGAAGGTAAATTCCAATACAGTGAGACCATAGCGGTGCTCGCCATAGAACTTACGGAGGGTGTTGCCACCATCGTTGTAGTTCTGATCATGGTTGGTGAGATAGACCATACGACGGTTCTTCACCTTCGATGACTTGTCGAGGAAACGCTGACAGATCTGTTTCAGACTATCAGCATTGAAGCCTCTGCGGCACAGACGAGCCATCGCACCTTGAAAACTCCAAGCATAGTCGTAATCAAAACCACAGGAGTCGATACGCTGGTTGAAGCGGTCGGTGATATCCGTCTCACTCATCATCTCGATCTTCTTGCCAGGCACAAGACTTTTCAACTGTGCGATGATATCTTGCCAGTAAGCGACAGGGATGGTTGGACTCGACACATAATCACAGCGGTAGCCGTCAATATTGCATGTCTCAATCCAAAACTTCAAGGCGGTGTTCATCTCATTGACCAATCCCTGGTTCTGGTAGTTCAGTTCCAGCACATCGTTCCAACCATGAGGATGAATCATCTGTCCCTTGGCATCCTTGGTGAAATAGTCGGGATGAGTCTCAACCCAAGAATTCTCTTGAGCCACATGATTTGGAACCCAGTCGAGCCAGACTTTGATGCCCAGTTCGTGAGCACGAGCCACGAATGCCTTCAAGTCATCAACCGTTCCATAGTTAGGATTAACAGCCTTATAGTCCATCACTGCATACGGGCTGTTCATCGTAGCCCCACGCGGATAGATGGGCATGAGCCAAATGATATCGATGCCCAGTGTATCAAGGCGGTCCAGTTGCTTCATAGCAGCCTGAAACGTACCTTCCTGCGTGAAAGCTCCTACGTTCATCTGATAGATGACGCGGTTCTCGTCGCTGACGGGCTGTGTACCATCGACCTCAAAACTCTGGGTACTCTGCCCACAAGCCGTAAGCAGAAGTACCAGAGTAAGGAGTGAAATATAATATTTGTTCATGTGTTGATCTTAACAATACAACTTCTTCATATTCACAATTATTTCGCAGTGAATGAATAGCTCTGATTAGCAATAACGGCTGAAATATCTTGCTGAGTACCACTGTCACTGTTGAGGATGAGGTTGTAGGTGCCACCATCGTTAGGCAATGGGAATACCAAGGTTCCGTTCTCGTTGCTGTTAGGCTTAATGCCACGCCAGCCACCGTAAATCTCGCCATCACCCCAGGCGTAGAGACGAGGATCGTTGTAACCGGCTTCATTCTGGATGGTAACGGTATTAGTAGATTCTACCCATTCCGTATTGACATCGAAGAAGTGACTACCAGCTGTGAATACAGCAGGACCATCAACCTGCGGGCTGCCGTTGTCATTGAGAATGAGGTTGAATGTGCCGTTGGCTGGCAATTCGAAGAGGCACCAGCCGTTATCAGTCATCTTGACGGGTGCAGCACCCGGCCATCCGCCACAAGCCTCACTGTCTCCCCATACATAGAGACGAGGATCTGCATAGCCTACACTGTTCTTAACAGCAATCATAACGGTCTCACCGGTGGGCAGAGGTTCGGGATCTGTCCCTGGATCAGGCATCTCACCTCCAGGTTTGAAGGTGGCTGGATCAATTTCGGTAACACCCGTAGCAGTAACGTGCAGATAGATATCATGATCGATGGTATAAGCAAAATCAGCCAACTGTGTTCCAGCACCAGCATTATTGAAGATGAGGTTCTCACCCAGACCCGTGTTAGCCTCGCCCATATCGAAGTACTTATAGGTAATGCCATTGATGGTTTGTTCGCCAGTCACTTCCATTCCTGGCCAGTCGCCGTTCAGGTTATTGGTATCGCCCCACATATAGAGTGTCAGGGCATCCCAGCCGGTCTCGTCGTATACGAATACAGCATAACCGTCATGTTTCACCGTGCTGGGTTCTCCAAGTTCCTCAACGCCATCAGCGGTAATACGCAGATAGATGTTACGGTCGATGGTAAAGTTGAAGTCGGCCAACTGTACGCCATTGCCACCATTATTGAAGATGAGGTTCTCAACCAGACCTGTGTTGGCCTCGCCCATATCGAAATACTTCCATGTAATACCGTCGTGGTTCCATGTGCCTGTGACATTCATGCCAGGCCAGTCACCGTTCAGGTTGTTGATATCGCCCCACATATATAGGGTAAGCACATCCCAGCCAGTCTGATCGTCAACATAGACGCAGAAGCCATCGTGATCGGGCTCCGGCGCTTCGCCACCACTCCAGTAGTAGCTCTCCCAACGCTGTCCCCAGATATTCGTAAAGGTGCCAACTCCAGGGTTATCGGTATGCGTAGCTTCTTCGCCTGCAGTGGTAAACTCCTTACCCTGATTCTTTGAATAAAAACGGAAGCCATCGGCCAGCGTCTTGCCACCTACGAAGGTGCTTGGATCGAGATAGATGCCCCACTTGACATTGCTGTTGGGAGCCTTTGAAAGCAGATACTGCGGATTGCCAACGGCCTCATCCTCGCCATTGAAGGCTCCGGTAATATAGATTTCCTCATCGGCTGTGGTGCCAAAGGGAGCGATGAACTCCAGCAGGATACGGTCGGCACGTGTCTCAAATTGCTGACGCTCGTGGTCAAATACGATATCCTCGTTGCTCGAACAACTGCTCATCAGGCCTGTGAAGGCCAGCAGCGTCAGTAACAAACTATATATTTTCTTATTCATATGCTATGATAATTATGAGTTATTGATAACTTGGATTCTGAACCAGTCCCGGATTAACGGAGATGGATGTCTGTGGCAATGGATACCACTCATACTTACGATCGCGCTTGGCAGGCAGACTGATGCCATCTTCAGTAGCACGTCCCCAGAACCACCACTGTCCCTGAGTGAACTTGTCAAAGCGGCGCAGGTCGGTACGACGGCGATTGCCTTCGCCCAGATATTCCTTACCCCACTCTGAGAGCATCCAGTCCATATCGAACTGTGTAAAGCCAGGTCCGGGAATACTGAGTGCCGCAGAACGGTCAGAGGTCTTGTAATAACGCTGACGAACGGCATCCACATAATTCTTTGCCTCAGCACTGTTGCCCTTGCGCATCTCACACTCTGCCACATTATAATAGGCCTCAGCCAAACGGAATTGAACATCGTCGATACTCTTGAATCCACCTTGTTCATCGTTAGGATAGAGAGGATACTTAACCAGACGGACGCCAGAGTTAGTCTCACCCCAGCGGGGACTCATGACGGTCTCAAGATCGCGGCCTTGATTACTGAATGTTCCTAACTGATCGACATAAACCAAATCCTGCCCATCACGATCGGCGTCAGCTTTCAGCACGTCACCCGTTCCGAAATTACTGCGAATCAAGCCTTTCAAGAACATACCTGGACCGTGTGTCTTGGTTGCAGCATCGTAGGTATAGTTCTGTTTGCGGATATCGCGGTCGTCGAAACGCTCATAAGGAGCACCTAACTTGTCGCCGTAATCCAGGAAACACTTGGCACCAACAGAACCGCCTGTAGGCTGTACGGTACCAGAGTTATCAAATGAAGGAACGAGACAAACACAGTTCCAGGCACCAATACCATCATACGATTGTCCAAAGTAGTCGGCATAGCCATACCACATTCCCACCATGGTGCGAACGTTTGAGATGGCATTGGCAGCACCCTGTCCGTCTTCCGCAGCAAGCGCGAAAATCACCTCAGGACTCTTCACATTATCCATCGAATAGAGGTTACGGTAGTTATCGTCGATAGCATAGTTGCCATAGTTGCCGTTGATAATCTCTTTCGACAACTGCTCGCACTCATCGTAATGACTCTCACCGATAAACACCTCAGCATTGAGCAGCAGACGGGCTTTGAGCAGACGGTTCATGGCCTGATTGGCGCGATTCACCATCGAGTGGTTGGCATCGTCCTTAGCCAAAGCACCAACAGTTTCGTCGAGTTCGGTTGCAATGAAGTCGTAGATTTTCTTGCACGATGTATTCCAGTCAGGATCAGCCGTTCCCGGCACCTCGCTGCTGGCTGAGGTATTCAGCGGCAGCGCACCTCCCCAGAGTTCGAAGATACAATAGTAGTTCCAGGCACGAATGGTACGTACTTCAGCCACATACTGCGCCAGTTGTGCATCGGTCATGCCAAGACTGGCAGCACTCAGGTTCTCCAAGTCGCTAAGCAAGAGATTGGCCAGTCCGATAGCCGTCCAAGCCCCATTCCAGGCGTTGTTGATAATAGTAGACTCTGAAGTCCAGTTGTGCCAAGAGAGCACGGTCTTCATGGCCTCGTCCCATCCCCAGAGTCCTGCATTCCATACACGCCAGGTAATCTGATCGGAAGGATATTCTGAGAGGTGGAAGATATTCTCGCCAGCCAGAGTCTGCGAGGTTTGTCCGTAAATGGCAGCCACAGCTCCCTTCACACTGGCTTCATTCTGGTAATAGACACCGGCGTCAATACGGTCGTACACCTTCTCATCAAGGTCGGTACATGCCGAAAGTCCTAGTCCCAGTACCATCGCTATAATGCTATATTTAATTGTTTTCATAATGTTCAATAATCAATATTCAATGTTCAATTAGTGAAAGCGCAATGTAACGCCCAGACTTACCTGAGTGGCCTGTGGATAGGCACTATTCGAGTCGATACCTGGGGTAATGCCTGTAGAGGTGACAATAGAAGGATCATTGCCTTCATAGCCTGTCAGCGTGAAGAGATTCTTCGCAGTCAGATAGACACGCAGGCTCTCAACGAGCTGACGGTTCTTGGGTGAATAGGTATATCCCAAGGTGACGTTGTCAAGCTTGAAGTAGTCGCCTTTCTCAAGGAAATAGCTTGAGATGATACCACCACTTGAATTGACGTTGGCATAATCGGTATATGCCTTAGCCAACACATTGTCAGTACCAGATCCTTTCAGGCCCATGCCATATTTACGCATATTGAAGATCTCGAAGCCGAACGCACCGCGGAAAAGCATGCTCAGATCCCAGTTCTTATAGCTGAGTGAGTTGCTCCACGACAGGAAATGCTTAGGTGCGCCATTGCCGATGTTACGTTTGTAAGAAGGATCGGCCTGCGCTGCAGGAACGGCATTACCGTCGTTGTCGTAGATCAGCAGCAGTCCGTTATCATCAATACCGGCATGCTCATAACCATAGAACTGACCGATCTTTCCACCTTCCTCTACACGGAAGAAGTACTCGCTGGTACCAGGACCTGGTTTCTGATACAGATCCAGATAAGCCATCTGATATGCATCGCTCGACAGTTTGGTCAGCTTGGTCTGGCCCATACTCCAGTTAATGCCTGTGGTCCATTTGAGATCTTTCTTGGCCAGCACATCGTAGTCAAGCGACACTTCGACACCTGTATTCTTGGTGGTACCCACATTCACCAAAATAGTGTTGTAGATGAATGGAGGTTGTGGAGCAGTATAGTTGTAGAGCAGATCTTGCGAACGACGGTCGAAATACTCGACACTTCCACGCAGACGACTGTTAAGTGCAACGAAATCGACACCAACGTTGAAGGCAGTTGATTTCTCCCAAGCCAGGTCGGGGTTGGCATTCAGCGATGGAGCGTAACCATTGGTCCACTGATTGTCGATGAGATAGGCACCGCGGGTGCTATAGGTGGCGATACTCTGATAGGCATTAAAGTCTGAACGACCTGTTACACCATAGCTAACGCGTGGCTTCAAACTCTGGAAAGTTTGCGACAGGCTCTGTGCAAACGGGGTATTGATGATTTCCCATGCCAATGATGCAGACGGGAAGCTACCCCACTTCTTGTTGGCACCAAACTTGGTGCTACCCTCACGACGCATAGAGGCCGAAGCGTAGATGATATCGTTGAAGTTATAATTCAAACGGCCAAAGAAACCAATCAGCGTTGACTCTGAAGAACCAGCCCAGAGGTTAGCCTTGCCATCGCGCAGATAACTACCGCTGCCAATGCCATGATACGAGAGGGCATCGTAGACAAAGCCCATGTTCTCATTGCCGCTCTGTTCCCACTTGCTGCGCTCCCAGGAATAGCCAAGTACAGCTTTCAATTGATGTTTGTCCAATGTCATCGTGTAGTTGATGAGATACTCCAAACGGTTGGTCCACCACTTCTGGTAGTTGATACGGGCCCGACCATCATAGCCGTTCCAGAACGACTCACTTGATGTGGAGGGTGTATAGAAGTTTTCCTTCAAATCGTTGTATTGCAACGCATAGCTCAATGAGGTATTCAGGTTATGCTGCTCTAACTGGAGTATGTTCAGCTTCACGTCGGCATTACCCAACAGGTAGATGCGGTCGCCCTGACTTACGTTTTCCTTGAGGTCGTTCACTGGGTTATGGATATCTGTAGGAGAGTTTGGCTGATAATAGCTGCCATCAGGATTCTTGACAGGAACAGTGGGGTTCATGGTCAAAGCGGTATCAAACAGACCGTCGTTACCCCAGTCCTCATGTACTTTACGTGCAGAGAGCGAAGAGTTGAACTGCAGACGATTGTTCAGCACCCGCTGTTCGCCCACGAAGCGGGCACCGTATTCCTCACGACCGGAAACAATATCCAAGCCATTACCTTTCTTATAATTGACAGACAAACCGAAATAGCCGTTCTTATTTGAAGAATCAACGGAGATATACTGGTTCAGGCTATAGCTGACCGGACGTGTTATCTCATCCCACCAATCGGTATCGGCTCCATAATCCTGACCACGACGTGAACGACGGAACTCATCGGTAGTGAGAATATCGACACGAGGTTTCTGGATATTCAATGCGATATAACTGTCGTAGGTGACGTAAGTCACACCAGCCGTGCCAGAGCCTTTCTTCGTCGTTACAAGAATGACACCATTGGCACCACGGGTACCATAGATAGCAGCAGAGCCGGCATCCTTCAGTACGGTGATAGACTCTACATCCTGAGTGGCGATGTTACGCAGATCACCACCGGCAATACCGTCAATCACTACCAACGGACCGTTGCTGGCTGTCAGAGAACCAGCACCACGCACCTGGATATTAGTCATGGCATTCGGATTGGCATCGGCAGAAGAGGCAACGTTCAAGCCGGCCACCTTACCAGCAATCAAAGCCATGGGATCGCTGGCTGCTCCCTGATTAAACTGATCCGTGCTGATCTGAACCACAGAGCTCGAAATCTCTTTCTTGGCCATCGAGCCATAACCTACTACTACGACTTCGTTCAACTGGGCAACATCCTCCTTCAGCGTAATCTCCATACCATCCTTGGCAGGCTGCTCCTGAGGGTTGAAGCCGATGTAAGTGAATACCAACGTTGCTCCAGGCTGACATTTCAAGCTGAAGTTTCCGTCGAAGTCTGTCACTGTACCGTTCGATGTTCCTTTGACCACGACCGAGGCACCTATAACGCCCTCGCCCGTTTCGTCTTTCACATGACCATTGATAGTGGCCTGTGCTGAAACATCCAAGGCAAAAAACATGACCGCCAGCATCATTAGCAGGCGATAACAAAGATTTTTGTTTCTTTTCATCTTCATTGGTTTTTGTTAAAAATAGAGTTATATAAAATATTTCAAAACTTCAATTCTTCATTTTTTCAATTCTTATGGCTGCTCCACCGCTGCGTGTTAAATGCAGATGGAGTACGTCGCCTTTGGCTACCTTGATTTGCCGGATCGTCATCTCGTATGGATTGCGCTCATAGTCGGCCTCCGGACCATCTTCGTAGATGATGGCGCGATAGGCAGCCCCTTCATCCAGAAAATCGAGAGCCACATCGAGGTTACGGGCTTCCTCGTTGGTGATACTACCGATAAACCAGCGGTCACCACCACGTTCTTTCCTTACAACCGTGATATATTTGCCAATCTCACCATTCGGAACCAATGTCTGACTCCATGTGGTGGGACAACTCTCAATAAAACTGAGAGCAGGTTGACCTTCATAGTTCTCGATAGCATCAGCAGCCATCTGTAAGGGACTGTAGATAACCACAAACTCGCCCAGCTGTTTGGCCAGTGTAGAATGAGGGTAGGTGCCAGGAACAATCTCTGAGAAGTTGAAGATGGCCGGTGTAAAGTCGGTGGGACCGGCCAAGCCACGGGTAAACGGCAGCGTGACAGTGTGTGAAGGAGGATTACCGCCCCTTCTGTCCCAAGCGTTGTATTCCTGTCCGCGGACACCTTCCTGAGTCATCAGGTTTGGCCATGTACGCTGGATGCCTGTAGGCATAGCTGGCTCGTGGTTGTCGATCATGATATGGTGCTTCGCGGCACACTCAATGACCCGGCGGTAGTGGCGGATGCCATATTGCGACTTGGCCAGCTCCTTGCCATCGAAATAATGGCCTACATAGCCCGTCTTTACGACACGGATACCCAACTTCTCGAACCAACTAAAGGCCTGCTCCATTTGGTTTTCCAACAGGGTAGCATTGCCCCAGGTTTCAGTATGACCGATAAAACGTACCCCTTTCATCAATCCGTACCGGGTTACTTCCTCCATATCAAAGTCAGGGTAAGACTGCAGGTAACTTATCTGTTCCCCCTGTCCCCAGCCGGGGTTCCAACCCTCGGCCAGCACACCACTGAAACCATGACGGGCTGCAAAGTCCATATAACGCTTTACATTCTCAGTCGTTGCGCCATGCGTGGGTCCCATTTCCCAAGTATTCTGTTTTTTATGGATGCTCCACCAGATGCCTATATAACGGCCCGGTTCTATCCATGAAGTATCCTCGATACGAGAAGGGTCATTCAGATTCAGCATGAGGTTTGAAGTGAGAAGCCCACCTGCCGTCTTGCTGATGACCATTGTACGCCAAGGACTCTTCATCTCGCCTTGAGCATACACTTTCACACCGTTCTGCCAAGGGGTAAGGGCAGTCAGCAAGCGAACATTGCCTCCCTCGCCATTACGCGGAGTCAGATTCATACTGGCATAATCCTCGAGTGCAGCCTCGTGAATGGAGAGAAACAAGTCTTTCTCATATTCGATTGTCAGAGGCGTACAGACAGTATCTTTTTTGCTCAAGAGGTCTGAGGTATAGATTCCTTCGAAATACTCTGTGTGGTTGGCAGGAATCGACCAAGCCTTGGCATCATGCGCCAAAGTGATCTCAGTCAATTCATCTTGTACCTGAAACGTTTTTCCTTTATGATAATCTGGCAGGATATATCTGAAGCCGAATCCATCGTTGAACACACGGAACACCACTTGCATGGTACGACCTGTATGTTCACGGAAGTTGACAGTCAGTTCGTTGTAGTTATTACGTGTGGTTTCGCATTCTCCCCAAGGCTGTGTCCAAGTCTCATCTTGCGTCGAGCGGTTGACGGTAGCCATCTTCGTATTGGCTCCCAGTTCACCACTATCGAGGAGAAATCCCAAATGAGAGGGGGTGACAAGCACTCTATCTTGGTAGCTCACCATATAATACGGTTTGTGGCCCTTCACACCGACGGTCACCGTCACGGCTCCGTCGGGTGAAGACACCACTGTGCTTTTGGCATGACATTCTGTGATGCCATACCCCCAAATAGTACATACTAACACTACAAAACTAACAACTAACTTATTCATATAATCATTCTTTATTTGGCTTTAAATCGCTTGTTCGTGATTTGCGAGTGCAAAGATAGAAAGTATTCATCCCGAATACAAGCGCAACAAACAAATATCTAAATAGTTAAAAATTCAAATATTTGATTATGAGACTGTTACAAAAAACTGTATCGTAAAATATCAAAACCAAATCAATCACATTTTCCGCCAAAACAAGGTTAGATTTTTGGTGGTTCAAAAAATATTTTGTATCTTTGCCGAAGATTTAACGAACAATACGAGCACAGGATGATGAGACGAATATGGATTATAATGTTTCTGTTTTTAGAAGCAGTACAGATATCTGCAAATGACAATTCGCGACTCTACCAGATACTGGATAGTCTGATAGAGCAGTATGATCAGCTGACGGCAGAAAAAGAGCGCCGCGTGGCAACTATCAAGGAAGGTGTCAGGGGCATTGCTCTGACACCAGAACAGCAATACGACCTGAACCAGCGTTTATACGATGAATACGTGGCCTATAAATTCGACTCAGCCTTCTATTATATAGATAAGAACGTAACAGCCCTGCGCGAATCTGACGACCGGGACCGTTTTGCTGCCAGTGCCGTGCGTATGGCACATATTCTTTCTGTGACAGGTCTATTCGATCGTGCCCGACGACTGCTCGATCAAGTAAATCCAGACTCTATCAGCGACCAGCAGAAGATAGCCTACTACACCCAGCAAAGCGAACTGAATCTCTACCGTTCAGAGATGGCGCAGTCTACCAATTACTTCTCCGACTACATCAAACGGGCTCAGTATTATCGTCAGCTCGCCATCCAGATTGCGCCCAAAGACAGTTATGATTATGTCTTCAACAAGGCCACATACATTTGCGAGGCAGGAGAAACAGACCAAGCCATAAAGATTCTGGAGAAATACATGGTGAAACTCGAGGAGGGGACACGCATCTACAGTATTGTCACCAGCACACTGGCCTATTTCTACCAGAAAAAACAGATGTGGGAACAGCAGGAGCGCTATCTGCTGTTAAGTGCTATCAGCGATGAGCGCAGTGCCATACGCGAAAACAATTCACTACGTTCGCTATCCGAAATACTGATGTCGCGAGGCGAAAACGATAATGCCTACCGTTATCTCTATCAGGCCATTAGCGAGGCACAATTCTACGGCAGCCGGCTCAGGATCATGCAGGTTGGCCGTATGGCTCCACAAGTATTACAACTATATGACATGGAGCGCACCCAGACACAACAGCGCACCAACCTTTTCCTTGGCATCATCTCATTCGTATCCCTCATTCTCGCAGGTATCATCATCTATACACTCATACTCTATCGCAAAAAACATGCTGCTGGTTTGCAAATCATCGAGATGAACAAGGTTCTGGCTCACCACACAGAAGAGATAGAAAATGTCAATACCCAGATGAAAGAAGCCAACCGAATAAAAGAAGAATATATCGGACGATTCCTCGAACTGAGCAGTCTGCTCCTTTCCAATACAGAGCAGCGGATGAAACAACTGAACCGTCTGGCAAGAGACCGTAAACTGGAGGAACTGTATGCAGAACTGAAGACCATGGAACCCGTAAATACAGGCATCCGCACATTCCATAGTCATTTCGATACCGCCTTCCTCAACATCTATCCCCGTTTCATCAACGAGGTTAATAATCTGCTTACCCCAGAAAACCGATTTGCCTATGACGACACCTCGACAACAAAACATCTGACCACAGAACTGCGCATCCTCGCGCTCATCCGATTAGACATTACCGACAACCAGAAGATTGCCGGCATCCTGCGTTCCAGCATCACAACCATCTATACCTATCGTTCAAAGCTCAAGGCCAAAGCCATCAATAAAGACACCTTTGAAGACGATGTGCGTAAGATCTCTACCTACTGATAAACTTTCAACGCCAGCCGCCAGGGCCGCCACCCATGCCGTTGCCACCCGAATAGGATGACAGACTGACACTGGAGCCGCCGTAGTTCTCACTTTCTGTAAACGGATCGTCCTTCGAACAACCAGTTATAACTGCTACAGATGCTACAAGCATCGCCAGAAACATAATCTTCTTCATATACCTTTGACGTTTTCTAGAGTTTTTAATTGCTGCTGCAAAGGTAGGCAAAGACATCTGTTCCTCCAAATATTTTCAGCGAACCGGCCGTTTCTTTCTGCGAACGCTGTTACAACCCACTGAGACAGATTCCGTAAGTCATCGTAACTTTTTCTCAGTTTTTTTCGATATTAATCGAGTATTTCTTTTCATTATCGGATTTTTTTCTTATATTTGCACACGATAAACAGATAAGTCAACTTAAAACCCAACAAGATTATGAAGAAGCAAAATGTACAAATGCTAATAATCGCGCTCTTGCTACTCACGTTAGTCGGAAGCTTCATGCGTTGCCAGCAGAAGAGCGACGCGCCCCCAAAGGAAATCATCGAAGCCGCCGAGGAAGCCTCGCGACAGGTGCCCGAGCAGGGGCCCGCCCCCGAGATGAAGCGCATAGAGCCCGCTGACTCCACCGAGACTGTCGACTCCGCCACGCAGGCACACATGGAGCGCCAGTACTTCGAGGCCCTGAAGAAGATAGCCGACGGTGGAAAGGTCTACGCTACCGACGCCGACGGCAAGCGCATTCCGAAAGCCTTCACACGCTTTGACGAGTACGAGAAGTTCATCGCCAACAACCCGCAATACCCCAAGAACCACTACTCCTACAACTCCGGAGGCAAGTCATTCAACGTCAGCTTCAACACGTCGCCAAACGGAAACGGCCAGCAAATCCAAAATAAGCCGTAACACGAAGGGGTCAGACACGAAGGGTCAGGCACTTCTGTGTCCTTTCTAATATCGAGCCTCGCTGCTTTCACGGCAGCGGGGCTTTTCGATGGGCGATGCTGAAATAATAGCCGAAAGATTTGGAAATTAGGAAAATAATCCCTATCTTTGCAACCGATACTACGAAGCACCGATAACCGGGCTTTAAATTTAATAACTCAAAAACAATTTTGAACTATGAAACAGAAATTATGCCCAAAATGTAAGTTTTCGAACAACTTTTTAGCTACTTTTTGCCGATGAGTACGAGACGCGAACGGGCTAACAAGCCCATTAGGCAGCTGAATAAACAGTTGGCTACAGTCTATCATTATGTCTCTGATTCTCTTAGGTATAGGAAACTATTATTTTGATAAAGGAAATAAAAATGTTTAAAATATGGGACTGCTTATATTATTTGGCTTAGTGACAATTGCTGGTGTGTTATATTTTCTCTATGATATGCATAACCAGAAGAAAATGGAGCGTGAGTATTAAAACTCACATCTAATATATTACATGACTATTTACACAGTAGGAACCGACCCTACTGTGTAATTTTTTTGCTTTGGGGGTAGGAAAATGGCTTTCTTATTCGTTATATATATAGAATGAGTAAAGAAAAGACAGAAATAGAAGTATTATATACAGACAGCTATCTGCAGTTATTGATGAAGGCAAAGCAGATGCTGAAGAATGATGACGATGCACGTGATGCTGTTAGTGATGTGTTCGCCAGAATAGCGGAAGACTCGTTGAAATTGCCAAAGGGGCACGAGGTGAGTTATCTGATGGGCAGCTTGCGCAATCTCTGCATAGACCGTATCCGTAAAATGTCGCTTCGTGAAAAGGTAGAACGCAGACTGACACTCTCAGATTCCAGCATGACAGCTATCGACAGCGAACGAGAGCGCATCACAGAGATGATCGATTACGCGGAACGAGCCCTTCCCAAGCAGACGTGGTGCGTGTTCCAACTGCGATTCGACGAGGGACTGCGATACCAGGAAATAGCCGAACGGCTCGGCATCAGCGAAAGAGCCGTTTACAAGCATCTGGCCAAAGCCCTCACAAAACTGAAAGAGAAATTTAATCCTACAAGCATATGAAAGATATCGAAGAATTGCTCAAGATGATAGAGCGTCCGGAGAACTATACGGACGAAGAGTTAGAACAGCTGATGAGCGACCCCGACATGCGGGCATACTATGAGCTGATGGTGAAAGCTGAAGAAGGCTTTACCCAACGGAATTCCAAGCGCGACAAAGACAGGAGGCTCTGGAAGATAGCTGCTATGTTTATCGGTATTATACTGTTGTCTGGTATTACTTTTGCAGCCGTGCATATCATGAGAAGCCAGGAGTCAGGATACAGAAGTCAAGAAACTGTGGCGGTAACAAACTCTCAGCTCTCAATTCCCAACTCGCAACCCTCAGAGTCTGACACCATCCGTACCTTTGAAAATGCAGAATTGCAACAGATACTTGGCGAACTGGCAGACCACTATCATCTGGAAGTGGACTACCGTAATGAGCAGGCCCGTCACATCCGTCTGTACACAAAATGGAATACCTCAGCCCCATTGAGCCAGATGGTAGATCGGCTGAATAACTTCGAGAAAGTCAGTATCCGCCAGACCAAAAACCAGATCATCGCAGAATAGTCATGAAACGTTTCCTATACTTAATCATATTCTGTGCTTTCAGCACCCTGACTCAGGCACAGCACATTTTTCAGGGAACCTCGCTCTCAGAGGCATTGATTGAACTCGACAAATCGTCGAAGCATTACGACATATCCTTCGTCTATGACGAGCTGGAGGACTTTACTGTGACCAAGACCATCAAACGAGGTCGCAACCTGCCCGATGCCGTGCGCGAAGTCTGCGGATTCTATCCCGTCAGAGTCAATGTCAAGGGGCGCGACATCCTCGTGGAGTGCATCCAGAAAGATCGCACGAAGCTGATGGGGCGTTTGCTGGGGCCAGACCGCCAGCCCGTTGCCTATGCCAATATCACACTCTTTCCCCCTTCCGATTCTGTATATATTGGTGGTGGCGTGAGCAATGAGGCTGGTGACTTCGTGATTCCCTGTGGAGCAGAGCGAGCAAGGGTGAGAATCAGTTGCGTGGGCTTCAAGACCATCGAACGAGTGATGGCTATCGGCGATGTGGGCACCATCCGTATGCAGATGGAGAACAATTACCTAAGCAATGTCACCGTGAGCGGACGAATGCCCGTTATTCGCAGTCAAGCAGACCGTTTACAATATATCGTGAGCAACGACGAGTTTGCCCGTGGGCTCAACGCCCAGGAACTGCTCAGCCGTGTGCCGATGGTGAGTATGGCAGGAGGGCGTGCCGTGATTCTTGGCAAGGGGCCTGCCCGTTTCATGCTCAACGGACATATCACGGAGATGGGCAACGAGGCTATCCAGCAGAAACTCTGGACCCTGCGCTCTGATGACATCGATCGCATTGAGGTGATTTCCATTCCATCAGGCCGCGACATGATAGAGATGGGAGGTGGCTATATAAACATCGTCATGCGACGCGACCAGACGCTCGGCTGGCGAGGCGACGTCAGCGCAGAGGCAGGATATGGCGATGACTGGAGTGGACGAGGCAGCGCCTCTGTCAGCTATGCTTCAGAGAAGTTCGACATGACCTTAGATGCCCATGCTGGACGCACCGCACAAACGACAAACCAGTTGAAGGAATATCAGACCTTGGATGATTACAGCTATTACTCAGATACCCGCACCAAACAGACTGACAAGGAATTGGCAACCAATCTGATGCTCCGCTATATGCCCATCAAGAATCTTGAACTAGGAGCGATGTTATCCTGGAAGATTTTTGAGCCTGAGACAACTACCGAAGGTGTCATAAGATTCCCCACTCCGTATTGGTCCGGATCAGAATTGTCACCCATTGACAATATCCAAACCAAGAGCCTGACGGCCTACTGTGATTGGCGGCTCGACAAAAAAGGGAAGCTGCTCAGCTTCACCTATAATAATTTTAAGAAGGATGATAATGAACAGACTAGTTGCTGGCGTGCCACAATTCCAAATAATACACCAAAAGCATTGAATATAGACAAAAACAATGTTGATTATCACATTCAGTCAGGTAGAGTTGATTTGACACTGCCATTCAGCTTTGTGACGATTGATGCTGGCGCTTCCTATACAAGCATCAGAAATCAAGTGAATTCGCAATATGATCAGGAATTCAACAATCCATCTAAAGAGAGTGAGTATTTAGAAAAGGCCAAGACTGCTTATTTGTCACTTCATCACGATTGGAACAGATTCTCAATCAAGGCTGGACTCCGGTATGAGCACATCGGTTTGGATAGAGAATTATTCTATGATAAAGTTGTAATTCCTACCATGAGCACCTATTCTTCAAGCTCTTCAGTATCTATTAGTGATAAAGTATTCAGCCGCGACTATTGGCTACCTTCGCTTGGTTTCTCTGTCAAACCGAAGGATGGACACCAGATAGGTCTGACTTGGGGAACAAGTACCATACGGCCTAACTTCTATGACCTCAATCCTCTCGCGATTTCTAAAACTGTATATGATTATGTTTCAGGTAATCCTGGCCTGCTGCCTAGCCGGATGAGTAACATAGAACTGAGCTATCAGAACCACCATGGTTTTTATGCTTCCGCCTATCATCATCATACCAGTAATGTGGTTGAACAGAGAACGCTTTATAGTATATATCCCCAACACAATTCATACACATTTACAGAAACTGAAAATGGAGACCGTAGCAATCAGACTGGGTTCTATCTGCGCTACCAATACCAATTAACTCGTAACATACTTGTTACATTTGAAGACGAAATCTACTATCACGACTACCGGGCATGGACTGACGACATACCAAATCTCTACGGATGGGGACACCGGCTGGTTTTTTCTGTCGACAGATATCTGAACCGCCAGCACACGTTCCTGTTGAATGCCCGCTATCAACACTGGTTCTCTGATTATCAAGGACTGACAGAGACGACAGGCTATGGTTATTTCTACTTTGCCCTGCGCTATTCGATGCTGGCTGACCGTCTTAAAATCTCCCTTGTGGCTAATGATCCTTTCCACCAGTATGTTACCGATGAAAGGATAGGGAATGGATATAAATATTCGGTTTCCGGCCGGTATACAGAGCTTGTTCAACAATCTTGCCACACCAACCATCACGCCCACTATGTCGGCCTCACCGCTACCTATTCCTTTGGCGGCAAGAAGGTTCGCCGCATCCATCACGACACGAAGGACACAGAGCGCCAACGTGCTGAGAAGTTACAAAAATAACAATTACACAAATAGGAACCGCCCCTACTGTGTATGTGTAAATAATGTTAAAAGTATCCCTCTCTCGTGTAAGATTTTCGAAGAATCGAGTTGTATTATATAAAAGGTAATAAATAGGCATATGAAAAAGAGTTGTATATTATGGATGTTTGCTATGCTGATGCTGGCTGTCGGCATGAGCAGTTGTAGTAAGAGTGACAGTGAGGAGATTGCGAATGAGGAGCCTGTTAACGAAGAGGTGACGAACAATGATCTGCTGTCAAACGAAGGTGTTGATGCCGATACCTATCAACGGCTTTCAGTCTTTTTTCAGTCAGAACTTCACGATCCTTTTTATAATGAGTTCGGGGTGGCTTCATCAACTTTCTTTGGTGAACTTGAATGGGATGCCCAGCCTTGTTATCTAATCAATAGCATGGAGGAATTCCGAGCAGTTTATCAAGGGAATAAACAACTGCCAGAAGTGGATTTCACGCGCTATTCCGTCCTCGTTGGAAGAACCTACCGAATAGACGGCTCCGAATCTCTCAGAAGCTTCAGTCTGGTAGATGAGG
>CADAAR010000006.1 GCA_902785945.1 uncultured Prevotellaceae bacterium
TCGGTCGCAGAGCTCCCTGCTCACAGAGGGGACAGTCCCTGTGTGTCACCTGACATTCCCATCGTTATTACGAGCGGATTCAGGAGTGAGGAGGTGAATAGGATGTGTGGGGGAGCGAGGGGGAGCAATCATCTCACGGGTTGCGCGGTGGATATCCGTTGTTATGGTCCTGAGCACATGATCAGGATGGCGGGGATTCTGCTGGATATCGCTGATGGCACGAAACGCGACTTTGATGAGCTCATCCAAGAGAAGCGCGGCACCACCTACTGGATTCACTTCGCCGTGCGGCCGAAAGACAACCGTCGGAAGATTCTGTTCGACTGCCGATAAGTGTTTAAATAACCCTGCCTTATTGCGCGATAAGGCGGGGTTATTGCCGAAAGGGAGTCAGTGTGGCAACGTTTTTCGTTCAAAAGCTTGGAAGTTACAACTTTTTATCGTATCTTTGCACTCATATATTAATATACTGTAAACTTATGAAGAAACTGTTGATGATTGCGATGATGCTGGGGGGAGCGGTTGGCTGCTGGGCGCAGGGGCCGAACGACTCTGGCGAGTATTATAAGGCCGCTGACGGCAAGAAAGGTGCAGCGCTGAAGACGGCACTCTGCGGGATTATCTACAACCGCGACGAAGAGGGTGCCGACCTGAATGCGGCCTATAAGGCGCTGTGGACGCACTTCCAGACGACCGATGTGCGCGACGACGGCTCGGTGTGGGATATGTATTCGAACAAGCGCGCGATGACCTTCGGCACCGATCAGGCTGGCAACTATAAACAGGAGGGCGATGTGTATAACCGTGAGCACTCATTCCCCAACAGTTGGTTTGGCGGTAAGGTGATGCCGATGTATACCGACCTGAACCATCTGTATCCTACGGACGGCTGGGTGAACAACAAACGCGCCAACTATCCCTTCGGTGAGACAAGCAATCCTACTTATAAGTCGGCCAATGACTTCAGTAAGTTAGGCCCTTGTAGCTATCCCGGCTACACGGGTACAGTGTTCGAGCCCAACGACGAATACAAGGGCGACTTCGCACGTACCTATTTTTATATGGTGACCTGCTATGAGGAGAAGATTGCCGACTGGTATCAGAATTATCCGGAGTCGCAGCCCACACTCGACGGCAATGCCTATCCGGGACTGAGCGCCTGGCAGCTGGAGATGCTGATGAAGTGGGCGGAGAACGACCCCGTGAGTGAGAAGGAGACAAACCGCAACAACGCCGTTTTCAACATACAGAAAAACCGCAATCCCTTTATCGACTACCCCGGACTGGAGGCTTATATCTGGGGCGACAAGAAGGATGTGGCGTTCAGTTATTCGGACTACGCGACAGAAATTAAGGGCATTATTGAACGAAATAGCGAGGCCGACGATGTTCAGCCAGAAGCTATCTATTCGCCCGACGGTAAACGTTTAATGAAACCGCATAATGGGCTGAATATCATGCGGTTGAAGAACGGAAAGCGAGTGAAGACGGTGAAGGGGGTTGCAAACTTTTGAGAACTGACAACCGTGCTGCAAACTATTGCAAACGGCGCTGCAAACTATTGCGAACGAAAATGTTTGGAAGTATCGTTTATAAGTCGTAACTTTGTGCCATGATTCAGACAATGATGACATCCGGCCTCGGCCTTACAGAACGTGAGTGGTTCCTATTAATAATAGGTATGGTGGTCTACGCAGTGCTCTTTGTGGTGACTGTACAGAACAGCCGTAGGAAGATGATGGCCATGCACGAGAAGATCCGTACGCTGCAGGAGGCGCAGCAGGCCCAGAGCTCGCAGAGCATCGCCGAGAACGAGGCGAAGATTGTGGAGCTGGAGACGCTGCTGAAGAAGCTGGGCGACGAGAACTCACTGCTCAGACTGGAACTCGAGGAGAAAAAAGCCACCCTGGATTATAATAATAAGGTGGCGCGCCTGGAGAACGAGAAGCGCGAGCATGCCGAGACGATGATTTTCTCATCGGACGTGTACCAGCGGATTCAGAGCTGTCTGAACGGCGGAAGGAGTCTGACGCATCAGGACTGGACGGAGCTGACCGAACTGGTGAACGGCATCTACACAGGGTTCACCGAGAAGCTCTACAGCCTCTACCGCATGTCGGAACAAGACTACCACGTGAGTCTGCTGATAAAGGTGAGGATCCAGCCGAAGGACATTGCGCTGCTGACGGCGCACTCGAAGGAGAGCGTGGCCACCACCCGTAGCCGACTCTATTCGAAGGTGTTCGGTACGAAAGGCTCCTCGAAGGATTGGGACGACTTTATTTTATCACTCTAAACGATACGATTATGATTGAGTATTTAGCACAACACATGTGGCAGGTGTGGGCCGTAGTGGCCGTGATCTGCTTGATTCTGGAGCTGACGGCAGGCGATTTCTTCATCATCTGCTTCTCGATCGGCTCGGTGTTCGCCGCCATCACGGCAGCCGTGGGCGGTGGTATCTACTGGCAGCTGCTGATGTTTGCCGTGTTCTCGGTTCTGGCACTCGTCTATGTACGCCCCTTTGCCAAACGCTATCTGCACAAGGGTGAAGACCCCCGTGTGAGTAATGCCGACGCCTTGATGGACCGTCAGGGCAGGGTGGTAGAAACGGTGAAGGCCGACGGGTTCGGTCGCGTACAAATAGACGGTGACATCTGGAAGGCTGTGACCAACGAGCCGCAGGATATCCCCGAAGGCAAGAACGTGCGCGTCGTAGGCCGCGAAAGCACGATTATCACTGTTGTAAGTGAATAGTTAATAGTGAATAGTATTAATCAATCAATTATAAAATTATGGATATTATGACTTATGTACTGATTGCCATCATCGTTCTGGTGATTATGTTTGCCAAGATGGCCCTTGTGATTATCCCTCAGTCGGAAACGAAGATCGTGGAGCGCCTCGGACGCTACTATGCTACGCTGAAACCCGGTATCAACATCATCATCCCGTTTATCGACCGCGCAAAGTCGATCGTGGTGCTGAATCACGGCCGTTACCAGTATTCTACAACGATTGATCTGCGTGAACAGGTGTACGACTTTCCCAAGCAGAATGTGATTACCAAGGATAACGTGCAGACAGAGATCAACGCCCTGCTGTACTTCCAGATTGTGGATCCTTTCAAGGCAACCTACGAGATTAACAACCTGCCCAACGCTATCGAGAAGCTGACGCAGACCACACTGCGTAACATTATCGGTGAGCTGGAGCTCGATGAGACGCTGACCTCGCGTGACACCATCAACAAGAAGCTGAGCGCTGTGCTCGACGATGCCACCGACAAGTGGGGTGTGAAGGTGAACCGTGTGGAGCTGCAGGACATTACGCCTCCCGACTCAGTGCTGACCGCTATGGAGAAGCAGATGCAGGCCGAGCGTAACAAGCGTGCACAGATTCTGACCTCAGAGGGACAGAAGGCTGCTGAGATCCTGGCTTCGGAAGGTGAGCGTACGGCTATCGTGAACAAGGCGCAGGCTGCCAAGGACCAGGCAATCCTCGAGGCAGAAGGTGAGGCCCAGGCACGTATCCGCAAGGCAGAGGCTGAGGCCAAGGCCATCGAACTGATCAGCGAGGCTGTGGGTAAGTCGACCAATCCCGCCAACTACCTGCTGGCACAGAAGTATATCCAGATGATGCAGGAGCTGGCCGAGGGCGACAAGACCAAGACCGTTTACCTGCCTTATGAGGCTACGAACCTGCTCGGCTCGATTGGCGGCATAAAGGACTTGTTTAAGTCAGAATAATACTTTTTTGAAAAAATAGGGGCAGAATGACGCGTTTCTGAATAAAATTGTGTAAATTTGCACCCGATTTCGGCACTTTGCCGCATCGCAAAGCAAATTCATACTCTATGGTACACAATATATTCAAGGGACTGGGCATCGCCCTTATTACCCCATTCAAGGAAGACGGCTCCGTTGACTACGAGGCTCTGATACGTCTGGTGGACTATCAGCTCAGCAACGGTGCCGACTTCTTTTGTATCCTCGCAACGACCGGAGAAACACCAGTGCTCACCGCTGCCGAGAAGCAGAAGATTAAGGACACCATCGTGGACTACGTGCAGGGACGCGTGCCCATTCTGATGGGCTGTGGCGGTAATAACACCGCTGCCATCGTGGAGGAGTTGAAGAATGGCGACTTCAGGGGCATCGACGGTATACTGAGCGTGTGTCCCTATTACAACAAACCCTCGCAGGAAGGTCTGTATCAGCATTTCAAGACAATCGCTGCGGCTACGAAGCTGCCTGTGGTGCTGTATAATGTGCCCGGTAGAACAGGTGTGAACCTGCAGGCTGCCACCACCGTAAGGCTGGCACGCGACTGTCAGAACATCGTGGCCATCAAGGAGGCCAGCGGTAATCTGGAGCAGGTGGATGAGATCATCAAGAACAAGCCCGCCGACTTCGACGTGATTTCCGGCGACGACTCGCTGACGTTCCCGATGGTGAGCTGCGGTGCAGTGGGTGTGATCAGTGTGATTGGCAACGCCCTGCCTAAGGAATTCTCGAAGATGATTCGTCTGCAGATGCGCGGCGAGTATGATCCTGCGCGGAAGATTCATCATCGCTTTACTGATTTGTTCTCGCTGTTGTTCGTCGATGGCAACCCCGCCGGTGTGAAGGCCATGCTCTCGGAGATGGGCTTCATCGAGAATGTGCTGCGCTTGCCGCTGGTGCCCATGCGCATTAAGAATATGCAGCGTATGTCGGAAATCTTGAAGGAACTCAAGATTTAGTGAATAGTGAATAACGAATAGTGAATAGTGGTAGAGTCGAAGGTCATACATGAAATCACCCAGCTGACGGGTAAAGATGTGCTCTATATAGCGGAACGACGCAAGAAGGAGTTTACTTACCCCATACATAACCACCAGGTGTTTGAGCTGAATTTTGTGGAGCATGCCCCCGGCGTGCGCCGCATTGTGGGTGACTCGAACGAGGTGATAGGCGACTACGACCTGGTGCTCATCACGGGTCCCGATCTGGAACATGTGTGGGAACAGAACACTTGTGTGAGTGAGGATATCCACGAGATAACGGTACACTTCGATATCGACTTCTCTGAAGACACAATCTTCGGACGCAACCCCTTCCGTTCGATGCAGAAAATGATGAACGAGGCCCAGAAGGGCCTCAGTTTCCCGATGGATGCCATCATGAAGGTGTATCCGATGCTCTGTAAACTGAGCTCCATCAAGGATGGCTTCTATGCGTGTATGCAGTTTCTGACCATTCTCTATGAGCTCTCGCTCTGTCCCGGAGCAAGACCATTGGCCACGAGCAGCTTTGCGAAGGTAGAGGTGGCGAGCGACAGCCGACGCGTGCTGAAGGTGAAGAACTATATCAATCAGAACTATATGAACGAGATCCGTCTGAACGATATGGCGGACATCGCAGGCATGAGTCCCAGCGCATTCAGTCGTTTCTTTAAACTGCATACGGGTAGGAATCTGACGGATTATATCATCGACATGCGACTGGGTTATGCGAGCCGCATGCTGGTTGACAGCACACACTCGATTGCAGAGATCGGTTATAGCTGCGGCTTCAATAATCTGAGTAATTTCAACCGCATTTTCCGCAAAAAGAAGGGTTGCAGCCCTTCGGAATTCAGGGAAAACTACCATAAAACACGCATAATCGTGTAAAAATTGAAGGTTTTTCGAAAAAAGTGCCAAAAACATTTGGTCAGTTCGAAAAAAGTGCGTACCTTTGCACCCGCAAAACAAAAACGGATTGGTTCCGTAGCTCAACTGAATAGAGCATCTGACTACGGATCAGAAGGTTGTGGGTTTGAATCCCGCCGGAATCACAAGGAAGAGAGAAAGTCGAATGGCTTTCTCTTTTTTAATAGGAAAGGAAGATGAGTTTCAGGAGAATAACGATATTCTTGGCCCTTATGGCAACGCTGACTGTTGGTGCCCAGCGCAAGCAGATTGGTGAGGCGCGTACCTACCTAAAGAGTGGCAAGAATTTTGATAAAGCCGAGAAACTTATGACCGACTTGCTGAAAGACTCAGCCAACCGCGAGAACAAGCGTATCTATGAGGTCTGGTTGCAGAGCGTGCAGAAGCAATACGACCAGGCCAACGAGAAATTCTACCTGAAGCAGAAACAGGATACGGCGCAGTTCTTCTCGATAGTCAGAAAGCTGTTTACGATTGCCTTCCGTCTGGATTCGCTCGACGCGCGTCCTGACAAGAAAGGTAAGGTGGACCCCTCGTTGCGTAAGGATGTGGCGCGCGATATGATGGGCTATCGTAACAACCTTTTCAACGGCGGTGCTTTCTTTGTGAGGAAGGGTGACTTCAAGAAGGCTTTCGACTATTTTGAGACCTATATCGACTGTCGTCGGCAGCCGTTGTTTACAGGCTATGACTTCTCGGAGGAACGTATGGCGGAGGCGGCCTACTGGGCCACGTATAGCGGCTATCGTATGCAGGAGCCGATTATGGCGCTGCGTTATCGCGATTTGGCCATGAACGATACGGCCAAGCGCGCGTGGACCTTGCAGTATGTGGCGGAATCGTGGAAGACGCTGAAGGATGACTCGATGTATGTAGCCACCTTGTGGCAGGGGTTCAACGCGTTTCCAAAGTCGACCTATTTTTTCCCCCGACTGATGGACAGCTATCAGAACCAGCCGGAGGAGGCACTGAAGGTGGCCGATCAGGCGCTGGAGGCCGACTCGACGAGCAGTCTGTTTCTCTTTGCAAAGTCGGTGGCGCTGCTTAAGCTGGAGAAGTTTGCAGAGAGTCTGGATTATTCGAATCGGGTAATCAAACGTTATCCCGATATGGCGGAAGCCTATTATAATGCGGGAACGGCGTATGTGAACATTGCGCTGAGAATGGACCCCCAACGCCATAAGAAACAGATAAAGAAGATGTACCAGAACGCGATGCCCTATATGGAGAAATACAGGGCGCTGATGCCCGACGCTGCGCAGAAATGGGGACCCGCACTCTATCGTATCTATTTCAATCTGAACATGGGGAAACAGTTTGATGAGATAGATAAAATCTTAAAGAAACAAAAAAGTTAGCGCTTTATTGAACATCTTTGCGAAATTCTTCGTAATTTTGTGATTTGGAATTATATAGTATAATCTAAAACAAATAAAACGAAGAATTATGGCAGATAACGCTCAATTGATTGCTCAGTGCGAGGCACGTGCAAAAGAATGGTTGGCTCCCGCCTTTGATGAGGAGACACGTAAGGAAGTTCAGGCAATGTTGGATAATCCCGACAAGGCTGATCTGATTGACGCTTTTTATCGTGACCTGGAATTTGGAACAGGTGGTCTGCGTGGTATCATGGGTGCCGGCACCAACCGTATGAACAAGTATATCGTGGGTATGGCCACACAGGGCTTTGCCAACTATATCAACAAGGCTTTCCCCGGGAAGCAGAGTTCGGTGGTAGTAGGTCACGATTGTCGTAACAACGGACGTATGTTTGCAGAGACCGTAGCCGACATCTTCTCGGCCAACGGCATCAAGGTGTATCTCTTCGAGAGTCTGCGTCCTACACCGGAGATCTCGTTCGCCATCCGTCAGCTCGGCTGTCAGGCTGGTGTGAATGTGACGGCATCGCACAATCCCCGTGAGTACAACGGTTACAAGGCTTATTGGGACGACGGTGCTCAGGTGCTGTTCCCGCACGACAAGGGTATCATCGACGAGGTGAACAAGGTGAAGATCAGCGATGTGAAGTTTGAGGGCAATAAGGACCTCATCATCCCCATTGGTGGTGAGATGGACTGGGACTATATCCAGGCCGTGAAGGAGGCAATGGTGGATCAGGATGTTATCCTGCGCCAGAAAGATCTCAACATCGTCTATTCACCCATGCACGGCACAGGTCGTGTGATTATCCCGATGGCCCTGCGCTCTTGGGGCTTCCAGAATATCCACGTAGTGCCCGAGCAGATGGTGATCGATGGTAACTTCCCGACGGTTGTTTCTCCAAACCCAGAGAATGCTGAGGCTATGACGCTGGGTATGAAGCTGGGAACGAAACTGAATGCCGACCTGGTGATTGCATCGGATCCTGATGCCGACCGTCTGGCCATCGTCTGCCGCAACCCGAAGGGCGAGTGGGAGATACTGAATGGTAACCAGACTTGTATGATGTTCTCTTGGTACATTATCGCCAACAAGAAGAAGCTCGGTCAGCTGAAGGGTAATGAGTTCTTGGTGAAGACCATCGTGACTACAGAAGTGATTGCCGAGATTGCCAAGAAGAACGGTGTGGAATATAAGGACTGCTATACAGGCTTTAAGTGGATTGCCAACGAGATTCGCGTCAACGAGGGCAAGAAGAAGTATATCGGCGGTGGTGAGGAATCGTTCGGTTTCCTGCCGTTCGACAAGGTAAGGGATAAGGACTCTCCAGCCTCTATCTGTCTGATCTGCGAGATTGCCGCCTGGGCACGCGATAACGGTATGACGCTCTACGATCTGCTGATGAAGATCTATGAGGAGTATGGCTTCTCGAAGGAGGTAACTATCAATGTGGTTCGTCCTGGAAAGACCGGTGCCGACGAGATCAAGCAGATGATGACCGACTTCCGCGAGAATCCCCCGAAGGAGCTGGGTGGTTCGAAGATTGTGCTCTCTAAAGACTTCCTTTCGTTGGAGGCCAAGAATGCCGACGGCACTGTAACGCCACTCGATATGCCCGACAAGTCGAACGTGCTGCAGTGGTTCTGCGACGACGGCACAAAGGTTTCTGTACGTCCTTCTGGCACAGAGCCTAAGATTAAGTTCTATACGGAGGTGAAGGATCCGTCGTTCAAGGGTGCTGCCGACTACGAGCGCTGTACGAAGGCTGCAGAAGAGAAGATCGAGGCCTTGAAGAAGAGCTTGAATCTCTAAGACAATTAATCCCCGCCAATCGGCGGGGATTTTTAGTGATCTATTTGCCCACGCAGAAGTGTTGGAAAATGTTGTTGAGCACTTCCTGTGATTGGATGATGCCTTTGTCGCCTGTTATTTCAGCGAGGTCGGAGAGTACGAGACGGAGGTCTTCGGCAATGAGGTCGCCGCTGAGGTTTGTCTCTAAGCCTTCGAGCACGCGAGAAAGGTTTTCCTCTGCATGGACGAGTGAATCGTACTGACGGGCGGAGGTGACGATGATGTCGTTGTCAGTGAGTTCGGGGATGTTGGCAGTCTCGAAGAGTTTGGATTCTAATTTGTCAATATTGTAGCCCGTCTTGGCACTGATACAAAGTAAGGGCACGATGGGAGGAACAAATGCATCAAAGTCAATCTTGTCGGCCTTGTTGCAGACAACGATGGCCTCTTTTCCTTTCGTCAGCTGTAGGAGCTCCTCAATCTCTTCACGGCCTGCCTTTTCTTCAATCATCCAGATGACGATGCGGGCCTTTTCGATGGCAGCATAGGTTCGCTCGATGCCTATCTGCTCGATGGTGTCGGTGGTCTGTCGGATGCCGGCTGTGTCGATGAAGCGAAAGGTGACGCCGTTGAGGTCGATGGTGTCTTCGATGGTATCGCGGGTGGTGCCGTGAATGTCGGAAACGATGGCACGGTCTTCATGGAGCAGACGGTTAAGCAATGTAGATTTGCCGACATTCGTCTTGCCGACGATGGCGACTGGGATGCCTTGTTTCAGCGCCTGACCGGTTTCGAAGCTCTTTGCGAGGCGGATGACTCGGGTGTTGATGTCGTTTGCAATGGAGAGCAGTTCTGACCGATCTGCAAATTCGAGGTCTTCGTGGTCGGAGAAATCGAGCTCGAGTTCGAGAAGTGAGGTGAGCTTCAGCAGTTTCTCACGGAGGCGGGAAAGTTCTGAGGAGAAATGGCCCCGGAGCTGACTCATCGCTATCTGATGGGTGGCTTTGTTCGACGATGCAATCAGATCGGCAACGGCCTCTGCTTGAGAGAGATCCATCTTGCCGTTGAGGAAGGCTCGCTGGGTGTATTCGCCGGGTTCGGCCATACGACAACCGTTCTGAATCAGAAGTTCCAATACCTTGTTGAGGATATAGCGAGAGCCGTGACAGCTGATTTCTGCGCTGTTTTCGCCTGTATAGCTGTGTGGAGCCCGGAATACGCTGACCATCACCTCGTCGATCATCTCTTCATCGGCCTTGATGTGGCCATAGTGGATGGTATTGGGTTCGACGTTCGTGAGGTCTTTTGAGAATACGTGAGAAAGAATCTCAAGCGCCTGGGGGCCTGAGATTCTTATGATTCCGAGAGCACCACCAGTAGCGGTGGCGAGAGCACAGATAGTGTCGGTTGTCATCAGATGCGGTCGAGAACTTTTTCGATGAGGGTATCGATGGAGTTCTTGTATTCGGTATTCATCTTCTGGGCGTAACGGTTGGCGATGACCATGCAACAAGTCATAGCACGATGGCCTAAGAGAGAGGCGAGACCGGCTACTGCTGATGATTCCATCTCGAAGTTGCAGATCTTCATACCGTCGTATTCGAAACTCTCAATCTTCTCGTTCTGCTTGGGATCGGCAATGTCTGCTCGAAGCACACGTCCTTGAGGACCATAGAATCCGCCGCAGGAGATAGTGTAGCCGCGAACCATATCGTCCTGTGCTACCTGATTGATAAGCTCAGCATCAGCCACAGAAACGTAGGGTGCGCCCTTGATGGGATCCCATGCCATGTGCTTTGTGAAGGCTTCTTCGAGTTTCAGGTCACAGACATTGTTACGTCCAGCATAGTAATTTAGCAAACCATCGAAGCCGATGCTCTTCACAGAGGCCACGAAACATCCTGTTGGTGTGTTGGGCTGCAGACCGCCACAGGTGCCAATGCGTACCATCGTCAGAATGCGATGCTCAGGAAATTCCTCGCGCGTCTGATAGTTGATGTTGGCGAGGGTGTCGAGCTCGTTCACTACAATGTCGATGTTGTCGCAGCCGATGCCGTGCGACTGACAAGTGATGCGCTTGCCCTTATACATGCCAGTGATGGTGTGGAACTCACGACTGCTGACCTCGCACTCCTTCGAGTCGAAGTGGGCTGCAACGGTATCAACACGGGCAGGATCGCCCACGAGCACCACTTTGTCTGCCAGCTGTTCTGGCTTTAGATGCAGATGGAAACAAGAACCGTCAGCATTGATGATCAGTTCGGATTCAGGAAATGTTCTTTTCATAAGCTTTCTTATTTTGAGTTGATAATGTTGTTCTCAGATTGTCGGATGCGCTTCTCAAGCGTCTTCACATCATTTGTCAGCCTTACGAATTGCCTTTCTGCATCGAGAATCTCTGTACGAAGCACCCGTTTGTCCTCGGGCTTGGCCTTTGCGTAGAAATTGCGTGATTTCTCAAGCAACTGCTCAGTCTCCTTGAGTTGTTTCTTGGTGCTTTGGAGCTCACGATAGAGATCGGGTGAGTCTGGGGCCTGGAACTGACTGATGTCGGTGTAAGTGATGCGATCGTTGACTATGAAGTTGATGGCCGACTTTGACTGCAGGGTCGGATTTGCCTTATTGATGGCCTTCAGTCGCTCAAGAGCCTGTTTGCGCTCCGTACCTTTTCCCCAGGTGTTGGCAATACGACTGATATCCGCAAATCCACGTAGCTGTGCGTCGGAATAAGCATCGCTGTTGTAGATGTGACGAGAGGTAGGAGGAATGAACATATACACGCAAACCTTGCCTTCCGGCTGACGACGGTCGGTAACGAAATAGCCGATATTGCTCAGTTCGTCGATGACGTACATGTAGTCGTTGGCCTCTGAATTGAAAGGCATGCCAATATTCTCGGGTTTCAGGAACTGACCGTTTTCAGAATCAGCGCGTGTAACGAAGATGTCATAGCCGCCAATGCTCTCTTTGCCTTTAGCTGCGAAATAGAACGTGGTACCATCAGTCATCATAAAGGGATAGTTTGCCTCGCTGATGCCATTGTAGATGCCCTTCAAGGCCAAAGGGTCACTCCATTCCTCACCTAACTTGTCGAGGGTGTAGAGTTGCATCTGACTGTTGGCGTTTTCATCAGAGAAATAGCACTTATTGCCCATCTCGTTGATATACACATAACTCTCAGGATGGCCTTCGCTGCGGAAGAACTGATCGTAGGCGTCGAGCTTTCCGGACTCAGGATTGAGCTGGATGATGGAAAGGAAATCGTCTTTGGCAACGACCACAGAGTCGATGAAGATAATCTGTTGGGTAGCCTCGCGCATCTCTGTGATACGAGGGTCTTCCTGTGGTTCCTCAACTACCACAACGGGTGCCTTCTTAACAACGGGCTTCTTCTTCTGAGCCTGCATCGAAATGGGTGCAAGCAGAGTGAGAGCAATAATGACTATTTTCCTTATTTTCATTATGTTATGAGTTAATATTCAATTTATACTTTAGACTTCAGCCAGTTTCCCATCAGTATTGAGAGCTCTCCAAATACTGAAACGAGTCTCGGGGTTTATCTGTTCCATTTCGTCAAAGAGACGCTTGATGTCTGTGCGATGCGAGTCTGTCTCATAAGGGCAGAGCTTTGTCTGTTTCTGATAGCCTCTCATCTCTGCGTAGGCCCTAATGTCGGTTTCCTCTATCATACAGAGCGGACGGATAATCGTGAGTGGCATCTTACGCATCTTCAGGCTCGCTGGCATCGTGTCGAAACGCCCTTGGAAGGTGAGATTCATTAGAGCCGTATGAATGAGGTCATCCTGATGATGTCCGAGGGCAATCTTGTTGCAGCCGAGTTCCTGTGCGAGATTAAACATTTCTTTGCGTCGCTGCCAGGAGCAGAGAAAGCAAGGCTGCTTTTGCTTGCGCAAGCGGGCGGCGGATTCCGGACTGTCCGGATGAACCGAATGTTCTGGATTTTCCGATAAGGGCTCGACCTCAAAGCGCGTCGTTCTTATGTGGAGTTTGACGCCGAGTTCTTCGCAGAACTGCTGCAGATAGCTGGTGTCGCTCTCGTAGTGGATGTTCTCCATCCTTACGTGCAGCGCCTCTACCTCGAATCGTGGGTGGTCAATCTTCGCGCGCTTCGCCAAGAGTTCTGTCAGCAGGAGTGAATCCTTGCCACCAGAGAGTCCCACGAGGATACGGTCATCATCTTCTATCAGATGATAAGTAGCCATCGCCTTGATGAACCGCTCTTTCAAACGCTTCTCTAAGCGACGGCTCTCTATATCGTCTTTACGCTTCTCCACGCAGATGTTTGTCCATATTCAGGGCTGCACGACGGCCATCACCCATGGCGAGAATCACCGTAGCGCCACCACGAACGATGTCACCACCGGCGAAGATCTCAGCACGTGAAGACTGCATGTCGTCGTTGACGGCAATGGTGTTCTTGCGACCTAACTCGAGTCCCTGAATAGACTTCGGTACGAGTGGGTTGGGTGATACACCTACGGCTACAATCACCTGATCAACATCGAGTGTGACGGTCTTGCCCTCAACGGGAACAGGACTGCGACGACCTGATGCATCGGGCTCGCCCAGCTCCATTACCTGCAGCACGGCCTGTTTCACGGCACCCTGCTCATCGGCGATGTACTCAATGGGATTATGCAGCGTCAGGAAGTTGATGCCTTCCTCCTTGGCGTGTTTCACCTCCTCGAGACGAGCAGGCATCTCTACCTCAGAACGACGGTAGACGAGTGTTACCTCAGCACCTAGACGCTTGGCTGTACGACAAGAGTCCATAGCAGTGTTACCACCACCGACAACCAAAACGCTCTTTGCGGGATTCAGCGGTGTATCGGTCGTAGGATTGGCTGCATCCATCAGGTTCACACGGGTGAGATACTCGTTAGACGACATGATGTTGATGCTGTTCTCACCAGGAATATTCATGAAGTTTGGCAGACCAGCGCCAGAACCAACGAAGATGCCCTTAAAACCCTGAGCCTCAAGCTGCTCCACGCTGATGGTCTTACCTACGATGACATCGGTCTGGAAGTGAACACCCATCTTGGCGAGATTGTCGATCTCGACGTCAACGATCTTATTGGGCAGACGGAACTCTGGAATACCGTATTTCAGCACACCACCAATCTCGTGCAAGGCTTCGAAGACGTATACGTCGTAGCCCTTCTTCACCATATCGCCAGCAAACGACAATCCGGCAGGACCTGAACCCACGACGGCGATCTTGATGCCATTGGCGGGTGCAATCTCTGGCAGAGAGATATTACCGCTCTCGCGCTCAAAGTCAGCTGCGAAACGCTCCAGATAGCCGATGGCCACAGCAGGCTCGTTCATCTTCAGGTGGATACACTTGCTCTCGCACTGTTTCTCCTGCGGACAAACACGACCACAGACAGCGGGTAGGGCAGAGGTGTCTTTCAGCACCTTTGCAGCAGCCAGGAACTGACCACGCTCGATGTTCTTGATGAATGAGGGAATATTGATATTCACCGGACAGCCCTCAACACAAGAAGGCTTTGCGCAGTCGAGACAACGCTTGGCCTCAATCATTGCCATCTCTTTGGTGAGACCGATATTCACTTCCTCCGTACGAGTAGTTGCACGATAGACGGGATCGAGTTCAGGCATCACCACGCGCTCAATCTGCGTGCGCTCCTTCGGCTTCATGCTCTGCTGCAGCTCCTTACGCCAGGCTGCATTGCGATCGGTGAGCACCTCGATGGTATCGTTAGTGGGGTCATCGTCCATGACGACATCGGTGGTCTTTACGGAATCTCCGGCTTTTGCGGAATCTCCGGAGTAAGAATCCAAGTGCTCCTCGTAATGAGCCAGCTCTTCCTGCTCCTCACGCTTGAAGGTACCCATGCGCTTGAACATCTCATCCCAATCGACGAGGGCGCCATCAAACTCAGGACCATCGATGCAGACGAACTTCGTCTTGCCGCCAATCGTGAGTCGGCAGGCACCACACATACCTGTACCGTCCACCATAATGGTGTTCAGTGATACTTCGCAGGGGATATTGTGCTTCTGAGCAGTCAGATTTGAGAACTTCATCATGATGGGAGGTCCGATAGCGAACACCTTATCGACGTGCTCCTGCTCGAAGAACTTCTCCATACCAACGGTCACAACACCTTTCTCGCCATACGATCCATCATCGGTCATAATGATCACCTCGTCAGAGCTCTCGCGAACCTTATCCTCAAGGATAATCAGATCCTTCGAACGACCAGCCATCACAGAGAGGACTCTATTACCAGCTGCCTTCAGCGCCTGGATGATAGGAAGCATAGGAGCCACACCCAGCCCACCACCGGCACATACAACAGTGCCGTATTTCTCAATCTTCGTGGGATTACCCAGCGGACCAACCACGTCTGTTACATAATCGCCCTCATTGAGTGCACAGAGTTTCTTTGATGACAGACCTACCATCTGGACCACGATGGTAATGGTGCCTTTCTCAATGTCAGCACCGGCGATGGTCAGCGGCATACGCTCACCCTTCTTACCTACGCGAACAATCACGAAGTTACCGGCCTTGCGGCTCTTGGCAATCAGCGGAGCCTCAATCTCAAAGAGAAAGACCTTCTCGGAGAATTGCTCTTTTCTAACAATCTTATTCATATTTGTTTAGCTTGGTTGATTAGTCGATAATGTCGCAGCCCATGTAAGGAACGAGGGCAGCAGGAATCTTAATGCCATTCTCCGTCTGGTTGTTCTCCAGAAGAGCTGCCACGATACGAGGCAGGGCGAGGGCAGAGCCGTTGAGCGTATGACAGAGCTCGGGCTTCTTGCTGCCTTCAGGACGATAACGGCACTTCAGACGGTTAGCCTGATAGGTATCGAAATTAGACACTGACGATACCTCGAGCCAGCGACCCTGTGCTTCAGAATACACTTCGAAGTCGTAGCAGATAGCTGATGTAAAGCTCTGGTCACCACCACAAAGCAACAAAATACGATACGGCAGTTCGAGCTTCTTCAACAGTCCTTCTACATGCTCCAGCATCTCCTTATGGCTCTCTTTCGAGTGCTCGGGCTTATCAATGCGTACGATCTCAATCTTCGAGAACTCATGCAGACGGTTCAAACCACGAACATCTTTACCATACGAACCGGCCTCTCTGCGGAAACACTCCGTATAGGCGCAGTTCTTGATGGGCAGATCTTTCTCGTCGAGGATCACATCGCGGTAGATGTTCGTCACAGGTACCTCAGCTGTAGGAATCAGATAGAAGTCGTCCACCTCGCAGTGATACATCTGACCCTCTTTGTCGGGCAACTGACCAGTTCCATAACCAGAAGCTGCATTCACTACTGTAGGAGGCATGATCTCTGTATAGCCAGCCTTATTAGCTTCGGCCAGGAAGAAATTGATGAGGGCTCTCTGCAACTGAGCTCCCTTGCCGATGTAGACGGGGAAGCCGGCACCGGTAATCTTTACGCCGAGGTCGAAGTCGATGAGGTTGTACTTCTTAGCAAGCTCCCAATGGGGCAGGGGATTGGCAATACCTAATGAGGGATTCACATCCCAGTTGCCAACAGTGTCGCTGTCGGTGCATTCCTTCAGGTTCGACTTCACTACGTGGTTATCCTCAGCAGCCTTGCCTTCAGGCACTTCGTCGTAAGGGATGTTCGGTATCTGACAGAGCAGAGTAGTCATCTCTTCCTGTGCCTTGGCCATTGTCTCGTCGAGCTGCTTTGATTTCTCCTTGAGTTCAGCTACCTGGGCCTTCACCTGCTCGGCCTCGTCTTTCTTTCCTTCTTTCATCAATCGGCCGATCTGACCGGAAAGCTGCTTCTGCTCATTCAGGCTCTTGTCGAGTTCCTGCTGAGCCTCGCGACGCTTCTTGTCTATGGCCAATACTTCGTTGATGGCCTGCTGTGCATTGGGAAAATGCTTCTTCTCCAGACCACGAACCACACGTTCAGTTTGCTCACTGATGAGTTTGAGTGTTAACATGTTAAATACGTATTTATTTGTTTGATATCAATTCTAAGGTGCAAAATTACAAAATATCGTGGAGATATCAAAAGAAATAAACGAAAAATCTGTGAAATCTGCAAAACATAGGGTCAATAAAAGCAGAAATCCCTCTCTCCATAGGAGAGAAGGACTCTGTTGTTTGTTTGGAATAAGTTTTTTCTTGTTTGAAACTGATTAGGCCTCAGTGTTGGGAATTACTGAAACAACGCTCTTGTTGAACTTGCCCTTGTGGAAGTTAACAGTACCGTCTACGAGAGCGTAGAGGGTGTCATCCTTACCAATAGCAACGTTGTTACCTGCGTTGTGCTTCGTACCGCGCTGGCGAACGATGATGTTACCAGCTAAACACTGCTGACCGCCATAAATCTTAATACCCAGTCGCTGAGCTGCGCTCTCACGACCGTTCTTAGAACTACCTACACCTTTTTTATGAGCCATTTCTAAGTCCTCCTTGATTAAGCGATTACTGATTTAACTTCAACCTGTGTAAACTGCTCACGATGACCGTTGCGCTTACGAGAGTCCTTGCGGCGCTTCATCTTGAACACAATCACCTTGTCGCCCTTCACGAGCGGGTTGATAACCTCACACACTACTTTTGCTCCGTCTACGGTGGGAGCACCTACCGTCACTGCACCGTCAGCATCTACGAGCAGCACCTTGTCAAATTCAACAGTTTTGCCTTCTTCGGCATCCTTAATGTGGTGAACAAAGAGCTTCTGGCCCTGTTCTACCTTAAACTGCTGACCCTGAATGTCTACAATTGCGTACATTATTTATTGTATTAAAGGGTTTTTTCCGCGAGGCGGCGTACGTTCGTACACACTTCACTCAGCCCCAACGGACTCAAATCGGGGTGCAAAGGTACGAAAAATTTAGTGATTAGTGATTAGTGATTAGTGAATAGTGAATAGTTTTAGGAAAGTTTAACACTTTGATAAGGGGCAAAAAATAAAGCGACGACTTTCGCAAGCGATCGCTCCATATCTTCAATAGGTATTAGCTTTTTTAAGGTAAAAAGATTGTTTTCAGGATAACGAGTGCAAAGGTATAGGTTTTTTTTCGAACCCACAAACTTTTTCTGTATTTTTTTTTTAATAAAGTGGTCCGTGCTCCCACACAACCCTAAATTTTATCAAATGTTAACATAAAAAGCTGCGCAAACGTTTGATTTATCCCTAAATTGTCATCTCTCCTCGAATGGATTGTTGCATGAGTTGTCTGACCCTATCTGGGTCGTTGGGGTAATGAGATTGTAGGAACATGAGTTTGGTAACAGCACTTTCCACCGTCATATCCCGTCCGCTGATCACGCCTGCCTCTTGTAGATGATAGCCGCAGTCGTATCTTGACATTTCTACAGCCCCTTGCAAGCATTGACTGATGTTGACGATAATCTTCCCATTGGCTGTGCCTTCCTTCAAAGCGCGCAGCAACCATGATGATTGTGGTGCATTGCCGCTACCGAAGGTTCGCATTACGATAGCTTTCAGGTTGGGTGTGTGGATGATATGGCGGATGAGGTCTTCGCGGATTCCAGGGAAGAGTGAGAAGATAATCACATTGTTATCCAAACGGAAATGCGGAATCATCGGCTGCTCCCATTGTGGTTGCAGAATGCGCTCGTGATGGTAGGTAATGTTCACACCGGCATCCACCAGATGGGGGTAGTTGAATGATTCAAAAGCGTTAAACTCTTCAGCACTCTGCTTGGTGGTACGATTACCACGCAGCAGATGAGAGTTAAAATAGATGCCCACTTCAGGTACTAAGGCATGTCCTTGTGAATCGCAGGCTGCTGCAATCTCTATCGACGAGATAAGATTCTCTTTGCCGTCTGTTCGTAACTGACCGATAGGTAACTGAGATCCTGTAAAAATGACGGGTTTTGTCAGGTTTTCCAGCATATAGGAGAGGGCAGAGGCGGTATACGCCATTGTGTCGGTGCCGTGCAACACCACGAAACCGTCATACTGCTCATAGTGGTCGGCAATGCAGTGCGAGATGTCTGTCCATCGGGCAGGTGTCATATCGCTCGAATCGATGGGTGGGTCGAATTGGAAAGTATCGATAATGGTGTCGAACTGCTTCAGCTCGGGCACATTGTATAATAAGTGCTCGAAATCGAAGGGCTCCAGGGCGCCTGTCTGCGGATTTCGGTTCATACCGATGGTGCCACCGGTGTAAATGAGAAGGACTTTTCGCTGCATAGAAAACGTTTACGTTTATTTTTGCTGCAAAGTTAATTCATTTATGTGAGATTATTGCTATCTTTGCAGAAAATTTTAAATACAACTTAAAAACAAGTCACGTTTATGAAAGCTTTCAATGACAAGAATTTCGTCCTGGAGACTGAGATTGCTCAGGATTTGTATCACAACCACGCATCTAAGATGCCGATTATCGACTATCATTGCCATCTGATACCAGAGATGGTTGCCAACGACCATCGTTTCAAGAGCATAACCGAGCTTTGGCTGGGTGGTGACCATTATAAATGGCGTGCTATGCGTACCAACGGCATCGATGAGAAATACTGTACAGGTAAGGATACCAGTGATTGGGAAAAGTTTGAAAAGTGGGCTGAGACCGTTCCTTATACGCTCCGTAATCCCCTTTATCATTGGACCCATCTGGAGCTGAAGACCGCTTTCGGTATTGAGAAGCTGCTCTCACCCAAGACCGCTCGTGAGATCTTTGATGAGTGTAATGAGAAACTGCAGCAGCCTGAGTTCTCTGCCCGTGGTCTGATGCGTCATTATAACGTGGAGTGCGTCTGCACTACCGATGACCCTGTTGACGATCTGCACAACCACATCGAGTATGCCAAGCACAAGGCCGACAACGACCCAATGATGATTCCCGCTTGGCGTCCCGATAAGGCTATGAACATTGAGAAGCCTGAGTTCGCACAATATGTTGACCAACTGGCACACGTCAGTGGTGTGGAGATTCGTAAGTTCTCAGACATGGTTGATGCGCTCCAGAAGCGCCATGATTTCTTTGCCGCCAATGGCTGTAAACTTTCCGATCATGGTATCGAGGAGTTCTACGATGAGGAATATACCGACTCTCAGATTGAGACCATCTTCGAGAAGGCCCTGCGCGGTCAGCAACTCAGCAACTTTGAGATTCGTCAGTACAAGAATTGCTTCCTCACTGTGATGGCAGAGATGGATGCCGATGCCAATTGGACTCAGCAGTTCCACTATGGTGCCATCCGTGACAACAACACCGCGATGTACAACCAACTCGGCCCCGACACGGGCTTCGACAGCATTGGTGAATTCAATACGGCCAAAGCTATGTCTAAGTTCCTCAACAATCTTAATATGAAAGGTAAGCTCACGCGTACCATATTATATACGTTGAACCCTTGCGCCAATGAGGTGATTGCCACCATGCTCGGCAACTTCCAGGGTGGTGAGCCCGGAAAGATTCAGTTTGGCAGCGGTTGGTGGTTTAACGATCAGATGGATGGAATGGTGAAGCAGATGAACGCCCTTTCTGTGCTCGGTCTGCTGAGTCGCTTTGTTGGTATGCTTACCGACAGCCGTTCGTTCCTGAGCTATCCGCGTCATGAGTACTTCCGTCGTATTCTCTGCAATCTGTTGGGCAACGATGTGGAGAAGGGCCTGCTGCCTGACGACCGCGAGCTTTTGGGTAAGATGGTCGAAGACATCAGCTATAACAATGCCCGTCGCTATTTCAAGTTCTATTAATGAGAACCTGAATACAATAATCCCCTTGTAATGAATCATTGCAAGGGGATTTTTCTTTTACTTATGACGATGAGGCTTGCCTCGCTTTTCTTTTCTGGGCTCTTCGCGATTGGGCTTTGCCCGATGAGGGGCATATTGGGTGTTGGGCGTTGGACGTTGGGTATTGGATGTTGGGTGATAGGTGTTGGTGTATAATTTGGAAATAAGGTCTGCACGGCCGATGCGGCGGAGACTCTGTTCTATGTTCCGACGCTCCTCGGGTTTGTACCAGAAGAAATATTGGCGCTGGGCAAGTTTCTCCCGCTGACTCTTTGCCGAGAACACTGGTTCGAGCGTATAGGGGTCATAACCAGTATACCACGTTTCAGTGGCAACAGTCATCGGCGTAGGTGTGAAGTCCTGCACCTGTTCAAGGTGAAAGTCCAGTTGCTTGGTGATGACGGCTAGTTCCGCCATATCCTCTTCCTGACACCCGGGGTGCGAGGAGATGAAATAGGGGATGATCTGTTGGTGGAGATTCTCTTCGCGGTTAATGCGGTCGAAGATGCGCTTGAACTCGTAGAACTGTTGGAACGAAGGTTTTCGCATCAGTCGCAGCACACGGTCGCTGGTGTGTTCGGGTGCCACTTTCAGGCGTCCGCTCACATGCTTGCAAATCAGCTCGCGGGTGTATTCCATCGCTGCTTTGTTGCTCGCCTCGTCCTTACTGCGATGCAGCAACAGGTCGTAGCGCACACCGCTGCCGATAAAACTCTTCTTGATGCCCTTGACGGCATCGACGGCATGGTAGATGTCCAACAGTTTCTGATGGTTCGTGTCGAGGTTGGGACAGATCTGTGGCTGGATGCAGCTGGGACGCTTACATTTCTCGCAAGCATTGAGGTTCTTTCCATGCATGCCATACATATTGGCTGAAGGACCGCCAAGGTCTGAGAGATACCCCTTGAAATCTGGCATCTCAACCACCTGCTTCACCTCTTTTAAAATACTCTCCTTCGAACGGCAGGAGATGAACTTGCCCTGATGGGCGGAGATGGTGCAGAAAGCACAGCCTCCGAAACAGCCACGATGGATATTCACCGAGTGCTTTATCATGTCGTAGGCAGGAATGCGCTTTCCTTTGTATTTCGGATGTGGCTGACGCGTATAAGGCAGGTCGAAGGAGGCATCGAGTTCTTCCGTCGTCATGGGTGGATAGGGAGGATTGATGACAACATAACGCCCATCGACACCCTGCAACAAACGGGAGGCGTGCATCATGTTTGATTGCTCTTCTACATAGCGGAAGTTCTCGGCCTGTTTGCGCTTGTCCTTCAGGCATTGCTCATGAGAATGCAACACAATGTCGTCTTCGCGGATGCCGCCTGGAATGTCTTCTTTGCGCGAGAGATAAACCGTTTGTGGAATATCGCGTGGGAGAATGGGACTCTCTGAAAGTTGGCTGGCGAGTTCGAGCGTAGGCTTCTCGCCCATACCATATGTAATCATATCGGCGCCGGAGTCGCAAAGGATACATTTGCGCAGACAGTCCTGCCAATAATCATAATGGGTGACGCGACGCAGCGAAGCCTCAATACCTCCGAGTATTACGGGCACGTCGGGGAATAGTTGTTTGAGAATCTTCGTATAGACAATCGTGGGATATTCTGGTCTGAGATCATGCCGACCATCGGGACTATAGGCATCTTCGGAGCGCAGACGACGGTTGGCGGTATATTTGTTTACCATCGAATCCATACAGCCCGGGGCAACGCCAAAGAAGAGACGCGGACGCCCCAGTTTCTTGAAGTCGCGGAAGTCGCCATGCCAGTCTGGTTGTGGGACAATCGCCACACGGTAGCCTGCAGCCTCGAGCGTACGCCCGATAACAGCAGCACCAAAGGAAGGATGGTCTACATAGGCATCTGCAGAGAACAGAATGATGTCGAGTTCATCCCATCCTCTGAGTTCCAACTCCTTCTTCGTCGTTGGCAAAAAGTCCGTCAGCCTATATTCCACTATTCACTATTCGTTATTCACTATTCACTAATTAAACGGTGTTCCTTGTATGGCGCGTGTCGTTGCTCCCAGATTGTCATTCCCCTGATTTTTCCAATTGATATAGAGTATCACCAACTGCTGAAGTCCAAAAGCCTTCATGTTAGGATGATAAATTACATCAAGGCAGAGATCCAGCAGCGCTTTGTCTTTACCAGCTTGGCTTTCCAGCAATGAGCGGATGTTTAGTTTCAGCTTTTCAAGCACTTGCTCGTCAACATACCCGTTAGAGTCAATCAGGTCTCTGAAGAACTGATACTTCTCAATTGTCTCAAGGTGTTCTTCCTTGACTTCAATACTTCTTGTTCCAGATGAATTCGCTTGTATTTTCATAAGCTCTTTATTTTAAGTTAGGATTATTGTAAAAGAAACATTAATATACCTCGCATGAGCACGTCTTGCATCTGTTTCGATTTGATACATTCAAAGGGGAAACCGATGGTCAGGGCGCGATAGTCGTTACCATTATATGCCACACAAGCACTCTGCAGATTACTGTAGGCCATCGCCGGATAGGCTGGCTCTACAGGCAGCAGTACGTCAGGATGCTGGGCTGCGTAATGTTCGCTGTTTGGCTGACGATAGAAGGTGAAGGTGGTACCCAATCCTTGGATGCTGTCACGCTCCAGATAATCATTTTGCGTGCCGCCATAGTCACACTTCAGCAGATTGGCCAGAAAAGCCTTATCTTGTTCTGATGTCATGTCTCGTCCGATATAGGCTCCACTCACGAGAAGTGCTCCCCCTTGTGACGTATGAGCCTTTAAATGCGGACGCAGTTCTTTCGGGAATGCCTGATACTTCACCAGCGAATAGCCATCGTTGCATTCCAGACCTAAGATCAGGTCTACCAGTGCATAGCCCTCCAATGTCATTTTGCCATTTTCGATGGCTTTCGACGAGCAACTGGCAATGCTATAGCGACGGGCAGAGGCGATGGCACTTGCATGGGTGCGGATATAATCGAAGTCGTTGCCTGCTATGAACTGTCCTGCTAATGAGTCGTTGGTAAAACCAAGACCTTTCGACGTTTCCTTTCCTATCTGCGAACGGTCGAAACTTGTTTGGAAACCACGCCATCCAGCAGTCAGTCCGTAGCTTACACCGACATCTTCATTCAAGTCGAAACCCTGTTCTGATAGGTTGTCGCGCACTTTGGGTGAGGCCAGGCGATGGAAACCGTTCACCACGAGTATCTGCTTCTGTGCCGTTGGATTATAGAGGGCCGATATTACCTCGCTGGGGAAACTCTCACCGCCAGCATTGACGGCTGAGATACGGAAAGAATAGAGTTTGTCGGGCTCAAGCTGAATCACGGTACTCGTCTTGCTGCTGTTCAGAAAGACGCCATTGTCAAAGCCCTCGTTGTCTTTCGCCGTATAGAGAACATAACAGGTTGGAACGGCTGTAGGCTCATAAGGATCCTCCGTTGCCGTCCAGCTTATCTTAGCCTCACCTTTTTCTGTGAGGGTGACGGATACATTATCCGGTGCCAACGGCTGAACCACATAGTCTGTATGGTGCATGCGTGCCGTATAGCGCAACAAGGTCTTGTAGATACTACGGGCCAGGTCGAAACGGAAATTGGGATCTTGGGCCATCCTCATATCGGCGAAGTTCTGATGCGATAAGGTCTCGAGAATGGCGCTGGGCACTTCAGGCATACGACATTCCGAATAGTTGCGGTCGTAGAGCTCACGGGTCTGCCATTTGCCGTACTTCCTACGGATGTCATAAGGGATATTCACGAGCAGGTCGTCAGCCAGATCACGCGATGCCAGACGTGTAAATCCGGCATTCACGGTTGAGTCGCGAAACGTGGTCATACAGATAGTCAGGGTTCCGGTGTTCGTCTTGCCGTCGCGGGTAAAGCCCGCATCGCTATGAATAGCCAACGACAACTCAATGGGCACCCCGCGACCAGTAGTATCTGGCAGATAGCAGGAACCGCCACTCAGCAGGTTCGACATATACGAACGGGCATTGATGTCGTCGCCATAATCGTCCTGACCTTCTTTGCTGCTGTATACCTCGTATGGCATTCCTGCCCATTGGGCATAATAACGCGAACCTTCCAGACAACGGGGCATTCCACTCAACTTGCCGCCTCGCTCGATATTGCCCATTCCGCCTCCGAACCTCACTGCATCAGCAGTCACAATGCCTGGTTTGTCGCTGAAGTTGGATAATACCACGCGGTTTTGTTCATTACAGCCTTCGTCGAAGTCGAAGGTCCCCAGATAAACCCAGGTAGATCCGCCCATCTGCTGATTGACGTGAAACTCTGTGGCGATACCCTTATGCCAAACGGTATAACGGGCATCGTCTATACTCTCGGCAACGGTCTGGTAACTCACATAGACCGCATAGCGTCCGGCTTCAGGTATCGTGGGTTGGTAAATAGCCAAGGACTCGTGATTCTTGTGGCCTGTCGTCTCTATCATGCGGGCTGTGCCTGCCTCGAAGGGATTCTCGTGATCCACGTAGTTGCCTGTGTGTAAAGCGAAGCCCGGCATCGATGTCATCTGCCAGAAGGAATGTGTTCCCTGTTCCATATAGCCTATCGACAACGAGTCATTATCGACGATGACCTCATGCTTTTGCCAGTCGCGTTCTCGCGGGGTGAATACATAAGCACCCGCATTCTCCAACATAGGAATGAGATAAGGGGTAACGATGGTCTGTGTAAACAGGTCTTCGCTGGTGGCGAAGAGGGGAGGGCGCTGCCACTTCCATTGATCGTCTGGGATACTGTAATAGATACCGTGACTAGCCCAAACGGTGAAATGGCGGTTGAAAAGTCCGCGGGTAATCTGATAAGGTCTTGAGGCGTTCTGCACCCAAGGTTTTCCTTTGTAATCGATCTCTCCCCACGTACGACTTTTATTCACAGGGTCTAATAAACGGTTCGGGATGAGGTCTTCAATAGCCCATCCACCAGTCTTAACCGTTAGCTGGTAGTTTTGAAGAGAGTCTGGCAGCAGTTTCCTTACATCCGTGTAGATGAAATCAGTTGAGGGCTTGGTGAACAATTGTTCTCCAAAGGCATTATTAGCATAGACCGTCACCGTTTTCAGGGAATCGTTGACGATAAGACTATCCAAGTGTGATTTCGAACGTATCAGTTGTCCTGCAGCCTTGTAATTTACAAAATAGTTCTCCAAGGCATTATTCTGTGCTTTCTGAGCCAGAGATAGAAGGGCGGTGAGACCAGCCCACAAAGTAACGACCAGTCTCTTCTTATTCATCATTCAATGTTTCCAATTGTAAAGTTCTCAGGATATTTTCCTTTGAAGTCTTTGAAGTATAGTTTAATTTCTCTCATGTCGTCTTCCAGATTACCTGTGGGTATCATGGTCTTGGTGCACTGAATCAGACGTTTCTCATAATCCACACCGTAAAGCAGGATGGGCAGATTGGCTTTCAGACCAATAAAATAAAAGCCCTTCTTCCAGTCAGGATTCTTTGAACGGGTTCCCTCGGGTGTGATACAGAGGTGGAAGGTTTCTGCATCTTTGGCACTCTGTGCCATCGAATCGGTCATGCTCGTCTTCTTCTGACGATACACGGGAATACCTCCCAGCCGCTTGAAGATAGGACCCAAGGGCCAGAAGAACCATTCCTTCTTCATCAGGAAATTACACTGAAAACCCTCGGCGCCGCTATAGAGTATTCCTAATATGAAATCCCAGTTGCTGGTGTGCGGGGCTAAGCAGATAATGTATTTGTTCGGATGTTCCTGTGTTACGTTAACAGTCCATCCCATTCGACTGTATAATAGCCACTTACAGAATGATTGCCACATATTAACTGTTCAACTGATCAATGATTTCGCCTATCTGCGCGGTGAATTTCTCTTTCAGATCCTTGAAGTATATTTTTGCTGAAAGACCCGGTTCTGGATGGGAAGTTCGACGGATATATTCGTCCTCCACCTTCAGAATGCTGAAAAGTATTGCTTCAGCTTTACCTCTCTGGTCCTTGGCACCATATAAGGATACGGCGATTGCCTCTGAGAAAAGATCTTCACAAATCGAATGAATTGCACGCTTTAATAGTTTCTTACTTGCCATATTTGTTCCTCCTTTTTAGTTTGTTTTGATATATTCACTAAGCAAAGATAGAAAAAAATCTTCATTTCCCAAAGAAAAGCATCCACAAAAAATATTAAAATGATGATTTTACCCCATTTTCTTTCCTTTTTCTAACAGAAATTGATTAATTTTGCACGCAAATTGAAAATTATTCATTCAAATTTAAGGATTAAAACATTATGGAAAAAAGTGCATTGCAGATTGCAAGAGCTGCTTATCAGCCCAAGCTGCCGAAGGCTCTTCAGGGTGCAGTAAAAATCAAGGAGGGTCAGCCCACTCAGAGTGTTGGCGACCAGGAAGAAATCAAGAAGTTGTTCCCCAACACCTACGGTATGCCTATCGTAGAGTTCGAGCCCGCAACTGAGGCCAATCATACCAAGATGAATGTTGGTATTATCCTCAGCGGTGGTCAGGCGCCTGGTGGTCACAACGTTATCACGGGTCTCTTCGACCAGATCAAGAAGCTGAATCCTGAGAACCGTCTCTATGGTTTCATCCTCGGCCCTGGTGGTTTGGTTGACCATAATTATATGGAGCTCACCAAGGAGATTGTCGATGAATATCGCAATACCGGTGGTTTCGATATGATTGGTTCTGGTCGTACTAAGCTCGAGAAGGTCGATCAGTTTGAGAAGGGCTTGGAGATCATCCGTGAGCTCGACATCAAGGCCATTGTGATCATCGGTGGTGACGACTCTAACACCAATGCCTGCGTATTGGCTGAGTACTATGCTGCCAAGAACTATGGCGTACAGGTAATCGGTTGTCCAAAGACCATCGACGGCGACCTGAAGAACTCTCAGATTGAAACCTCTTTCGGATTCGATACTGCATGTAAGACCTACTCGGAGCTCATCGGTAACATCGAGCGCGACTGTAACTCTGCCCGCAAGTACTGGCACTTCATCAAGGTGATGGGTCGTTCTGCTTCTCACATTGCCCTTGAGTGTGCCTTGCAGACACAGCCTAACATCTGCCTCGTTTCTGAGGAGGTTGAGGCCAAGGGTATGAGCCTCGACGATATCGTCGACTACATCGCCAACGCCGTTTGCGCCCGTGCAGCCGATGGCAACAACTTCGGTACGGTTATCATCCCTGAGGGTGTCATTGAGTTCATCCCCGCCATTAAGAAGCTCATCGCTCAGTTGAACGACGTGCTGGCTATGCCCGAGGCTAAGAACCTGGATCGTCACGAGTCAATCGATTTCGTTAAGGCTCACCTCACCGAGGCTAACCTGGCTGTATTCAATAGTCTGCCTACGGGTGTTGCCCGTCAGTTGGCTCTTGACCGCGATCCTCACGGTAATGTACAGGTATCTCTTATCGAGACCGAGAAGCTGCTGTCGACGATGGTAGCCCAGAAGCTCGAGAAGCTGAAGAAAGAGGGTAAGTATGTTGGTAAGTTCGGTACGCAGCACCACTTCTTCGGTTATGAGGGCCGCTGCGCTGCTCCTTCTAACTTCGATGCCGACTACTGCTATGCACTCGGTACTTCTGCCGCTCAGCTCATTGCCAACGGTAAGACCGGTTATATGGCTATCGTAAAGAATACAACCGCTCCTGCTGATCAGTGGATTGCTGGTGGTGTGCCCATCACAATGATGATGAATATGGAGCGTCGTGCTGGTGAAATGAAGCCCGTTATCCGTAAGGCGCTCGTCGAGCTCGATGGCGCTCCCTTCAAGGAGTTTGCTGCCCATCGTGACGAGTGGGCTCGTAAGACCGCATACATCTATCCCGGTCCTATCCAGTACTGGGGACCCACAGAGGTCTGCGACCAGCCTACCAGAACACTGGCATTAGAAAAGGCAAAATAAATGTCAAAGAAGCGAGTAGTTCGCCGAAAGGGCGTTGGCATTACTCATACCTATCATGGTGTGGGTAAGCGCCAACGCCCTTCTCTTTTCATCCGTCTACTGCAGAAAGTTCCCTCTTGGGGCTGGTGGTTAGGCGGCGCTGCTATTGTGGTGGGCTACATCTGGTTCTTCTATTATTTCTTTGTCTCACCCTTCGGTTTCCGTTGGCGTGCTCTTTATGGCGATGTCAGCTATCCCGAGGGATACGAGATTCACGGTATTGACATATCCCACCATCAGGGACATATCGACTGGGAGGAGCTGAAAGATAATGGCATGATTAATAAGTGCCCCATCCGTTTTGTGATGATCAAGGCTACGGAGGGAGCTACGCAGACCGACGAGAACTTCCGCGAGAATTTCTATCAGGCTCGGGAGTATGGTTTTACCCGTGGTGCCTACCATTTCTACAGTGTTCATACACCGGCTCAGGAGCAGGCTTATCACTTCCTCGATGTAGTGAAACTTGAAAACGGCGACCTGCCGCCCGTGCTCGATGTGGAGCACAAGCCCAAGAACCAGTCGGATGCGGAGTTCAAGAGCTCCGTGCTCCAGTGGCTTGACATCGTCGAGAAACATTATCAAGTCAAACCTATTATATATACCTATTTTAAATTTAAGACGCGCTACCTCAACGATTCCATCTTCGACCAGTATCCTTATTGGATTGCCCATTACTATGTCGACTCCTTGGAGTATCAGGGCCCGTGGAAGTTCTGGCAGCATACCGATGTGGGCCGTTTGCCTGGCGTGAAGGGAAATGTCGACTTCAATATCTACAACGGCTCCTACTATGACCTGCGCCAGATGACCATCGGCTCGCAGGAAACCATTGGCGAGAAAGCCTATGGCATGTAACATCTACTTAAAAACAAATCAAAAATTGAAAAAACTATTACTGGCGATAACGCTGCTGTCGCTGCCATTCATGGCTGTGGCACAGAAGCCTCTTACAGAGAAAGACATGAGTGCTTATCTCTTTACCTTCTTCAACGATTCCACCCATTCGCTGTTCATGGCCATCAGTCACGATGGATATAACTTTACGCCTTTAAATCATGGCGAGCCCATCATCTCTGGTGACAGTATTGCCGAGCAGCGCGGTATCCGCGATCCGCACATCTACCGTGCCCCTAATGGCAAGTTCTATATTGCTATGACCGACCTCCATATCTATGGTCAGGAGAAGGGCCTCCGCTCCACGCGCTGGGAGCGTGACGAGAAATATGGTTGGGGCAACAACCGCGGTCTGGTACTCATGGCCTCCGACGATTTGATCCATTGGACGCACCATGAGGCACGCATCGACTTGCTTTTCCCCGAGCATTTTGGAGATATCGGCTGTGCCTGGGCTCCTCAGACCATCTGGGACCCATTGGTTAATAAACTGATGGTCTACTTCACCATTCTGCAGCAGCCAGGTGGTCGTTTACGACTCTACTATAGTTATGCTGATGAGGCGTTCACTACATTAGAGACCGAACCACAGTTGTTGTTCGATTATCCGGATCCGAAGATTCAAGTGCTCGATGCTGATATCTGTCCGATGCCCGACGGCCGTTATTTCATGACTTATGTGGCACAGGAGAATCCTGCGGGTATAAAATATATGATTAGCGACCGAATCAACCATTTTGACGACTATCACGCCCCTCAGATTGATACTGAGCGTGGTGGTTGCGAGGCGCCTAACGTCTGGAAGCGCATTGGTGAAGACAAATGGGTCATCATGTACGACATCTATAGCTTGAAGCCTCATAATTTCGGCTTCGTCGAGACCACCGATTTCAAGACGTTCACGCCGCTTGGCCGCTTCAACGAAGGTGTCATGAAGCTCAAGGATTTCACTTCGCCCAAACACGGTTGTGTCATCCACATCACCAAAGCCGAGGCCGAACGCCTCGAAAACTACTGGAAATAGCGATCAAGTGTAACAGGGATTTTATTGTTATACGAGCCTCGTTGCTTTCACGGCAGCGGGGCTTTTCGATTAAATAATTGCCGAAAGATTTGGAAGTTAAGAGAAAAATATCTATCTTTGTACTCGAATACTACGAAGCACCGATAACCGGGCTTTAAATTTACAGGTATGAACTAATTAAATACAAAGTATAATGAAAACAATTAAAATAGCACTATGTGCTGCAAGTATCGTGTGTTTATTCTTTTCGTCTGCAAATGCTCAGAATGCCGTTGGTAGCTGGAGCCTTCAACCAAAAGCAGGTTTAAATCTGGCAACGATGACAAACGATGACGATGCCAAAATTCGTGTGGGATTAGTGGCTGGTGCCGAATTGGCGTATCAGGCTTCACCCTTACTTTCCATTTCTGCTGGCGCCCTCTATTCCGAACAGGGTGCAGAAGCAAAAGTAGATGGTGTGAAAGGAACCCTCAAGATGGACTATGTGAACGTTCCCATACTGGCCAACTTCCATGTGGCGAAAGGATTAGCTGTTAAAGTGGGTATACAGCCAGGTTTTCTTGTCAACGATAAGATAGAGGTAAAGGTAAATGGTGTTTCGGCTGAGGTAGACATGAAAGAAGCTTATCGCAATATTGGCGTCGATGCAGACATACCCTCTTTAGATTTCGCCATACCGTTTGGCCTGTCTTACGAATTTAACCATATTGTGTTGGATGCTCGCTATAACCTCGGTTTGACTAAGGCAATCTCTGTTTTAGGCGAGTCAACCAAGCACAGTGTGTTCCAAATAACTATCGGATATAAGTTAAACTTATGAAAAAGGTTGTGTGTCTGCTGTCAATAGCATTGTTTCTGATGGCAATCATTTGTTGTGATGGTGCTGGCGTTGATAATTCAGTGCCAAGTATCGGGATGAAAAACTTCTCGAACACGGGTTGTAAGTCAACAACCAGAGCTGCATGGTCTGATGACTCATATTTTGAGTTGAAGGCCACAGAAGGTAACATGCTGTATGTGAAACATGTGAATGCCTTATTTAATTGTGCATCTAATAGGTTTGACGCAAAAGTGGAGATAGATGGTAATTCCATAACCATCAAAGAATATGATTTGACGGATCTTGATATTATGACGAGTTGTCTATGCCCCTTTGATCTGGGTTATGAGATTGGGCCATTGAAGAATGGGGAAAGTTACTCTATTAAGGTCGTTTCTGGAGTAGCCCTGCCAGTTACTAATGGGGTTGTTTTTAGCATCGTCTATTCACCATCTTTCTCAGAAGTTATCGTTCCATCTCGTGACTAGAGCAGTAAGAAGGTTTTGAAGTGAAAATAACAGTTTAACGATGCTTATGAAAAAGTATATTTTATTCTTCAGCGTTTTAATTGCAACTGCTTGTCTTTGTGCATGTAGTTCTGATGAAGGAGATGACATTAACGTGATGTACGACTTCTTTGAAACAGCATTTAACTCGCATAATAAAGAGCAGAAGTCTTTTGACTTTAGTAATAATTTAAGCAATGAAGAATTTCCTTGTATTATCATCAATAACAAAGAAGAATTTGAAGAAGCATATACGGGTGATTTACGTCTTCCCGACATTGATTTTTCAGTTTATACTTTGGTAATTGGAAAGATAAGTGTAGATGCGGCAACATTTATAGACGATATAAGCATCAGGCAAATTGATAATAATACAGCTGCACTCACCATCAATTGTTTCAAAGATAGAAAAGGATGTTACATAGCCATTATTAAAGATGAATATTATTGGAAACTTTTTCCGAAATTCTATGCCTCCGAAATAAAGGTAGAGAAAAAATAAGAGGATTGCAAAAAATATAAGTTGTTATAAAATGAAAAAGAATCGTATATTTTGGATGTTTGCTGTGCTGATGCTGATATCTATGACATTCGTGATAACGGGATGTCAGACAGCACCGAGAGTCATAGCCGAATTAACAGAACATTATCCTGCGCGGCAAGCTGATTCCGTGATGGTGTATGAACTGGGAGAACAGGTGCCTGCAGAAGCGAAGGTCATCGGCACGGTGAAAGTGACTGATGGTGGTATGACTCCTTCCTATAAATGCCTTTATGGAAGCATGCTCTCACTGGCAGTAAAGAAGACGGCAGAAAGCGGAGGAAACGCTTTGCGAATTGACCAGCACAAGGAGCCGAACGTCTGGACTTCTACGTGTCATCGCATTTGGGGCAGTATGCTTCTGTTGCCTGATTCGCTGGTTAGCATAGATGCGGTGAGTGCCATTCAGAAAGCAGAGCTGAATAAGGATACAGAACTGGCCGATATGACAAAAGAACAAATCTCCCGTTATGAACGTGCAGTTAATAATCCAAAGAATGTCCTCAGCGCAGACTTTGGTTACGGAATCGTTACATCCAAAATCGTCACAGACAGACGTGAATACAAGAACAAAGGCGGTTTCTCGGCCGATCTTACATACCAACATTTCTGGACAATGTTTGGTGTAGGAGCCGACATCAGCTATTTTCATACCTCGTTTGATGAAGGTTTCGATGTGGATTTACTTTATATCGGACCCAATTTTGGCTTAGGGTTGAAATTGGGAGAAAAATGGCGTTATGACGTAATGGTGAGCCTCGGCTATGGCAACTACAAGGAGTCGACGTGGGGGCTGTCTTATAATGAAGGTGGCTTTGCAGGAAAGTGTGGTATGAGTCTGGAATACATGTGTTCCAAGAACATCGGCATCGGTATCAAACTGAATGCCTTCTCGATGAGTCTCAAACGACCTGACGGATTCAATCTAAACAAAGATGACTTCTACGGCATCCGTAAAACAGATATTCTGGGCGGATTACGCTTCTATTTTTAGAAAAAGTAATTGCTGCTCCATCGGTTCTCACGACTCAGCAATAAAAATGAAGGCATTTATTGCGTTCGCTGCTCGAAAATTTGGAAGTTACAAAAACTTTTCCTGAACCCGCGGGGACAGGTCCCATGCGTCGTTGAAACTAAAGATGGCCCAGCTATTATACGATGGTTGTGGTTTAAAAGGCAATTTTTCAAATGAATACTTAATTTTTAAGTTAATTATTTGGTAGTTTCGAAAATAGTTCTTATCTTTGCAGCGTGGTAACTTAAAAGTTAAGAATTTATATCTGTATGCCAACGAAGCAGCATTACTTTATAGAACTTGTAGAAGAATATGAAAATGTAAACTTCTACAGCATACACCTTGATGGTAAAGAACTGACTGAACTTGAAGCTTTCTTTGAAAAATACCCCATCGGATGTGATTACGATGAAGAAATCGATGTCATTATAGCATGGATGGATAAAATTGCTGAGACTGGGGCTCTTGAAAGATATTTCCGTCCAGAAGGGCATTATGGAGATGGTGTAGGAGTCATACCTATTGATGTTGGCAATAAAATCCGACTTTACTGTCTTCGATTGTCTGACAAGATATTGGTATTTGGTAATGGAGGAGTTAAGGATACGGCTACTTGGCAGGAAAGCGAATCGCTTGCTCCCTATGTAAAACTTCTGATTGATACGAGCCGTTTTATATCATCACGCATAAACGACGGTTCGTTGTTTTTGGTTGACAAAGAAATCATTGGTAACTTAAACTTTACTCGAGATGAAGAGAAGTAATATTATTGAGGCAAGGCGCAAGCAGGTTAATCCGTTAGTCCGTCAGAATATAGACCTTTCGTTCCAGATAGTGGACCGTATTCACGAGATTCTTCAAACGAAAGGGCTTAGGCAGAAAGACTTAGCTTTGCGACTTGGTAAAAAGGAGGCAGAAATCAGCAAGTGGATGCGTGGCACACACAATTTTACGATAGATACACTTGTTTCCATTGAGCAGGCTCTTGATGCGCCCATTTTGCAGGTTATACATCAGAAAGATACAAACCATGCTTATGAGTTCGAACCCATGATGGCCTGCGAACCGCTGCCAGACCCAGAGCCATAATAACTTAATTCCCAGACAACCAGATTTCGACCCAAGGTGGCTTGCCATAAGCAAGAATAGTTCAATCAAGGATATTGGATAGTTCAATCTGCTAGTTTGCTACGTTCCCGCTATGGATGGAGGAATGATGGGGAAAAATGATGGATTTGATGGTTCAGATGGGATGATTAGATGGAAAAAAGGTGCCATTTGAGGCAGGAAAAAGCGACTATTAATTTTTGTAAAGTAGCTTCGGAGCGGAGAAAAACAGGTATTATTGACTGATTGTGTTAGTATTAATAGGAGATTTTGCTACCATTAATGATAACAATTGCTAGCATTAATGGTAGCATTTGTTCCCTTGGCAGGGAAAACTTGTTGCCTAGGCAGGGCGCAAAAATTCCCTAGGCAGGCAGCAAGACAGGGGGTTCCATTCACAGATTCACAATTCACAGTTTATTTTTCGAGCCCCCTGATGCTCAACTTGCGTGGGAAGTGTTAATATATATTTAAATATATATAAATATGTATATAGATATAGATAAAAATCTATCTCTACACAGGGGTACCCCCCCTTGAAATAAAACTGTGAAACTGTGAATCTGTGAATGATACGTTTGGCGGTATCAGAAATAGTTCGTACCTTTGTACACAAAATCAACAACTGAAGAAAAATGAAATCAAAACTGCTGAAACTGGATGCACCTTATAACGTGATTTATGCAGGCGGCTTTGTGGGTCGCCATGTGGACGATGAAGTACGATATGTGGTGTAAGATGCACTTTTTTGGCGAACAGATGCATCAGCAGATGGCTGGCGAGGTGGTTCGCACACGAGGCCCGAAGAACATGCTGGATATGCTTTCCGACGACTTTACGTATGAGGATGCCCAGGCTGTTCGTATCCGTGAGCGCAAGAAGAACAGCAATCCTAGCCAGCAGCTGTGTATGTGGATAGAGCGAGGCTACATCTCACGCGACGATGATGGCATCTACCACAAAACGTCGACCTACCTTAAACGCAAGCAAGTGGCATAGGCCATTCAAAAAAAATCCCCGCTCGGCTGAGCGGGGATTCTTGTTTATCCATTCATCGACAGGAGGAATTCCTCGTTGTCGTGGGTTGCAACCAAACGGTCGCGGATGGTGTTCATCGCCTCGATGGGGTTCATCTCTGCAATGTACTTGCGCATGATCCACATACGGTTGAGCGTGGTTTCATCATGCAGCAGATCGTCGCGACGAGTTGACGACTGTACCAAGTCGATAGCCGGGAAGATACGCTTGTTCGACAGCATGCGGTTGAGCTGGATTTCAGAGTTACCAGTACCCTTGAACTCCTCGAAGATCACCTCGTCCATCTTAGAACCGGTATCAACCAGCGCTGTGGCGATGATGGTGAGCGAACCGCCGCCCTCGATGTTACGGGCTGCTCCGAAGAAACGCTTGGGCTTCTGCAGGGCATTGGCGTCGACACCACCGGTGAGCACTTTACCCGAGGCGGGTTGCGAGGTGTTGTAGGCACGTGCCAGACGCGTGATGGAGTCGAGGAAGATGACCACATCGTGACCGCACTCCACCATACGCTTTGCCTTCTCGAGCACGATACCTGCAATCTTCACGTGACGGTCAGCAGGCTCGTCGAATGTGGAGGCGATGACCTCTGCATCGACGGTGCGGGCCATATCCGTTACCTCCTCAGGACGCTCATCGATGAGCAGCATCATAATATATGCCTCTGGGTGGTTGGCGGCGATGGCATTGGCGATATCTTTCATCAAGATGGTCTTACCGGTCTTTGGCTGTGCTACGATGAGTGCACGCTGACCCTTACCGATAGGCGAGAAGAGGTCGACAATACGTACCGAAGGATTCGTGGTTGCCTTGTCGCCACAGAGTGTGAACTTCTCTTCCGGGAAGAGGGGCGTGAGGTGCTCGAAGGCCACACGGTTACGCACCTCTGATGGGTTACGACCGTTGATGGTCTTTACGTTGCACATGGCAAAGTACTTCTCGTTCTCGAATGGCGGACGCACGGTGCAGTCTACCACATCACCAGTCTTCAAACCGTTGGCTTTGATCTGTGCGGGCGACACATAGATATCATCGGGTGAGGAGAGGTAATTGTAATCGCTGGAACGTATGAAACCGTAGCCATCGGTCAGAATCTCGAGCACACCATTGGCGGTAATGACATCGGCGAAGTCGTACTTAGAGGCAACGGGTGCCTGTTGCTGACCTCTGTCGGGTGCCTGTGAGGTTACAGGACGGTCGAAGATGTCGAGGGTGGGGATGGCTGCCTGGTCCTCAATGGGAATATCGAGTACGGTAATGAAGTCGGTGCCATCGCCAGGATCTCCTGCCCATACACCTTCTTCATCTACTACAGGCTCGTCGGCGGGAGAGTACTCATTAACGCGCTCCAGCTTCTGCTTTAGCTGCTCCATCATCTGTAGCTGCTCTTCGCCAACCTCCTCTGTGTTACCAACAGCGAAGGCCTCCTCGGGCACGAAGTCGGGAGCCATGTCCTCAACGGGTGCCTCGACCATAGGCTCTTCATTCACCTCGGCTGCCTGTTGTGCAGCCTCAGCTTCAGCAGCCAGTTCGGCCTTTGTCTTACGGCCGCGACGCTTGGGCTTCTCTTCAGCAGGCGCTTCAGCAACAGGTTCAGCAGCCTCGGCTTTTGCTTTGCCTTTGGCTTTTGACACGGGCTCATCGCTGAACAGCGAAGGCGTTTCTGTCTTCTTGCGCTTCTTGGCAGCAGAATCGAGGTTTTCGCCTTCCTGGCCAGTCACCGTATATACGCGACTCGTATCTTTTTTCTGAATTCGTGTTCTCTTCTTTTTGGGCGCTTCTCCATCAGCGGCACTGTTCTCAGCTGCCTTATCGAGAATGGCATAGACGACGGTTTCGAGCGAGTCGTCCTGCTTGACCTTAATGCCCAATTCGTTTGCGATACCCATCAAATCGGGTACTGCCATTGATTCTAATTCTTCTTTTGTATACATACATGCAAAGCAGTCATGATAACTGCGATATTTTTTGAAAAATGAGTGAAAATTGCTTCCCGAACGGAAGCGCGTTTTTGAAAATCGAGTGCAAAGATACACACTTTTTTCATAACTTCCAAATTTTTTCCCGAAAATTTTACTATCTTTGCACCCAAATTATATCTGATATGGAGATAAAGAAAGCAGAATTCACACTTAGCGCCCCTATGGTGTCGATGTGCCCCAACGACTCTAAGCCCGAATATGCGTTTATCGGACGGTCGAATGTTGGCAAGTCGAGCCTGATTAATATGTTGACGAACAACAAGAAACTGGCCAAGACATCGGCCACGCCAGGTAAGACGCTGCTCATTAACCACTTTATTATTAATAATGAGTGGTATCTGGTTGACCTGCCCGGCTATGGTTTCGCCAAGCGCTCGAAGAAAGAGATTGCCAAGCTTGACCAGATGATTCAGGGTTATATCCTGCAGCGTGAGCAACTGGTGAACGTGTTTCTGCTCATCGACGTGCGTTTGGAGGCCCAGAAGATTGACCTGGAGTTTATCGAGTGGCTGGGACAATCGAGCGTACCCTTCGCCATTGTCTTTACCAAAGCCGACAAGCTGACACCCAACAAGGTCAGACAGAATGTCGAGGCCTATAAAAAAGTGCTGTTGGAAAGCTGGGAGGAATTGCCGCCTATCTTCATTACGTCGTCAGAGAAGAAACAGGGTAGGGACGAGGTGCTCGACTATATAGAGTCTATCAATCAAGAACTGAAGAATGGCTAAAGAGATACCTTATCTAGACGTTCAAAACCTGACGAAGTCATTTGGATCGCTGGTACTCTTCGAAGATATCAGCTTTTCCATTGCTGAAGGACAGAAGGTAGGTTTGATAGCCAAGAACGGCACGGGTAAGTCTACGCTGCTCTCAGTGCTCTCGGGTAAAGAGGGTTATGATAGTGGGAGCATTATTTTCCGTCGCGATCTGAAGGTGGGCATGCTCGAGCAGTCGCCCGTGTTCGACCCCGAGGAGAGTGTGCTCGATGCCTGTTTCAACCACCAAGGCAACCCTGAGAAGGTGCTCAAGGCCAAGCAGGTGCTTACGCAATTGAAGATACGCGACTTGCAGCAGCCAATGGGACAGCTCTCAGGTGGTCAGCAGAAGCGTGTGGCCTTGGCCAATGTGCTGTTGACGGAGCCCGACCTCCTGATTCTCGACGAGCCCACCAACCACCTCGACCTTGAGATGATTGAATGGCTCGAGGGTTATCTGGCCCGTGGACGGCGAACGCTGCTGATGGTCACCCACGACCGATTCTTCCTCGACCGCGTCTGTTCGGTGATCCTTGAACTCGACGACCAGACCATCTATACCTATCGTGGCAATTACTCCTACTATCTGGAGAAGCGTCAGGAGCGCCTCGATAACAAACGGGCGGAGATAGCCCGCGCCAACAACCTCTATCGCACCGAACTGGAATGGATGCGACGCATGCCTCAGGCACGCGGTCATAAGGCCCGCTATCGTGAGGAGGCCTTCTACGAACTGGAACGTGTGGCCAAGCAGCGCATTGAGGAACGACAGATACGGTTGAAGTCGCGCAACGTCTATATCGGCTCGAAAATCTTCGAGTGCCAGTATGTGTCGAAACGCTTCGATGATCTTGTCATTCTGAAAGACTTCTATTATAATTTCTCCCGTTTCGAGAAGATGGGCATCGTAGGTAACAACGGCACGGGTAAATCTACCTTCCTGAAACTGCTTTTGGGACAGATTCCGCCCGATGAAGGCCGCTTCGACATTGGCGATACCGTGCGCTTTGGCTATTTCTCGCAGGAGGGATTGCAGTTTAACGAACAACAGAAAGTTATCGACGTGGTGCGTGACATCGCAGAATATATCGATATGGGTGGCGGCAAACATTTTTCCGCTTCGCAGTTCCTGCAGTACTTCCTCTTCACACCCGAACAGCAGCACAACTATGTGTATAAGCTTTCAGGCGGTGAGCGTAGGAAACTCTACCTCTGTACGGTGCTGATGAAGAACCCCAATTTCCTTGTGCTCGACGAGCCCACCAACGACCTCGACATCGTGACCTTGCAGATCTTGGAGGAATACCTGCAGGATTTCCCCGGCTGTGTGATTGTGGTAAGTCACGACCGTTACTTTATGGATAAGGTGGTCGATCATTTGCTGGTGTTCAAGGGCGACGGCGAGATTAAGGATTTCCCAGGCAATTATACGCAGTATCGCGATTGGCAGGCGCTGCAGCCGAAGGATTCTTTAGGGACTGGCCCATCTAAAGACTCCAGCCCATCTAAAGATTCTAGAGAATCTAGATCATCCAGAGAATCCAGAAGGAAAATGACCTATAAGGAGAAGACTGAGTTTGAGCGTCTGGAAAAAGAGATTGCTGCCCTCGAGGCAGAGCAGCACCAATTAGAAGAGGCGCTGTGTAGCGGCACCCTCTCCATCGACGAACTCACCGAAAAGAGCAAACGTCTGCCTCTGCTGAAAGATGAGCTCGATGAGAAGTCACTCCGCTGGCTGGAACTCTCAGAGATAGAGGGTTAGTGATTAGTGAATAGTGAATAGTAATGATACATCAACAATATCCCTCACAACTACTGGAAAAGGCGGTCTCGGAGCTTTCGCGACTGCCTGGCATCGGGCGTAAGACGGCGCTTCGTTTGGCGCTGCATCTGCTCAGACAGGACACCGAAGATGTAGAGCGTTTTGCAGAGGCGGTTATCCAGATGAAATACGAGGTGAAATACTGTCAGAAATGTCATAATATCAGCGATACGGATGTCTGTCCGATCTGTGCCGATCCGAAGCGCGACAGTTCGCTGGTTTGTGTGGTTGAGAATATCCAGGATGTGATGGCTATCGAGAACACCCAGCAGTATCATGGTCTCTACCACGTGTTGGGCGGTATTATCTCTCCGATGGATGGTATCGGTCCTGGCGACATCGAGATCGACTCGTTGGTGAAACGAGTGGGCGAGGGGGGCGTCAGTGAGGTGATCCTCGCGCTGAGCTCAACGATGGAGGGCGATACTACCAATTTCTATATCTATCGTAAGTTGGCCCCTTTTACCAATGTAAAGGTGAGTATTATTGCTCGGGGTATCTCTGTAGGTGATGAGTTGGAATATACCGACGAGGTAACGCTGGGACGCTCCATTCAGAACAGAACATTATTTGACGGAAAATAAAGATTAAAGATATGAAGAAAGTTAGTAAACAACTAATGTTTATTTATGTGTTGTTGGCAGCTGTGGCTTTAGCCATTGTGGCGCTGTACGAGTTGGATGTGCTGGAGTCGGGCGTATTGACCGAGAGCAAGCAGACAGAATTTGTGGCCATGACGGTGATGGAGCTCACCTCACTGGCTGCTGCCTTCTTGGGTCTGCGCCTGTTCAAGTTCCGCATGATCCATGCCGAGCTGGTCACCAAGAAAGAGCCTGCTATGCTAAAGTGGGGTATGTTACGACTGTTGATACTCGAGGTGCCGATGGTGGTTAATACCTATTTATATTATATATACATGAATGCCACATTCGGCTATTTGGCCATCATCCTGTTGCTGACGCTGCCGTTTGTGATGCCAACCGAGAGCCGTTGCATCGCAGAGACCACGGAGGAAGTGAATAGTGAAAAGTGAATAGTGAAATTAACGATTGTCATAGTCAGTTATAATGTGCGTTCGTTCGTGGCGCAATGCCTCGACAGCGTGCAGAAGGCGTCGGAAGGTCTCGACGGAGTTGAGGTGTTTGTCGTCGACAATGCCTCTTCGGATGATACGGTCGACTATATCGGCCATCATTATCCATGGGTCCGACTGATTGCCAACGACGATAATCTAGGCTTCTCACTCGCTAACAACATCGCCATCCGTCAGGCAGAGGGCGAATACATTCTGTTGCTTAATCCCGATACCATTGTGGCTGAGCCTACGCTCTGTGCGTGCGTCAGCTTTATGGATGCCCATCCGCAGGCAGGCGGTCTGGGTGTGAGAATGCATAATGCCGACGGTTCGCTGGCACCCGAGTCGCGTCGTGCTATCCCATCGCCTTGGGTGTCGTGTCTGAAGATGTTGGGCTTCACCAAGCGTTATTACATGAGTCATCTGTCGTGGGACGAACCGGGACGCATTGAGGTGGTTAGTGGCGCCTTTTTCCTGTTACGTAAGAAAGCCCTCGACCAGGTAGGACTCCTCGATGAGGACTTTTTCATGTATGGTGAGGATATCGACCTTTCTTACCGTCTGCTGAAGGGTGGTTGGGAGAACTGGTATCACCCTTCGGACATCGTTCATTTCAAGGGCGAATCCACGCAGAAGTCGTCGTTCCGTTATGTGCATGTGTTCTATCAGGCTATGCTCATCTTCTTCCGTAAGCATTACGGGCATCTGAGCATCTTTTTCACTTTGCCCGTTAAACTGGCCATCTATTTCCGTGCAGCCCTCGCGCTGATTGATATCATCCGTAAAAAACTCCATCTATGAAACAAGTTCATTTGCGGGCCATCGAACCCGAAGACCTCGATATGCTCTACCGCGTCGAGAACGATGTGAAGCTCTGGAATGTCGGTATTACCAATGTGCCTTACAGCCGTTATGCCCTCCACGATTATGTGGCTAATGCCTCGGGCGACATCTATGCTGACCATCAGGTGCGACTGATTGTTGAGAATGCGGAGAAGCAAGTGGTTGGTATCGCCGATATCGTGGATTTCGACGCCAGCAACCGTCGGGCAGAAATCGGACTGGTTATTGAACAGCCGTTTCGCGGACAGGGTTACGGTCTCAGCGCCATGAAGGAACTGGAGCGCTATGCCCTCGAGGTGCTGCATCTGCACCAGCTCTATGCCATCATCGACGTGCAGAATGAGACCTGTCTGCAGATGTTTCGACAAATGGGTTATTACGAGTCTTCACGGCTGAAAGATTGGCTCTTTGACGGTCGTGAATACCGCGATGCCATCGTTATGCAGACTTTTTTTTAAAAAAAGCCCGAAAAAGTTTTGCTATTTCGGAAATTATTCATACCTTTGCACCCGCAAAAGAAAAAAAGGCCGTCTGGTGCGTTAGTTCAGTAGGTTAGAATGCCTGCCTGTCACGCAGGAGGTCACGAGTTCGAATCTCGTACGCACCGCCTCTTTTTTCCGCCTTGCACCTTGGTGCGTTAGTTCAGTAGGTTAGAATGCCTGCCTGTCACGCAGGAGGTCACGAGTTCGAATCTCGTACGCACCGCAGAGCCATCGGAGAACCCGATGGTTTTTTGTTTCAAGAAGAATCAGTAGAATGACGAAGAAAAGATTATATTGCAGATTACTGTCTTTGCTGCTAGTGTCAATGATGCTTGTATGTTGCACCAGCCAAAGTCATGCTGTCGAGCCCGCAGATTCCGCCAGCTGGCATTTTCCGTTGCCGGGAGCGAAAGTCATCAGCCCTTACGGCAAGCGTGGTGGGCGTACGCATTCGGGTGTCGATCTCAAGACCAAACCCAACGATAACATCTATGCTGCCTTTGAGGGTGAAGTTATCTTTTCTGATGTCTATCACGGTTATGGCAACTACATCCGCATCAAGCATCCTAACGGTTTGGAAACCTGCTATTCCCACAACTCGAAGAACCTGGTGAAGAAAGGCGATCGTGTAAAGGCCGGTCAGGTGATAGCCCTTGTTGGTCAGACGGGTCGTGCTACAACGCCACATCTTCATTTTGAGGTGCGCATCAATGGTCAGACCCGTAATCCCGCCAATTATTTCGACCTCAATAAAGGTGTTGTAAAGAGTAAATACAGGCGATAGTAGCCAATTTTTTCGCTTTTTATTTGTATTTTTCAAAATTAATTCGTATTTTTGCGGCATAAACGCCAATAAAATATGAATAAACGTCTATATAGCCTTCTAACTGTATTACTACTGTTTTGTGTCTCGTCTGCTTTGGCTGAGAAACAAGACAATAGGAAAGCCTCTGAAATGTATCGTCAGTTCCGTGCGCTTTATGAAAAAGGCGACGATAGTGCTTTCTACCAGCATGCCCATGCCTTTGAGGCATATCTCAAGAGCACCGGCGACTTGAAGTCGTATTATAAGACGATGACTAACGAGGGATTCTACGACATCAAGCAGAATCACTTGTTCCGGGCCATACAGACGGCTCAGACGCTCGACCAGGAAGTCAGGAAGAACCAATCGATCGACTATTATTACCTTGCCTCTGGTCTGATGGGTAACATCTATCGCGCCTCTCACGATAGCCGCAGGGCAGAACAGTATTTCATGCAGGCCCTTGACGAGGTTGACGACCGTGACCCGAAGTTTACAATGGTTACTCAGCGCGATCTAGCCATCCTGCTCTGTCTCAAGAACCCCTCCCAAGCTATCGATTATGCCACCCAGTCGGAAAAGCTCGCTGAGAAGAAAAAGGATATCGACAACCTCTCGCTCTCCAAAGCCATGAAGCTGTATATCCAGTTCATGAATCGTAACAAGGACGATTTCGATAAGACCTATCGTGAGTACGATCAATTACGGCAGCAGGGTGACTCCGCCTTCAATCATCAGTACGACCGTATTGTGGATATAGCTCGTCTCACCTTCGATGGCAACTATGGTGAAGCCCTCGACAAGTTGAAGGAGGGCCGCGTTTATGTCGACAGTTCGCTCGTCGCCTTATATATCTATCATCAGGCTGGTGATGTCGATGGCGGTTTCAAGGCCATGAAGCGTCGGTTTGTTGAGATGGACTCCCTGTTCTGCATGATTCAGGATGCCAACTTCAATCAGATGGCCACCGAACGCACCCTGATGAGATCGCGTGAGGAGGCTGCGGCCAACAAGAAGATGGTGAAACGACTCACTAACTGGATCATAGGCATTGTCGTGGCCTTCCTGATTATCTATATTATGGGTCGTCGTAGGCTGGTACGTATCATCTGGGATAAAAACAAGAAACTGCAGACCGCTCTTGAACGCGCCGAGGAGATGAGTCGCATGAAGACCGCCTTCATCAACAACATGAGTCATGAGATACGCACACCCCTGAATGCCATTGGTGGTTTCTCCAGCCTGCTTTGTCAACCGGGTATTGAGTTGAGCGAAGAGGAGAAGAAAGACATGCAGGAGCGCATTACCTATAACGTTGAACTCATCACCACCATTGCCAACGAGGTGATGGAACTCTCATCGAGTGAGAGTGAGACAGGCCTGCGTCCTGATTCGGAAATGTCGGATGTGGTTATTAACGACCTGTGCCGTAAACTTATGAACACCCTGGAGAACAACACCAACGAAGGTGTAGAGACGCGGTTTATCACCAACGTGGCCGACGACTTCACGATTCGCACGCATCAGTCGACCGTGAACCGTATTCTGACGCATGTTTACGATAACGCCCAGAAGTTCACGGAGAAGGGTTCTATCGAACTGCGTTGCGAGCATGACCAGTTGGCTGGTCAGGTGCGGTTGATTGTGCAGGACACAGGTGTCGGCATTAAGCAAGAGGACAGAGGTCGTATCTTCAGTCGCTTTGAGAAGGCTGAAGGCAACTTCAAAGAGGGTATCGGTCTCGGCCTGCCTATCTGTAAGCACCTTGCCCGTTCGATAGGCGGAGAGATTATTCTCGATCCCGACTATTTCGACGGCTGCAGGTTCATCCTTTCAATCCCGATGATGCCTTGAAAGGTGTAATTTTATATGTGCGGTAGCATTTTTTTCGCTTTTCACTCTTCACTTTTCACTTATTTTTGTACCTTTGCAGGCAGTTATGAAAGAAGTGATTGTCAAAGACGAAAGACTGCAACAGGCAGCGATGGAAGGGATGGACGCTTTTGTGAAAGTGTTTGTCGATGCCATCCGTGAGGCGATAGGTGGAGAACTGACAGCAGAGACGATGGGTGAGCTGAACAGCGACCAGATTACGCTGTTGGCGTGGGATATGCTTCACGAGGAGGTGATGGACGGCGGTTTCGTGCAGCTGATACACAACGGTCTTGGTGAGTTTATCTTCAAGAATCCCTTCGCCAAAGCCGTGAAGCTATGGGGTATGCGCGACCTTTCGAAACTCATCTATGAAGGTCATACCCTCTGGCTGAAGCATCGTGAGGAGATTGAGAAAGACTGTAGCGAAGAGGAGTTTATGGCGCTGTTTGAGCGGTTCCCGGAGTTTGACGACCTCGACGACCAGTTTGTGGAGAGCGAAGAGGAATGGATGGACGATATTGCCCACTACATCGACGACAATCTCGAGAAATTTGCAACTATCAAATGAACAAGGAACAAGAATTACTGCGGAAGAAAAGCCCGGTACAGATCAAGAATAAGAAGGCCTCGTTTGAATACTTCTTCATCGAGACCTATACCGCTGGAATCGTACTGACGGGAACGGAGATCAAGAGCATCCGTCTCGGCAAGGCGAGTTTGGTGGATACCTACTGCACTGTGATTAATGGTGAGCTGTGGGTGAAGCAGATGAGCGTGAGCCCTTATTTCTATGGCTCCTATAATAACCACGAGATGAAGCGCGACCGTAAGCTGCTGCTCACGAAGCGTGAGATTAAGGAGTTGGAGAGTGCTACCAAGCAGACTGGTTACACGATTGTGCCGCTGCTGGTGTTTATCGACGAAAAGGGACGCGCCAAGATGGATATCGCTCTCTGTAAGGGTAAGAAGGAGTATGACAAGCGTCAGACCCTCAAGGAGAAAGAAGACCGCAGGGAAATGGACCGTGCGATGAAGGTGTATAAATGACAAGACTTAACGATATTATCAAGGAGCGTATTCTCATCCTCGACGGAGCGATGGGAACGAAGATACAGACCTATGGTCTTACGGAGGATGACTTCCGGGGAGAACGGTTTAAGGACCTGCCGGGACAGTTGAAGGGCAATAATGATGTGCTCTCAATCACCCGTCCGGATGTCATTGCCGATATTCATCAGGCTTATCTCAAGGCAGGGGCTGATATCATTGCCACCAACACGTTCAGCTCGCAGCGCATTTCCCAAGCCGACTATCATCTGGAGGAAGCCGCATACGATATGGCTCTCGCCGGTGCAAGGATTGCGCGACAGGTGGCGGATGCGTTCTCGACAGACGAGAAGCCTCGCTTTGTGGCAGGTTCTATCGGCCCTACCAACAAAACCTGTTCGATGTCGCCCGATGTGAGTGACCCTGCCGCCAGAGACCTTGATTACGATACATTGTTGTCGGCCTATAGTGAACAGATGGACGCACTTATAGAGGGCGGGGTAGATGCCCTGCTCATTGAAACCATCTTTGACACGCTGAATGCGAAGGTGGCTATCGATGCCGCCATGCGGGTGATGGAGCGTCGTGGTGTCGAACTTCCAATCATGCTTTCCGTGACCGTGAGCGATTTGGCAGGCCGTACGTTGAGTGGTCAGACTCTCGAGGCTTTCCTCGCCAGCGTTAGTACGTATCCCATATTCTCTGTTGGACTGAACTGTTCGTTTGGTGCTACGCAGATGAAGCCTTTCCTCAGACAACTGGCCCGTGTGGCACCATATTATATTTCGGCTTATCCCAATGCCGGACTCCCTAATTCGATGGGACTCTACGATGAGACGGCAGAGACGATGGCACCCAAGATGGGCGAACTGGTGGATGAAGGATTGGTGAATATCATCGGTGGCTGTTGTGGTACCGACGAGACGTTTATCGCAGCGTATGCGCCGTTGGTTGTTGGCAAACAGCCTCATGTGCCAGCTCCGAAGCCTGATACCATGTGGCTCAGCGGTCTTGAACGACTCGATTTAACGCCTGAGGTGCAGTTTGTGAATGTGGGCGAACGCTGTAACGTGGCGGGTTCGCGAAAATTCCTCAGGCTCATCAAAGAAAAGAACTACGACGAGGCACTCGGTATCGCCCGTAAGCAGGTGGCTGACGGTGCCCTCGTGATAGATATCAACATGGACGACGGACTGCTCGATGCGAAGGCGGAGATGGTGAACTTCCTGAACCGTATCGCTGCAGAGACCGATATCGCCCGTGTGCCTGTGATGATCGACTCCTCAGACTGGGAGGTGATTAAAGCAGGATTGAAATGCGTGCAAGGTAAGAGCATTGTGAACTCTATCTCGCTGAAAGAGGGTGAGGCGAAGTTCCTGGAGCATGCCCGCGATGTGAAACGCTATGGTGCTGCGGTGGTGGTGATGTGTTTCGACGAGCAGGGACAGGCAACGAGTTATGAGCGTAGGATTGAGATTGCCGAGAGGGCATACAAACTGCTTGTGAACGAGGTGGGTATGAATCCGCTGGATATCATCTTCGACCCCAATGTGTTGGCTGTGGCTACGGGTATGGAGGAGCACGACAGCTATGCCGCCGACTTTATTAAAGCAACCGGTTGGATTAAGGAACACCTGACCGGATCGCACGTAAGCGGAGGCGTGAGTAACCTGAGTTTTTCCTTTCGAGGTAACAACTATATTCGTGAGGCGATGCATGCCGTTTTCCTTTATCACGCCATTCGGAAAGGAATGGATTTTGGAATCGTAAATCCTTCTACACGAGTTATATATGCAGATATTCCTCAAGCACAACTTGATGTGATTGAGGATGTTATTCTGAACCGTAGGAGCGATGCCTCAGAACGATTGATAGAGCTGGCGAATGAGCTCTTGGAAGCTCAGAATAATCAGAGTAGTCCGAGTAATCCGAGTACTCAGAGTAATCCGACCACTCCGAGAGCAGATTCACCCTTGGAGGACCGTCTGGCGCAGGCGCTGGTGAAGGGTGTTGGCGAATATCTGGAGGAAGATCTTCAGGAGGCACTAGCGAAATATCCCCATGCGGTGGATATCATCGAAGGACCGCTGATGACGGGTATGAATACCGTTGGTCAGTTGTTTGGCGAGGGAAAGATGTTCTTGCCGCAGGTGGTGAAGACTGCTCGCACCATGAAACAGGCCGTGAGCATCCTTCAACCCTATATTGAAGCTGAGAAAGCCGAAGGTGGCAAGAGTGCGGGAAAAGTACTATTGGCAACGGTAAAGGGCGATGTGCACGATATCGGAAAGAACATCGTGGGTGTGGTGATGGCATGTAATGGCTACGAGATTATCGATATGGGTGTGATGGTGCCTGCAGAGCAGATTGTGCGCAAGGCGCAGGAAGAGAAGGTCGACATTATTGGTCTGAGCGGCCTGATTACTCCCAGTTTGGAGGAGATGGTGAATGTAGCCTGTGAACTGCAGCGGGCGCATCTGAACATCCCCATTATGATTGGCGGTGCCACGACCAGCGAACTCCATGTCGCCCTGAAGATCGCACCTGTCTACGAAGGTCCTGTGGTTTGGCTGAAAGATGCCTCGCAGAACGCCCTTGTGGCAGCCCGTCTTCTGAGCGAAGAACAGCAGGTGGAGCAGGAACTCTCGGAGAAATACGAGCATCTGCGTGAGGAATACCGGCAAGAACAGGATAACCTCCAGAGCCTTGAGGAAGCACGAAAGCAGAAGTTGAATCTATTTGAAAATTAAAAACGTAAGAACATATGGAGAATCGGAAATCAGTTGTGGTCATGAATGTAGTGAAACTGGTATTAATACTATTCACTATTCATTATTCACTCTTCACTCTCGCCCAAAAGCGGGAAATGCGTGGTGCGTGGATTCAATGTGTCAACGGACAGTTTCAGGGTATGGGTACCCAGAAGATGCAACAGACGCTGACCTATCAGCTCGACGAGTTGCAGAAGGACGGTGTGAATGTGATTATCTTCCAGGTACGTCCCGAGTGCGACGCTCTCTACGAGAGCAAGCTCGAGCCTTGGAGCCGTTTCCTCACAGGTCAGCAGGGTAGGGCTCCGCAGCCTTACTGGGATCCGCTGCAATGGATGATTAACGAGTGTCACAAGCGTGGCATGGAACTGCATGCCTGGATTAATCCCTATCGTGCTAAGACGAAGACCACCAAGCTGTTGGCCTCGAATCATATTGCCGTTAGGAAACCCATGAGTTGTTTCGCTTACGATGATATGTTTATCCTGAATCCTGGTATGGCTGAGAACCGCGATTATATCTGCGAAGTGGCCAAAGATATCGTCACCCGTTATGATGTCGACGGTATTCACATGGACGACTATTTCTATCCCTATCCCGTGCAGGGTGAGACGATTCCCGATGCAGAGCAATTCCGTCTGAATAACAACGGTATCAAGAATATCAACGACTGGCGACGCTATAACGTGAACCTCTTTATCGAGCAGTTCTATAAGACCGTACATGAAACAAAACCCTGGGTGAAGGTCGGTATCTCGCCTTTCGGCATCTATCGTAATAAGCGCAGTTCTGAGATTGGCAGTAACACTAATGGTCTGCAGAACTACGACGACCTCTACGCCGACATTCTGTTGTGGGTGAACAACGGTTGGCTCGATTACAACGTGCCACAGATCTACTGGGAGATTGGCAATAAGGCCGCTGATTACGATACGCTCATTAAATGGTGGAACCAGCATGCCTCTGGTCGTCCGCTTATTATCGGCGAGGATGTGGAGCGTACGGTGAAGTATTCCGATCCGCAGAACCCCAACAGTCACCAGTTGGCTGCCAAGATGCGACTCCATCAGCAACTGCCTGGTGTGAAAGGCACCGTATTGTGGTATGCCAAGGCGGCTGTCGACAATGTTGGTAATTATGGCACCGCCCTCCGCAATACCTATTGGCGCCATCCTGCCTTGCAGCCCGATATGTCGTTCATCGACAGCAAGACGCCTGGTAAGGTGCGTAAGGTGAAACCCGTTTGGACGGCGGATGGTTATATTCTTTTCTGGACCGAACCGAAGAGTAAGGACTGGCGTGATACAGCCACAAAGTATGCGGTGTATCGCTTTGCCAAGGGCGAGAAGGTGAACATTGACGATGCTACGAAGATGGTAGCCATCACCAGTCAGCCCTTCTACAAGCTGCCTTATCAGGATGGTCGTCAGAAATACACTTATGTGGTAACGGCACTCAACCGTTTGCAGAACGAGAGTAAGATAGTGAAAAAGAAGGTGAAGTTATGAAACAGTTCAGGAGGTGTTTTCTTCCGCTGCTGGGTGTGGTGTTGCTGACAGCGTGTGGCAACAAGAAGATGTCGCCCACAGATATGCAGCAGAAACTCGACAGTATTGCCAGACTCGAGACCATTGAGCAACTCGAGATGCAGGGTATTCATATCGGTAAGGATGTCAGTCCTATCCAGCTTTTCTTCGATAGCCTGAACATCCAGCCGCTGCCCGTTCGCTATTCCGACGACTATGTGAAATACCTACCCAACTATACATCGGTGCCCTACGAGCTAGTTAAGTTTATGAATTTCGAAGGGCGCACCGATCCCAAGGCCATCGCTTTGCCTGAGAGTGCAGGTGCCCGCTTGATGATTCTTGCTGCCGACGAGGGCGACGGGCTTTACTCACTCTGGCTCTATTCGCTCGACGACGACTACATGCCCGTTGACAAGCTTTGTCTGTATGCTACCAGTAAGGAGGAACAGAAAGAGAACGAACTGGCCGATCCGGAGGATAAACTCATCCAGGATTTTGTGATTACCAGTGATTACGAGGTTCGCCTGACTGACTATTCGGGCAAGTTCCAGGCAGAGGTACAGAAGGTGTACCACGTCGATATGTCGCGCAAATTTTCAGAAGATCAGGAAATCGACTACGAACAGAACGGTTCCGACGGTATCGTCGAATAAGGGGATAGGGGCTTAGGCGTCTTTCAGCAGATTGTCGAGAAATTCGTCAAGGTCCTTGTCCAGATCTTGCATCATATCGTCGTCGATAATCACCAGGTCATCGTCCACGATATACAGTTCCTCTATAGGCTCTTTCTCGTCGTTCTCCAGCACAAACGTGAAGGGCTTCATGATTCCCATTTTTTCCACCAGCTCTTTCTGATGCTCAATGCACTTACGGATGATGGGAGGGATGGCCGAGTAGAAGTCATCGTCGGTATTGTCGATCCATTGCTCCACAAGACCGCGCGTGATTTCCTCATCGCTGTCGTCGAAGGTTATCAACTCACCTGAATCTTGGAAGACTCTTACGTGGATGTCGGTCATGACCGAGGTGTTGGGATCGGCGGGAAACTTATCCGTTGTTTTACGGATAGTACGCTCAATTTGCTGTAGTGTCTGTTCAGTCGCTTTCATCTTATTTCTGCTTTCTCACGGCAAAAGTAATAAAAAAGTTTGAAATCGCAAACGATTACGGCCTTTTTTAGGAAAAAAAAAGTGTTTTCGCTTGTTTTTTAATAAATATGTAGTACCTTTGCAGAATGTAAAGTCTACATTGCAAATCCATGAGTCAGAAGATATCGCATACAGGCGTCATAGAAAGGATAGAGGGCGGTAGCATGAAGGTGCGCATCGTTCAGACTTCCGCCTGTGCTGCCTGTAAGGTGGCCAGTCATTGTAATGCGGCTGAGTCGAAGGTGAAGATCGTGGATGTATTTGGTTGTGACACAACTAATTACTCGACGGGTCAGGAAGTGACGGTGTGGGCTTCGAAGGATGTGGCCAACAAGGCTTTGCTCTTGGGTTTTGGTGTTCCCTTCCTGTTGTTGGTCTCTGTGCTGATGATAGCGCTGCGACTGACGGCTAGCGAGGGTGTTGCTGCGCTCGTGGCCTTGGGCTCGCTGGTGCCTTATTACTTTGTGCTGTGGTTGCTTCGTGACCGTATCCAGCGCGGCATTTCGTTTCAGATAGAATAACATAACTAATAAAATAAAGCATTTATGAATTTCATCTTGATTGCAGTAATTGTCTTGGGAGCTATCGGCTTGATAGCAGCCATTGTGCTGTTTGCCGCCTCCAAGAAGTTTGCTGTCTATGAAGATCCCCGTATTGCACAGGTGGGCGAGTTGTTGCCTGGTGCCAACTGCGGTGGATGTGGATTCCCTGGCTGTAGCGGAATGGCTGATGCTCTCGTGAAAGGGGCTGATGTCGGTAGCATTGATGGACTCTCGTGTCCTGTTGGTGGTGCAGAGACCATGGGAAAGGTTGCTGATCTGTTGGGAATGGCGATTGCCAATTCCGAGCCGATGGTGGCCGTTGTGAGATGTAATGGCACTTGTGAGCATCGCGTGAAGATTGCTGAATATGCTGGTCTGCGTACTTGTGCTGCCATGCATGCCTGTGGCGCTGGTGAGACGGCCTGCGGCTTTGGCTGTTTGGGCTGTGGCGACTGTGAGGCTGCCTGTCATTTCGGTGCCATTAAGGTGAATCCTGAGACGGGTATCCCTGAGGTCGACGAGGAGAAGTGTACCTCCTGCGGCGCCTGTGTGAAGGCTTGTCCGCGTGGCATCATCGAGCTCCGCAAGAAGGGTCCGAAGGGTAGACGAGTGTTTGTCAGCTGTGTCAACAAAGACAAGGGTCCTGCAGCCATGAAGGCCTGTGCCGTCAGTTGCATCGGCTGTGGTAAGTGTGAGAAGGAATGTCCCTTCGGTGCCATCACCGTTGAGAACAATCTGGCTTACATCGACTTCGAGAAGTGTCGTTTGTGTCGCAAGTGCGAGAAGGTGTGTCCGAAGCATGCCATCGTCGCTGTGAATTTCCCGGCGCCTAAGCCAAAGCCCGAAGAAGAAAGAAAGGAGGAAACCGTATGAATATCAGAACATTTAGTATAGGTGGTATCCACCCCGAGGAGAACAAACTCACTCACGAAGCTGCGACGCAAGTAGCTGCGCTACCCAAGCAGGCCATCTTCCCGTTGAGTCAGCATATCGGCGCCCCCGCTAAGCCCGTGGTCCAGAAAGGCGATAAGGTGAAGGTGGGTACGATGATTGCCGAGGCTGGTGGCTTTGTGTCTGCTCCGATTTTCTCATCCGTCAGCGGTACCGTTTTTAAGATCGATACTGCCATCGACGCCACAGGCTATCGCAAGCCAGTGATCATCATCAATGTCGAGGGCGACGAATGGGAAGAAAGTATCGACCGCTCCGATAAACTGGAGACCGTTGAGGCGCATCCGGAACTCACGCCCGAAGAGATTGTTAACCGTATCAAGGACGCTGGTGTCGTGGGTATGGGGGGCGCCTGTTTCCCGACGTTTATCAAGCTCACGCCTCCGCCAACGGCCAAGGCTGAGTGTGTCATTATCAATGCCGTAGAGTGCGAGCCTTATATCACCGCCGACTTCCGACTGATGATGGAGCATGCCGACGAGATTCTCGTGGGTCTTGAACTGCTCATGATGGGTGCGAAGGTTACCACAGGCTATATCGGTATTGAGACCAATAAGATGCCTGCCATCGAACTGCTCACGCAGAAGTCTGCCGAGAAATTCGGCGGTTCGAAGTATACGGTCGAGGTAGTGCCCTTGAAGCAGCGCTATCCGCAGGGAGGTGAGAAGCAGCTCGTCGATGCTGTCATCCAACGTCAGGTGCCTGCGCCGCCTGCCATTCCCGTGAATGTAGGTGCCATCGTGCAGAACGTGGGTACGGCCTTCGCCGTCTACGAGGCGGTCATGAAGCACAAGCCCCTGTTCGAGCGTTATACCACGGTTACGGGCAAGCGTCTGGCTAATCCCAGTAACTTCCTTGTCCGCATGGGAACGCCTATGCAGCAACTCATCGACGCCTGTGGCGGCATGCCTGAGGGCGACAACAAACTGCTGGCTGGCGGTCCGATGATGGGTAAGGCGCTCACCTCTACCGAAGTGCCTATCTGCAAGGGTACCAACTCCGTGACGATCATCTCCGACGACGAGGCCCGTCGTAAGGAGCCGCAGCCCTGCATCCGTTGTGCCAAGTGCGTAGGCGCTTGTCCGATGGGCTTGGAGCCTTATCTGCTTGCCAAGCTCTCTGAGGTGAAGAACTGGGAGCGTGCCGAAAGCGAGGATATCGTCAGCTGCATCGAGTGTGGCTCGTGCCAGTTCACGTGTCCTGCCCATCGTCCGCTGCTCGACAACATCCGTCAGGGCAAGTCTACCGTCATGGGAATTATTCGAAACCGTAATGCAAAGAAATAATATGGGAAAATTAATAGTTTCACTTTCGCCACACGCCCACGGTACTGACAGCGTAGAGCGCAACATGTATGGTGTGATTATCGCCCTGATGCCCGCCCTGCTCGTGTCGTTCTACTTCTTCGGCCTGGGGTCGGTTGTTGTAACGGCAACGAGTGTGGCAGCCTGCGTCTTCTTTGAGTGGGCAATCAGCAAGTATATCCTGAAGCAGGAGCGCAATACGGTGATGGATGGCTCGGCCATTCTCACAGGTCTGCTCCTGGCATTCAACCTCCCGTCGAACCTCCCTGCTTGGATCATCATCATTGGTGCACTCTTCGCCATCGGTGTGGCCAAGATGACATTCGGAGGACTCGGCAATAACCTCTTTAATCCTGCGCTTGTTGGTCGTGCAGCCCTGCTCGTGGCCTTCCCTGCACAGATGACCACATGGCCGAAGGTAGGCCAGCTTGGCAGCTATCTCGATGCTGAAACGGGTGCTACACCGCTTTCTATTATGAAATGGGCCATCAAGAATGGCGATGCCAGTGTGCTCGACCAGCTGCCTTCATCACTGGAACTCTTCTTGGGTAACCATCCCGACGGAGCCGGAGCTATGGGTGAGATCTGTGCCCTTGCACTCATCCTCGGACTCTGCTACATGCTCTGGAAGAAGATCATCACCTGGCACATCCCCGTCAGCATCATCGGTACTGTATTCGTGTTCGCAGGTCTACTCCATCTGGCTAATCCTGCCTATGCTGATCCTGTATCCGTGATCCTCTCCGGAGGTCTGATGCTCGGCGCCATCTTCATGGCTACCGACTATGTCACCTCGCCGATGACGCCGAAGGGACAGCTTATCTATGGTGTGGCTATCGGATTCCTCACGGTGGTGATTCGTAACTGGGGTGCTTATCCCGAGGGTATGTCGTTCGCTATTCTGATTATGAATGCGTTCACGCCGCTGATTAATAATTATGTGAAACCCAAGCGCTTCGGTGAAGTGCCTGCTAAGAAATAAGGGAGGACCATAAGCATGAAGAAATTAGAATCATCTTTATTAAACATGGTGCTGGTGCTCACTGGAGTAGCAGTCATCATGGGTGGTATCCTGGCTTATGTGAACCATCTGACGGAAGGTCCTATCAACGACCAGAAAGCAAAAGCGCTGGCTGACGGTATCAAGACGGTGATGTGTGTGAGCGACCTGAAGGTTGCAAAGACCGACACCGTGAAACAGAATGATGCCAAGGGCAAGGAAATAACCTATATCGTCTATCAGACACAGGATGCCCAGGGCAAGGACCTTGGTGCAGCCGTAGAGAGTACTACCGGTGGATTCGGTGGCGACCTGAAGGTGCTTGTTGGTTTCGATCCCGAGGGCATGATCTTAGGTTATGCACTTCTGGAACATGCTGAGACGCCAGGTCTCGGTGCCAAGGCCGACAAGTGGTTCCAGAAGGGTGAGAAGGGAGACATCATCGGTAAGGACCCGAAGGAACCCTTGACCGTTTCGAAGGACGGTGGACAGGTGGATGCCATCACAGCCTCTACCATCACCAGCCGTGCCTTCCTGCTCGCTGTCAACAATGCTTATAGCGCTTACAAGAATACGCCTGTCGATGCACAGACCGGCGCTACGAAACAAGAAAAGGAGGACTAAGATATGAACGCAATACAGATTATCAAGAATGGCATCGTTAAAGAGAACCCCACGTTCGTCCTGATGCTCGGTATGTGTCCAACGCTGGCCACCACCACCTCAGCCATTAACGGTATGGCGATGGGTCTGGCAACGATGGCGGTGCTCATCTGCACCAACTTCGTTATCTCGTGTCTGAAATCCATCACGCCCGATAAGGTGCGCATCCCCGTGTTCATCGTAGTGATTGCTGCCTTCGTGACCATCCTGCAACTGGTCATCAAGGCCTTCCTGCCCGACATTGACGCGGCCCTCGGACTCTTCATTCCGCTGATTGTGGTCAACTGTGTCATCCTCGGACGTGCGGAGGCTTTCGCTGCCAAGAACTCGCCCGTAGCTGCGCTCTTTGACGGCATCGGCATCGGTCTTGGCTTCACCATCGGACTGACACTCTTAGGCATCTGTCGTGAGCTCCTGGGCAATGGCTCTGTCTTCGGACTGACGCTGCTGCCCGAGACTTACAACATCCTGCTCTTCGTGCTGCCTCCGGGTGCTTTCATCACCCTCGGCTTCCTCATTGCCATCGTCAACAAACTCAGAAACGCATAAGATATGGAATACATACTGATTTTCATTAGCGCCATTTTCGTGAACAACATCGTGTTGTCACAGTTCCTTGGCATCTGTCCGTTCCTCGGTGTATCCAAGAAGATCGACACCTCGCTGGGCATGTCGGCAGCCGTCGCTTTCGTGCTGACGCTCGCCACCATCGTTACATGGCTGGTGCAGAAATATGTGCTCGACGCTTTCGGGCTGCAGTATCTGCAGACCATCGCCTTCATCCTCGTCATCGCCTCGCTGGTGCAGATGGTCGAGATCGTCTTGAAGAAGGTGTCGCCAGCCCTCTATCAGGCTCTCGGCATCTTCCTGCCGCTCATTACCACCAACTGTGCTGTGCTCGGTGTGGCCATCCTCGTCATCCAGAAAGACTTCAACCTGCTGCAGTCGGTGGTCTATGCCTTCTCTACAGCCATTGGCTTCGGACTGGCGCTGACCGTGTTTGCCGGTATGCGTGAGCAGCTCGAACTGGTTAAGATTCCTAAGGGCATGCAGGGCATGGCCATCGTCATGCTCTCGGCCGGTCTGCTCTCGCTCGCCTTCATGGGCTTTTCGGGTGTCGATGGCGGACTGAAGGTGTTGTTCGGACTCGACTAAACACATTTTATATATAACACAACTGAACTATGAGTAAGAAAACCTGTTTGTTTGCGGCTGCGATGCTGATGGCATTGATGGCCTGCAAGAATAATGCGAGTACAACGGCAGAAGTCATCGACCTGCCACGTGCCGAGACGCCCGATAGCATGGCTGCGGCCATGGACACCTTCTTCCAGGAGGCGGCAAACGACTCGATGGATATTCACAGCGTGATGATCGTCAAAGACGGCAAGGTCATCTACAGCCGTTGGCAGAGTGAGGGGGCCGACAGCGTGCCTCACGTGCTCCACTCGGTAAGCAAGACCTTTACCGCTACGGCCGTTGGACTGGCTATTGCCGATGGAAAGATGGCGTTGACCGATAAGGTCATCGACTATTTCCCCGACAAGCTGCCTGCTGAGGTGAGCGACAACCTCAAGGCCATGACCGTGCGTGATCTGCTGACGATGACTTGTGGCCACGATGAAGAACCATCGTTCCGTGATGGCGCCGATATCGACTGGGTACAGGCCTTCCTGGCGCAACCCGTCGTACACGAGCCTGGCACCTTCTATCTCTACAACAGTCTGGGTACGTATGTGCTCTCAGCCATTGTGCAGCAGGTAACGGGCGAGAAGGTGGTCGACTATCTGAACACCCGTCTGTTTGAGCCGCTCCACATCGACAAGCCCAAGTGGGAAGAGAGTCCGCAGGGTATCAACTGTGGCGGCTGGGGTCTTTACCTGAAGACTGAAGATTTGGCAAAGATGGGTCAGCTGCTGTTGCAGAAGGGCCAGTGGAATGGTCAGCAGATTATTCCGGAAGAGTGGGTGAGTGAGATGTCGAAGAAACAGACGGAGAGCATCAATCCCGGCACGCGCATCGAGCAGGCTGAGGAGCGTGGAATGACCAAGGAAACCAGCGACTGGATGCAGGGCTATGGTTATCAGATGTGGCGCTGCCGTCCCGGCTGCTTCCGTGCCGACGGTGCCCGCGGACAATACATCATCGTCGTTCCCGACAAAAACGCCGTCATCGCCATCACCTCGAACGTCGGCGACTTGCAAGGCGAACTCAATCTGGTTTGGAACAATATCCTGCCAGTGTTATAATACCTACGAGAAAATTGGTATAAAAAACGAATAAGGTTGTCCGCAGGGGCAACCTTATTCGTTCAGGTGATTCGGTTGGGGCTCGAACCCAAGACCTACTGCTTAGAAGGCAGTTGCTCTATCCAGCTGAGCTACCGAACCGGCCTTGCTTTTTTGTTTAGCGGGTGCAAAGGTATATAATTTTTTGCAAACAGCCAAATAATTCTCAAACTTTATCGAGCTGACACGTATTTGTGGAGCGTCTTACGGACAGCACCCGGACCAGCATAGAGCTCTTTCACGTAGCTTTCAATCTGTTCGCCGAGGCCAGCCTCATAAAGGTCGAGACCGAACACATCCTTACGACTGTAGAGCTGACGGAGCGGACTCCAGTCCTGATCGGCCTTGCCAATCTCGAGCGGCGCAACGATGGCCTGCAGTTCTGCGAGCATGGGGTCGGGAGAGGGCTCGAAAGCGGTGCCATCGTCCTTGATGCCCTTCAGATAACGGGCGTAGCCAGCCAGCGTGAGGGGTATCAGCACGAGGTTGCTCATGTCGAGGCCACGGGCCACGTATTTCTTGATGGTCTCGCCAAAACGGATGGGCAGTTTCTGAGAGGTGTCCATCGCGATGCGCTGCGGGGCATCGGGCATGAAGGGGTTGGGCAGACGACGGTTGATGACCGCGCCAATGAACTCGTAGGGGTTGAGCACGCCCGGATCGACCACCACCGGCATTGCCTCCATATAGCCGATCTTCTGGATGAAGGGGCGCAGGTCCTCATCGGCCATCTCAGCAGAGATGAGGGTATAGCCCAGCATGCAGCCGTAGATACTCATCGCCGTGTGGAGCGGATTCAGACAGGTGGTGACCTTCATGGTCTCTACCTTATCCACCGTCTCACGGGTGGTGTAGAGGGCACCGCCGAGGTCGAGTGGGGGGCGACCGTTGGTGTAATTGTCCTCGATGACGAGATACTGCACCTCTTCAGCATTCACGAAGGGCGCGGTGAAGGTGTGCTTCTCGGTCTCGATGTAGTCGTTGTCTTCAAAACCGTCGGCAGCCAGCAGCTCCTTTACTTTCTCATGAGGACGCGGGGTGATCTTGTCGATCATCGACCAGGGGAAGGTGATTTTTGTTTCATCCTTCAGATAGTCGAGGAAGGCTGCAGGCACGAGGCCATCTTTCACCCAGCGCTCGGCATAGGCAAAGACGCCGGCCTTGACCTTGTCGCCATTGTGAGAGCAGTTGTCCATTGACTGCACGGTGAGGGGCAGCTGTCCGGCATTGAAACGCTCATAGAGCAAGGCGCAGACCTTACCCATAGCGAAGAGGGGCTTCAGGCCTCGAGCCAGATCGGCCTCGTTATAAGTATAGCCTTTCTCGGTGATGGTGAACGAGATCATCTGCAGGCTGGGATTCTTGAAGATGTCCACCAGACGGTTCCAATCGGGGAACTGCGGATCGGCCTTGAGGGCCTCAGTGACGCTGGCGATGACCTTCTTCTCAATGGAGCCGTCGGAGCAGAGGTTCACACAGAGCGAGAGATTGTTATAAGGCGCATAGGCCTTGTCGACGACCTCGAAATCGAAAGTCTCGGCCACGATCACACCACGATCGTATTTACCTGTGTTCAGCGCATCGTTGAGGATGGCTGCCGGGAAGGCACGGAAGATGTTGCCACCACCGAAGTGTACCCATGTGGGCTCCTTGGCGGTCTTCTCGCGTACAGCCTTGATGTCGAACTTTGGAAGCTCATAGCCTTTGGCTTCCCACTCTGCGGCGTTATACTGGCCGCTGAAAATATCATTCAGTTTCATAACTTAATCAAAGAATCCAGGTTGTTTATATTCAATTCCTAACTCGCGGTCGACGGTGGCGAGGATGCCCTGCACCTGTCCGAGGGCGAACATACGACCCAGAAGGGTGTAGCCCGCATTGTGGCCGTGACTGCTCTCGTCCATAATGCCGCCAGGCTCATCGGTAAAGGTCATTCCGTGATCCACACGCATGGGAAGTGCGGGATTCTCTTTCTCGAAGATACGGCAGAGCTCGATGAGGTCGGCACGTCCGCCCAGATGTGAAGCCTCGGTGAAGTCGCCATTGGGGAAGATGTGGCAGGAACGCAGGTGAACAAAATGGGTGCGCGAAGCAAACTTCTTAGCCAGTTCCACCACATTGTTGTAGGCACCAGCACTTAAAGAGCCTGCGCAGAAAGTAAGACCGTTATGCTTGTTGGGTACGGCATCGAGGAACCACTGGATATCCTCCTCGGTGCGCACGATACGCGGCAGGCCGAGAATCTCGATGGGGGGATCGTCGGGGTGTACGCACATGTTTATACCGCACTCCTCGCACACGGGCATGATGGCCTCGAGGAAATACTTCATATTGGCACGGAGCTTGGCTTTGTCGATGCCTTTATATAGGTCGAGGAACTCGCGGAACTTCTGTACGGGTGCCTCGTCGTTTTCGCTGAAGTTACCAGAAACGAAACCCTGTGTCTTGATGACGATGTTCTCCACGAGCTTGTGGTCCTTCTCGGGGGTCATGGTCTTGGCGAGCTCGTCGCACTCGGCAATCACGCTACGGCCTTTGCCCCAGCCCTCGGGGAACTGGAACTTCTCCCACTCCTCACGAGCACCCGGACGCTTCAGGATATAGATGTCGAAGTAAGCAAACTCGGCATAGTTGAAGTAAAGGTTCGTGGCACCGTTGGGGTTGTCGTGGAATAGATCGGTGCGGGCCCAGTCGAGCACGGGCATGAAGTTATAGCAGATGCAATGGATGCCCTCAGCCGAGAGGTTGCGTAATGACTCCTTGTAGACCTCGATCTGCTGGTCGCGATCAGGACCGCCATATTTGATGGTCTCTACCACCGGCAGCGACTCTACCACGCTCCAGCGCATGCCATAACTCTCGATATACTCGCGCAGGTCGCGGATCTTCTCACGAGTCCAGACCTCGCCTAAGGGTACGTCGTGCAGGGCGGTGACGATGCCCTCAACGCCAATTTGTCTCAGCTGGGCAAGGGTGATCTTGTCCTTCTTGCCAAACCATCTCCATGTTCTTTCCATATTGTTTACGATATTAGTTTTTAAAATTCTGTGCAAAGATACGTATATTTTGCGAATGTTGTTTGTTTTCTCGTTGCAAAATCATCTCTTTTTGCTTCTTTTTCGTGGTTTGCCCACGATGAGTTCCCTGAAATCGAGTTTCCGAAGGGGTGCCGAGGGCTTGACGGTCTGCGCAGGGAGACTCTCGTTGCCATATCGGTCGACGGCCGTCACCGCGTAGTTCAACTGTCGTCCACCATGCTTCACCGTGATGCGATTACTGCGCTGACGGGTGCTGATGAGGTTGCGGTTGTCGTTGATGTCGACGGGGTAGTCGGCAGAGGCATATATATTATATAATAGGTAGTCGCCTCCGGAATAGTCGCGAGGTTGTTCCCAGGCAAACATATCGGTCGTCACACCACGCTGCAACTGCGTCTTTGGAGGTGCTGCAGGAGAGCGCTTACCATACCAGCTCATTGGTGGAATGAGGGCTGGATCCTGGTTAAAGTCTTTCGTGAAGGTATATAGGCCTTTTGTATTGTCTGTCAAGAACTTAGAACGGAAGAAACAATGTCCGAGTCCCTGTTCGCGACTGACGTACATCTCACGTTGCATCACGTCGAGCGACCAGTTTCTCTCGCTGGGGTGGAGCATGTAGGCAGCGAGGCCGGGCACCACGATGCGTCCATAGGCATACTCTTTCCAGTTGACGGCAAAGGGGAAGAAATTGTTGCCTTGGAAATACATCATCGGGAAGAGGGCATCCATGAGGCCATCGCGCAGCCAGCCCTGTGCATCCTGGCAGACGGTGGTATTGGCATTCCAGCCTCCAGACTTATAGCGGGCCAGGTCGTCGTATTTACCGATGGGCGAGCAGGACAGCATCACCCAGGGCTTCTCTGCCTTCACGGCCTGATTGATCTTGCGGACGATGCTGGTGATATACTGTCGGCCCTGTGAACGGCTCACCTTAAGCTTCCAGGTCTCAGGGTAGCGGATATAGTCGAGGTGGATACCATCGACATCGTAACGACGGGTGACCTCGCGACAGAACTGTGCCAGGTAGTCGCCCGTCTCACTCATCTCTGGATGCATATAGCCCTCGTCGCCCACCTTGACGATGAGCTTGGGATATTTCTGGCGCAATTGTTTGCAGCCGTAATTGTTCCATTTGCCTACGGGGATGGTGACAATCCACGCGTGACATTGCATGCCGCGTTTGTGACACTCGTCGATGGCAAACTGCAGGGCATCGTAGCCGGGTGATACACCAGCCTTGCCCGAGAGACAAGCATCCCAGGGCTCACGACTGCTGGGGAAGATGGTGGTGGCTCGCACGCGGGCTTGCAGTAATACTGTATTGATATTGGCTTTCTGAAGCTGGTCGAGAATAGTGGTCAGTTCTTGTTTCTGACGCTGGATGTTATACGAGCTGTTGGCATAGGTGCGGGGCCAGTCGATGCCTCCGATGGTGGTGAGCCAGACGGCTCGCACTTCGTATTTAGGCGTCTGTGCCTGCAGGTTAACAGCCGTCGCAAGCAACAGGAAAAGGTATAGAATCTTTCTCAAAATGATGTAATTTATTAAAATTTGCTGCAAAGTTACTAAATAATTCACAATTCATAATTCACAATTCACAATTATTTTGTACTTTTGCATCAAGTTTTAAACTAAATAGGAGAAAAAGTATGATTACTTTCTTGGTGAGTCTGGTGGCTCTTGTCTTTGGTTATCTGTTTTACGGACGTTTTGTGGAGCATGTCTTTGCTCCTGACGACCGAGTAACGCCTGCTGTGGCGAAGGCCGATGGCCTTGATTACATTGTGCTTCCTAACTGGAAGATTTTCATGATTCAGTTCTTGAACATCGCAGGAACGGGTCCTATCTTCGGTGCCATCATGGGTGCGAAGTTCGGTCCGGTGGCTTATCTTTGGATTGTGTTCGGCTGTATTTTTGCTGGTGCCGTACACGATTACCTGTCGGGTATGCTTTCTATGCGTCATGGAGGTGTTGGACTGCCAGAGCTTATTGGTCACTATCTGGGTAAGACCACGAAGAGCGTGATGCTTGTGTTCACCGTGTTGCTGCTGATTATGGTGGGAACGGTGTTCGTGTATTCGCCTGCAGAGATCCTGCATTCCATCGGTGGTGAGACCATGATGTGGGTGATCATCATTTTCTGCTATTATATCATCGCCACGATGCTGCCTATCGATAAGATTATCGGTAAGGTGTATCCGCTGTTTGCCTTCTCGCTGCTGTTTATGGCGGGTGCGCTGATGGTTTGGCTCTTCGTACATTGGCCAACGGTACCAGAATTGTGGACCAACTTCTATAATATGGGTGCTGCAACGGAGCCTGACACCTGGAAGGACGCTATCTTCCCGGCTCTGTTTATCACGATTGCCTGTGGCGCTATTTCCGGTTTCCACGCAACTCAGAGTCCGCTGATGGCTCGTTGTGTGAAGAGCGAGAAGATGGGTCGCCCCATTTTCTATGGCGCAATGATTACTGAGGGTGTTGTTGCATTAATCTGGGCGACGGTATCGGCTTGGTTCTTCTATGGCGATCCCGCTCCTGGCTATACCCTTATTGAACAAGCTACTGCTGGTTTCCATACGTCTGCTCCAGCCGTTGTGAATCTCGTATGTAATGACTGGCTGGGTGTAGCAGGTGCCATTCTCGCTATGCTGGGTGTGGTGGCAGCGCCGATTACTTCGGGTGATACTGCTTTCCGTTCTGCCCGTCTGATTGTGGCTGAGTGGCTGAAACTCAACCAGCGTCCCATTGCCAAGCGCCTGATAATCTGCATTCCCTTGTTTGCTGCTTCTATCGCCATGTTAGTCTGGCAGATTGAGAATCCTGACGGTTTCAATACCATCTGGCAGTACTTCGGATGGAGTAACCAGGCGTTGAGTGTGTTCACACTTTGGACTCTGACGGTTTATCTGGTGCGTAATAACAAACCTTTCTGGATTACTTTGATTCCAGCATTGTTTATGACTACCGTCTGCTCCACCTTCCTCTTTATCTCAAAGCAGGCTTTCCATCTGCCCGAAACACTGGGCTATTCATTAGGCATTGCTTGTCTGGTAATTGCTGTGATATGGTTTACGGTTTGGTATAAGAAAGAAACGAAGAAATTAGGATAATACATTAGTTAATATATGAAGAAATTATTGATGGCAGCCATCGGCCTGATGATGGCAATGAGTGTTAATGCACAGTATCTGAACAGCTCAGAGAAAGTTTTCTACGAGGGAAAGATCATGATTGGAGCCTCTACTTCAGGTCTCGACCTGAGTTGGCACAAGGGCCAGAAATGGAATCTGAGCCTTGATGCCAAAGCCGGTTATCTGATTGTCGATGACTTCATGATCACGGGTAAAGTGGGTTATAATAATTCCACCTATGGTCGTTCGTCGGTGAATGTGGGTGCTGGCATGCGCTATTACATTGAAGAGAATGGCATCTACGTAGGCGCAGGCTGCAAATTTGCTCATACTGATGGCATTGATGATCTGCTGCCCGAAGCCAATGTGGGTTATGCTTTCTTCCTCTCACGTCACATTACCGTTGAGCCCGAGATCTATTATGAGCTGAGTACCAAAGACAATGATTATAGTGGTGTGGGCATCAAACTTGGCTTTGCGCTCTATTTTTAAAACCGATAGTTATGTTGAGTGTAGAAGAGTTAGTTGACAGACTGATTGATCTGTCGTTTGCTGAGGATATCGGCGATGGCGACCATACCACGCTCTGTTGTATTCCCGAGGACGCGATGGGCAAATCGCATCTGCTCATCAAGGAAGACGGAATTCTGGCGGGTGTGGAGATTGCCAAGGAGGTGTTCCGTCGTTTCGACCCCACCATGCAGGTAGAGGTGCTGATGGGCGATGGCACCCGTGTGAAGAAGGGCGATATCGCTATGGTTGTTACAGGCAAGGTGCGCTCGCTGTTGCAGACGGAGCGCCTGATGCTGAATATCATGCAGCGAATGAGTGGTATTGCCACGATGACCGATAAGTACGTGCAGCGTCTGAAGGGTACACACACCCGTGTGCTCGACACCCGCAAGACCACTCCTGGTATGCGTATGCTCGAGAAACAGGCCGTGAAGATCGGTGGTGGCTGTAACCATCGCATCGGTCTATTCGATATGATTCTGCTGAAGGATAATCATGTTGACTTCGCAGGTGGTATCGTGAATGCCATCGACCGTTGTCATGCTTATCTGAAGGAAAAGGGGCTTGACCTGAAGATCGAGATCGAGGTACGCTCGTTCGAAGAGTTGCAACAAGTGCTCGATCACGGAGGTGTGGACCGTATCATGCTCGATAACTTCAGTGTGCCCGATACGAAGAAAGCTGTTGATATCATCGCAGGCCGTTTCGAGACAGAGTCGAGTGGGGGCATCACCTTCGATACCATCCGCGACTATGCCGAGCAGGGCGTTGACTTTGTTAGCGTTGGTGCACTCACGCACTCAGTTAAAGGACTTGATATGTCGTTTAAGGCGTGCTGAATCAACTGCTGATAAGTCTTCTGCTAAGTATATTTACCCCGCCAGTGGATTATGACATTTCTCTGGCGGGGAATTTTGGTGAACCCCGTCCCAATCATTTTCATGGAGGTCTGGATATCTCTACCGATAATGTGGAGGGCAAGGTGATCTATTCCATCGGCGATGGTTATGTCAGTCGTATCACACAAGGCATCGATGGCTTTGGTAATGCCGTCTACGTTACTCATCCTTCAGGGCAGACCTCTATCTATTGTCATCTGAAGTCGTTCTCACCCCGTATTCAGGCTGCCCTTCGTGATTACCAGTATGCCCACGAGACGAATGTGCCCGATGCACGCTTGTCGCCCTTGGTATGTCCGGTGTCACAAGGTCAGTTTATCGCCCTGAGCGGCAATACGGGACACTCTACCGGTCCGCATCTCCATCTCGAGATTCACGATACCGAGACTTGGGATATGCTCGACCCCTACGAATTCCTGAACGATTATATCAATGATTCCGTTCCTCCACAGGCACATGGGTTGATGGCTGCTCCGATGGTGGGCGAAGGGGTGTTTAACAACAGCACAAAGACGCAGACCTTCGGTATTGCTGGTCATCAGCTCACTCAGTCGTTTACGGCCTGGGGAAAGGTGGGCTTTGCGCTTTGGGGCGACGACTATATGCAGGGCACGTATCATCACTACGGTATTCGCGAAACCATTCTGATGCTCGATGGCAATATGATCTTCCGCTCGAACGTCGACCGTATTCCCGTCGCCAAGAACGCGTTTGTGAATGCGTGGGGCGACTACGACCACTGGCGTCAAACCCGTCGTTGGTATTTGAAATCCTACATTGAGCCTGGCAATCAGTTGGCTATTCTTTCTGCCGACAGTCTGCGGGGCATCATTAATTTCAATGAGGAGCGCGACTATCAGTTGGAGTATATCCTGCGCGACTTCAAGGGCAACGAGAGTCATTACACCTTCACGGTGCGTGGTGTCAGACAAGAGATTCCTCGACCTGAGTTACCCATAGGCCCACGATTCCATTGGAACCAGACCAACTCGTATGCCTATCCAGGCGAGATGCAGCTGGTGGTGCCTTACGGTCTTTTGGCAGATGATATCATCCTGCAACCTGTGGTGAACAGACAACCTGACAAAGTGTCCGACCAGTATTCGTTCTATCCGGTAAGCTGTCCGCTGATGGCTGATGGCGAGCTGATGATCAGGGCCAGACTCGACCGTATCGGCTCTGACCGTATTCTGTCTACGGAGGTCGATCCCTCGAAACTCTATATCCGCTCTTCCCTTGGTCGGTATATGGGTGGCGATTATCAAGACGGATGGGTGATAGGTCGTATCAATGAACTGTGTTATGCCTACGGGCTCGATTACGATGATGAGCCGCCTTCCATCAGTCCCATCACCAATACGCAGGCGCCCTCTGATGTGTTACGTCTGAGTGTGAGCGATGCGCAGAGTGGGGTAGCATCCTATAAGGCTACTATCGATGGGAAGTTCGTGGTGTTTAATCCAAAAGAGAAGACCTCACAGGTGGTGTGTAACCTGCGTGAGTCGCCCATTCGTAAGACGGGCCGTCAGCATCAGCTTCTCTTCACCGCTACCGATCATCGCAATAATTCGAAGACATTTGAAACAAGTATAATTTATTAAGATATGAAAAGACATTTGATTCTTTCCGTTATGCTCGTCGCTGGTAGCTATGCGATGGCATGTACCAACTTTATTGTAGGCAAGAAGGCCAGTGCCGATGGTTCGGTCTTCGTGACTTACAATGCCGACTCTTTCGGTGCCTTCATGCCCCTTTATCATTATCCTGCTGCCAAGCATCAGCCGGGCGAGATGCGTAAGGTGTATGAATGGGATACCGACAAATACCTGGGTGAGATTCCTGAGGCTGCAGAAACCTGGAATGTGATAGGTAACACCAACGAGTGGCAGGTCACCATTGGTGAGACCACCTTCGGAGGCCGTGAGGAGATGGCCGATTCCACAGGTATCATCGACTACGGTTCGCTCATCTACATTACCCTCCAGCGTGCCAAGACCGCTCGTGAGGCGCTGCAGATCATGACGCAGCTGGTAGAACAGTATGGCTATTACTCTGAGGGCGAGACCTTCTCAGTAGCCGACCCCAACGAAGCCTGGATGCTCGAGATGATGGGCTGCGGTCCTGATCGTACGAAATCCAAGGAGCGCACCGTCTGGGTGGCTGTCCGTATTCCCGATGATGCGATTGCCGCTCACGCCAATCAGAGCCGCATCACCCAGTTCCTCGATGGCCGTTATATAGCAGTAAAGATGAAGGACCTGCTGAAGAAGTATCCGCTCGATGGCAAGAAGCCTGTGCCTAATCTCGTGGTCTATTCCGACAATGTGGTGAAGTATGCCCGTACGATGGGTTGGTTCGAGGGTAAGGATGCCGATTTCTCCTACAATGCCGCCTATGCCGCTCCCGACTTCTCCGGACGTCGTTATTGCGAGGCGCGTGTGTGGAGTTTCTTCAACCGTTTTGCCGACGATTTCTCACGTTATGTACCCTATGCTGAGGGTAAGGTGAAGGATGCTGAGCCTATGCCGCTCTGGATTATCCCTAATAAGAAGGTGAGCTTGCAGGATCTGCGTGCAGCTATGCGCGACCATTATGAGGGTACGCCGTTTGCGCTCGACTCCGACATCGGCGGTGGTATCTATCAGATGCCGTATCGTCTCTCTCCGTTGTCGTATAAGCTCGACGATCAGGAATTGTTCAACGAGCGTCCTATCTCTACCTTCCAGACGGCTTGGTCGTATATCTCTCAGATGCGTTCTTGGTTGCCTCGTGAGATTGGCGGCTGCTTCTGGTTTGGTAACGACGATGGCAACATGGTGGCCTACACCCCGATGTATTCCTGCATCAAGCGTATTCCGAAATGTTTCTCAGGCGAGGGTGCCGACGATGTCACCTTCTCGATGGATAATGCCTTCTGGGTATGCAACTGGGTAAGCAACATGGTTTATCCTAAATATTCGCTGATGTTCCCGTCGTTGCAGGCCGTTCGCGATTCGCTCGATGCCTCTTACGACAAGCTCCAGGCACAGATCGAGGTGAAGGCGCAGTCGCTCGAAGGCGATGCCCGCGTGAAATACCTCACGGACTACAGTTGTCAGAAGGGCGACGAGATGATTGAGCGTTGGCGCCAGCTGGCTTACTTCCTCATCGTGAAGTACAATGATATGGTTGAAAAGCCTACCGATGCCAATGGCACCTTCAAGCGCAGCAAATATGGTAAGGGTGCAAGGGTTGTGCGTCCGGGTTATCCGAAGGAATATGCCCGCGAGATCCTCAAGCAGACAGGCGACAAACTGATCGTTCCCAAAGAGGAGAAAAAATAAAGGGACGCTGTTTAAAGCATCCCCTTCGTACTTGGCAGTTCGTAGTGATAGATATCACGTCGGACTGCCATTTTCAGACTCCGCGCGAGGGCTTTGAAGATGCCCTCTATCTTATGGTGCTCGTTCTGACCCTCGGCCTTGATGTTCAGGTTCATCTTCGCCGCATCCGAGAAACTCTTGAAGAAATGCAGGAACATCTCCGTGGGCATCTCGCCGATCTTCTCACGTGTGAACTGCGCATCCCACACCAGCCAGGCTCGGCCGCCGAAGTCGAGAGCCACGCTACACAGACAGTCGTCCATCGGCAGACAGTAGCCATAACGCTCAATGCCGCGCTTGTCGCCTAAGGCCGTGAGGATACACTCGCCTAAGGCAATGGCAGTATCTTCGATGGTATGATGCTCGTCTACCTCGAGATCGCCTTTGGTGTGAATCAGCAGGTCGATGCTGCCGTGCTTGCCTATCTGCTCCAGCATGTGGTCGAAGAATCCCAAGCCCGTAGAAATGTCGCATTTGCCTGTGCCGTCGAGGTTCACCTTGATGTGGATATCGGTCTCCTTGGTAGTGCGACGCACTTCGGCTGTGCGCTCTCCAGCAAACAGCAGTTCGCTGATCTTATCCCACGACATACCCTCATCAGAGAGTATCAACGACTTACAGCCGATGTTCTTTGCAAACTGCCGGTCTGTCTCACGATCGCCGATCACATAGCTATTGGCGATGTCGTACGCGGGGTCGTTCATATATTTCTCCACCAGTCCGGTATTGGGCTTGCGCGTAGGGGCGTTGTCCTCCGGGAAATGGGGATCGATCAGGATCTCGTCGAAGGTGACGCCTTCGCTTTCGAGGGTCTGCAGAATGAAGTTCTGTACAGGCCAGAAGGTGTCCTCGGGGAAGGCATCCGTACCCAGACCGTCCTGATTGCTCACCATCACGAACTCGAAATCGGTATGCTCGCGGATGAAGTGCAGGTTACGGAACACGCCCTTGGTGAACTTCAGTTTCTCAAAGGCATCAATCTGCTCGTCGGCAGGCTCTTCTATCAGCGTACCGTCTCGGTCTATAAACAGTATTCTCTTCATTGCTGTTGTTTGTTAAAGTCTTGTTTTTCTTGTTCTTGTGCGTCAATCGAACCATACATATAATAGATGGGGAAGAGCACAGACAACATCACGTAGGCCTGCAGGAATCCGATAATCAGGAAGGTGCCTGCGGCCAAGGCCGGCATGTAAGAGGGCAGGGCATAGGGGTCGCCCATCGCCACACCAAACATCGATTGCGTATTGGCTATCGAGAGGATAATGGCAGGCAGCGAGAGCAGCATCAGCAGCAGTAACTCGACAATTACGGCGACGAGTACCACGATGAAGATAAATCCCCAGCGACGCATGCCTACGCCATAGCCTATCTTCAGCTGTTTCCAGAAGCCGATGCCATCGTTCAGGATATAGCGCATGGTGATATAGGTCAACGGCAACAGCAGACACATAATCACCAGCGCGCCTAACGCTGCAGCGCCAATTGCCGTATAAAGCGACAGGAACTTAAAGGCTGCGAAGCCTATGCCTACGATGATGATGCTTGCTATCAGATAGATCACAAACAGACACAGCCAGCACTTGATGGTGCGGACAAAGATATGGGTGTCGAGACTGAACCATTTGGCGGGTCGGAGAATATTGCCGAAGGTCTGATGCTGTTTCAGCACGCTGAAGCCGTAAGAGGCAAACAAGCATTCTACGATGATCAGAATGGCTGCCGTGATGGGCATCATCCTCGGCATCATGATCATCATGGCACCGCCCACGCTGCAGAAAACGGCATAGATCAATGCCGCCAGCCACGAATATCTGAAGATATGCTTAAAATGACCGGTAAAAAGTCTGTAGCCTGCGCTGATACAACCTCGGCTGCTGCGCACTTTCAACAGGATATCGTCTTTCTCTTTTTCCATATTATCACGTTTTGAATCTCTTTTCAACGTGCAAAGGTACGAATTATAATTGAAAATTATACAAGCGGTAACAAATTTTTCACTCTTCACTCTTCACTCTTCACTTTTTTTACTATCTTTGCACCAAAATTATAATGTATGAAGATATTGCAGTGGGGTTTCATCGGTTGCGGTGAGGTGGTAGAGACCAAAAGCGGACCTGCCTTTAGCGAGGTTGAAGGGTCGAGCGTGGTCGCTGTCATGAGCCGCACAGAGCGTCGGGCCAGAACCTATGCCGTGAAGCATGGCATAGCCAAATGGTATACCGATGCGCAGGAACTCATCGACGATCCCGACGTCAATGCCGTCTATATCGCCACACCGCCCTCGAGTCATGCCACTTATGCCATCATGGCTATGAAGGCCGGCAAGCCCGTGTATGTGGAGAAACCCTTGGCGTCGAGCTATGAGGATTGTGCCCGCATCAATCGCATCTCCGAGCAGACGGGTGTGCCTTGTTTTGTGGCTTACTATCGTCGGTATCTGCCTTATTTTCAGAAAGTTTACGATATTGTTAAAAGTGGTACTATAGGTCGGGTTATCAATGTCCAGGTGCGTTATACCGAGCCGCTTCGTGCGACCGATGCCGAGGCCATCAAAAACGGAGAAGACCTGCCTTGGCGCCTGCATCCGGAGATTGCGGGTGGCGGCTATTTCTACGATATGGCCCCTCACCAGTTAGATCTCTTGCAACATATGTTCGGGGTGATTCTCGAAGCGCGAGGCATCTGTAGCAATCGCGGCGGATATTACGATGCTGAGGATTCCGTGAGTGCCTGTTTCCGTTTCGAGAACGGTTTGCCTGGCAGCGGTTCGTGGTGCTATGTGGCGCACGAGAGTGCCCGTGAAGACTGCATCGATATCATCGGCACCGAGGGTCTCGTCAGCTTTTCGATATTTGACTATAAGCCCATCCGTCTGCAGACGAGCGAGGGCGACCAAGAAATCACGGTGCCCAATCCGCCATACGTGCAATACCCGCTCATCAAGAATGTCATCGAACATCTGCAGGGCATCGGTGTCTGCACCTGTACGAGTGTGTCGGCAACGCCTGTGAACTGGGCGATGGACCGTATCCTCGGAAAATTCTAACATCAACCATCAAACATGAAGCATTCATCACATATCGCCCTGCTCCTTGCCATTTGCACGCTCATCTGGCCCCTGCAATCCTGCGCCAACAGCAGCGCCCCAAAGACCGAGGCCAGCTCTTCCGAGAATTCCGAGTACTCCGATAACGCCGAGTACGCCGATAACGCCGAGTACGCCGAGCCCTCCGATGCTAAGAAGCCCGCTTACCGCATCGCTATCGAGGCCTTCCTCCGCGATGCCAAGCAGCAGCCCGCGAAAAGCAACTTCCCCCTTTACTTCGCTCGCAAGTTCCTCGATGTGCCTTACGTGGCCCATACCCTCGAGGTCAACGACGATGAACAGCTCGTGATTAATGTCGAAGAGCTCGACTGTTCCACGCTCGTAGAGACCGTTACGGCGCTCACGCTCTGTGCCTATCGCAAGGAGTTTACCTACGCGGCCTATCAGAATGCCCTTCGTAACATGCGCTATCGCGATGGTGTCATCAATGGCTATCCCTCACGCATCCATTATTTCACCGATTGGATCATGTCGAACCAGCAGGCGGGCATCGTCAGCGAGATTCAGCAGCCCAATCCCCCCTTTACGGCCGTTCAGACCGTCAAAGTCAGCTATATGAGTGAGCATCCTCAGAGCTACAAGGCCATGAAGGCGCACCCCGAATATGTGGCCGAAATCCAGGAGATGGAGCAGCGCATCACGGGCCTGAAGTTCCGTTTTATCCCCAAGTCGGAGGTGAAGAATATCGCTGCCGTGCGCGAGGCTGTGCACGATGGCGACATCATTGCCATTACCTGCAACAAGCCCGGACTCGACATTGCCCATCTGGGCTTTGCCGTGTGGCACAAAGACGGCCTGCATCTGCTCAATGCCTCGCAGTTGCATAAGAAGGTGGTCGAGGAGCCTATGACGCTCTATCAGTATCTTCAGAAGCATCCCTCTCATACGGGCATCAGAATCATCAGAATCAACCATTGAATTGTAAATAGATAATTGTCAAATTGTAAATAGGTATTTATGGAATTACCCGATTTTATGAACTATGGTGGAAAGTTCTCCAAGCGTGACTTCGCAGAGAAGATTTCCCGTATTGCCAAGCGTGCCGGAGCCAAGTTGGTCTACGCGGCCCTGATACTCTACTATACGTTGCAGAGCGATAAGGTCAGTAAGAAAGACAAGGCCATTATTATCGGTGCTCTGGGTTATATGATCAGTCCGCTCGACGCCATTCCTGATGCTATTCCCATTGCCGGACTCACCGACGACCTGGCCGTATTGCTCTATGTCTTGAAGAAGGTGTGGACCGACATCGACCCCGAAATTCAGGAGAAGGCCAAGAAGCGTCTCTCCAAGTGGTTCGATGAGGATGAGATTGCTGAGATAGGCGACCTTTTCAAAGGCGAATAAAAAAGAAAAATCCCCAACCATCAGGCTGGGGATTTTCTTTTGCTCTCTGAGAGGTGCCTGGCGGATTCGAACCGCCGTGGACGGTTTTGCAGACCGTAGACTAAGCCACTCATCCAAGGCACCATTCTTTCTTAGCGGGTGCAAAGGTAGTAAAAAAAGTGAAGAGTGAAGAGTGAAGAGTGAAGAATTTGCTACCGCGTTGGCATTTTTTAACAATTGTGGCGCCCTGAACCGCAGTTTTCCAAGCTATTCTTCTTCGTACAGTTATCTGCCAGCGGACATCCCCTGCACACTTCGTTCTTACCCGTAAGAAGTCTGTACAGGCGCCAAAGTGTATATAGAGCGGCTCCCACCAGCAAAATTACTATCACTACTTCCTGCCACATACACTATAATTTTGTAAGCTTGCGCAACATCACTTTATTTACTCTCTGTATCCGTTTGCCTCGCTTCTCGATATCCTCACGTACATTATTAATATTATTAAAGAAGTCACTGAAAGCGTTTAAGAGGAAATTCGGCTGACTGGCATCCTCGATGGCCTCTGGATTGGTCACGATCTTAATGCCGCCCGGCTCAATATGCACGTCGATATCGGCATCGGTCATCATGGGGTCGCCGTCGAAGTGTATGGCTCCGGCTTCCTTACGGTGAATGTGAATCTGCTTGGCGCGAAAGGTCTTGATCTTCGAATTGTTGCCGAAGGTCTTCATAAACAGGTCGGCAGCTATCTGCGGGGCATCGAGCACATCGAAGGGCTCCATAATCACCACATCCATCTCACCGTCTTTCATCGTGGCCCCTGGGGCGATATAGGCATTGTTGCCGTATTGCGAGGCGTTGGCACAGGCTATCAGGAAGGCCTTGTACTTCCTCGCGCCCGTCTCGTCTGATACCTCGTAGGTCTCGGGCTGGTATTTCAGACCTTCTTTCAGCACATTCTCCACGTAGGTGATGGGTCCACGCTTACCGGCCTCCGCAAACTTCAGCGAGATAAAGGCGTCGAAGCCCATGCCGCAGGTGCAGAAGAAAGGCTGGTCGTTAATCACACCGTAATCAAAGTCCTCTATCTTACAGGCATTGATGGTTTCTATGGCCTTCTTCGTGTCGAGCGGCAGACAGAGGTGACGGGCCAGTCCGTTGCCCGAGCCGCAAGGAATAATGCCGAGGGCGGTCTGTGTGTGCGTCAGCGAGCGGGCCACCTCGTTCACCGTACCGTCGCCACCTACGGCCACCACGATGTCCTGACCTTTCTGGGCGCACTCCTTGGCTATCTCCGAGGCATGACCGGCAAATTCGGTAAAGCGCAGCTCATAATTGAACTGCTCGGGGTCGAGCACCGATTCGATGATTTTAGGTAAATCTTCCTTCGAATGTGTGCCCGATATCGGATTGATGATAAACGATATTTCTTTCTTTTTCTTCATAATCACGATGCAAAAATACGAAAAAACGATGAAAAATACATGAATTATCCAAGAAAAAACAATAAAAACGATATTTATTAAGATTTTCTTGCACGAATTGCCAAAAAATGTGTAACTTTGCAGGCTGAAAAAGAAAAAAATAAAAACTTACCTAGTTTCGGAATGGGACAGTTACAAGAAAGATACAAGCATTATCGTGAACCTCAGAAGTTCATGGAGGCTGACGTATACCCTTATTTCCGCGCGATTGAGGGAAAGCAGGGAACAGAAGTTGAAATGGGCGGCCACAAGGTGCTGATGTTCGGATCGAATGCTTATACCGGTCTGACAGGCGATCAGCGTATTATCGATGCCGCAAAGGCAGCACTCGACAAATATGGCTCCGGATGTGCAGGCAGCCGATTCCTCAATGGAACGCTCGATCTCCACGTACAACTTGAAAAGGAAATATCAAAATTCATCGGCAAGGATGATTGTCTGTGCTTCTCTACAGGCTTCTCTGTCAATCAGGGTGTCATTCCTGCACTGCTGAGCAAGGACGATTTTGTGATCTGCGACGATCGCGACCACGCTTCGATTGTCGATGGCCGTCGTCTGGCCTTTGCCAAGCAGCTGCACTATAAGCACAACGACATGAAAGACCTGGAGCGCGTACTGAAGCGTCTGCCTCAGGAGGCCATCAAGCTCATCGTCATCGACGGTGTGTTCTCCATGGAGGGCGATCTGGCCAAGCTGCCTGAGATTGTCGAGCTGAAGCATAAGTACAATTGCTCTATCATGGTCGACGAGGCCCACGGCATCGGTGTCTTCGGCAAACAGGGTAGGGGCGTCTGCGACCATTTTGGTCTGACCGACGAGGTTGACCTCATCATGGGTACCTTCTCGAAGTCACTCGCCTCTATCGGTGGATTCATCGCCTCTGACTCCGACACCATCAACTGGCTGCGCCATACCTGCCGCACATATATCTTCTCGGCTTCTAACACGCCTGCTGCAACGGCTGCCGCTATGACTGCCCTGCACATTATTCAGGAGGAGCCTCAGAGAATTCAGGCCCTGTGGGATGTCACCAACTACGCCCTGAAGCGTTTCCGTGAGGAGGGCTTCGAGATTGGTGATACCGAGAGCCCGATTATCCCCCTCTATGTGCGCGATGTCGACAAGACCTTCCTCGTGACGGCCCTCGCCTTCAAGGCTGGCGTCTTCATCAACCCCGTCATTCCGCCTGCTTGTGCACCGCAGGACACGCTCGTTCGCTACGCCCTGATGGCCACGCACACCAAAGAGCAGGTCGACCGCTCGGTGGTTGCCTTGAAGAAAATCTTCGTAGAGCAAGGAATCATTAAGTAGTTAATAGTGATTAGCGAATAGTGAATAGTTAAAAAATGCCAACGCGGTAGCAAATTCTTCACTCTTCACTCTTCACTCTTCACTTTTTTTACTACCTTTGCACCCGCTTAGAAAAAATCGAGGTGTAGCGCAGTTGGTAGCGTTCCTGGTTTGGGACCAGGCTGTCGCAGGTTCGAGTCCTGTCACCTCGACTTCACAAAAGAAAAGGCTTCCGTTTTGGAAGCCTTTTTCTTGTTTACATAGTTAGAAGCAATCTGTGTTATTCATAATGACACTGTCATTTGTCACTTTTGTCATGTTTTAGGCGGCGTGCTTCG
>CADAAR010000007.1 GCA_902785945.1 uncultured Prevotellaceae bacterium
CGTCACCACACTCTGCGTAAATAGCGTCACGGCATTCTTGCTATACATGCCGAACTCGTCGTGGAATCCCTGTGCTAATCCCAGCATCAGGTCTGATTTCCCTTCCTTCAGGTCGTGGTAGGCTTCCGACGATGGCTTCAGCCTGATGACGTAGGGAATGTTCAGGTCCTTCATCATGAGCCGGATCAGGTCGATGTTGAAGCCGTCGGGGTCGCCGTTGTCGTTCAGAAACGAGTAGGGCCACAGGTCCCACACGTCTTCATAAATCAGCGGACTGCTCTCTGAGAAGACCCGTGTGGTGTCTGATTGGGCAAATGCTACTACCAATGAAAGATATACAGAGAACAGTAACATCATTGCTCTCCTACACCATGACATTTTATCGCATGTGGGTTTATGCATATCGTACATCTGTTAGAAAAAACACCTAAATCGCTGCAAAGATACAAAAAATACGGCAAACGCCCTCCGTTAACCACATTAAAAATGTGATAAGGAGAGAAAAATTTGTGAGAAAGGTTTTTTTTTCGTAATTTTGCCGCGGAAGTAAATGAGCGCAAACAAGAAACTTATCAATAAGTCCATCGTATCATTATGAAGACAGACATACAGATTGCACGTGAATGCGAACTGAAGCCTATTGGCGACATCGCTACACAGTTAGGAATTGCTCCGGAGGAAATAGAGCCCTATGGACGCTATATGGCCAAGGTGCCGGTATCGCTCATCAATGAGGAGAACGTCAAGAAGAGTCGTCTGATCTTGGTGACGGCTATTAGTCCGACGAAGGCTGGTATCGGAAAGACCACCGTCAGCATTGGTCTGACGTTAGGTCTCAACAAGATAGGCAAGAAGGCTGCAGTCGCTCTGCGTGAGCCGTCGCTCGGCCCCTGTTTTGGCATCAAGGGTGGTGCTGCAGGTGGTGGTTATGCCCAGGTGTTGCCGATGGAGAAGATCAACTTGCACTTCACGGGCGACTTCCATGCGGTGACCTCAGCTCACAACACTATCAGCGCGTTGCTCGACAACTATATCTACCAGCACCGCAAGGACGGCTTTTCGCTGCGTGAAATCTATTGGAAGCGTGTGCTCGATGTGAACGATCGTGCTCTGCGTAACGTGGTGACGGGACTACGAGGCGATGGTGTGGTTTCTGAGACGGGCTTCGACATTACACCAGCCTCAGAACTGATGGCAATCCTCTGTCTGGCTACCAGTGAGGAAGACCTGCAGCGTCGCATCGAAAACATTGTGCTGGGCGTCACTTCCGAAGGTAAACATTTTCGTGTAAAAGACCTTGGCGTGGCGGGTGCTATCACAGTCTTGTTGCGTGATGCTCTCGCTCCTAATCTTGTACAAACGACGGAGCACACGCCTGCTTTTATTCATGGAGGACCCTTCGCCAATATTGCCCATGGTTGTAGTAGCGTGGTGGCTACTAAGATGGCTATGAGCTATTGTGACTATGTGGTCACCGAGGCTGGTTTCGGAGCTGACCTCGGTGCAGAAAAGTTCTTTAATATCAAGTGCCGTAAGGCGGGTTTACAGCCCCGATTAGTGGTCATCGTCGCTACGACACAAGGATTGAAGATGCATGGAGGCATAGCCCTCGACCATATTAAAGAGCCGAATGCCAAGGGACTGAAGGAAGGCCTGAAGAACCTGAATCGTCATATCAACAATATGCAGGGCTTTGGACAGCCCGTTGTCGTGACCTTGAACCGTTTCGATTTCGACCTCGACGAAGAGATTGACATTGTACGCAAGAACTGTGAGGATTTGGGTGTGGGATTTGCCGTCAACGAGGCTTTTTTGAAAGGTGGTGAGGGTGCTGTGGAATTGGCACAGAAGGTGGTAGATACTATCGACAAGCAACACCCCCTTCCCATCCGCTTCACCTATAAGGAGGCCGATTGTCTGGAAGACAAGATTGAGAAGGTGTGCAAGCGTATTTATGGTGCATCGGCAGTAGAGTACGGCAAGACGGTAACGAAGAAGCTTGAATCCCTGCGAGCCACATTTACCGACGACGATGGTGCTATTGCCCATTACCCCGTCTGCATCGCTAAGACGCAGTTCTCCTTCTCAGCCGATTCCACCCGTTACGGCTCGCCCGAGGGCTTTACCATCCGTATCCGCGATGTCATCCTCAACTGTGGCAGCGAGATGATTGTTGCCATTGCTGGCGATATGCTCCGTATGCCAGGCTTGCCCAAGAGTCCGCAGGCCGAGCGCATCACCATCGTAAACGGTGAAATCGAGGGATTATCATAGTCAGTAAGTAGAATATGAAACAGAAATACGCAGTCATTGTGTTCATGGTGCTGATAGCAGCTTCAGGATTGACAAGTTTCAGCAGTTATTGTGCTACGGAGCGCTTGGTTGAGGACGATATGAGTCAGGCCTTGGCTTTGGCGCTCGATGAACAGCAGAGTGACGTGATTAGTGCAGACACCATCCGGGTGTTTAATAGTCATCTGCAATTGAATCAGTTGCGTGGCCACGCGATGTTGGCAGTTGACACGAGGCAAAAGGGATTCCGCTGTGAGGCTAGGTGCTCGGCAGCCACCATCTTCTCGATGTCAGAGCAGCGACCAGCATTAGTGCTTTGGATAACAGCTATGCTTTGGGCGGTATTCTGTTTATATCGCCGCAAGCAGGTCATACCGATGCTGACAGGTGTACAACATTATGGAGGCTTGAACTATGCCGAGTCTGAAGGTCGTTTCTTCGATGCTGAAGGCCAGCATGTGAAACTCACACCCATGCAACAACAGCTGATGGAAATGTTCTTCCGTTCAGAGTCGCATCTCCTGACAAAGACGGAGATCTGCGAAGCCCTCTGGCCCAAGAAAGAGGATGCCAGCGAGACGCTCTACACCCTTATCCGTCGCCTGAAGCCCATCATCGAACAGCATTCCGACCTGAAAATTGAGGCAGACAGAGGAAAAGCTTACGAGTTGAAAGTCAGATAGATAGACTTCTGTCTGTTAAATGTCAGACAAATGTCAGGCAATAAATTTGTCAAATAAGCTATCTCTTCATACCTTTGCAGAAAAATTGCAAGTATGAAGAGATTTTTGTTTCTAACGATGTTGGCTTTTATAGCAGGAATGGTATATGTGTCTGTCCACGAAAAGGAGGATAACACCTCCCTCCCTCAAAAAATGGAACAGGCCATGCGACTCACCAAAATGATGGCGTATCAGGATGACGACTATGACTACATTGTACGCTATCCGGGTTTCTTTGAACAGACGGACGATTCGCTCCTGGAAAAAGGCTGTTGCCGTTTCAGCTTCTGGCGAGACAACATTGAGATTGTCCAAACGGCTTTTGTGGAAAACAATGCCGACAGTCTGACCTTGGAGCAGGCGATGGCGAAGTACGCCTCCGACCTCCATGCTTCCAGTCAACTCAAGGGCAACGACTATTTCGTCCTCTCTGGTCATCTTCGTAGTGATACAGGCCAGATCACGGGTCGTCGCTTCTATGCCAAATTCGTACAGCACCGCAAACTCTGGTTTGTACAGACCCTCGCTTATCCTGAGGAATGCGAACAGGCTATGCAGCGACTGATTAAGGAAATTCGTGAATGGACAGTATGGCAAGATGTTAAATAGTCATAAACAAAGTTTGGTTATGAGGCGCTAGAGTGTCTTATAGATGTAATGCAATAAAAAGAATGAAGAAAAGTGCATTTGAATTTCAGGCCCGCACGTGGCGAGAGAAGGCTCTCAGTGTATGCCGACACTACGGGGCGGGCAAGGATGAGGCAGAAGACATCGCACAAGATGTGATGCTCCGCCTGTGGCAGATGCATGACGAATTGGAACGCTATCAGACGATTGAGGCCATTGTGACCTTAATGACGAAACATCTGCTGAGAAACCGCCAGAGACGACGACCATCAGAAACGCTGGATGCAGCCATCATTGTTAGCCTGGACACCAGTCCACACGATGAACTGGAAATGAAGGAAAACGAAGAATGGCTGACAGCAAAACTCCATCAACTGCCCACCACACAGCGCACCTTATTATATATGCGACAGGTGGAACGGCGAAGTCACGAAGAGATAGCCCGACTGTTAGGCATCGAAACAACGTCAGTTAGTACGCTTCTGGCAAGGGCACGTCGAACAATATTAGAAGAAATCAAACGAAGAAATCAGAAATGAGACGTTACACCAAAGAGTATATCGGAAAACTGCTGGACAAATATATGGACGGCACTTCGACACTCGATGAGGAAGCCATCCTCTGCGAGTACTTCCGAGGAAAAGACATTCCTCAAGAATGGGAGGACTATCGCCAGCTCTTCCAAGAAATAGAGGAAATGAGACCACAGCCCCAAGCCATTAAGCGTTGGATGGGGTGGAGTGTAGCAGCTGCTGCCATCGTGGCTGCTGTGCTATATCTGGCAATACCTTCAAAGGAAATAGAACAGTTTGATACAAAACAGCTTACAGCAAAGGCCGATACGACTGTAATACAGCAGACCGAGCAGTCTCATGATGAGCAGATGCTTGATACTGCATCTATTCAGAAGGTGGAAGTACTGCCCATTCATTCAAAGAAACGCAGACTAAGAAAGCCCCAACCCACTATGACCGATTATGACAAAGCCTACACCCTGATGGCAGAGGCAGAACAAGGACGACAAGAGGCAGAACTTCAGATAGCCAAATGCCAGCATGAAATCATTGAGGCACATTTGGCGGCCTATGGCTATATCCCTGTAATGCAAGAAGATGGTACCATTATATATATTAACGAACAAACAGAAAGTTTAGCTTATGAAGAATAAACAATTCCTGGCAGCCAGCATCATGATGCTGAGCCTACAGACAATCCAAGCACAAGGGTATATCAAACGTGCTTTTAATGTACTGACAACCAGTGACCCTGCCAAAGTGGAATCCACCCACAAACTGAACAAAGACCCTGAAACAGGGCAAAAGGTAGGACAACTTGATGTCTACGAGTTTACAATCCCCGCATCACATCATGATATGATTGAAGACATAGAACAAGCTTTCGATAAGGATAAAGAGAAAGCCTACAGCTTGAGTTCTGGATCTAACGCAAACAAGAAAACATACAATTACATAACTTTGGCTGTAGGTGGAGATGAATTTGGCTATCCGCTGGGTGATATCAAAGACTCACGCTATATCTACGCACTTTTCCTTGATCCTGCTGATAAGAACAAAACCCACCGCTATGCCTATGCTATGGAATGGCATGAAGGATCAAAAGAGATAGTAGGCAAACTCATAGTTACCTATGCTACTACGCAGCAGTATCGTAAAAGCAGAAAACAGCCGAGAATCATTACCCTCAGCAAACAAAGCGGCAGCGGTATCTCTATAAATGATAATCACTTTTTCGATGATTCCATGGGATATTTTTTTTCATCGCATGGAAGCGACTCAATATTCACGAATAGAAGTATAAGTTCCGAATCCTGGCTCAGTCAGTTTAGCACATTCAGAAACTTATTCATGAATAATCCAGATGGAGCTGCAGCCAACTACTATGCATCATTCATATACAAACTTTGCAAACAGGCAGACACACTTGATGAAGTGGAAAGGCAGATTGTAATTAAGGAGCTTGAAAAAGTGAGGAAGATTACAAAAGATGAATTCATACAGCAAATGTTCGACACGAGCATCGAACGATTAAGAAAATAATACGATGAAACATATTGGAATGATTGTGCTCTCGCTACTTCTGGCAGCGAGAGGAGGGGTAACTATGGCTCAAACGGACTCCATGAATGTGAAAAACGACTCCATCACATGGAATCAGGAACTGGAAGGTATTGTTGTCAAAGCCCAGAAGCAACTGGTTAAACAAGAGATTGACCGTATTGCCTACGACGTGCAAGGCGATGAGGAGTCGAAGACACAGACTGTAATGGACATGCTACGGAAAGTGCCGATGGTGACCGTCGATGGGCAGGATAACATCCTTGTGAAAGGCAATAGCAATTATAAAATCTACAAGAATGGCCATTTGGATCCCAGTCTGACGAAGAATGCAAAGGAAATTTTGAAGTCGATGCCAGCCTCGATGGTGAAACGAATAGAGGTCATTACTGACCCAGGAGCACGTGAGGATGCCGAAGGTGTGGATGCCATTCTGAATATCGTGATGGTAGATGGTTCAAAGATGCAAGGTATAACGGGTGTGATGTCAGCTACCTATACCTCGTTGAATCACCCTAATTTCTATTCCTCCCTGACAGGACAGATGGGAAAACTCTTGATGTCTGTGGATTATGGTTATGGCGGTATGTCGGAGCGTGAAACAGAGAGCATTACAGAAACAGATCGTACGTATCTCGATACAGGCAACAGAATGTTATTGCATTCTAACGGTACAAACCCTGGTGGCATCCACTATACCAATCTCAATGCTAGCTATGATGTCGACTCTCTCAATCTGATTTCTGCTTCATTCGGTGGTTATTTCTATAAGCTGGATGTAAAAGGTGATAATTGGACCACGCTTTACAGTCCTTCCAATCAAGCACTTTATAGCTTCAGTAATCATTACTGGATGCCAGGTTATAGTCACCAGTCTTGGAACGGACGGCTGGACTATGAGCACAAAACGCGTCGAAAGGGCGAGCGGTTCACTTTCTCTTACATGCTTGCCCTGACGCGTCAACACACGGATCAGGAGAATATCTACTCAGAACTGGATAACGCTCCTTTCTCATATACAGGCAGCTTACAGACAGAAAGAGAACGGTTTACGGAGCATACCCTGCAAGCAGACTGGCTGCGACCTTTGGGCAAAGGGCATCAGTTGGAGATGGGCACCAAGTATATTGACCGCAACAACAATAGTCATAACACTCAGAATTTTTATGGAACGAATCTTCTGACGAATGACGAGTTCCTGCACACCACCCGTGTATTGGCTGGCTATGCCGATTACATCTTTAATAGCGAAAAATGGTCGGCCCGTGCAGGATTGCGATATGAGTTTAGTTTTATGCGAGGCACTTATCCTGATGGCAAAAGTGAGACGTTTGACAAACACTTAGGCGATTGGGTGCCACAGGCCTCACTGAAATACCAGTTGACTGATGCTCAATCGCTGAAACTAAGCTATACCACAAGTATCAACCGCCCAGGTATCTCGTATCTGAATCCTGCTGTGGTTACATCACCCTCCATCGTTCAGCAGGGTAATCCGCAACTGACTAGTTCGCATGCCCAGAGTATTAGCCTTATCTATTCGTATATCCTTCCGCAATTGACACTACAGATAGCACCGGCTTATAACTTCTGTTCTGGCGGCATCAGTTCTGTGCAAACGGCTAAAGATGATGTGCGCTATTATACCTATGATAATGTCCAGCGCTATCGCCGTTTTTCGATTGAGCAATATGTGCAGTGGAAGCCTTTCGATGGAACAACGTTTGTCGTCAACAATAATCTCCGATATATGCATAACGAGAACCCTAATCTTGGCTATCGCACTTTCGGATGGTCAGACAACTACTACATCAACCTCTCTCAGAATCTGCCTTGGAAATTGAGACTTAACCTGAGCGTCTATGGCAAGATAGGTCATAGCCCGTCTGGCATTTACTACATGCAACATTCCTATTATGACTACTATGCCTCGTTACAACGTTCATTCTTAAAGGATAATCGTCTGACAGTACGGCTCGGAGCCAACACGCCTTTCGACAAATACTTGCCTTCGGAGGCCGAGACCGTCAATGGCGACTATCGCGATTACCAAAAATCATGGAATCGAGGCCGTTCGTTCACTTTGTCTATCACTTGGCGTTTCGGCTCTCTAAAAACCAGCGTCAAGAAGACAGAGCACAGCATCGATAATGACGATGTTGTAGGCGGCATCACAAAAGGGCAGTGACCATATTATTCTAGTTCTTATGATGCGTTAGACACCTTGTGAGAGAAAATATCTTACATATTTTGCCAAGCTTTAAAAAGTCATTACTTGTTATGATTTTGAGCATACCCTAGGGAACAATGGTTTTCTAGTTAGGAAAAATTTGCTCCCTGCCTAGGGCGCAAATGCGGCATCAGTAGAGGAGAATTTGACGAAAGAAAAGATGACGATGAAAAATAGAAACAATTGTGTAAAGGCTCTTTAGGGAGGATAAGAGCCTTCTGTCTGTAGAAAAAAGGCTTTTGCTGAATGATAAGAGCCGAGTATTGGGAAGCGACGAGGTTGGCTACGATTGATGATCGGGTTGGCTACGAATGGCAATCAGCTACGGGTAGGTTGGCGGTCAGCTACGTCCTCGCTATCGGAAAGAATAGTTTTCATATGCAGCGGGAATACTTCTCTCTTGGAAAATCTCTCATCCCTCACATTTTTACTCGGAAGCCCTTTATTTAAAGGAACTTTGCTATGTGAGGGATTGAAAAAATCCCTCACATAACCCTCACTTATCCCTCACATGTCGTTCTCGATCTATTTAATTGATTACTAAATAAGATATGAGGGTTGATGTGAGGGATATGTGAGGGAAAAGTGAAGGTTCCAGAACATCCCTCACACCATCAAACCCCTTTGTACAAAGGCGATTCCGAAGATTATGTGAGGGATGAGGGGAAATTAGGTCCAGAACTCCTTCTCGCCTGTTTCTTCCATCGTTCCCTGGCACTTGGGGCAGGTTTTCTTGTCCCAGATGCGGATGTTGTCGCTGCCGCAGTTCAGGCAGAGACGGCCTACTTCGCTCCTGTAGGAAGGCGCCACATCAGCAATAATACCCCCAACTACGATGTTCTGAATGGTCTTGCAGTCAGGACAGCTCATGGGGGTAATCTGCTGGCGGAAGAGGCCGCGGCCCTCGTAGACCTCAGCCTCATAGCCACAGGCCTTACAACGATATTTCAGTTTCCAGGCCATTGGCGCGATTATTTACTCAAGCGTTGAAAGATAGTGGTCGCGGATGGGCTTCACCACAGGCTCGCCCTTGAGCGTCACCTTTTCTTGAAGTTTGATGTCTGCGGATGAGGCACCAACCTTGACGACGAACGTGCCGGGCTGGATATTCCATTGGCGCTGGCCATCGTGGCTATAATAGCCGAACTGCTCTGTCCAAAGCTTTACTTTCACCGTCTTGGTCTCTTCTGGTTGGAGCGACACACGGGCAAAACCCTGCAACTGGATTGGACGGATATGCTGATTGTCTGTGGTCGGAGACAGATAGATCTGGGCGATTTCGTCTGCTGCCATCTTGCCAGTGTTCTTAACGTCGAATGAAAGGCAGATGCTCTCGTCAGTCGTTGAAGCCTCACCGTTCACCTTCAGGTTGGCATATTCAAAGGTGGTATAGCTCAGACCATAGCCGAAGGGCCATTGTACACGGGCATCCTTCTCAGCACTGTAGTTATAGCAGATGGGTTCGTTGATCTCCGTATTCGGATAGCTTACGGAAAGTTTGGCTGAGGGCGATACCTTGCCATAAATGATGTCGGCCACAGCATTGCCGCCTTCTTCACCAGGATACCAAGCCTGGATGATGGCTGCACATTTCTCTGCGAGACCAGAAATTACTTGAGCCCTGCCACCAAACATCACCAGCACTACTGGCTTGCCCGTCTTGATCAGCTCTTCTACAAACTGCTCCTGTTTGCCTGGCAGACGGAGACCCTGACGGTCGCGGTTCTCACCGCAGAGCATCACATTCTCACCCACAGCAGCGACAATCACATCAGCCTGTTGCGCCATGTTGAGCGCCTCGGCCTTATCGGCTTTCTCGCCTGAATCTACCTTACGGTGCAGAATCTCGTACTCCCAAGCGCGCTCGTCACCGAGTTCGCTGTATTTGGTTTCAATATTCTCTGTCCAGTCACAACCACGAGAATAGAGAATGTTCACACCCTCGGGCTTGCGACCATTCATGCCTTCCAACAGTTTGATGATATGAGGTTTGTCACGATTGGCCACATCCTCCATCTTCTTCCAGAAATACGACATGGCAGGATAGGTATAGTCGCCGCACATGGCCCAGATAGAGTTGGCGTTAGGACCTGTGACGAGAATCGTGGGTCTTGGGTTTTGGGTGTTGGGTTTCAGCGGCAATACACCATTATTCTCTAACAAGACTATCGACTGTGTAGCGATGTCGTAAGCCGTCTGACGTTCCTCGGGTGTATCCAGTTTGATATTCTCTTTGCTGTAGAGATAGGCATCCTTGTCGAACAATCCTGCACGGAACTTATGCCGGAGTACATCCTTCACGGCGCGCTCCAACACCTCTGGCTTTACCAACCCTTGATCGATGGCTTCCTGCAGATGCTGGTAGTTAGCACCGTGTGGGAAGTCGACATCGTTGCCACCATTGATGGCTGCTGCGGCCTTCTTGACTACATCATCAAGGTCAGGTAATTGGTCGATGGCGGTATAGTCGCTTACCACCATACCGTCGAAGCCTATATAGTCGCGCAGGATATCCTGCAGGATCTCACTATTGGCCACGCATTTCGTACCATGCACAGCATGATAGCCGGGCATGACGACTTTGCTTCCTGCCAGTCGGATCATCGCTTCGTGGGGCAGCAGAATCTCTTCCATCATTTCCTTTTCTTCGGCATCGCCACCTCCGCCATAGCCGAGGTAGTGCTTTGAACATGCACCCACACCCTTTTTCAGGTCACCCTGTTGAAGACCCTTTACAAAGGCTACGCCCATCACAGCCGATAAATACCCATCCTCACCATACGACTCCTCCAGACGATTGAACGAGGGGATGCGACATACATCGACCATTGGCGAGAGGGCCAGCACACCACCCATTTTTCGCATGGCGGTGCTCGTCTGGATGGTCTTCAGTGCAGCCAATTCGGGATTGAACGAACAGGCTTGACCTATCTGCTGGGGATAAATGGTTGAACCTAGGGTGTTTACTCCCGAAAGCACCTCTTCATGTAATAATGCGGGGATGCCATTGGGCGTGTTCTTTATCAGCCAGTCTTGAACGGCTGCTGCGCGGTCACGCAACTCGTTGGGGTCTCTGGGTTGCTGCATGCAGAACTGTGAGAAGTGTCCGATGCCGTTGGGAATCAGTTCTTTACATTTAGCTTCGTCCAACTTACCCTGCTCATCGAACAGGTCGTCCATATACATACTTTTCAACTGGGCAATGCGCTCTTCTTGCGACATCTTGCCGTAGAGTTCGTCAATCTGTTGCTCTATATCCGGAGCAGTGCTGCATCCAACCAATAACGTAGTCAGACTAATCATTGTTAGTTTCTTCATTTTTGTGTTATATTTTTAGAGATTGATTAGGAAGGAGAGACCTAATGTGAAGTAGTTCATCTTCTTGGTCTTCTTAAACTCGATAGGGTCAAGCATACCTGATTTTGGTGATAGCATCGTTACAAGCGTGTAAGCATTCCAATCCAGACCATCTATCAGGTAGTGATAGGGGTCGTAGGTCATCGTGAAGGTCTTTTCTGTGTAGTCGTAGTCACAGAACAGACGCCACGCGAAGTTCGACTTGTAGCGATAGGTCAGCGACAGACCTGTACCCCAAGTGGTAGAACTCTTTGCGCCAATGGTGAGATAGTTCCATGAAGAGAAATATTCCTCGCCTGTGTCGTGGGGATACTCGATATTGGTGTTGGCTTTGTCAATATCGCTATTGTCGATAACCAAGTGGTAGTTGATGTCTTTCTTGCGACCGTATGCGTAGCCATCAAGATCAAGTTCTTGAGTGAAAGAGCGTCCGATAAGCGCCTTGGTGCCGATAGAGAACTGTTTGTTAATCGGGATGTTGAAATAGAGACCAAGGCTGCCAGAGAACTCAGCCAGGTGGTCACTCTCAACATAGGCTCCGAGTTCCTCGACGGGATCACCCCCTACTGAAGTGTAGTTGATGAAATCTTCGAGGGCTTTATTATCATTATAAATGTTGTAAATGCCATTGCCTACCACATCATACCATCCCCATATCTGGTTAAAGCCTGCATATTCTGTATACTGTCCGAATGACTTGGCTGACATGGCACGTACGCGTAAACGTCCGCCAATACCAATGTACTTGTTGAGGAAGTAGGCACCCTCGGCATCGACAACCGTAGCGGCACGGAACGTAACATTCGGCGTTTCATCGCTCTCGTAATCGACATCGTCATCGTAACCTAAATCTTCGTCGGTGAAGCGCCAGGGATCAACCACATCGTCCATGGTAAAGTCGATGTGCTTGGAACCCAAACCAACACCCATTGAGATGCCGAAGAAAGAGGGATTCTCAGAATCAAGCTGCAGGTCATTGTGCAACAAGCCTTTGCCTTTGAAGAGGAGGTCGCCAATGGCATAACCCAATTCGGTGGAAAGAATACCGATACCGGCACCCGACATCACGTCGCTGATCCAGTGGCGGTTGTTCAGTACACGCATCACACCGGTAGCCGTAGCCATACCATAACCTGCTACAGAGAACCAAGGCGAGCGTGTCAGGCCATACTCCTTATGCAACAAGCTGGCACCAACGAAGGCGGTAGCCGTATGGCCTGAGGGCCAGGAGTTGGCGGTCGAACCATCGGGACGCATTTCTTTAGCGGTATATTTGATGCCATTCACGAATCCTGCCATTATACCATACGACAAGGCGGCGCTTGCCAACAAGCGGGGCCAGTCGCTACGGCCTTCATAGCCTCCCAACTTCAGTCCTACAACGGCAGCAGGTCCGAAGAATTGCAGATAGTCATCAATACCAGTTTTGAAATTAGTCAGCAACTGCGTATTCTCCTTGCCATACTTGTTGTTGACGCGGAACATGGCCTTATCACCCTTGATGGCCCAACCTGCTATGAAGAGGGGCACACCAACGAAGGTCATATCGTCCATAAACTTGTAGGGTTTGACGCCTGGGGCGGTCTTCGACTTGAAGAAATCGAAGTCCAGACCTTGATTGTCACTATAGGAAGTCTCGATTGAACTTTCCACCTCAGCCTTTTTGCTGACAAAAGGATTCGCGGGTAAGTTCCTTAAATCTAACTCGGGCTTCATCTCGGGCGTTACCAACTTCAAGGGCTCCAAGTCCTGATAACTTTCAGCATTCGCATTTAGTACGGTCATCATACCGACAACGACTAATGTCCATAAACAATTCTTCATTAGCTTGTTTTTTTAGTTATATTATTGATGCTGCAAAGATACACTTTTTTTTGATTCTTTTGCAAAATATACTGATATTTTATCAATGAGACTCTTGAATACCGAAATCCTGTTGTTGCTGCTCTACTTCCTCAAGCATCTTACGACGTTCAGATTCGGTGATGGCAGGCGAACTTGCTGATACAGGTTTCGCGGGTTGCTGACGACTTACTGAACCTGTCCCTGTGAGCTCCTGATAACACATCTTGCCCTCGTAGGAGATGCTCTTGATGGTGAGGGTGTCGGCAGCGGGCGCGTGGATACCCTCGAAAGTGCTGCGGGCGATGATGCGGATAGGACCAGCCTGGTGGGTGCTACGGATGAGGACAGGTGCTGTGCCCCATTCCACCTGACGGGGATTGGCTGCTATCGAGGCATCGCCAATGATGCGGCCCTCGCCCTCGACGGTAAACGATACGTGCTCACGTGCTAAACGGCGCACATTACCGTTGTCGTCGGTAATCTCAGCCACTACCACGATGAAGTCGCTGCCATCGGCTACGAGAGGCTTGTTCATTTCGTCAGCCACCAGACGGATCTTTGTGCTGCGACGCGACGGCATCTTTTCTGCGGTGCAGACCACCTTACCATTCTTAATACCTTCTGCCACGAACTTCACACTCTGCCAGGATTTCTTGTTGTAACTCAGTTCACGTGCTTTCCAGAAATCCCAGAAGTCCTTGAAGATGACAGGAGCGTTAGGCTGGCCATTGGGATTATGCACGACGGGGAGTGTCGCTGATTTCCAACCGTTAAGTGCCGTCAGACGGACACTATCGCAGTTGGTGAAGATGGTGACGTCGGAGGGAGAGAACTGTGTCATCTCATGAGCGATGAAGAGATGATAGTTCTGAGTACTCGGAGTAATCTGAGATTGGAACATATCGAGGGCGTATTTCGGTTGGCGGAAAGCATCGTAGATACCACCCACATAGGCATCAGGATGATAGCCGCGCTGGTGGTCGAAAGGATGCCACAGACAGCCGCCGATGAACTGACGCTGTCCGTGATACATCTGGCCGTAGGTGTCGGCAAGAGAGAGTGCTGCAGCTAACTGCGCATGCTCACCCCAGCCTCGGGCGGCACGGTTGATGGCGTTGTGGGCATACCAGTCATCGACATATTCACCCCACTCGCGGGTGAAGATACATTTGTCAATATCATATTTGGCGTTGGCAATGTTGTAGGCCCAGTCGTAGAGCACATCGTAGTTGTCCTTTACGCCTGCGGAATTCATGTCGGCAGCGGCTACAGGACGGCCAGGATAAGGATATTCCTCGCGGGTAATCTGCAGGGCTTTCAGGGCGAAGTCTTGCGGGTAGCGGGTCTCATTCAGAATAGGCTCCCACATCAGCACACAAGGGTGGTTGCGGTCGCGACGGATAATGTCGCGGGTATTCTGATGCACCATCTCGCCCCACTTCGGATCCTGGTTCCAGAACTGCCATCCAGGTGTGGGCACGATGATAAAGAGTCCCAGTTCATCGCAGGCATCCATGAATGACGGATCCTGTGGATAGTGAGCTGCACGGATAATGGTCATGCCGGCATTCTTCAGACGCATGACATCGCGCCACTGTTGTGAGTTGGGCACAGCATTGCCCACATAGGCGAAATCCTGATGACGGTTACCACCCACTAATTGGTGATAAGGTTTGCCATTGAGCCAGAAGCCATCCTTGCCTCGGAATTCTGCTTTGCGGATTCCCATGCGCACGATGCCACCATCGAGACTCTTCTTGCCATCAAGTACCTGGAGTTCGACCGTGTAGAGATAGGGTGACTCAGGCGACCAGAGATGGGGGGAAGCGATGGAAGATGTAAGATGGAAGATGGAGGATGTGGCTACCGCATGGGATTGCTTGAGGGTTTTGATGAGGCGCCCATCGGCATCTTTGATGCGGGCGAGGAGAGTGACGGATTTTCCGGAAATACTGGATATTCCGGCTTTTCCAGAGATACGGCCAACTTCTACATCGATGAAGACATCAGCCTTTTTCTCGGAGATATTATCGAAATGAATAAAGACCCCGCCCCCAGCTACTTGGTTGCGCTCGATGGCATCGGTGATGGCGACGGCCGACTTGCCGATGAGCCACACATCACGATACATACCACCATGATAAGCGAAGTCGAGCTGGTTCTGTTGCTTGCCAGGAGGGTAGTTCTTATCGTCGCTGTTGTCGGCCTTCACGGCGATGAGACACTTATCGCCAGCTTTCACACCTTCTTCCGATAGATCGATGGTGATGGGCAGATAGCCACCAAGATGCTCCTTGATGAGTCGGCCGTTGACATAGATCCACTGTTTGCCCATAATGGCCTCGAAGTGAACGAGTATCTGTTTGCCAACCATATCCGCAGGCACAGTAAAGTGCTTACGATACCAGCAGACACCCTGATAGTTGCGACCACCACTGGCTTCGGAGGGTTCCAGACGGTCGATATGCGGGGCACAGACCACCTCCCATTTCGAATCGTCGAAGGTAGAGGCTTCTGCGCCGTTGGCGTCGCCTAACAGGAAGCGCCATCCCTCGTTGAAGTTATACACGATGCGTCCGCTGCCCTCTAGGGGGTAGAGACCTGCCACAGACTCTTGTTGCGCTGCAGAGACGGTCAGGACCATGATTGCAGCGAAAAGCATAAAGATGTTTCGTTTCATATTCATCTGATTTGTTTTCTGGTGGCAAAGGTACGACAATATTCTGAGATTCGCAAATTTCCTCCGGACTTTTAAAAGTCTGGTTACAATAAATCGCAGACGTTTTGCGTTATTATAGCGTGAAACGAGTAATCCTTTTCACAGTACTTCTGCTGACGGCCGTCGGGATGAGGGCGCAGCAGGATGTGTCCTTCGGCCATTATTGGGCGATGGAACCTTCTTTTAATCCCGCATCTGTAGGCAAGGAGGATAAACTGAACGTGGCGGTGGCTTATGCAATGCAGTTTGCCGGTTTTGAACATAACCCTAAGACAATGTACGCAGCGGGCGACATGCCTTTCTATGGCCTCGGCGCCTATCACGGTGTGGGTCTTCAACTGCTCAATGATGAGATTGGACTCTTTTCGCACAAACGTCTCGGTGTGCAGTATGCTTATAAAAAGCGGCTTTTTGGTGGTCGGCTCAGTGTGGGCGTTGAGGCCAATATCCTCAGCGAAGGCTTTGACGGTTCTAAGGCAGAACTACCCGAGAATGATACTGACCCTGCGATTCCGAAAAGTGACGTCACAGGAACGGGTGTCGACTTCGGTGCCGGACTTTATTACACCCGCAAAAACTGGTATGTCGGCATCTCGGGCGTGCACCTGAATTCGCCCACTGTCGAACTAGGTGAAACCAACGAATTAGAGGTTCCCGCCTCATTTTATTTGACTGGCGGATACAATATTCGGCTTAGAAATCCGTTTTTATCAATACACACCTCTGCTTTGGGGCGCACGGATGGCGTCGTGTGGCGTGCCGACGTGACGGGACGACTGAAGTATACCCATGAGAAGAGGATGATGTACGCAGGCGTGTCGTATAGTCCGACGAATTCAGTGACGGTGATGATTGGTGGTAACTTCCACGGCATCCATCTCGGCTACAGCTACGAGATTTACACCACGGCTATTAATATGGGCAATGGCAGTCACGAGTTGTTTGTAGGCTATCAGACGGATCTGAACCTTTTTAAAAAGGGAAAGAACCTGCATAAGAGTGTGAGAATATTATAAATAAAAGAATATGAAACAGTATTTGTTTGGTTGTGCCTTTATGTTGCTGCTTACCGGTTGTTTCGGTGGCAAGCTGGCCTCGTCACAGGGTGGAGAGGTAACGGGCACTGGCGGCAGAGCTTTTACAGAACCCACGCCCTATGGTATGACGCTCGTGAAGCGTGGTCATCTGAAGATGGGTATTGAGAAGCAGGACAGTCTCTGGGGAAAACAGACACCGATCCGCGACATCTCTGTTGATGGTTTTTGGATGGATGAGACGGAAGTGACCAATTCCAAATATCGTCAATTCGTGAATTATGTGCGTGACTCTATCCTTCGAGAGCGTCTGGCAGATCCCAACTATGGCGGTGATGAGACCTATAAGATCGAGGAAGATAAGAATGGTGAGCCCATTACGCCCCACCTGAACTGGAAGAAGCCGTTGCCTCGTAAACCGAACGAGGACGAGCAGCGTGCCATCGAGAGTCTTTACGTCACTAATCCCGTGACGGGTGAGAAGATGCTTGATGCTTCACAGATGAACTATCGTTACGAGATTTATGATTATACGGCAGCTGCTCTTCGCAGAAACCGTTTGAACCCTGAGGAGCGTAACCTGAATACGGATATCGAGGTGGATCCCGACGAGGAAGTGTGGATCTCGAAAGATACGGCGTATATCGACGACGAGGGAAAGATTGTCAGAGAAACGCTCAATCGTCAGTTGACGGGCCCATGGGATTTCCTGAATACCTATATTGTGAATATCTATCCCGACACGACCTGCTGGGTGAACGATTTCCCCAATTCCGACAACGAGATGTACATGCGCTATTACTTCTCGAATCCCGCCTATAATGACTATCCCGTAGTGGGCGTGTCTTGGGAGCAGGCCAATGCTTTCTGTGCCTGGCGTACGGAATATCTGCTGAAGGGTTTGGGCGCTGCTGCGCGGTTTGTACAGCGTTATCGTCTGCCGACAGAGGCAGAGTGGGAGTTTGCCGCCCGAGGCAAAGATCAGAATGAGTTCCCATGGGAGAATGAAGATGTGGCCAGCGGCAAGGGCTGTTTCTATGCCAACTTCAAACCCGATGACGGAAACTACACCAAGGATGGTAACTTGATTACCAGTAAGGTTGGTATTTATTCAGCTAACAGCAATGGCCTTTATGATATGGCTGGTAATGTGGCAGAATGGACTAGTACCATCTATACAGAAGCTGGTGTAGAGGCAATGAATGACATCAACCCGCAGCTGAAATATAATGCTGCCATCGAAGACCCCTATCGTCTGAAGAAGAAGAGTGTTCGTGGTGGATCGTGGAAAGATCCTGAGTCATATATCCGTTCGGCCTGGCGTTCTTCGGAGTATCAGAACCAACCGCGGTCGTATATCGGATTCCGATGTGTGCGCAGTCTAGCGAATTCCACCAGCGAGAAGACGCGAATCTCAAAGAAGAAATAAATTGTAAATAGTAAATCGTCAAATTGTACATTCCATGACTACCTATAGTAAATATAATCTTGTTTATCGCTTGCAGAAGTGGATGGACAGTGTTCCGGGGCAGACGTTCCTGAACTATGCCTATAGCTGGGGTGCCTCGATCGTAATCTTAGGTACGCTCTTTAAGCTGACCCACCTGCCAGGTGCCAATTTCTTCCTGTTCTTAGGAATGGGTACCGAGGTGTTTGTGTTCTTTATCTCGGCCTTCGACCGTCCCTTCGACAAGACGACTGACGGTATGGAACTGGATACGCATGTGAAGACCGCTGAAGAGGAACTGGCTTTTGCCCAGGCAGAACCTGCCAGCGCTACCATCGTGGGCGGCAATGGCGGTACCATCATTATCGGAGGTGGTAGCGGATCTCCTCAGAGTACTCCGAATACTGAGACTACTCCGAGTACTCAGACAAGTGTTGATAGCGAGGCTATTGCTGCCGTATCGTCATCAGTGACGACGATGGCTGGCGGCTCAGCACCCATCCTGCCTCAGGTGAACCCCGAGCTCGAAGAAGCTACTGCTAACTATGTCGATGAATTGAAGCGTTTGACGGAAATGCTTTCGAAGGTATCGGAACAAAGCGAACGCTTGTCGCATAACTCCGAGGAGATGGAGAACCTGAACCGTACTTTGACCGGTATCTGTAAGATCTATGAGCTCCAGCTGAAGAGTGCCAGTTCACAGATCAGCACCATCGATGAAATCAACGAGCAGACCCGTAAGATGGCTGAACAGATTGCCGAACTCAATAAGATTTATACCCGTATGATTGAGGCGATGACGGTGAATATGAAAGCCGCCGTGCCTGCTGCACAATAAGCTATGGCAATAAAGAAAAGACCGGTATCCCCTCGCCAGAAGATGATTAATCTGATGTATGTCGTCTTGATGGCTATGCTGGCGCTGAATGTCTCCAACGAGGTGCTCAACGGCTTCTCCATCGTGGAGGAAAGTCTGAATCGCACCACGTCAGGATCCATTAAGGAGAATAAGCTTGTCTATGACAATCTCGACATGCAGATGCGACTCAATCCGACGAAGGTGGGACAGTGGTATGATAAGGCGCAGGAGGTGAAGCGTATGAGCGATTCGCTCTATAACTTTGCTGAGGAACTGAAGCTGGCTATCGTCCATGAAGCAGATGGTAAAGACGGAAATCTGGAGGATATCAAGAATAAGGAAGATTTGGAGGCAGCCAATCAGGTGATGTTGGCACCAGGAAGAGGTCGTGGTAAGGAACTGTTCAATGCCATCGGCTCTTTCCGTAAGCGCATCATAGGCATGACCACCGATATGAGTAAAAAACAGATTATCAGTGGTAATCTCTCTACCGCAGTTCCTCGCAAGGCTCAGGCTTTGGGAAAGAACTGGCAAGAATATATGTTTGAAGATATGCCTGCCGCTGCAGCCGTTACCTTGCTTTCGAAGTTGCAGAGTGATGTGCGCTATGCAGAGCGTGAGGTGTTGCATACGCTGGTGTCGAACATCGACGTGAAGGATATCCGCGTGAACCTCCTCGATGCCTTCGTGATTCCCACGTCACAGACCATCGTCAGAGGTGATAAGTTCTCGGCGCGTATCGTGATGGCCGCCGTCGACACGACCCAGGTGCCCGACATCTATATTGGTGGACAGAAATTGAACTTGAAAGACGGTATCTACGAGCGTGTCTGCACTGCAACGGGTGACTTTACGCTGAACGGCTATATGGAAACCGTCAATGGTAATGGCGACAAGATCCGTCGTGACTTCTCGCAGAAATATACAGTGGTGGATCCCAGTGCTACGGTGAGTGCCGACCTGATGAACGTGCTTTATGCGGGTTATAATAACCCCATCAGTATCAGTGTGCCGGGTGTACCCCTGAATAAGATCTCGGCCACAATGAGTGGTGGTAGTTTGCAATCTACGGGTCCTGGTCGCTATATCGCTCGTCCGTCGGCAGTGGGACAGGATGTGACTTTTACCGTCACCTCTACCAATACAGGCCACCCGCAGCAGATGGGACAATTCAAGTTCCGTGTACGTAAGTTGCCAGATCCTACACCTTATATTGCGATGAAGGATGAACATGGCAATCCTACCCGTTATCGTGGTGGTGGTCTGGCCAAGAGTCAATTGGTGAGTGCTGATGCCATTGGTGCTGCCATCGACGATGGCATCCTGGATATCGCTTTCCGTGTGCAGAGTTTCGAGACGGTGTTCTTCGACAATATGGGTAATGCCGTGCCGATGTCATCCGAGGGAGCTTCGTTCTCGTCACGTCAGAAAGAAACGTTCCGCAAGCTGACACGTAACCGTCGTTTCTATATCTCGCGTGTGACAGTGGTAGGTCCCGATGGTCTGACACGTACTCTGCAGAATCCGATGGAGGTCATTGTGAAGTGAATAGTTAATAGTTAATAGTGAATAGTAAAGATATGAAGACGAATATGAAGTATAAAGGTAATATGAGTAGTGTGTGTATAGTGAGAATGGTGTTAATACTGTTCACTATTCACTTTTCGCTATTCACTGCTACCGCACAGCCGAAAGCTCGTCGTGTTCAGCAACAACAGGTCGAACAGCAACAGAAAAAGAAGAGCACGCCTTCGTCGGCTATGACCAGGCGAGCACAGATTTCGTTCCCCACGGCTGTAGATATGCCTGAGGATGTGGTTTGGCGTCGAGATATTTATCGTGAGATTAATCTCGAAGACGATGCTAACGCGGGCCTCTATTATCCTGTAGAACCGCAGGGCAAACAGCTGAATCTGTTTACCTATATCTTCAAGTTGGCGCAGAATGGCTATATCCCCATCTATGAATATCCTACCGATGGTAGCGATGTCTTTGAGGAGACTTCGAAGATAGAGATGAAGACCATGCTCGACAACTATCATATCTTCTATGAAGAGGCGAATGGCAAGTTGAAAGTTGACAACAGCGACATTCCATCTGCCGAGGTGAAGAAAATCTATCTGAAGGAGAGTGCCTATTACGACCAGGCCAATTCTTCGTTCCATATCAAAGTGCTGGCCCTTTGTCCGGTGATGATGCGTAGCGATGACTTTATCATCAGCGACGATCCCAATAGTCAGGGCACGGCTTATCCGCTGTTCTGGGTGAAATACAGCGATTTGGAGCCTTATCTGAATCGTCAGTCGGTAATGATTAGCAGCTTGAACAATGCCGCCACGATGTCGATGGATGATTTCTTCACCACCAACCAGTACAAGGGAAAGATCTATAAGACCACCAACCGACTCGGGAAGACGTTGGCACAGATTTGTGATGGCGACACCGCCAAGATGTCGGCAGAGCAGAAACGCATTGAGGCAGAGTTGGAGGCATTCCGTAAGAATATCTTCGGCGATCCGGAGCGCAAGGACTCGCTCGACAGCATTGCCAATGCCAACCCCGCGAATGTTAAGGCGGCTCAGAAAGCAAAGGCAAAAGCTGCCAAGAATAGTGGACGCCGTACGAATGCAAGTAAATCAAAGAGCAGCGGAAGTACGTCTTCTCCAAGCAATGGTTCAGCCCGGGTGAGCGTCCGTAGACAAAGACATTAAGTGCGGGATTATAAAGTTTTTCCATAAAAAGAGCGAACATTCGCTCTTTTTTTGTATCTTTGCAGCGTGAACTAATTATTGAAAGCTTATGAAACGTTTTCTTTCTTTATTTATACTGCTTTCATCCATGACCATGTCGATGCACGCACAGGGCATCAAGTTTGGTGTCAAGGGTGGTTTTGACATTCAGGATATGAAGTTCGATGAGAAAGTGTTTAAGACCCAGAACAGATTAGGCTGGTTTGTTGGCCCAACCGTTCAAGTTGCTCTGCCTGTCATGGGACTGGGCCTCGACATAGCCGGTTTGTATGATCAGAAGTCTACAAAGGTCAATGGGGAGTCTATCAAGCAAAAATATATTCTTGTTCCGGTGAATGCCCGCTTCACGCTTGGCGTTGGCGAGGCTGCAGGTCTGTATGTGGCTGCTGGTCCGCAGTTCGCATTCAATATCGGTGACGATGTGGATTTTAAGTGGGAGCATGAATATGTTCAGAATACTTTCCAGCTAAAGAAGTCGGCTTTTAGTGTGAATCTTGGTGCTGGTTTCTTCCTGTCTCGTCACTTGGAGTTTGGCTTTATCTATAATGTGGCCGTCAGTTCTACGGCTGACGCCTCTTTCGATGAGGGCGTGAAGGCTGTTTCTGACGATACTAAACCCAAATCCTGGCAGATCTCTGCCACCTATTATTTCTAAGTAGGCTTTGTTCGTCGACGTCATTTTGCCTGTGCCGCTCGACGGCGTCTTCACCTATTCCGTTCCAACGCCGTTGGCGGAACAGGTGAAGATTGGTGTTCGTGTCCTTGTTCCCTTCGGCCGTAATAAGACCTATGTGGGTATTGTTGCTAAAACGCACAAAGGACCTCTCCCTAACGGGATGCAGATCAAAGACATCTTTCAGGTACTTGACGTCTCACCCATTCTCCTTGACTCTCAGCTTCGTCTCTGGCAATGGATCGCTGACTATTACATGTCTCCCATCGGTGAGGTCTATAAAGCCGCTCTTCCCTCTGGTCTGAAAGCTGAAGATGGCTATAAACCCAAAACCGAGACCTATATCCGTCTCACTCCTCAGTTTCGTAATGAACAAGCCCTTCACATCGCTCTCGATATGCTGCAGCGCGCCCCTAAGCAGCAGGCAGCCTTCATCGATTTTCTCCACTTTGATTCTGAAATCACCCGTGATGAACTCCTGAACCAAGGCCATTCTCTTCAGACCGTCACGGCTCTTATCAAGCGTGGACTCTTAGAGACTTATGAACAGGAAGTTGGACGTTTGAATCACGGTGGAGAGCCTCATTTGGATAAAATCCAACCCCTCAGCGTTGCTCAGCAGGATGCCTATAACCAGATTCAGTTCTCTTTCCTCAAGAAAAACGTGACCCTTTTGCATGGTGTCACCTCTAGCGGTAAGACTGAACTCTATATCCACCTGATTCGTCAGACACTGGAAAAGAAACAGCAGGTGCTCTATCTCTTGCCCGAGATTGCTTTGACCGTGCAGATCATGAGTCGCCTGCAACGTGTTTTTGGTGACCGGTTGGGCATCTATCATTCCAAATATTCCGATGCGGAGCGTGTGGAAATCTGGCAGAAGCAGCTCAGTGGTCATCCCTATGATGTGATTTTGGGCGCACGTAGTGCCGTTTTTCTACCCTTTCAGAACTTAGGCTTAGTGATTGTCGACGAGGAACATGAGACTAGCTACAAGCAGCAAGACCCTATGCCTCGCTACCACGCCCGCAGTGCAGCTATCATGCTGGCGCAGATGTTCTCCAGTTGTAGAGTGCTGTTGGGTACCGCTACGCCTTCGTTAGAAACCTATCACAATGCCAAGACGGGTAAGTACGGCCTCGTTGAACTCACTGAGCGTTACAAAGGAATCGAACTCCCTGAGATACAAGTTGTCGATATCAAGGATCTGCAGCATCGAAAGATGATGAACGGCCCTTTCTCGCCTCTATTATTATGTAAGGTTCGTGAGGCTTTGGAACGTGGCGAACAAGCCATTCTCTTTCAGAATCGTCGTGGTTATGCCCCCATGATTGAGTGTAAACAGTGTGGCTGGGTGCCTCATTGCCAGCACTGCGACGTATCGCTCACCCTTCACCGAAATCTGAACCAGTTGACGTGCCATTATTGTGGCAACACCTATCAGGTGCCTGTGGAGTGCCCCAATTGCGGTTGTACTCAGTTGCAGACGCGTGGCTATGGCACTGAGAAGATAGAGGCCGAGGTGCACGATATTTTCCCCGACGCCCGTATCGCCCGCATGGATCTCGATACCACCCGCAGCCGTCAGGCATATGAGCGCATCATCAACGATTTCTCTGCTGGCCGCACCAATCTGCTTATTGGCACGCAGATGATCTCAAAGGGATTGGATTTCGATAAAGTCTCTGTAGTGGGTATTCTCAATGCCGATACCATGCTCAACTATCCGGATTTTCGCGCCTACGAACAGGCGTTTATGATGATGGCGCAGGTTAGCGGTCGTGCTGGGCGTAAGGGTAAACGTGGACTGGTTATATTGCAGACTAAGAGTCCCGATTTACCTTTGATAGCCCAGGTGGTCCACAATGATTATACTGCTTTCTACCGTTCGTTGATAGCCGAACGTCAGCAGTTCCGCTATCCGCCTTATTATCGTCTAGTCTATGTCTATCTCAAACACCGTCAGGATGCAGTCGTCGCAAAAGCTGGCATGGAGATGGGTGCCCTGTTGCGACAGTGGTTCTCGGGCCGTGTCTTAGGCCCTGACAAACCTAGCATCTCGAAGGTCAAGTCGCTCTCCATCCGTAAGATCGTACTGAAGTTAGAATCTGGCCTAAATATGGCTGAAGTCCGCAAATATTTAGCGCTTGCCCAGCAACAGATGCTGCAAGACAAGCGCTATAGTACTTTGCAAATCTATTACGACGTCGACCCGTTGTAAATCTATAGATTCAATTCACAACCGATGCCGAGTACGCGGTTGGTTCGGGTGAAGGAGTCGCTGACACCAGCGGTGGGGTAATCCGTGCGGTCGTAATCACCGTAGTTGGTCTGGAAGTAGGCTGCCTTCAAGGTAATCTGGTCGGTGGCCTTGTAGTTGAAGCCGAAACCGATACTGCTGGAGTTGACCACATACGACATATCGTTCATATAGGCGTCGGTGAGCTGGTAACGGGTGAACTGTCCACCACCCGAGATGGTCAGACGGTCGGTGACATCCCATTCCACACCACCGAGGTATTCGTTCGTACCGCCGTCGAGCAGGTTCTGGGTGTTGCCATACCAATGGGCCTTGGTGTCGTAGAAGTGATGGTAGCCCAAGTTGAGGCGTACCTCGTCGACAGGACTCCACATGGCACCAATGGCAAGTTGTGCAGGAGAGTCCTCATCAATCTTCTCACCATCGCGGAACTTATTGACCGCTGCAATCTCACTGGCCTCGTTGACGGTTGATTCATTCAGCATGCGAATCTGTGTCTTGGCTTCGTACTTGGCGGCAATATTGAAACGCCCAAACTTATAGTCGATACCAATGATGGGGGCTATACCTACACTCGACTGGTTGCAGAGTAGGTTCACACCCTGAGAGTATTTCTGCAGGGCGTTGAGGCTCTGACTGGTGCCTTGCAAGGTGGCAGCAGTATTTTCGAGGTAAGTCTTTGTGGCTGCCAGCTGCTGATACTCGGGCAGGGCTGTAGCACCTGCGGCCTCATATTGTGCCATGCCGGCGTTGACCTGTGCCAGATTGTTGTTGACAGTGCTGATACCACCATCGACTAAGGCGGTGGCCGACTGCATGAAACTGCCGAAGTCTACGTAACCACCAGCGGTCTTTACCTGGATGTTGCTGATCTTGGCCTTATAGGTGGCGGTGCCATAAAGCAGTCGCAGACCACCATAGACAGAGAGGTTGGGCAGAATCTTATAGGCGGCACCTAACTGGAATCCGAAGTAATAGTTGCGTCCCTGCATGTAGCCGTCCATGTCATAGCCAGAAACACCGGGTGCCTGCTGTCCAAGGGCAGTGGCGAGTTGGTCCAGACCCCCTAACTGATGGGCGATGCCACCCACGACGCTTTCAAATGAACCCAGACCGTCGGCAAACTCACAACTGCCGCCGCCGCCAGGTACGGAGAAATTAAACTGCATGCTCCAATCACCTTTATTATAGGCTGCCTGAAGAGAGGGGATGAAAGGAGCATCGGCCACTCCTTCGAACTGCTTAGTGGTCTGTCCCTGATTCTTACGACCTAAAGCGAAGACGGGATTGGTGCTCGTGATGGTACGCGTTTGGTGGGCATATTGCCAATTGAATCCCAAATGGAATCCTTCTGGGAGAAAGGCTACACCTGCGGGGTTACTATACACACCGTCGAGACCAATAGCGGCGTCGCGGGCGGGGTTACGCAAGAAGTCGATACTCTGGTTGGTGTTGGTTAAGATGCCACCTGCTGTGGCGGTTGTCATTGTTGATACCAGCATCACGCCGGCCATCATTCCTTTAATTTTGTTCATAATCCTAAAACAATCTTTAAAATCGGCCGCAAAGGTAGGCAGATTGTTTTAAAACGTTGTGTTTGCGCACACAAAGTTAACGAATATTAACAAAAACTGCACACAAATATGCACAAATGTGCAATTTTGTGCAAACAATTCACTCTTTACTTCTTTAATTCGGGGTAGCTGATACGGGTATGATAGATGGTCTTCAGCTTTTCGATGAGGACAGTCTTGGCATAGGCGATATCCCGGAATGTGATGGGACACTCCTTGAAATAACCCTCAGCTACTTGAGCATCGATGAGACGGTTCACCAGTTCACGGATGCTTTTCTCCGTATAGTCTGGCAGCGACCGTGAGGCGGCTTCTACAGAGTCGGCCATCATCAGGATGGCTTGTTCCTTGGTGAAGGGATTTGGTCCTGGATAGGTGAACAGAAGATCGTCGACGGCTTCGTCAGGGAAGGCATTTTTCTGTTTGACATAGAAATACTTGGCTTTTCCGAGACCATGATGGGTGGCAATAAAGTCCTTGATGACATCGGGCAGGTTATATTTCTCCGCTAATTTGAGACCTTCCGTGACATGACTGATGATCATCTGGGCACTATCTACAAAAGTCATGCTCTCATGGGGATTGACGCCCGACTGGTTCTCAGTGAAATAGATGGGGTTCTGAATCTTTCCGATGTCGTGATAATAGGCGCCGGTACGTACGAGTTGGCTTTTGGCACCAATCTTGTTGGCAATCTCTGCTGCCAGATTACCCACCTGAATGGAATGCTGGAAAGTGCCGGGAGCAACCTCGCTCATCTTACGAAGAATCTCTTTGTTCATGTCGGAGAGCTCAATCAATGTGATGTTTGAAATGAAGCCAAAGGTCTTCTCAATGAGATAAAGCAATGGGTAAGAACAGAACAGGAAGATGCCATTCACGAACAGGTAGTTGTATTCGCTGATGTTGATCTTTGACATGTTGTCGTTCGCAATCCAGTCGAGCGCCAGATTTGTCAGCGAGGCTGCCAAAGTTACTAATACAGCAGTCCAGAACAACTGTGAACGGCTGGACAGTTCCCTTAAGGCGAAGATGGCCACGACACCGGAAACAAGCTCTACTGCCACAAATTCCAGAGGACGTTGCAGGGCACTTGCACAAATAAGGATCATGACAGTATGCGTCATAAAGGCCGTGCGCGAGTCCATAAATACCCGGATGAAGATAGGAACCATCACAAACGGGACAATATAGATATGCAGGACATTATGGGCGACCATAATCGAAGAGATGACGGTGAAGAAAACGAGCAGAGAGTAAAGCATGGCTATAGACCTGATTTTCTCGAAATAGTCGTTGCGGAAAAGTGTCAGGTAGATTGTCAGACATATCACAAGAATAGAGACATACAGAATCTGTCCCATAATCGTAACACTGATCTGCTGGTCGTTTTTATTGCGACGTTCCAACTCTTTCTGATACGACATGAGAATATTGTAGGTCTTGCTGTCCACAATGTCTCCTCTGTCAATAATCGTTTGCCCACGCTGGGCTATACCACTGGCCAGTGGAATGCTGTTGGTCAGGTCGCTCAGACTGGCCTCACTGCGTTCTTTGTCATAACTTAGGTTGGGAGCGATATAGTCATTCAGATTGCACTTCTGCAGAATCTCTCGATGGCTGTCTAACTCTGGATCCAGGAATAGTTGCTCGTAAGCTGAGACAGTCGAGTAGATTTTGTTGATCTTCACACTGACTGCGGTCTTGCCACTGACGATTCTAATCATCCGTGTGGTGTCTTTATTGACAGAGGCATAGTCGGTGGTACTCATGACGCCCTGATGGTAGATGGTGTGAAGTCTATTTGCAATGATGCTGATGTAATCGTTCGAAATGCCAGGGATACCTTGGTTATAATCTTTCGCGAATTGCCTTATCTGTGCGCTCTCCGTTTCCTTGTTGAGATTGAAATAGGGCTCGTATTGCTTCAACAGACTGTCGCGTTCTTCCTTGACGGCTTCGTCGGTCTTTAATATAGGAAAGTCAAAAGGCGCCCTCAGATCAGCATAGGCCCATGGCTTTCCTTTCTCTATCTTGAATGAACTGTCAGTGTCACTAGGTAGGAACCATGTGATAATACCAACGGTAACTATGATGAGGCCAAGACGAATCAGGAAGTCGCGCCAGGTAATGTCTAATTTTAGATTAAAATTGTTCATGACGATATAATTTTGCTGCAAAGATACAAAAATATTCACTATTCACTATTCACTATTCACTATTTTTTTGTACCTTTGCACTCAAATTAACGATTTATTATGTCAGAAAGAAGAGTAAGGGTGCGTTTTGCACCGAGTCCAACAGGCGCTTTGCACATCGGTGGTGTGCGTACTGCCTTGTATAATTATCTGTTTGCGCGCCAGCATCATGGCGATCTTGTTTTCCGTATTGAAGATACCGATTCTACACGTTTCGTGCCTGGAGCAGAAGAGTATATTATCGAATCGTTTAAGTGGTTGGGCATTCAGTTTGATGAGGGTGTCAGCTTCGGAGGCGATAAAGGTCCCTATCGTCAGAGTGAGCGACGTAAGATATATAAGCAATATGTTCAGCAATTGCTGGATGCAGGAAAAGCGTATATTGCCTTTGATACACCTCAAGAACTGGAAGCCAAGCGTGCGGAGATCCAGAATTTCCAGTATGACTGTCATACGCGCAATATGATGTGTAACTCACTGACGATGCCGAAGGAGGAGGTTGACAAACTGATTGCCGATGGTGTGCAGTATGTAGTCCGCTTCAAGATTGAGGCAGGACAGGAAGTGCTGGTCAACGACTTGATTCGTGGTGAGGTTCGTGTAAAAACAGATATTCTCGATGACAAGGTGCTCTTTAAGAGTGCTGATCAGTTGCCTACCTATCACTTGGCTAATATCGTTGACGACCATCTGATGGAGATTTCCCATGTCATCCGCGGTGAAGAGTGGTTGCCCAGCGCGCCGCTTCATGTGTTGCTTTATCAGGCCTTTGGCTGGGAAGATACCATGCCACAATTCGCTCATCTGCCTTTGTTGCTGAAGCCTGATGGAAAGGGGAAACTGTCTAAACGTGATGGCGACCGCTTAGGTTTTCCTGTGTTCCCATTGGAGTGGAAAGACCCGAAGACTGGTGAAACATCGCGTGGTTATCGTGAGGACGGCTACTTCCCTGAGGCCGTGATAAATTTCCTTGCGTTATTAGGATGGAATCCTGGAACAGAACAGGAGATGTTTACACTCGATGAGCTCGTTCCTCTCTTTGATATTTCAAAATGCTCGAAGGCAGGTGCGAAGTTCGCTTATGACAAGGGTATCTGGTTTAACCATGAATATATCCTGAAAAAGTCGGCTGAGGAGATCGCTGCTCTGTTCTTCCCCATCGTGAAGGAGCACTGCCCGGAGGAGACATTAGAGCGTGTGACAGCTGTAACGGCAATGATGAAAGATCGTGTCAGCTTCGTCAAGGAGTTGTGGCCGCTGTGTTCGTTCTTCTTTGAGGCACCCACTGAGTATGACGAAAAGACTGCGAAAAAACGTTGGAAGGAAGATTCTGCTCAGGTATTGACGGAGCTAGTCGGCGTACTGGAAGGTATCGATGACTTCTCGCTTGAGAATCAGGAACAGATTGTTCATGCCTGGGTGGAACAAAAAGAGTATAAACTTGGCAATGTGATGAATGCCTGGCGTCTTGCACTCGTTGGCGAAGGCAAAGGCCCGGGAATGTTCGATATCTCTGCCTTCCTTGGTAAAGAAGAAACTATCAAGAGAACAAAACGTGCGATAGAAGTGCTCGGCTGATGATCTATAACCTCATCATATATCTCTATCTCCTTGGAGTGGCGATTTACAGTCGCTTCAATGAGAAGGTGCGTAAAATGTGGCATGGTGAGCGCGAAGCCTTCCGTATTCTCAAAGAGAAGGTTGACCCGGAAGCCCAGTATGTATGGTTTCATGCCGCATCATTGGGAGAATTCGAGCAAGGTCGTCCATTGATGGAGCAGTTGCGTAAGGACCATCCGGAATACAAGATTCTGCTGACATTCTTCTCTCCTTCTGGTTATGAGGTCCGAAAGAATTATGAGGGGGCTGATATTATCACCTATCTGCCGCTCGACACCATTACCAATGCACGCAGATTCTTAAGACTGGTGCGTCCGGTGAAGGCATTCTTCATCAAGTATGAGTTCTGGTATAATTATCTGCATATTCTAAAGCATAGGAATGTGCCTGTCTATAGCGTGTCAAGCATCTTCCGTCCTGATCAGGTGTTTTTTAAATGGTATGGTCGACAGTATGGACGTGTGTTGAACTGCTTTACACATTTCTTTGTTCAGAACGAAATCAGTAAGGAATTGTTGGCAAAGATTGGTATTGATTGTGTCACTATTGTTGGTGACACCCGTTTCGATCGTGTGTTGCAGATTAAGGAGGCTGCAAAGCAACTGCCCATCGTCAAAGCGTTCAAGCAAGATGCCAAAGTCTTTGTGGCTGGTTCGTCGTGGCAGCCTGATGAGGAGATTTTTATCAAGTATTTCAATGAGCACCGCGACTGGAAGCTCATCATCGCTCCGCATGTGATAGGTGAAGATCATCTCAAGCAGATAGAAAAACTGCTCGAAGGTCGTAAAGTAATCAGGTATTCCGGATTGTCTGGAGATTCCGGAGATCTGGGCGAGGCCGAGGTACTAATCATTGACTGCTTCGGTCTGCTGTCAAGCATCTATCATTATGGTGATGTGGCTTATGTCGGTGGCGGTTTTGGCGTGGGCATCCATAATCTTCTGGAGGCTGCCGTTTGGGATGTGCCCGTGTTCTTCGGTCCCAACAATGAACGTTTCCAGGAAGCTCAGGCATTGAAGCAGAGTGGTGGCTTTGAGATTACCAACTACAACGATTTTGAACGACTGATGAATCGCTTTATCACCGATGAGGCTTATCTCAAGGCACAGGGTCAGCTGGCCGGTCAATATGTTAAGGGAAAGGCTGGCGCTACTTGGCTGATATTGTCTTCAGTCTGCTAACGCCTTGATAGCTCACTGTTCCCTTCTTTTCCAGATATTGCATGATGATATCGCTGGTCTCCAAGTTCAGCGTGTGAGCGGAACCTTCAGGGATTTCGCTGGTGGCAGGGATATAATTGTTGGTCACAACCTTATACTTTTTCTTCATGTTCAGTTTCTTGCCATCGAGCGTAAACAACTTGATACACTTGATTTTCTCAGGGAAATCCTTCTCGAGTGTGATCTCGCACGTCATTCCACCTACGTATGGGAAACTGTGAAGCGTGTTATGGCAGTACGATAGCATCATACGGGCAATCTCGTCGCCTGTCAGTTCCAGTATAACGGCATGGTTGTCGAAGGGGTCCATCTCCAATACATTACGCACGGTGATGTCGCCTTGTGGAAGTGTATCGATACGTACACCACCCGGGTTCTCAATACCAATCTCTGCCCCTGTCTCGGCCATGAAGGCATCGCACATCATACATCCCAGCTCCTCACGGGTTTCGAAGGGCGTGTCGGCCTCGGCCAGTACACGGCGCAGGGTGGGGTTGTCGTTGTAGAATCGGATCATCTCCTCTACCACTTTCACGGTGTTGTGGTATTTTCTAACGTCGATGTATTCGGCCTTTTTATCAACCACTTTTCCGCCTTCTACGGTAAGGGTGATATAGGTGACGCGATGCAGCTTGTTTCTGTTCTGGGTGATTAACACGCCGTTTTTTACCTCATTGCCTGTCAGTTGGGTATGGGTATGACCACCGATGATCAAGTCGAACCAAGGAAATTGCTCTGCTATCTTGATGTCGTCGGGATAACCTAAGTGTGATAGGAGGATGGTGGCATCGCATTCCTTGCTGAGCCATTCGTATTGTGGAATCACCTCTTCTGCGGGTTTGAAGCTGATGCCCTCCAGATTGTCAGGATGGGTGCTAGGAATGCCTTTCGGACTGGTCTGGATACAACCTATGACGCCAACCTTCAACCCTTCTACGTCGAATATCTGATAGGGTACCAGTTTGATACCGGAGGAGTCGGATGGGAAGGCATTTGCACAGATGTATCTGAAATTTGACAGACCAATCAGTCGTTTCAGCGAGTGAACATCGAACTCATGGTTGCCTAAGGCAGATGCGTTGAATCCCACCTGGTTCATCAGTGCCACCATCGGATAGGCAGGCAGAATATATTTGTCGTTGATGGGATTGCCTGTGCGGTTATCGCCTGCCGAGAAAATCAGCATCGAAGGGTCTATCGTACGCAGACTATCGGCCAAGGCCGCTAGTTGTGGAAATACCTCGATTTGGGCATGCATATCGTTAGCTGCCAGAATGTGAATTTCACGTTTCTCTGCATAGGTAATAATGGCCAGCATCAGCGCTAGCCACGTCATGGTAAACTTCTTCATGATTCCTTTTTGCGCTAAAAGTTATTAATCAGGTTGCAAAATTACAAAAAAAAGTTGAACTATATATGCGCATGACTAAACTTTTTTGTAACTTTGCGGTCTAAATAGTGTAAACGTTTATAAGAAATCATAATATGAAGAAGTATTTTATCATCGTAATAGCTGCTGTGGCTTTGATGAGTGCCGGCAAGCAGGATAGTGCCATCACTAAGGAAAATGGTGCCGTGATAGTCAACACCACCACCATTGCCAAGGATGTGGAGGGCTATAATGGTCCTGTGCCCCTGAAAATCTATATTAAGAAGAACAAGATTGAGAAAATCGAGGTGCTCAAGAATCAGGAGACACCGAAATATCTGGCACAAGTAAAGAAGGCCATGCTGAATGCTTGGGACGGTCTGACCATTAAGGCCGCAAAAAGTAAGAAGGTGGATACTGTTACAGGTGCTACCTTTACGTCGGAAGCCCTGATAGAGAATGTGAAGCAGGGCCTTGACTATTACGAGAAGAATAAATAAAGATCTCGACGCTGTTCACGATATTCTGCCACAGGATATAGCAGCCGGGACCCACAGAAGACAGAGGGTTCAGGTAGGCTGTAGAGAGCCAGATGGCAAAGGCTGTGTTCTTTTGTCCGAGGGCCTGACCTGCTTCCTGCGTATGGTTGAAATAGTGGCCGATAAACCGTCCGACAGCAAACTGCACCACGCACATCAGCAATCCCAGAAAAGCGATAGCCATCAGCAGTACAAGGGTGGTCTTGGCATTGACGATGTTCTTCACCGTGGTTCCCGTTACAATCATTAGCGAACAGGCCCAGAGGTAATAACTCAGGTCCCTTATGCTGATGATTTTTTTGTGCAGACGGTGCAGGTAGTGCTTCACGAAATAGGCCAGCAGCATAGGTAGGATCAGCACAATAAACACCTCATGCAGAATCTTGATGAAAGCTGCCCAGAAAGTGATGTCGGCCCCTTTCTCAATCAGTGGGAAACATACTGGCACCAATAAGACGGTAATGAAATTCGAAAGAAAGGTATAGGTGGTCATCTGTTCCAGCGAGCCGCCAAGTTTCTGGGTAACGACGGCTGCAGCCGTAGCGCAAGGACAGATAACACACATCAGAATGGCTTCCATCAGAATGAGACTGTCACCCTGCATGTGGAAACCAAGTATCAGTCCCATTAGTGCCCCGATGAACAGCAATTGGAACACACCTGTCCAAAAATGCCAGCTTACGGGTCGTAGCTGACGGAAGTCGACTTTACAGAAGGTGACGAAGAGCACTAGAAACATGAACAATGGCAAGATAGTCTCGAAGATTGGGCCGAAGAATCTTGCAGCCCCATCCAGCGATGGCGTGAGACCGAAGATTAAATAGGCTATAGCCCCAATGCCCATTGCCACCGGCAATGTCCAGTCTTTGATGAATCTTATGATAGCAGAGTATTCTCTCACCTCTTAACTCTTACCTCTCTCCTCTTCCAGATAATATTTCGAATACGCCACATAGTGTTTGGCATTATCCGTTTGTCCTGGGCGTACGGGTTTTATGTACTTGGCCGGCACACCGCCCCAGATTTCCCCAGCGGGAATCTTCGTGTTCTGTAGCACCAGGGCTCCGGCAGCTACGATAGAGCCTTCGCCCACTTCACAGCCGTCGAGCAGGGTCGATCCCATGCCGATCAAGGCATTGTCGTGGATGGTACATGCATGTACGGTCACATTATGCCCGATGGTTACGTAATTGCCGATATGTGTGGGACCTGTTTCGTGGGTCACATGCACGCACGAACCGTCCTGGATGTTCGTGCAGTTGCCAATGGTGATGGGTGCTACGTCGCCTCGTACAACAGCATTGAACCATACGGAGCACTCGTCGCCCATGGTCACGTCGCCCACTATTGTTGCATTCTCGCTGAAATAACAGTCTCGCCCCCACTTGGGAGCGAGACCGCGATAACTTTTAATCAAAGCCATACCTGCAGATTAGAGGTTTGGATTGATCTTGCTCCACTCAGAGATGGGAGGAACGATGTTCAGTGTCACCAACTCGTCACGCATCTTGCAGAGGTGCTCGTAGCTCTGATCCAGCTTGGCATTCTCCTCGGCAGTACCCTGAGGTACCTCGAACTTTGCGCCTTCAGCAGTCATGGTGGTCTTCATGGCCATCATGATGTGGTCGTACTTGTCGGTCTTTACGTATGTTCCAACGGGGAAGCGGAAGGGCTCACCACCCATAGCGGCGCGAATCATCTCAACTGAGAGATAAGCGGGGCTCTGGAAAGAACTGCGTCCGCGGAGCTCAATAATCTTTGCACCACCCTTGGTCACATCGATCTTCATCTGCTCCCACTCTTCAGCGGGGAACTCAGCGGTACCGATGATATCGGTCAGCTTGCGACCGGCAATCTCTACATGGCTGCCGAATACGGCCATCTGCTCACCGTGACCACCGTAGGTAGCACAACCGGTGATCTGGTTCTGCATCACGCCAAACTTCTTGGCGAGTGCGCTCTGCAGACGGGTGGTATCGAGACCAGCAAGGGTTGTTACCTGACCGGGCTTCAAACCAGAGTACAGCAGGGTAACCAGACCAGTAAGGTCAGCAGGGTTGAAAATAATGACCACATGCTTCACATCGGGGCAGAACTTCTTGATGTTCTGACCAAGCTCCTCAGCAATTTTACAATTGCCGGCGAGCAGATCCTCACGGGTCATGCCAGCTTTACGGGGAGCACCACCTGAAGAAATAATGTACTTAGCGTTTTTGAAAGCCTCCTCAGCATCGGTGGTAGCCACGATATTCACATCGTCGAAACCACTCTGGCGCATCTCCTCAGCCACACCCTCGGGAGAAAATACGTCGTACAGACAGATTTCACTTGTCAGACCCATCATCAGGGCGGTCTGAGCCATGTTTGAACCAATCATACCGGCAGCGCCGACGATGGTCAACTTCTCATTTGTTAATGTTGCCATAATACGTATATTTAATTTGTTTGATGTATCAAAAGTGGTGCAAAGTTACGCAAAAAAAACCATAGCGTCAACAGATTAACAGAGATTAATATTTTCCGCCACCGCTTTGCAATATATAAGTAGCAAAATAATCAAAATCACTCCTCCGAGATAATTCACAGCAATTTACTTGCAGTAATCAAGAAAAATTTGTATCTTTGCCGTCGCTTATGAATATCATTAATTACCAGCATATGAAACGAATATTTTCTATTGTGTTTTTTGTGACCTTGACCATGATGTCATGGGCACAGCGTGTGAATCCATTTGACCAACTCAAGGCAGATCCGAAAAGGGCCTATGGCACCGATTTCCCTTACTCATTCGATGCACCGGCTTTGACTAAGGCACCGAAAGGTTACAAGCCGTTCTATATCAGCCACTATTCTCGTCATGGTTCCCGTTATTATTGGAACGAGATGCTCTACCCACAGCTTGACACCCTGTTGGTTACGGCCCATCGCAGACACCAACTCACCGCTGAGGGTGAGCGCTTCTACGAGCGCTTCTCGGGCTGCAAGGACGAGTTGAAGACTGGTGTGAGTGAGTTGTCCAATCTGGGTTGGGAACAACACCAGCGCATCGCCCGTACCATGTATAACAATTTCCCTGAGGTGTTTAAGCACGGTGGCAATGTGCTGGCTATCTCCTCGCTCTCAGGCCGTTGCGTACTCAGTATGTCGGCCTTTTGCCAGGAGCTGGTACAGTGTAATCCTAAGATAGAGATTCGCGAACAGTCCTCCCGCTTTACCCTCGATGGTGTTGTGCCTACTGACCGTCAGAACCCTGTGAAACATAAGTTCCCCAGAGCAAAGGCCCGCTATGAGAGTCATCGCGACTTGTTCCATTACGAGGACAAACTCGACAGTCTCATCCTTGCCCGCACCTTCACCAGCACTGATAGTCTGCCAGGACGTGTAAATCGTATCCCAGAGAATCTCATCAACCTTTATACCTCGCTTCCTAGCATTGGCCACGAGGGCATGATGGGTAACATCATCACCGACCAGGAAATCGTTGCTCGTTGGGAAAACTCTAATCTCGGCTCCTACTCGTGGGTGTTCACGCCAAAGTATGATATGATTCCTATCCTGCAGGATATCCTCAAGAAGGCCGATGCTGTTATTAATGGCAGCAGTGACCGTATTGCCGATCTTCGCTTCGGCCATGATACTTGTATCGGACCCTTGACGGTGCTGATGGGACTCAATGGCGCTGACAAGGATCCGGAAGATCCCAACGAGGTGAAGAATATCTACCAGAACTGGCAAACGGGTAAGGCTTCAAACATTCAGCTCATTTTCTATCGCGGAAAGAAGGGACCTGATGATATCCTGGTGAAGTGTCTTCTAAATGGCGCAGAGGCTACACTCCCAATTTCAACAGATAACTTCCCCTATTATTCATGGTCTGATTTCCGTAAAGTCTATACTGATCGTTGCAAGGTCGATAATTAGAATTCTGTTATATGACAATCCGTTCAGAGATAGTGAATCAACGGTTGCGTGATCTGCGGGAGGTAATGCAGCGGGAACATCTCGCAGCCTTTATCTTTCCGAGTACTGATCCCCATCAGAGTGAATATGTGGCTGACCATTGGAAGGGTCGTGAGTTCGTTTCTGGCTTCAATGGCTCTGCAGGAACGGCGGTTGTGACGCTCACTAGTGCCGCCCTTTGGACCGATTCCCGCTACTTTATAGCTGCCGAGGAGCAGCTGAAGGGTACGGAGTACCAGCTGATGAAACTAAAGATAGAAGGCACACCCACTATTGCCGAATGGATTGGCCGCGAGTGTGGTGCTGGTGCCGAAGTGGGAATCGACGGCTGGTGCAGTTCTGTCAATGAGGTGAATGCTCTGGTTTCCGACCTCCGCAAGCAGGGGGGTATTACTCTACGCACGAACTTCGATCCCCTTAAATTAATATGGAAGTATCGTCCGGCTATTCCGGAGAATCCGGTTGAAGTGTATCCCTTGGAATATGCCGGTGAGAGCACACACGATAAGATAGCTCGTATCCGTCAGGCCCTGCGTGAGAAACATGCCGACGGCATGCTAATGACTGCCCTCGACGATATTGCCTGGACACTGAATCTGCGTGGTTCTGATGTGCATTGTAATCCTGTCTTTGTCAGTTATCTTCTTCTTTCGTCGAAAGAGGTCACCTTATATATTAATAAGGTGAAACTGTCTCCAGAAGTTGAGGCTTATCTGAAAGCAGAAGGGGTAGGGGTGGCATCTTACGAGGAAACCTGCAAGGGGCTGAAAGACTACTTCGAGTATAATATCCTGCTCGATCCCCACGAAGTGAACTATGTCCTTTACAAATCAGTTGTTCGTGAGATAGTGGAAGAAGAATCTCCTGTCAAGCGGATGAAGACTGTCAAGAATGAAAAGGAAATCGTGGGTTTTAAGTCGGCGATGCTGAAAGACGGCATCGCCATGGTAAAGTTCCTCTATTGGTTGTCTGGATTTTTCGGAGATTCCGGAATGTCTAGCCTTTCCGAACTCTCTATTTCTGAAAAACTAGAAACGCTTCGCGTTGAGCAGCCGCTTTATCGCGGTCTCTCCTTCGATACCATTGCAGGCTATCAGGCTCATGGTGCTATTGTGCATTATGAGGCTACTCCGGAAACTGATATTCCTCTGAAACCTGAAGGTTTCCTCCTGCTCGATAGTGGAGCTCAGTATCTCGACGGTACAACCGATATCACCCGTACCATTGCCCTCGGCCCTCTGACTGAGGAACAGAAACGCATTTATACCCTCGTGCTCAAGGGACATATCCAGATAGAGCTCTGCAAGTTTCCCTCAGGTACCAGCGGTACGCAGATTGATGTCTTGGCCCGTGAGGCCTTGTGGCGTGAAGGCCTGAACTATCTGCATGGCACAGGTCATGGTGTGGGTACTTACCTGAATGTGCATGAAGGGCCTCATCAGATCCGTATGGAATGGAAACCGGCCCCATTGATGGCAGGTATGACCGTTACCGACGAACCTGGCATCTATCTTGCTGGCAAGTTCGGCGTGCGCATCGAGAATACCCTGCTTGTCACGCAATACAAAGAGACAGAGTTTGGCCAGTTCCTTCAGTTCGAACCACTCACCCTCTGTCCCATCGACAAGTCGCCTGTTGTCGCTGACATGCTCTTGTCTGAGGAAATCGACTGGCTCAATACTTATCACCAGCACGTCTTCGATACTCTCTCACCTCATCTCTCCCCCGATGAGTCTGCTTGGCTTCGCATCGCTTGCGCCCCACTTTCATATCATGAAATTCATAATTATAGACAATTTCCTAAAAAGAAAGAACTAGTTTGAACAGTCCAATACTTTTGCCTGAATAACCAAAAGTATTGGACTTATAAGACAATTGAAAAAAGAACCGTCCGTTACAAATCGGTCTTTTTTTCTTTTAACACTTCATATAGTGGGGTTTCCGTAACTTTTTTGTATCTTTGCATCGAAATATATAAAGAATGTAGATGAAGATACCATTTTCACCCCCGTATATTGACGACCAGGTGGTTGCGGAAGTGACCGACTCGCTGCGCTCCGGCTGGATTACCACAGGCCCCAAAGTGGCGGCTCTGCAGGAAGAGATAGTAAAGCTGACGGGTACGCAGGCCGTGCTCTGCGTGAACTCGTGGACCACAGGCGCTATTATGATGCTGCGCTGGCTGGGCGTGAAGCCCGGTGACGAGGTAATCATTCCCGCCTATACGTACTGCGCCACTGCCTTCGCCGTGTTGTGGGCTGGTGCGAAGCCCGTGATGGTGGACTCTGACGAGGATCTGAATATCAGTGTGGAGGCCATCCGCAAGGCTATCACTCCAAAGACGAAGGCTATCATACCCGTGGACATAGCAGGCTTCCCCTGCGACTACGACGGCATCATGGCACTGGTGAATGAGCCGAAGATTAAAGCGATGTTTGAGCCTACTTCGAAGGTGATGGAGCAGTTGGGGCGTATCTGCGTGATCAACGACTCGGCACACTCCATAGGCTCCCACTACCACGGGAAGTTCTCGGGTACGGAGACCGATATCGCCATTTTCTCGCTGCATGCTGTGAAGAACATCACCACGGCAGAGGGTGGTGCCATCTGTCTGAACATGCCAGCACCCTTCGACAACCAGCAGTTGTATCAGCAGCTGAGGATGATGGCGCTGAACTGCCAGACAAAGGATGCCTTTACGAAGAGCAAGGCCGGCGGTTGGCGCTACGATATCGTGGGCATGGGTATGAAGGCGAACATGGCTGACGTGAATGCTGCCATCGGACTTGCGGAGATACGGCAGTATGACAAGCTCTTGGCAGAGCGTAAACGGATCTTTACCGCTTACAACGAGGCGTTCAGCAAAGAGCCGTGGGCCATCACCCCAGCAGTATGTCAGGATGGACGGGAGACATCGTACCACGTGTATGCGCTGAGGATCAAGGGCATCACCGAGGAACAACGCGATGAGATCATCGCGGAGATAGCCAAACAGGAGGTAGCTGTGAACGTACACTTCATCCCTCTGCCGATGCTGACGCTGTTCCGCGATCTGGGTTATGACGTCAAGGACTATCCGCAGGCCTACCTGAACTATGCTCACGAGATATCGTTGCCGTGCTATCCGCAGTTGAACGAGGAAATGACACAGTGCGTCATCGACACTGTCATTCAAGCCTATAACACCGTGATCAAGGCATGATATCTGTCGTCATTAATACGTATAATGCGCAGCAGCATCTGACGAAGGTGTTGGAGTCGGTGAAGGACTTCGACGAGGTGGTGGTGTGCGATATGGAGAGTACCGACGACACGGTGAAGATAGCCGAGGGGTATGGTTGTCGCGTGGTGACGTTCCCGAAAAACGGCCATACCTGTTGCGAGCCTGCTAGGACTTTCGCCATACAGGCAGCGCGGAATCCTTGGGTACTGGTGGTGGATGCCGATGAGATCGTGACTCCGGAACTGCGTGAGGCACTCTATCAGGAGATCAAGCGTGAGGATGCGGCGTCGGGCTACTATATCCCAAGGCAGAATATGTTTATGGGTATGTTCGTGCGCGACTTCCATTATGACTATCAGTTGCGGTTTCTGGTGCGCGATGGTACGGAATGGCCACCGACCATCCATTCGCTGCCGAAAGTATCAGGGCGCGTGGAGAAGATGCAGGCCCCGAAGGAGGCGCGACTGCTGCATCTGATGGATGAAACCATGCATGAGTATGTGGCGAAGATGAACGTGTATACCGACAACGAGACTGAGAAGAAACAATATGGCATAGCAGCCCTTTTCTGGCGACCGCTGTGGCGTTTCTTCAAGAGTTATGTGATGGATGGGAGCTTCCGTATGGGCATCCGAGGTTTGATACGCTCGGGGATGCATGCCATGTATCAGTTTATCCTGGTGGCGAAGATCATTGAGAAGCGCTATCGCGGTTAACGAAAGCGCGGTTGTCCTGATATTCCCGATATGGTAGATCGTAGTCCAAATAATAGAAGTTATGCTGGCGCTGGTTGTCGTGCGGCGGTATGACCATATATTCACCATATTTATTACGGAGATAGGCATCGGCCTGTTCCACTCCCATCACGGTATGACCCTCGAATTCGACGGGCTGCGGCGTGCCTAACATGGTCTTGGGAATCACACCCTGCACACCATCGTCGTAGTCGAGTACGTAATCAGACTTGTTGTAGTCGTAGGCCAGATAGGCGGCACGCAACTGACGACGCGCCCACTCGTGGGTGAAGCAACGCTGGATGAGCAGTATGGGCCACGCACTGGGACCATGTCCGTGCTTGTATGGATCGCGATGGAGGAAGTAGAGCAGTTTGTCGAGGGCCTTGTATCGTGCCACAGCTAACCGTTGGGCTATCTTGTTTTTGGAGATGCCGTCGATGGGGAACACGTCGATATAAATGCCGGCGAGGTAGTCGCTGTGGGCACGCTCTATCAAGGTGGTGCTGCTGTCGACAATCTTGCCGAAGCCTCCGGGGTAGGTGGGCGAGGTCTCGATACACAGGGCTTCGAGGGGTGCCGGCAACCACTCGTGGGCATGCATCATGAAACGATCGTAGTCGGGACGGGGCATGCAGATGTCCATATCGTCGTCCCAGGGGATGAAACCCTTGTGACGGACGGCACCCAGCATAGTGCCTGCCCAACAGTAGTACTTGATGTTGTGCTCACGGCAAACACGGTCTACAGACAATAGAATCTGCAGAATGTGCTGATGGAGGGTCTCTATATCGTAGCTGGCCATAATATTTTTGTGCCAAAGGTAGCACAAAAAAGCGATTCCGCAAAATTTATTGCATAAAATTTGCGGAATCGCCATTAAATTATTACTTTTGCAGCATGAAGATTTTCCATATCGTATCGAATAAGGAGTGGGGCGGAGGCGAGCAGTACGTCTACGACCTGAGTCAGCGACAGATGGCCGACGGCATCGATGTGACCATTTTCTGCAAGCCTGTGGAGGCGATTATGCAGAAGTATCAAGAGGCTGGGATGAAGGTGATTCCGCTGGCTTTGGGAGGGGCGCTGGATGTAAAAAGTGCCTGGAAAATGGCGAAGGTGATTGATAATCATTCGACTATCCATGCCCATAACTTTAAGGATGCGTTTACGGCGTGTTATGCCCGGTGTCTGATGAGGAATAAGCAGGTGCGGGTGGTGATGTGTAGGCATCTGACGCGGAAGGGTAAGAACACGTTGCTCTACCGCTGGCTCTATCGCCATCTGGACCGTCTGATCTTCGACTCGGAACTGTCGAAGTCGGCATTCCTCAGCACAGAGCCTACAATCGATGAGAAGAAGCTGGGTATTGTGCATACGAGCATTGTGGTGCCGGAAACGGTGACCACCGTGGATATCAGGGCCCAGTATGATATTCCCGAGGATTGTGTGATTGGCATGTTCCACGGAAGATTGGATCCTGAGAAGGGGCTCGATACGCTGCTGGAGGCAGTGGCACAGATCAAGGAGAGGAATTTCCGGTTGGTGCTGGTGGGGCGCGGTAGTGAGGAATATACCGCCCATCTGAAGCAGACGGTGCAGGAAAAAGATATCGCTGAAAAGGTGGTGTTTGCGGGGTTTGTACATCCCGTGCTGCCGTATGTGGCGGGTGCTGACTTCGGTATCTTGGCATCGACAGTGCAGGAGGGTTGCCCGCTGTCGCCACAGGAGTATATGTCGCAAGGACGTCCTGTGGTGGTGACGAACAACGGTGGACAGCGTGAGTATGTGGTGCAGGAGCAGAACGGATTATTGGTGCCTCCCGATGATGCCAAGGCACTTGCTGAGGCTATTGCCCGTATGGTGGATGATGCGGCCCTGCGCCAGCGCTTAGGAAAGCAGGCGAAGGCCGATTTCGACGACCATCTGAATTACACGCATTATTACGAGCAGATCAAGAAGATATATGAAGAATAAGGTGATCTATAGTCTCGTGTCTGCCTTGTGGTATCTGCTCTCGCTGCTGCCATTCTGGGTGCATTACATGTTGAGCGATTTTGTCTACTTGGTGCTTTATCGCCTGATAGGCTACCGAGTGAAGGTGGTGCGCGGTAACCTTACGACATCGTTTCCGGAGAAGTCGGAGACGGAGATCCGTAAGATAGAACGGAAGTTCTACCATCGGCTGTGCGATTATTTCGTGGAAGCGGTGAAGATGCGGACGATGAGCCGTGAGAAGATGAGGCGACATCTGGTATTCAAAGGTACCGAGGCAGTGAATGAGTGTGTGGCAGAGGGTCAATCGTGTGCTGTCTATCTGGGACATTCGTTCAATTGGGAGTGGATTACCTCGCTGCCTCTGTGGGTATCGGAGAAAGCCCAGTGTGGACAATTGTATCATGCTTTGGAGAATGAGGCTTTCGATAAACTCTTCCTGCGGTTGCGCGAGCGGTGGGGAGCAGAGTGTATTCCCTTGGTGGATATCCTCCGGAAAACAATAGAATATAAGCGGAAGCAACAGCCTACGGTGTTTGGCTATCTGGGCGATCAAGTGCCGCACTGGAACAATATCCACCATTGGTGCTGGTTTCTGAACCATGATACGCCGGTGATGACGGGTACGGAACGTATCGCCATCAAGAACCATCAGGCGATTTTCTTCCTCGAGGTTTCGCATAAGAAACGGGGCTATTATGAGGCGGAGTTTAAGTTGATTACTCGCAAACCGGAGGAACTGAAGGAGTTTGAGGCTACGGACATCTATCATCAGATGTTGGAGGCGAGTATCCGCAGGCAACCTGAGTTGTGGCTCTGGAGCCATAACCGTTGGAAGCGCACGAGGGAGGAGTTTGACAGACGATTCCAGGTTGTAGATGGGAAAGTCGTTCCTCGGGAAGGAGTTGAAGAATAGTTTAAAGTTATAGTTTATAGTGTTTTTTGTTCACGATAGGGGCCGGATGGCGAATAATATACTGCAGTATGGGCATGTGTATGCCTGGAGCAGGGAGCATGGGCGCAAGACGATGTCGATGCGCTTTGCCTATAAGTATCAGTATTTCCATATCTGCGATACGAAGCATCACAATTTCGCCACCTACGTCTTTGCGAAATATGCCGCCAAATGGGGATTGATACCGACAGTGACCTTCAGTGACGACGCGGCGCAAAATCTTCGCAACGAGGATGTCATGCTTCAGAAACGTATGCTGGTGGTGACAGGATGGGAGGCACATTGGTATGACCTGTTTCTGAAGTATAAGACGGAGATATTGGAGCTGTTTGCCTTTCACGAGGATATCGAGCAGAAGATAAAGAGGAATTTAGAGTTTGAAACTGAGAGTGAACTAAATTTGGGCGTGCATATCCGGAGGGGGGACTATGCGACGTTCTATGATGGCAAGTTTTTCTACTCTGACGAGCAGTATGTGGGGATAATCAGGCGTTTCCTGGCGTTGCATCCGGATAAACAGGTGAGGGTGTTTATCTGTGGCAATGACCCGAAACTGGATAAAGACTATTATAGGCGGGAGTTACCGGCATGTGAGGTGGTGTTTCCCGATGGGAACCCTGGCGAAGATCTGTGCTTGCTCTCGCACTGTGACTATCTAATCGGGGCTCCCAGTACGTTCTCACTGGTGGCAGCAATGTATCATGATCGTCCGTTGTATTGGATCATGGATGCCGATGCGCCTCTTAATGACAATTCCTTCGGTTATTTCGACGATCTCTTCCAGCACATCCTTTAAGGTACCAACCGGTTGTCGATCATTCTTGCCATATACTGCTGGATGATGGCTTTCACTTCCTTCTCCATCTGTTGCTGCTCAGGCACCTGGCCTTTCAGGTTCTTCTTCATCTGGTAGTCCTTTAGGGCATAGAGACCTATTGTCTGCTGACCATCGAACTGCAGGACATAATCACCCTTGCAATACTGATAGATGCCGTCGAGGTAATTAATGGCCCATGTTTCTGTGGCAGGGGTGTTGAGAAGATCGCAGCCGAAAGCCATATAGGGCTTGTCGTAACCCACAAGGTTGAGGATGGTGGGTAGAATGTCTGTCTGCTGGGCGATGCCATCGCGGATGCCTGGGGTGACAGTGCCACTGGGGTCGTAGAGGATGATGGAGGTGGCAAACTGATTGATGCTGCTCTTGTATTCCGGATGGTTACTCATGTTGGTGTGATCGCCTGTCATCACGAAGATGGTGTTATTGAACCAAGACTCTTTGCTGGCTTCTTCGAAGAAACGGTGCAGGGCATGATCGGTATAGCGGATGCACTTGTGGATGGGCATCTCTTCCTCTTTATATACCTCTTTATACTGTTCCGGCACGTGGAAGGGATGGTGACTCGACAATGTGAAGAGTGCTGTCATGAAGGGTTGCTTCATGTCGCTCATCTTCATGCAGAAATACTGCAGGAAAGGCTCGTCCCAGATGCCCCACCAGTTGTCGGAGTCGGCAGGACCATTGGTGCGAGGATCGGCCTCGAAGTCCTCCTGGCTATAGCACTGTTGGAAGCCCGTGGATCTCGTGAAACCTTGGAAACCTAAACTGGAGGCAGGGGCACCGTGGAAGAAAGCCGTTTCATAGCCCAGACTGTCGAGGCACGCTGCCATACCACTGAGTTGATTCGTGGCGTGGGAGGCAGCTACAAAAGATTCTACGAACATGGGAAGGCCTGAGAGTGCCGAGGGCATGGCATCGACGCTGGCCCGTCCGTTGGCGAAGGTATAGCGGAAACTTACGGCGTGCTGCATCAGAGAATCGAGGAAGGGGGTGTAGCCTTTGTAGCCCGGGAGAATCTCGTGATTCAGACTGCCGATATACTCACGTCCGAAGCTCTCGAGGAAGATGACGACGATGTTCTTTTTAGAGGTGAGAGGTAAGAGGTGAGAGGTAAGAGGCTGATGAATCGGGCTGAAGATGGTTTCGAGCTCTGTCTCGCTTTGGTAATAGCCAGGGTTGTGATAGCTGTGTTTGCCGATGGTGCGGAAGAGCGAGAAGGGGGTGTTCAGAATGAGTGATGCATCGTTAGGACGGTCGATGAACTGATTGGCGGTGCTGATCTTGATAGGACGGTTATCCCAGAAGCCTCCGCGCATGCCTGCCCAGCAGAGAAAGGCTGCGATGAGTAGTGCTGATGTCTGGATGATGTAATAACGCCGGTGAGGCTGGGTGCGGAAAACAGGTACGCGATAACAGCGCCATAGCAAGGCTATCAGTGCGATGAAGAGCAATACCAGATACCAATGGCGCAGGAACTCCAGGCCTACGATGCTGCCTAACTTATCGTCGGCGCCGAATTCGCTGAAGAAAGCAATCGTCGTACGACGGGCGGTATACTGGAAATACACGGCATCGCCGAGGTTCGTGGCGAGTCCAAGACCGTTGATGATGATATAGAGCCACTTGCAGAATCGTTGCCACTTGGCGTTCTCCTTCAGATGTAGGGGAAAGAGCATCAGGAGGATGTAGAGGGCATTGGTGTAGGCAATGGCTGAGGTGTCGAAATAGACTCCCCCCCAGAAGATATCCCAGAACTTCGGTGAACTGAACACGTGTTCGTAAGTGCTGTAGTTCTCAAGCAGGAAGGCGATTCTGGTCACCATATAGGCCACATACAAAAGCAGGATATTGATGATCACTGCCCCCAGCTCTGATATTTTATTTTTATTATTCATTATTCACTGACAATTTGTCCTGTGTCATGCGGGTCATATACTGTTGGATGATGGCTTTCAGTTCACGCTCCATCTGCGGTTGCTGCGGCACCTTCCCGATGAGATTCTGTTTCATCAGCGAGTCACTCAGTGCGTAGACGGCTTTTGTTTGTGTGCCATCGAACTGCAGCACATGTCCTTGTTTCACATATTGGAAGATGCCATTCAGATAATTCACAGCCCAAGTGTCTTCCGCAGGGGTGTTCAGTACATCGACGCCAAAGCCGAAATAGGGTTTGGGGTAGTGCAGCATCCCCATGATGGTGGGTAGGATGTCTATCTGCTGGGCAATCTTGTCCTGTATCTCCGGTTGACGCTCTGCATTGCCAGGTTCATAGATGATGATGGGCGAGCAGAAACCGCCGAGGTCTGTCTCGTAGAAGGCATGATCGGAGAGATTGGTGTGGTCGCTGGTGAGTACGAAGATGGTATTGTTGAACCAAGGCTCGAGGCTCGCCTTCTCAAAGAACTTTCCGATGGCCATATCCGTATAGCGGATACACTTGTGGATGATGATGCCCTCCTCAGGATATTGGGCTTTGTATTTCTCCGGGATGACGTAGGGGTGATGACTGCTGGCGGTAAAGATTGCTGTCATGAAGGGTTCCTTCATCTCCGACATTTTCGTGGCGTAATATTGCAGGAAGGGCTCATCCCAGATGGCCCACATACCGTCGAAGTCTTCGTCACCGCCAAAACGGGTGTCTGCATCGTAGTCCTCACGTCCGTAATAGTCTTGGAAGCCTGTGGCGCGAGAGAAAGCCTGGAATCCCATAGACCCTCTTTGGGCTCCATGGAAGAAAGCCGTCTGATACCCTTCTGCTGCGAGGATGGAGGCAATGCCACTGACATGGTTCATAGAGGCCGGGGTGAGAAAGAAAGGCTCTACGAACATCGGAATGCTCGACAAGATGCTGGGCATGCCATCGATGCTCTTACGGCCGTTGCAGTAGGTATGGCTGAAGGTGACGCTCTTCGCAATGAGAGAATCCACGTATGGGGTGTAACCGCGGTATTGGCCATTCTCAAGAGTTTTGTTTAGGGCGCCGATGTATTCACGCCCGAAGCTCTCGACGATGAGGACGACGACATTTTTCTTTATGAATCCGGGGGCGATGGTATCTCTGGACTCTCCGGATATTCCGGAAAGTCCGGTGTGCACCGGGCTATAGATGGCCTCCATCTCCTGTTCATTCTGATAGTAATCGGGCACTACGAAGACTGCTTTTCCAATGGTGCGATAGAGCGAGAAGGGGGTATTTAGTACGAGGGCTGCCTCGATAGGACGGTTTACATATTGATTGGCATTGGAGATGGTGATGGGTCTTACGGCGGTGGTAAAGCCTCCTCGGATACCTGCCACTACAAAGGGGGCAAAGGCTGCCAGCGAGAGAAATACCGTGAGGGCGTAGGGCCAGGGACGCAGACGCTTCCATTCCAAGCCTGTTTTGACATACAGTTTCCACACGCCCCATATCAGAAGGACAAAAGCGATGACGAGATACCAATGATGCAGGGTCTCCGTGAGAAAGATAGAACCGAGGTTTCCTTCGTTTGAGAACTCGCTGAAAACGGTGGTTGTCGTGCGGCGCATGGTATAGCGGAAGTACACGCTGTCGCAGAGGTTGATGGCAAGAGCCAGACCATTGATGACGCTGAAGACCCACTTGCAGATCTGTTGGTAGGTATCGTTTTCTTTCCTATGCCAAGGTAGGAGCATCAGTACGATGTAGGGGATGTTGGTCACGAGGATGGCTGAGGTATCGAACACCAATCCGCCTCCTAGCATCTCCATGAGGTGGGAGAAACTCAGACCCTGTTCGAAATAGCTATAGTTCACCAGCAGGTAGATGATTCTTGCCAGGAAATAGAGTATATAGGCAATGCCCAGATTACATAGCATCGCCGTCAGTGGCGCCAGATATCCGAATCGTTTCGTCTTCATCATAATTGTCAATTCTCAATGGTCAATTCCTTTAAATCTTTCGCTGCTGTTTGCAGAATCGCCTTTCCCTTTTTGATGAGTGCCTCGCTGTTACTGCTCTTATCCACGATGATACGGTTGGCATTGAGGTCGAATACGGCAAAGCCTGTGCTGTCCTTCATCGTGATGCCATTGTTATAGGTATGCACGGCAAAAGGGTAGCGATAGCTCTGACTCATCACATCGCGACTAAAACGGAAATCATTGTGGGGAATGCCTAATTGTCCTAAGAGTGTGGCAGGGAGGTCAGTCTGGTTACACAATTGCGAAATGCGCCGTGGGGTCTTCAGCGCACCTCCTAACCAAAGCATAGGCACATGGTCGTGCATCTCGTGTTCCTCACCTACACCGAAGTGTGAGAACCCATGATCAGGCAGCATAATTACCAGCAGATTTTCCCATTGCGGGGTCTGTTTTATGTCGTCAATAAAGTTGCCGATACATTCGTCCAGATAATTGAAGGCATTGGCTATCTCATCTTTCAGATGGTGTGTAGGCACATCCCAGGGCTCATGACTGCTGAGTGTAGAGTAGCCGATAAGGAAAGGACCTTGTTGCTCTTTTACCATCTGTGAGAGGGTGGCGAAGGTGATATCGTCGCGTACACCCCATTCTGAGGTCTTTTGTTCTTGACTGGTATAGTCCTTCATCCAATGCAGCTGCTCGAAACCTATAGTTACGAGATAGCTACGCATATTTGTGAAATTGATGTCACCGCCATAGAGGTAGGTGGTATGATAGCCCTCGTGTCGGAGTGATTGGGCAATACCTGGTAATAATCGGGTCTTGGCAGGCATCTTCATTACCGAAGAACGTGGAAATGAGGGATAACCACTCCAAGTGCAGAGTGTACCACGGTCCGTGCGATAGGAGTTTGCATAGAAATTGGCGAAATAGACACCTTCTTTTGTCAGACGGTTCAGATGGGGCATAATGTCTTGGCGTCCTCCGATATCTTCGGTAAAGATACCTCCGCAACTCTCCAACAGTATCACGATGATGTTGGGTCGCTGGGTTTTGAGCAAGGTGTCAGGTGCTGTGCTGTCTGTGAAATAAAGACCATCCATTGTCTTTGCCCTTTCTGCCTCGCTCATAAACTGATAATCGGGCACGTAACTGGCGGTCTTCTCGAATGAAGCCAAAAAACTGAATACTGGATTCACCGCCGAGTGGTTCAGAAACTGGTTCTGAGAGTAATATACCTGTCCCACATTTGTGGTAGATTCGTGAAGGCCTCCACGGATGCCGATAAAGATAAGGGGAAGGCAAAGCAGGGAAATAATGAGGCTTGTTATGCGATGCTTGTTTGGCAATGGATTTGCCTTAAATATAGGATAGCCTAGAAATATCAGATATCCTAGAAGGACTAAAATCACTAGTCTCACTAAGAGATAGCCCGTTGATACGCTAGCAATGGCTTCTGAGGGGGTCTCAAGATATTGCAGGCAGGAGGCATCGAGCTTGTAATTCCAGAAGGGGTAGAGGCTGGTATCGGCTACGAAGGCCAGAGCAAAGGCAATAGAGATGATGATAAAATAGATAGTGTTGATTTTGCTGAGTGCTTTGTGTGCCCACCAAAGACTGATCATCACCAGCAGGAAGGGTAGTATCAGGAAATAGAGGGATGTGGAAAGGTCGAGTGTCAGACCGTGATAGATGACATCCCAGATGTCGCCAATGCCGAACGTATGTCCCTCGTGACAGCAGAGCATGAATACCACCTTCGCGATGATAAACACCACCACTGTCCACAGATAGACTTTACATAGATATTTTAATCGCGCAGCCATTACTTACACTTGCTGCATCTCATGCAGTTTCTTATAATATCCGTCGATATTCAGTAGCTCATCATGTGTGCCGCGTTCCACAATGCGTCCTTCATGCAGCACACATATCTCATCGGCGTTCTTGATGGTAGAGAGACGGTGGGCGATAGCCACAGTGGTACGGGTCTTCATCAGTCTTTCGAGGGCATCCTGTACAAGACGCTCACTTTCTGTATCCAAGGCTGATGTTGCTTCGTCGAGAATCAAGATGGGCGGATTCTTCAGAATGGCTCTGGCGATGCTCACACGCTGGCGCTGACCACCAGAGAGTCGTCCGCCGCGGTCTCCGATATTTGTATCGAAGCAAGCCTCCGAAGCCATGATGAAGTCGTAGGCATTGGCGATGCGTGCAGCCTCTTCAATTTGTTCGTCAGTGGCATTATCCACACCAAAGGAGATGTTGTTGCGGAAAGAATCGTTGAAGAGAATCGCCTCCTGGTTTACATTTCCGATGAGTTGCCTGAGGTCGTTGATGCCCAGATCCTTCACGTTGATGCCGTCGATGAGTACCTCACCCTCCTGCACATCATAGTAACGCGGAATCAGGTCTACGAGTGTCGATTTGCCACTGCCACTCTGTCCTACGATGGCGATGGTCTTTCCCTTCGGAATCGTCAGATTAATATCCTTCAATATCCACTGCTCGCCATAACGGAAGCTAACATTCTTAAACTCTATCTGATGCTCGAAACTAGTCAGACGTTTCGGACGTGCCACCTCCTTGATGGTGTTCTCTGCCATCAGGATTTTGTCGACACGTTCCATCGAAGCCAGACCCTTGGGAATGTTATAGCCAGCCTTTGAGAAGTCCTTCAATGGGTTGATGATGGAGTAGAGCATTACCATGTAATAGATGAAGATCGGACCGGAAAGGGTGTGGTTATTAAGAACGAGTACACCGCCGAACCACAGTACGATGACAATCATGATTGTGCCTAAGAACTCACTCATGGGATGTGCCGACGACTGACGGATGTTCACTCGCATGATATCATTGCGGTAGGCGGTATTGATCTGGTCGAAGCGGCGGTTCATCTTTCCCTCAGCACAGAATGCCTTGATGATACGCAGACCACCGAGTGTCTCTTCTACCTGACTCATGGTGTCGCTCCAAAGGGCCTGAGCTTTGATGGAGTCCTGTTTCAGCTTACGGCCTACCCAACCCATAAACCAGCCCATGAGGGGTACAATGGTCAGGGTGAAGAGTGTTAGCTGCCATGAGATGAAAAGCAAGGCTGCAAAGTAACTCACAATCAGGATGGGGTTCTTGAAGAGCATTTCCAACGATGACATGATGGAATTCTCTATCTCCTGCACATCACCACTCATACGGGCAATGATGTCGCCCTTGCGTTCCTCGGAGAAGAAGCCGAGGGGCAAAGAGGTGATCTTCTGATATACTTGATTGCGGATATCGCGTACTACACCTGTTCGGATAGGGATGATGGTGGCAGCAGAAAGGAAGTAGGCACCGGTCTTCAAGAAAGTGGTCACAGCGAGGAACAAACCAATGAAGAGCAGGGTGGTGGTCTGTCCCCATTCGGCGATAAGACCATTTACATAGTAGTTCATGTTGTTCATCAGCACCGTCTGGATATTACTCCAGTCCCATGCCATTAACGAAGTGGCCGTCTCTGCATCACTTGTCTGGAAGAGAATCTGCAGAATAGGTATAAGTGCTGCGAACGAGAAGATATTCAATATTGCTGAGAGAATATTAAATATCACCGACAGCACCAAGTATTTCTTATACGGTGGTACAAACCGTCTGAGTACGTTCAAAAACTCCTTCATAATGCTTCTCCTAATAATGTAGCACTGGTGGAGCCTATGATCTTCACCTGTACTGTTTTACCGATATGATGTCCCGCCTTGGGGAATACCACCATCTTATTCTGTTCTGTTCGTCCGCAGAGCTGCTCACGACTTCGTTTCGAGAATCCCTCTACGAGCACATCGAAGGTCTTGCCCTCGTCTTTCTTGTTCTGCTGGGCAGAGATTTCTGTTTGTAGGGCGATGAGTTCATTCAGTCTGCGGATCTTCTCTTCCTCAGGCACATCATCGGGCAGATGTTTTGAGGCATAGGTACCCGGACGCTCGGAATACTTAAACATAAACGCCGAGTCATAGCCCACCTCCCGCATCAAGTCGAGACTCATCTGGTGATCTTCCTCCGTCTCGGAGTGATAACCCACGAAGATGTCTGTGGACAGTCCGCAGTCGGGGATAATCCTGCGAATCGCTGCGACACGGTCCAGATACCACTCACGGGTATATTTTCTGTTCATCAGTTTCAGAATACGGTCAGAACCACTCTGCACGGGCAGATGGATATGCTTACACACGTTTGGCATCTCGGCGATGACTTTCAGCGTCTCATCACTCATATCCTTCGGGTGGCTCGTGGTAAAGCGGATGCGCATCTCAGAGGCTTCTTCTGCCACACGACGCAGCAAAGCCGGAAAGTCTGGTATTTCTGGATTGTTTGGAAGAGCATACGAATTCACATTCTGTCCCAATAGTGTTACTTCCTTAAACCCGCGGTCTCTCAAATCGCGAACCTCTTTGAGAATGCTCTCCACATCGCGGCTGCGTTCACGGCCTCTAGTATAGGGCACGATGCAGTAGTGACAAAAGTTGTTGCAACCACGCATGATGCTTACAAATCCACCGATCTTATGGCCCAGTCCGATGCGCTGGGGTACGATGTCCTTATAGGTCTCTGTTGTCGAAAGTTCGATGTTCATGGCCTTATGACCTGTCTCTGCCTGTGCAATCAGGTCCGGGAGACTCAGATAGGCATCAGGTCCTGCCACGAGGTCGCAATGATGATTCTCCAACAGATCCTGTTGTGCCCGCTCTGCCATACAGCCCAAGACACCGATGATTAGCGGACGTTTGCGACGGATGGCTGCCAGAGCCTCCAAACGGTGATAAATCTTCTGCTCAGCATTGTCTCTCACTGAACAGGTGTTCAGGAATACGGCGTTGGCTTCTTCGAGATTTTCTGTGGTTTCGTAGCCTGCCATCTGCATCACCGAAGCCACCACCTCCGAGTCGGCTACATTCATCTGACAGCCGTATGTTTCTATATATAATTTCTTCATCTTTCGCTTATTTTGGGTGCAAAGGTAGTGTTTTTTGGGCGAAAAACAAAATAAAACACAAAAAATCCCTCCGCTATGCGGGGGGATTACTTGATGATTCTATCTTTGCTATTCGTTCAAGTGCTTCGAGAAGTCGGGAGCGGGGACAGGCGATGTTCATGCGGATGTAACCTTCCCCAGAAACAGCTCCATACATTGTGCCAGGATTCACCCAAACCTTCGCCTTACTTAACAGATAATCACAATAATCCTGCGAAGAAATGCCCGTGGCGGTGATATCAATCCAAGGGAGATAAGTACCTTCCAAACGGCAGACCTTCCACTTGGGGAGATGTTTTTCTGCCAAAGTGCAGAGCGTTTGATAATTGCCCCAAAGGTAATTGTTGAGAGCATCGAGCCAATCCTCGCTTTCGTTGTAGGCAGCGATAAGCGCCACAGGACCGAAGGGGTTGAGATCACATACCTCGTTGATGTTGATAGCACGGTCTAAGCGTCGACGCCATGATGGTTGTGCACAGATGATATTGGCAGCCTGAAGTCCTGCTATATTAAACGATTTCGATGGTGAATTCAGAATGACACTGTTCTGACGACATTTTTCGCTGACAGCAGCGAAGGGCTGGAACTGATAGCCGGGCATGATTAACTCGCAGTGGATCTCATCACTTACCACCTTTACTCCGTGCTTCATACAGATATCGTTCATATGTTCGAGTTCCGCCTTAGTCCACACACGACCACAGGGGTTGTGAGGGTTGCAAAGCAGGAAGACGGTGGTCTTCTCATCGGCACACTTCGCCTCAAAATCCTCGAAATCCACTTCGAAAGTGTTGCCTGTACGACGTAGCACGGTTTCCAGCACCTCGCAACCATTGTTACGCACGGAGGAAAAGAAACAGTTATAGTCGGGTGAGAGGATGAGCACCTTCTCGCCAGGCATAGTAAGGGCTTTGATGGCGACGCTCATAGCTGGTACAACACCTGTGGTATAGAGAATTTCTTCACGGCGGATAGTCCAGTTATGACGACGATGGAACCACGAAATGACAGCCTCATAATAGTCGTCCCCCACATGAGCATATCCGAACACTCCATGCTCAGCGCGTTTCCGGATAGCCTCTTGAATCGCTGGTGCTGCCTTGAAGTCCATATCCGCCACCCAAAGAGGAATGACATCAGGATCAGAATTCTCATCCCATTTCACACATCCCGTACCACGACGGTCTACCAATTCATCAAAATTGTACTTCATTTTCTTATTTCTATCACACAATTATTCGGCTCCCGCACATTCTCATCGATGGTGATGCTGCCGATGCTGTCGGCAACGATGTGCCCAGAAGTCGGATTCTTGATATTCTCAATATGTCCGCGAATATCTGCCTCGACGGTGGAATACTCGAACATACGGTCGCACATAGGGGCGATGGTGCAGTTCTCGAGCACTAGATCTTCCGTATAGCAAAGCAATTGTTCTCCAGCCAAGTGGCAATTTACTAAACGTACATTTTTCGAATGCCATGCCAGATATTCGCCATCGAGGGTAGAGTCATAGATCGTTACATTTTCACACTCCCAGAAAGAGTCCTTTGTCAGAATCTTTGCGTTGTGAACTTCCACATTCTTACAATACTGGAACACATATTTCGAATCACTCTCCAGTCCGTCGACAAAAATATTTTGTGAAAACATGAAAGGATAGGTGCCCCCATGCAGTTTCACATTCTTGATACGGATGCCATCCACCTTCCAGAATGTCTCGTCGGCATCGGTGATCTCAACATTCTCCAGTGTCAGGTTTTTCATCTCACGGAAGAACTTAGGACCATCGATACGCGAGTTGGTCATCACCAGATCGTTAGTGTACCAGATGGCAGAGCGCGAGCCTAAAGCGAAGTAGCAGTTGTCGATTTTTGCACCGTCTACATGCCACCAGGGATATTTGCCATAAAACTTGCAGTTGTAGGCTTCGATGTTCTGACACTGTTTGATGCCTGACTCGCCATCGGTAATGGTTACATTTTCCAATCTTAGGTCGTGGGTGGCAAACAGAGGCCGTTCGCCACCAAACTTCTCGTTGCGGATTACTTTTGTTTTGGATTTCTTTTCTTGCGTCATAATCTATAAAAACGATGGTTTGAGGTTGCGAAGATACGAAAAAAACGGTAGATTTCCAAATATCTGACATAAAAATACGTTTTTTCTTGCATTTCTCGGATTATTTACTTATCTTTGCCCCGTTAACATTGTTTAATTTGATAAGCAACCAGCCGATGCCATTTCCTGTAAGGCTCATACTCATGACAGTGGTGCTGTTGCTCTGCCCCCCAAAGGTGCAGGCAGAGAAGATGGTGCTGATGACGTCGTGGACTGCCCAAGCGCAGTTTGCCGGCTATTACGTGGCATACGAGAAAGGCTTTTACAAGGCGGCTGGCCTTGATATTGAGATCACGCATCCCACACTTTCGACAACCCCTATGATTACTTTGCAGCGTGAGCAACCCGATGCTATTATGCTCTCACTGATGTCGGCGATGGACCTCATCTCGCAAGGTGTCCCTCTGGTGAATATTTTCCAGGACTCGATGAACAGCAGTAATCTGCTCATCTCTCGCAGAGACAACGATCCGCTGAAGATGAATGGTAGGAAGGTGGCTATCTTCAATGCTGATCCCAACTACTTGGCCTATATTATCAGTAAGAAAGAAAAGTTGAACTACGACATCATCCGTTGCACTAGTCATATCAACCTCTTCCTCTCGGGGGCTATTGATGCTACGATGGCCACGAGCTATAATGAGTACCTGCAACTGTTGCAGTCGGGTTTCAAGATGAGCAAGGAGAGTATTTACCGCTTCAGCGAGCATGGCTATAACATCCAGGAACAGGGTGTCTATGTCAAACGTAGCTACTATCAAGAGCATGCCAAGGACTGCCAGAAGTTTGCTGAAGTTACTCGTCAGGGTTGGGAATGGGTAGTCGCTCATCCCGAGGAGGCTTTGGAGATTGTGCTGAAATATGTGCGCAGCGATCATGCCGCCACAAATCGTACTCTTCAGCGCCGTATGCTACAAGAGGTGCTGAACCTACAACTCGATGCTGACAGTAAGAAGCGTGAGTTTCGTGTGCGACGTGATATGGTGGAGAAAGCCAATAAGCTGATGCTCGAGTGCGGTTTGCTGAAACGTACTGTAACCTTTGAAGAAATGATCGTACCATGAAGAGCCTGAAAGATTATCGCAGATCGTTGTCAGCCCGTCTGAGTGTGTGGACGGTGCTTGTGGTGACCGCCATCTTCTTGGCAGCCCTCGGCATCATGTTCGCAGAGTCGGAGGATCGTGTGCGCATGGATACCTTAGGTAAGGCTCGTCAGACGCTCGATGGTACGGTGTTGCATATCGATAATACCCTGCGTGCCGTGGAGGTGGCTGCCAACAATATGCTACGGGTTATCGAAAACAACCTCGATAAGCCTGATAAGATGTTCGACTATAGCCGAAAGATCTTAGAGAACAACCCCGAAATCGATGGTTGTAGTATTTCGTTTGAACCCTTCTACTACAAAGAAAAAGGTGAGTATTTCTCTGCCTATTCCTATAATAATGGTGATAGCATTGAGACTGAGAACGAGGGCGCCGACTATTACCAATATCATACTATGGACTGGTACCTGATACCCAAACTGCTCAATCGTCCCTATTGGATAGAACCTTTTCAGGAAGACGCCACTGAGGGTATCGTAGTGCAGGACATATTCTCTTCCTATAGCCAGCCCATTCACGACAAAGCAGGCAAGGTGGTGGGTACCTTCTCTGTCGATATCTGTCTCGACTGGTTCTCCGACACTGTTTCTGCCACCAAACCTTTCCCCAACTCCTATACGATTCTGTTGGGTAAGGGAGGCACTTATCTCGTACATCCTGACAGCACCCGACAGTTCTATGAGACGATCTTCACTACTTCGCTTCTGGAGTCAGATTCTACAATCGAGAGTTTAGGTGAGGCGATGATTGCCGGGGAGAGTGGCTATCGTACGATGACCTATCATGGTGAGTTGCTGCATGTGTTTTATAAACCCTTCAAGAATACGGGCTGGAGTGTAGCTATGATATGTCCTGAAAGTGATGTCTTTGCAGCCTTTAATCAGTTGAGGCGTACTGTCAGATTAGTGACCGCCATAGGACTGCTTTTGTTGCTGCTGAGCACATGGCTGATAGTGTCACGTAGTGTCCGCCCGCTGCAGAAGCTTGTAGATTCCACTCATCAGATGATGCAGCATGAGTTTACGGGCGACATTCCCGATAGCACCCGCGAAGACGAGATTGGCCGTTTGCAGCGACGTTTCAAAGCTATGCAGCAGTCTTTGGGTAGTTACATCAATAAAGTGCGTCAGCAGTCGGCAGTGCTCGAAACGCGTCATGCTGAGTTGCAGCAGGCCTACGAGCATGCGAAGGAAGAAGAGCGCGTTAGGAATGCCGTACTGCACAAGATGACCAAGGGTATGTCGGCTCCTGTGGCAGATATTACAGCTGTTTCCCGCACCATTTGTGAGGAGTATCAGAATATGACCGATGACTATATGGACGCCATGGTCGATAAGATAGAGAACGATGCCAATCAGGTTGGCGAGATGTTGAATGATTTATTGCGAGAAGCCTTATGAACATCATTGCCCGTCAGATACGCCGTTCGTTTGCGCTACGTCTCAGTCTGATGATCGTGGCCATCGCTACCGTGGTGTTCATCGTGGCCATCGGCGAACTTTTCCATCGTTCGCGTACCGCTACCAGAGAGGCAGCCATTGCACAGGCCACACAGGTGCTCAACAATGTTACTCAACACATGACGGCACTGCTCAGTGAGGTGGAGGTGGCTACCCATAACACCGAGTGGCAGGTGCTTGAGAATCTCCAACCCGACACTCTACTGCAGCTTTCGCGTAACATTGTAGAGCTGAACCCCTTGCTCGACGGCTGTAGCATCGCTATGGAACGCAATTTCTTTAAAGACCAAGGGAAATACTTCTCCGCTTATTCATATCGGTCAGACGAGAATCATATTGAGACGGAGCAGGAGGGTAACGAGAGCTATTTCTATTTCGGCATGGACTGGTATAGCATCCCCATGATCCGTGGTAGGGCCTGCTGGATAGACCCGTTTGCCGACAGTAATGATATCACAGGTAACAACCGTGGACTTATCGTGTCATATTGCAAGCCCTTGGAGTTGCCTGATGGTGAGCGCATCGGCGTTATCTCTACTGACCTCTCGTTGCGCAAGCTCTCTCAGGAACTCTCTAAAGAGCGACTTTATCCTGAAAGCTATTTCCTTCTCTGCGACAGCCGTGGTAAGATTATTGCTTCCAGTAAGGGTGAAATAACAGAGGAAGAGGTTGACAACAATCATAACATAGTGCTTGACAATTCTCTGCCTCATACAGATTGGAAAGTCATTATAGTCTGTCCCAAGAGTGATATCTTCAGAGGCTACTACCAGCTCATCTATATTGTTATCACCATCGTCATCTTTGGTCTGTTGTTATTGTGGACCTTCTGCTATTTTGTTGTGAGGAGCAATGTCGCCCGTCTGCAGATGCTCGCTGCCAAGACCGAGGATATGGCGAACGGACGTTTCGACACGCCCATTCCTCAGACCCGTCGTAAGGATGACATCGGACAACTACAAAACAGTTTCTCTCAGATGCAGGCCTCGCTGGCCGACTATGTGGCTAATCTGGAACGCATGAAGATGGAGTCAGAGCAGCGTAATGAGGAACTGGGTGTGGCTAAGGGCATAGCTGAGGCTTCAGATAAGCGTAAGTCAGCTTTTATTCAGGATATGTCACACCAGATTCGTACCCCACTCAACATCATCAGCGGCTTTGCACAGATTCTGCGTGAGAACCACCGTATGATGAGCGAGGAGGAGAGTCTGGAGTTGTCGAGGGATATGCAGCGCAATGGCTATATCATCTCAACCATCATCGACAATTGGTCGATGACCTCTGCGCTCGATAAGGTAAAAGAACTTCCCCGTGAGGATTTGGTCACCGCTAATATGCTCTGTCACGAGGCAGTGAGTAATGTTTTGTTCCAACAGCGTGACGATGTGATGCTGAACATTGAGACTGCCGAACGCGATATCCGTTTGAAGACCGATAAGAAGAGTGTCTTGAAGATTCTGAGTGAGTTGCTCCACAATGCCGATAAGTTCACGACAGAAGGCGCCATCACTATAGGATGCCAGCAGCTGAACAGCCGCTTTATGGCCTTCTATGTGGCTGACACGGGTTGTGGCATAGCTCCGGAGAATCATGAACGTGTGTTTGAGCCGTTCATGAAAGTCGATGAGTTCTGCGAGGGCTTGGGCCTAGGCTTGCCACTTTGTCGCCGTCTGGCTGAACTCCTAAAAGGAGAAATCGTGCTCGACGCGCGTTATAACGCGGGAGCACGATTTGTCCTGAAATTACCTATTTAAATAAAAGCTTACTTATTTCTCCGGCATCATTACGATTGAGGCATGGTTGCCTGCATTGATCATCTGCTTGATGAAGTCCTGCACTTTCTGGTTAGTAACAGCCTTCACGGTCTCTGCATATTTCGTCTGCAGGTCTACACCCTCAGCAGTCCACTCTGTCAGCACATTCATCCAGTGACCGTTCTCACGGTTGTTGTCTTCAGCCTGCTTCAGCAGGATCTCTCTTACCGTGTTCAAGTCGGTGTCGCTGATCTTCTCAGAGGCCTCCTGCAGATACTTCAGCATCAGGTCGCGGGCAATCTTCTGCTTGTCAGGATTCGTGGGAGCCTGGGCTGTGAACATGTATATGGGCTTGTCGCCATTGACGCTCATCTCGCCACGTGCGCCAACATTGTAGGCTGCACTCTCCTCCTCGCGAATGGTGCGATCGTAGATACGGGTCATAATCTGTGAGGCAAAGCGCATCAGAACCACATTCTCAAGGGTGTAAGGCAACTGGTCGTTAAGCCAGATCTCTGTGGTCTGTGCCTGTGGCGTTTCCATCTTACGGGTGAAGTTGCAAACGGGGTTACCCCTGAAGAACGTACGCACATCCTTAGCCTTTACAGCCTGTCCCTGAGGCATCGCGGCGATATACTGCTCCAGATACTCACGTACCTTCTGCTCGTCGAAATTGCCGATGATGGTGTAGACGAACTGTCCACCGTTGCCATACATCTGCTTCAACATCTGCAGTGTGCGGTCGTAGTCAAATTTCTCGATATCCTCCAGGTTAGGCAGCATATACAGGGGGTTGCCACTGTTCTGTACGCTAGCCACTGAGTCGCGGTATACCAAATCATGATTCAAATCCTTCGTCTTCAGCACCAGTTGCATCTGATTCACAAACGATGCCATCGACTTCTCGTCCTTATTCACATTGGTCATCGTCAGGTAGAACAACTGGAACAGTGTCTCCAAATCCTTTGGTGTCGACTGTCCGGAGATATACTGACGGTCCTCAGCCACCCTGATGCCTACTGAAGCCACCTTACCGGCAAGGGCCTTGTCGAGTTCTGACTTCAGGAAATTACCCAGACCGCTGTACATCACCACAGCGTCGATGGCCTGCAGATTGATCTCGTCAGCCTTGCCAAAGAGCGAATAGCCACCCTTGGCCTCGGCCTGCATCATTACCTGGTCATCCTTGAAGTCGGTCTTTTTCAGGATTACACGGGCACCGTTCGAGAGCGTCAGCTCCTTATAACCTAAGGTCTTGTTCTCCGTTTCTTTCATAATCTTTCCCTTGGCAGGCATTTGCGAAATCAGCGGCTCCTCTTTCACATTGTCCACCCAGGCGGTGAGCGTCTCAGTGCGTACAGCCTCAATACCGGTCTTCATGGCGTCGGGGCTCACGTAGGTCTTGCCCTCCTTCTCCTGCTCCATACAGTAAGCCACGAGGTTCTTGTCGTCCGTGGTGATCAACTGCTGGGCATACTGGTTCACCAGTTCTACTGGTAGCTGACCAGCCAGGGCCGTCATCGTCTGATAGAGGGTCTCGATAGAGGGTATGGGGTCGTTCTCGAGGAAGTTCTCTACATATTCGCTGCAATAGACATTGTTCTTACGCTTGTCGCGGTTGGTGTATGTCTTCTCCAATCCACTCAGGTAGTCGGCCTTCGCACGTGCATACTCCGTAGCGGTGAAACCGAAGTCACGGGCGCGCTTGGCCTCACGGTAGATGGCCTGTAGCGTCTCGATGTCCTTGCCTTCCTTGGCCACGCCGATTAACTGGAAAGCGTCCTTTGTACGGGCCATGTCTAAGTAGTTGCCGTCTCCGGCCTGTCCCTGAATAAACGGACAGTCGGGCTGTTCTGAAATCTCTGAGAAGCGACTGTTCAGCATTGAACACACCATCGAACTCAGATATTGCTGTACCAGATAGGCAACGGTCTTTTTCAGCTCTGCGGGTACGGGGTCACGCTTCATCGAGAGCATCAGCACGGGATACTGCTGCTCCTTGTCCTTCTCAGCCACATAGATGGCTTTCTCATTATCGGGCACGGGCTCGTCCACCACTTTCGCAGCATTGGCAGGTACCACAATGTCACCAAACAGCTTTTTGATTAGCGCCTCGGTATAGTCCACATTGATGTCGCCTACAATGATGATAGCCTGATTGTCCGGACGATACCATTTCTTATAATAAGCAATCAGCTCTTCGGGCTTGAAATTGTCGATGATCTCCATTTTACCGATTGGCATGCGGAAACCGTATTTCGACCCTTGGAACAGGGTGGGCAGGGCGCGCTCAATCATACGTTGGCTGGGCGAGTTACGCATGCGGTACTCGTTGTGGATCACGTCGCGCTCCTTCTCAATCTCCTCGGGGGTGGCGGTGACACCGCTACTCCAGTCGCGCAATACCAACACACATGAGTCGAGGGCGCTCTGACGCTCTGTGCTCACGTCTGAGATATAGTACACCGTACGGTCAATTGAGGTGTAGGCGTTGAGGCTACGGCCATACTGTACACCAATCGACTGCAGATACTCAGTCATCGTTCCCGTGGGGAAATGCTCTGAACCGTTAAAGGCCATGTGCTCCAGGAAGTGGGCCAGGCCCTGCTGCGAGTCATCCTCTTGGATGGAACCCACGCGCTGGGCGATGTAGAAATTTGCTTTCTTCTCAGGGGTGTTGTTGTGACGCAGGTAGTAGGTCAGGCCGTTGTCGAGTTTACCGATACGTACACTGTCGTCTACAGGAATCTCCGGCATCTGCATCTGTTGTTGCTGAGCCGAAACCATCATGGTGGTAAGCAGTGCGACTGCCACAAAAAGTTTTCTTAGTTTCATTTTGCTATGATTTGATTGATTAAACTTTTCGTTTGCAAAGATACGGACTTTTTTTCTAACACCATGCAAACTTTATGTTATCTTTAGGTTAAAACACGAAAAAGGCCGCCTTGCGGTTTAGAACAAGACGGCCGAGGAAATGTATATGAGAGAGAGTTTTATGGATTCTTATTGCTGTGCGAGCAGGCGGCTGTCCAGAGGCTCCATCACCACCATGCTGCTGCTGAGAAACATGTTGTCTTTCTGTTCGTTCATCTTATAAGTCTTCACAGTGGTCAGGTTAGGAGCCTGTGAACGGTAAAGAGTTACTTCGGTAGGCAAGTCGTAGTGCTGCTTCTCGGCGTTCCAGTAGCTTACTTCTACATTGTACCCGTTCTTATAATATTTATAGGTCAGACGACTGCTCTTCGTCCATTGCTGGGTAGCTTCGTCCCAGCTCATCATCTCCTTGTCCTGCAGACGGCCTTGCTCGTCGTAAGAGTAGCAGTACTCCATCTTCTGCTCCATCTGTTTCTTGTCGTTCTGGGCATACACCTCTATCTTGTTAACCATACCGTCTTCCATCTCGCCATTATACATGTAGTTGGCGTCGTTGCTGTTGACTGCGTTGAAGTACATTGTGAGTACTGTTGCTGCTGTGATGATTGATTCCATAACTCTTTATTTTTTGTTGTTAATAATTTCTTTTTGTCCTTTAGACGCTGCAAAGTTACGATTAACTACAAAAACTTTAAGTTATTTGAATGTTATCTTTAGGTTAAATGTTTTTTTCTTTGCGACAAATCGGAAAGGACATTCCCTGATTTGTCGCAATTTTGGGCCTTTGTCGCATCATAATGGACAAAAATCGGACGCTTTTTGCCGATTTGTCCATAAAATGGTTGTTTGTCCATACAACTCAGAACGAAAGAATGAAAAAAGTTTGGAAACAGACGAAAAATGCCCGTATCTTTGCATCGTCAAAAGTCGAAAACGGACGCAATAAACTCCAAACAACGACAGCGACAGAATAAACAGTATTAATAACTCATAAAGAATAACGATTATGAAGACAATGAATAATTTGGTAAATAAGATGTTCATGAGCATCGTTACCGTAGGAACATTTACATTTGCATTTACAGCATGTAGTGACGACGACGTCCTCAACGATAAGAATCCTGTTGCCAACGATAAGCAGTCAACTCCTAAGGAATTATTGGAGCCTCTGGCTTTGAATTTCTTCGACTACAATAATCCTAATGATGTGCAGATTATGAATGCCGACACCACGATGATCAGCGTGAGCAAGGCATACGCTGAGAAGATGGGCATCCGCTCGTTTGTGGATCACCCCACAGGTGTTTGGCAGGGTCAGAATCAGCGCCCCTTCCACGTAAGAGCTACCAGCGAGAAGGAAAACGGCGATCGTATTGAGTTGAAAGTAGTGAAGGTAGGTATCGGCGAGTTCCTCGTAGGCAAGAGCATAGGTCTCGACACCCGTATGTATGTTAACGAGAATGCTAACGTTACCCGTGGTGCCAACGGCGATCTGTCATCGCGCTATACCGATGCAGAGAACTTTATCCACCCGCTAGGTGTACGTGTGATCTATCGTGACTGTGAGCCTAACGGACTGACCCGTGGTATGGACTCTTATGAGAGTGAGTATTTCACCGCTGAGGAGCTGCTGGGTATGGACGATACCCGCGGTCTGTGGAGCTGGATTAAGGAGAAAGTAAGCGACGTCAAAGATGCTGTCAGCAGTGCTTGGAGTGGACATTACTTCACTATCGACAAGAAGGGTAACATCATAAATATCGAGACTGAGATCAAGGCCGATCCGAAGTTTGGTTCTGAAGGTGACACACTGAATGTGCATATCAAGGCTCCCGCAGCGCTGAATCTGAACTATAAGTTCTACCTCGACGTGGATCGCGACTATGCTGTAGTGCCCATCCTGAATAAGTTCGATGCTGGTGTCGACGGTCGCTTTACCTTCAAGCCGCAGATTACCATCGGCTTCGATAAGAAGAAGAAACTCGCTGAGGTCAAGAAAGAAATCTGGAACTTCACCGCATTCTCATTCACATTCGCTATCGGTCCTGTGCCGTTCTGGGTGGACGTCAATCCAAGTATGTACATGAAGTTTGATGCCGATGTGAAGGGTTCGTTCTACGGAGGTGTGAAGTATGAGTACGACCGCACCTTCAAGGGTGGCGTGAAATATCAGAATGAGTGGAAAGCCTATGGCGAGACCGAGGAAGTAACAAATAAGATCACCTTCATCACTCCCACCACATCCTTCAAGGCAGAAGCTGGTATAGGACTCTTCCTGGGTGTTGACCTCATCATCGATAAGGTGGCAGGCCCCGAGATCGCCATTGGCCCGAAGCTGTCAGCAGAAGCAGAACTGAAGATTGCACCGATTGAGGATAAGCCCATCAAGTTCAACGCAGAAGTCAAGGCTGGTGTCTATGCAGATATGGGTGCTAAGCTGAAGCTCTGGAAGTTTGATATCGCTGATTGGAACACTAGCATAAAGTTGGTGCCTGAGAAGACGCTTTGGGAGTATGAATACCCGAAGGATGAGAAATCCGATGACCCAGTGGCCAAGGTGCTCGATAAAGCCTCGGAGGCTATCGTAAGCGCTCGCAACACGACGAAGGATGCACTCTTGGGAAACAAATAAGAACGCCCTCTCTCATAAAAAGACTCCCCAGCTGGGGAGTTTTTTTGTGATATATTTGGTAGTTCGCCCGAATTGCACTACCTTTGCCAACTGAATGCATAAGAATAAATATAAATATGTGTCGATAGTGAGTGCGGCGGCAGTGCTACTGTTGCTGGGCATCTATATGTGGATGACCTACCGTTCGGTGACGAAGGACATCGAGGAACGGGCTGGTGCGCAGCTGACCTGGGCGATGTTCTACGAGAGCTACACCCGTGCCGACATCGTGACAGAGGGTGACACGCTGAGCTTGCCCGAGGCACGTCGTAACCTGTCGCTGGCATCGTCGGTAGAGGGCATGAACGACGCATTGAGTCGTAAATATCACTCGGAGATCTCGCTCGATACCGTGGCGATGTATGTCGATTCACTGCTGAGTGTGGCAGGCATCAACCGCGATGTGACGGTACAGGAGATAAGAGATAAGGAAGGAAAAAGAGAAAGAGTAATTAGGGAGAATAATGACAGACGGTCGAGCTGGTCGCTGATGACGAAGCCGGTGAGTATTCGTCGCGACGGGTCGAGAGCCATCCGATTGGCACTGAACAACCCCTATCCGGAACTGGCCCGCAGGCTGAGTCCGCTATTTCTGATCAGTGCAATCATCCTAGGCTTCTTCGCCATCATCATTATCCAGCTTCTTCGTTTCATCACTGAACAGGAGCAGATGACAGAATTGAGAAATGACTTCTCATATGCGATGGTGCACGACATGAAGTCGCCCCTTAGCTCCATCATCATGGGAGCGCATTTCCTGCATAGCGGTAAGGTGGACGACAAACCGCAGATCAAGGAGAAATACTACAGCATCATCGAGGATGAGGCTGAACATCTGCTGGCGCTGGTAAACAAGTTGCTGACCATTTCGAAACTGGAGAACAAGAAATTGATCCTGAATAAGCACGAGACAGACCTTCAGCCTATCATCGACGATCTGGTGGAGAAAGCCAAGGCAAAGGCTACAAAACCAATCGAGATCACCACCCACCTGGAGGTGAAGAATGTGTTGGCCGACGAGCAGTATCTTACGGAGGCCATCGCCAACCTGATAGACAATGCGGTGAAGTACTCGAAGGATGAGATTAAGATAGAGATCAAGTCATGGGACACCGACAAACATGTGCTACTGAAGGTACGTGACAATGGTATCGGTATGACGAAGGAGGAGCAGCAGGTGATTTTCGACAAGTTCGGACGGGCTGCCATTCATGAGAAGAACCGCAAGGGTGGTGTCTCGGGCTTCGGCCTCGGACTGAACTACGTGGATCAGGTGATGCAGGCCCACGGCGGCAAGGTCACCGTATCGAGCGAGAAAGACAAATTCTCCGAATTCACCCTCTACATACCGAAAGAAAAGAATGAGAACAAAAGAAAAGAGATATGATAAAATTGTTATTGGTTGAAGACGATGCATCGTTGGCCTACATTGAGAAAACAGGCCTCGAGGATATTATTGGCGGCTATGAGGTGACCACCGCTGCCAACGGTAAGGAAGGTGTGAAAGCCTGGGAAGAGACGCATCCCGACGTGATTATCTCCGACATCGATATGCCGGTGATGAACGGCTTTGAGATGGTGGAGCGCATCCGTGAGACTGACCAGAACGTGATCATTATCTTCACCTCGGCCCTCACGTCGCCCAACGATGTGAAAGCAGGTTATCGTCTCGGCATCAACAACTATGTAAAGAAACCCTTCGTGCCTGAAGAGCTCGACGCCCATATTCAGGCGCTGATGAAGATGCGGGGTGGGGCGAAGACGCAGAAAGAGGTCAGTCACTATAAACTGGGCAAATTTACCCTCGATGCCGATCACGCCACGTTGCGCAACGATGAGACAGGCGCCTCGCAGACGATGACGCAGCGTGAGGCGCAGATACTGGCCATTCTCGCCGATAATAAGAATAATGTGGTGCGTCGTGAGGCCATCCTCAGCCGCTTCTGGAATACGGAGGATGACTATTTCGCTTCGCGCTCACTCGACGTCTTTGTGAATAAGCTTCGGAAGCTCCTTGCCGATGAGCCGCGCATCACGTTGAAAACCGTCCGTGGCATCGGACTGCAATTGATTGTTGGAAGTTAATCAATCGGTTTGTAGGGCTCCATTGTCTGGAGGGCGATGACGGCGCCGGAGATAATGAGAAGGGCGGCGATGAAGAAAAACCATGCAGGAAGGTTCACACCGATCAGCAGGATGATGATCAGCCAATAGATGAAGTCGCCGATGATAATGGGAACGACACTACGGCAATAGTCGTAGAGATACCCTTGGAACATCACCGCCATCGTGGAAGGAATGGCTAAGACGGGCGAACTAAAACATGCTGATAACAGACCGATGATGAGACCGAACACCGGGACGATGATTTCCGGACGGTGCTTCCATTCGAGCAGCTCCCGCATAATAGCACCATAAAGAATCAGGTCGGCCGTAGCTTCGACGAACGACATGCCAATCAAGGAGAGAACAGGGTGGCTGGCCATCCAGGCATATGACTCCCGCAGGGCCTCGTCGTTGCTGAAGAAGGGGTCGGAGATGGTGCAGTAGAGCAGGGCCAGACCATACATAGCCATACCGGTGTTGCCGATGACTATTCCGATTTTCTTCTTGGGAATGCTCTTCATGCGCCCCAGGGTGTAGTTGGCGAAACGCATGCGGAGGAACACAATCTGCAGGATGATACAAGCGATGCAGAGTGTGACCATACCGATGGCGAAGTAGAAGTCCGAGGGATTCCAGGTCGCATTGGTGTTACCCTTGAAGCCGTCGATAAAGCCCTCAATGAAGTTACCTGCGAAGCCCAAAGCGGCCCCACAGACGAACATCACCACCAGAACAATACCTAGCGAGAGTAACAGATACATCAATGCTTTTCTCATCTCGGGTGCAAAATTACACAAAATTGCCCGAATACGTATCAGATTGTATGTTATCTTTAGGTTAAAACTAAAAAAGTGCTCCCAGCTGGGAGCACTTTTGTTTAGTTGATCAGGAAGATCTTCGTCTTGCCCTTGAAGGTGGCCTTGATGGTGGCACGGCCCTCTACGATGGGGCTGATGTTGAATTTCACGCCGTTAGGCGCATCCGATGTCGCCTTCAGCTTCGAACCGGCATCGAGCGGCGCATAGAGCTGGTAGCGAATCTGGTCGGGATAACCGTTCTGATTGGTAAAGCGCACAGGCGTTGAAGGAATCGTCAACGGCTTGCCGTCGCAGGTGATGGTCACCTTTGGCACATCGGGAGCCTTACAGATATTAGGCATGGCTTTGCCAAAGCCTATGCCGTGAAGGTCGAAGAGTCCCTGTGGACGCTGTGGCTGCTGTGGTCCACGACGACCCCATTGTCCTTGGGGCTGCTGTGGCTGTCGCACCTCGGGCCCCTCGGTGACGAGATAGATGGCATGCTTACCGGTGAGCCCCTCGACATCAGGCACTTTGAAAACGAAGCCTGTAGGCTGGCTGGGTAAATCGGCTGTTACGATGAGGGTGGCAATCTCCTTGCCCTTCCACGGGTCGTCTAGTAGTACATGAATCTTAAAGTCACCACGGCCACTGGGGGTGAGTTGTAGGGTAAGTGTCGTACCGTCGCCCTGTTTCGTTCCCTCGAAGGCCTTGCAACCCTTGGTGTCCTGAGCCAGACCGCCAAAGCCGAAGTATTTGAAACCGATGATACCGCCGTTCTGAATGCCGGCAAGGTCCATTGAGTTGTTCCAAACGTCGTGGTTGTCCTGCATCCAGTCATTAGAGCCAGGACCATTGACGAAGCAGGCATAACCAGCGCTATAGTAAGCGTAAGGCGGCAGACCGAAGATCTGGAAACCTTCGCTGGTCACCTCGGCACCCGTATACTCGTTGCCGTCGGCAGCCTTTGCCGTCCAGACATTATCCTTGGCATAGGGGTCGTAACCCGTAATCTTCACCACGCCACCCTTGGCCACGGGTTTCTTGTCCCAGGTGATCTTCACAGGTGCCACCATCGTCTGACGGGCATTGCCGAAGCCGCGCGGCGGACGGTGATAGAACACATACCACTGGCCGTTGATCTCCTGTAGCGAACCGTGGGTGTTGTGACCAAAGTTGGTGGTGATAAGCTTGGCACCATCCTCACCTAATACGACACCACGGGAGTCTACCAAGACACCGCCGGAGCGCCAGGGACCCAGAGGAGAGTCACCGTATGCATATCGCAGAGCCGAGTTCGTGTTGCCCAGACCGTATTCCTTACCGCTATAGCCAGAGAACACCATCACGTATTTGTTACCTACCTGACGGATAGAAGAGGCCTCAAAGAAGTTGAAGTCTTTAGGATCCTGTCCCTTATAAAGAGCCTTATACTCGCTGCCGGCCTTATCCAACAGACGACCATCGGCGCTAACTGCGGGAATAAACGGATCAATCAGTTCCGTACCCTCACGCTTCGAGTACATGGTCTTTTGGTCGAGCTCGCAAGCGGTAGAATGCTGGAAACCGTAGAACACATAAGCGCGGAAACCGATGTCATAGTCCTTATCCTTCTTGTCGGTGATGTTCTCGATGAAGACAGATGGATCGAAGTCGATCAGCGAGCCGGGGAGGCACTGACGACCATCTTCTGTGAGGTTGATCGGTGTAAAGGGACCATCGGGACGGTCGCCCTTACATACCATCGGCGTACGACGCCAGCCGCGACTGTGGGGATAGAGATAATAGGTCTTCTTGCCAGTGGCCTTGTCCTTTACTTCCACGAGGTCGGGGGCATACATCGTGTCCCACTGTCCGTCGACAAACCAGGTGAAAATGGGGCCTTCGTCGCGCCACTGACTCAGATCCTCAACGGGAGCTGACCACATACGGATGTCAGGACCGCAATAGGCGGAGTAGTTCACATCGTGCGAGCCGATGATGTAAGCACGCAGCTTGCCGGGATGGTCGGGATCCTCAAACACACGGGGTTCGCCATCGGGCACATGCTCCCACAGAGGGAGATAGGGGTTCTGAGCGTTGACAGCCCATGCTGTACACGCCAGGAAACAGAATAAAAATAGTCTTTTCATCATTTAAAGCTTTGAGTTGATTACGAAATGTCCGCAAATATACGAAAAAATTATGCATTATGCATTATTAATTATGAATTATTTCATATCTTTGCAACATAAACGAATAAAAGTGATACAAATATGAAATTTTTCCGCCTATTATTCTTCACTCTTCACTCTTCACTCTTCACTCTCTGCGCTTCTGCTGCCGATTACAATATCTTAGCCTACGGTGCCAAGTCGGATACCACTGTGCTGAGTACAGTGGCCATTCAGCAAGCTATCGACGACTGTTCTAAAACAGGTGGCGGACGGGTGGTGGTGCCGGCCGGCAACTATAAGACGGGCACTATCGTGTTGAAGTCGGATGTGCATCTGTATTTGGAGAAAGGGGCGACGCTCTATGGCAGCACCGACCTGAAGGACTACCGGCCTATGAAGTCTGACTTTGTATCACTGCGCACACAGACTCCCACCATCCAACTGATTTATGCCGACAAGGTTGCAAATGTGCAGATTGATGGCGAAGGCACCATCGACGGACAAGGCTGGGCGTTTAAGAAACTGACGTGGAATGATGAGGGCATCACCCGTCCGCATCTGATCCGTTTTATCCGGGGCGAGGAGATTAAAGTGAAGGACATCACTCTGAAGAACTCGGGCTGTTGGATGCAGCATTATCTGGCCTGCCGCCATGTGCGGATTGAGAACCTCAAGATATATAACCGAAATAACTACAACAACGATGGCCTTGATATCGACGGATGCTACGGTGTCTGGGTGAAGGGCTTGCAAGTGGACTCCGACGATGACGGCATCACGCTGAAAAGCACCTCACCCCTCCCGTGTCAGGATATCTATATTGAAGACTGCGTGGTGTCGAGTCATTGCAATGCCGTGAAGTTGGGCACAGAGACGAATGGCGGTTTCTATAATATTTATATCAAAGGCATCGTGGTCAGGCCGAGCAGCGACCAGTCGAGCCAGTTCTTCGGGGCGCCGTCGAAGATAGGCACGTCGGCTCTGTCATTGGAGATTGTCGATGGCGGGCAGATGCAGAATGTATATGTGTCAGACTTTACCGTCGAGGGTACCGAGTCGCCCATTTTCATCCGCTTGGGCAATCGTGGGCGTGGCTATAAGCTGCGGGAAACGGTGAAAGGACTGAGCGGAACGGGTAATGACGACACGATTACTGAACTGATTCCTATCAGCCATGTGGGTCGCATTGACGGTGTGCATGTCTCGCATTTCCGGGTCCGTAACGCTGGCTCTGTGGGGTGTTCGATCACAGGTCTGCCTAGCTATCCTGTCGAGAATGTGTGGCTGTCGGATATCTCCATCCATCACAGGGGTGGGGTGAAGGCAGCTGACCTTGCGGCTATCAACGACACCATCAGCGATGAGAAGGAGAAAGCCTATCCGGAGGCGACAATGTGGGGCCGCCTGCCTGCCAAGGGCTTTTTCGTCCGCCATGCACGTAACGTGGTGTTCGACAACGTCCAGATACAGACGGAGCAGCCCGATGTACGGACTGACTTCGTTTGGGACGACTACGACCCTCAGCCTTCTTCTCTATTCTTTTCTTGGGGTGACCTGGGCAATGGCTTCTATAGGAATCCTGTGCTGAATGCCGACTTCTCCGATCCTGACGTTATACGCGTGGGCGCGAAATATTATATGGTGGCGTCCGACTTCCACTTCTTAGGCATGCAGGTGTTGGAGTCGGAGAATATGGTCACTTGGCGTTATATCAGTCAGATCTACCGTCGCTTCGATGAGCCGGGCTGGGACAGTAACCAACATTATGCTGGTGGTTCGTGGGCACCTGCCATCCGCTATCATAACGGTCTCTACTATGTGTATTTCTGCACCCCTGACGAGGGACTCTATATGAGTACGGCGAAGGATCCACATGGCCCTTGGGCACCCTTGCATCTGGTAAAGCGCGTGCCGAAATGGGAAGACCCGTGTCCGTTTTGGGATGACGACGGACAGGCGTATCTGGGGCGCAGCAAACATGGTGCAGGCCCGATTATTGTGCATAAGATGTCGCCCGACGGCAAGCAGTTGCTCGATGAGGGCGTGACGGTCTATGAGGGACCGGTGGCTGAGGGCACGAAGTTCCTGAAGCGCAATGGCTGGTATTATCTGATTATTCCCGAAGGGGGTGTAGGAACAGGCTGGCAGACGGTGCTGCGTTCGAAAAATATCTATGGCCCCTACGAACGTAAGATTGTGCTCGAACAGGGCTCGACCCATGTAAACGGTCCTCATCAGGGGGCATTGGTCGATACGCCTGATGGCCAGTGGTGGTTCTATCATTTCCAGGAGACGCCCGTACTGGGGCGCGTGGTGCATCTGCAACCTGTCCGTTGGCACGACGACTGGCCCCTGATGGGTGTCGATTACGATGGCAACGGTGTTGGCGAACCCGTGGACGTTTGGCAAAAGCCTGGGATAGAAGTGAGATATAAGAGGGGAGAAGTGAGAGATTACCAATACGTCTCGAATGTTTTCCGTGATGATTTCATCACTTCTTCTTTATCTCCCGTCTGGCAATGGAACCACAATCCCGTCGATACCCATTGGAACCTTACGGAGCGTAAGGGTTGGCTCACGCTGAAGGCCATGCCTGCCGACAGTCTGAAGTTGGCGCGGAACATGCTCACGCAGAAAGTCGTTGGCTATCAGAGTGAGAGCACCATGTTGGTATCGGCCTCTGGCAATAGCTATGCAGGCCTGTTCTGTTCTGGCAAACTGTTCCGAGGTATCGGCCTTTGCAAGGAGGGTATCTTTATCGAGGCACATGGTGAGCGGCAAGTCGTGAAACAGGGAAAATTCAACCAAGTGTGGCTGCGCATCACGAACGACTGCATAGAAAATCGCCATCAGTTCTATTACAGCACCGATGGCGAACATTACGAACCTGCGGGCGAGGCGTTCCCCATGCGGGCAGGCTATTGGAAAGGCATCCGCGTAGGCCTATTCTGCTACGGCCCCGGCGGCCAGGCGGCTTTCGATTTCTTTGAGCAGCGCGTCGCCCCGTAAATCTCGGGCCACAATCTTACCGTGGTCATCGATGAGCACATTGGCGGGGATCGACTGGATGCCGTAGATCTGGGCGCCCGCACACTCCCAGCCTTTCAGGTCGCTCATCTGCGGCCATTTCTGACCGGTCTGTTCGATGGCAGCCAACCAACTGGCCTTGTCCTTGTCGAGTGAGACACCCACAATCTCCAGACCCTTGTCGTGAAAGCGTTCATAAGCCTTTACCACGTTGGGCAGCTCTCTGATGCAGGGGCCACACCATGAAGCCCAGAAGTCGATAAGCACGAGTTTGTTCTGACCTACATAGTCACCCACCCATACCGTCTGACCTTGAGGACCAGGCAGGCCGAGGTCGACAAACTTGCTGTTGATGCCTGTCGCAGCCGCCATGTCTATTTCCTCGTTCGTCTCTGAGTCAAAGACCTTTATCTTCTGTTTGCTGTCAGTGACCTTTACCTTCTGGTTGCAACTTGTCGTCAGCAACAGACCTGCTGCGAGCATCAAAAATACTTTTTTCATCATATTTTCTATCATTTTTCTCATGCCTGAATAAAATTTTTCACTATTCACTATTCACTAAAAAGTTGTACCTTTGACTTCGTCTAAAGTACTTCCGCTCGAAAAAACTCAAATAATATTTGGTTTTTTGCTCGCTTATTCGTACCTTTGCAGCATCTAAACGATAGGCCCTGATAGTTAAATGGATATAACAAGGCTCTCCTAAAGCTTAGTTCCGAGTTCGATTCTCGGTCGGGGTACACTTCTAACCGGCTGCAAAGATAATAAAAAAATATAGGAAATAAAAACATTTCGTTCACTTTCTAAAAGTCTCACCTACCGAATCATGTTGGGCACACCCTCTCACATAAAGAAAGCTTCCCACACCGGGAAGCTTTTCTTGTTTAGAAGGGGCCGTAGCCCATGCAACTCGTGGTCGTGATGGCCGTCAGGAAGGCTGTGAGTGCGGCTACTATCACCTTCACCGCCACCTCAATAATCTTCTTCTTCATGACTATTGATTCTTCA
>CADAAR010000008.1 GCA_902785945.1 uncultured Prevotellaceae bacterium
TGAACACCTTGTCAAGCAACTTGAAGTTGTTGTCGTTGATGATGGAGAAGTCTTTGGTGATATAGACATCTGCAATTTCGTAGTTGCCAACGTGGTTGACACCCAATCCTCTGCATACGCAAAGAACTCCAGTTCCTTCTTCTCCTGCTTCTTGATGATCTTCTTTGTAATGGTGTGAGCATCATCAGGGTCTCCTGCCATAGCCCCTGCAGTCAGATTACTCATGTTGTCGATGAGGTCTAACCTCAGTTTCTCGACAATACGAGCCTTCTCAATGGACTTGATCTTCTTCGTCTTGGGAGAGTATTCCGAATTCAATGGAAATGGTTGCCATTTTGATAAACTTTTAAATTGTTAATACAGGAACCAATCCTCGCGTCAATATATAAGCCTTCATCGGGTCTTTTACTGGAACCAATCCTCGCGTCAATATATAAACCTTCATCGGGTCTTTTTTTTGCGTCAATTTCGACCCTGTTTTTTGCGGCGATTTTGCGGCGATTTTCACCTTTTGAGCCATTTTTGCGGCTATTTTGCGGCGATTTCGCGTCTCAAATTTGGAAAATTTTTCCAAAAATGGAAATGGTATTTCCTTATACGAAACATCGAGAAACCCTTTATTTATGGGAGTTTCTCGATATTTTCGGTGTGTGATCCCGTTGGGATTCAAACCCAAGACCTTCAGAACCGGAATCTGACGCTCTATTCAGCTAAGCTACGGGACCCAAAGGTACAATAAAAAAGTGAATAGTGAATAGTGAATAGTGAAAAAGTTAGAGAATTATGTTTTGTTAACGGGCGGTTGGAAGGTGCAATTTGTTAGCAAATATCAAGGAAATGATAAATTTCTGCAAATATTTTTGGATTTTTGGTTGCAAATTGATAATAATTATGTATTTTTGCACGCAAATTAAGCATAAACTGACAAATGGGACAAGTAATCAAACCTGTAAAATATGAAGCGCTGCTCGATACAAAGCAGACGGAACAGGGTATCAAACTCATTAAGGAGTTCTTTCAGCAGAACCTTTCTACAGAACTGCGGCTGCGTCGTGTGACCGCCCCTTTGTTTGTGTTGAAGGGACTGGGTATCAACGACGACCTGAACGGTGTGGAGCGTGCTGTGACCTTCCCCATCAAGGATCTGGGCGATGCTCAGGCTGAGGTAGTACATTCATTGGCAAAATGGAAGCGTCTGTCACTGGCAGAATATGAAATTGAGCCGGGCTATGGCATTTATACCGATATGAATGCCATCCGCGCTGATGAAGAGTTGGACAACCTGCACTCGCTCTATGTAGACCAGTGGGACTGGGAGGCCGTGATCCGCAAGGAAGACCGTACGGTGGCCTTCCTGAAGAATATTGTGGAGCGCATCTATTCGGCCATTCGAAGAACGGAGTATCTGACTTGTGAGACCTATCCGCAAATCAAACCCTTCCTGCCTGAGAAGATACATTTTATCCATGCTGATGAACTGCTGAAGATGTATCCCGACAAGACGCCTAAGGAGCGTGAGGATGCTATTTGTGAGGCTTATGGTGCTGTGTTTATTATTGGTATCGGTGGTAAACTCTCGAATGGAGAGAAGCATGACGGCCGTGCGCCAGACTACGACGACTGGTCGACTATTGCTGAAAATGGTAAGATGGGCCTGAATGGTGATATCCTGATTTGGTATCCTGTGCTGGGACGCAGCTTTGAGTTGTCGTCGATGGGTATCCGCGTGGATAAGGAAAGTCTGCTGCGTCAGTTGAAGATAGAAGGTAAGGAAGAACGTGAACAGCTCTATTTCCACCAGCAGCTGCTGAACGACAAGCTGCCGTTGTCGATCGGTGGCGGTATCGGACAGAGCCGTCTTTGTATGGTGCTGTTGCATAAGGCACATATCGGTGAGATTCAGGCAAGTATCTGGCCTGACGATATGCGACGTGAATGCAAAGCGTTGGGAATGAACCTGATTTAGTGAATAGCGAATAATTGGCTTATGCCAATTCCAGATCAAGTACCTGCTGTAGCTTTGCTATGGCAGGATTTGTTTTTCTCATCTCCTCGAACTGTTCACGACGGGAGAGAATCTTTGTTGGCTCTTTCTGGTCGCTGACAAGGATGGTGAAGGTAATCTGCTGGTTGTTCAGATGCAGTTGGAGCGTTTTGAGAATGCTCTTTTGGATGGCCTCCATATCTTGCTTGATGAGTTCATTCTCGACCGTTATTTCAACATGAGGGAACTCGGCAAGTTGCGGATTCATATTTTTCATACGGGTGGCGATGCCGATGAGTTGAGGTTGGTTGTCTGACATGCGGTTGCACATCGACATCCACTGCAGCTCGAGGTCTTCCTGAGAAAACTTCTGATCGATCGGCTGACCGTCTTTCCCGTCGCCTAGATTATCGGAAAAGTTCACTTTTGAGGATTTGTCACCCTGACGGAGTTTGGTCCACGAGAAACCGATGTTTTTCAATGAAGTACTTTTGGCCGCTGGGGTAGGAGCGTTGGCGGGCGATTGCTGATTCGTTGGAATCTTCGGAGCACTCTGAGTAATCTGATTCTTTTGCTTGGGTTGAGACACAGGCGCCTCAGCAGCGGCTACCTGCGGGGCCGCTGACTTGGGCTGAGACTGCTGTATCAGGTTCTTAAACAGGGATTTTAATCGCTTGGGGCTGCGCCCCGCGCTCGCACCGTCATCAGGCTGGGTAATCTGTGCGATCTCTATCAAGGTCAGTTCCACGAGCAACCGCTTGTTCGACGACTGACGATAGTTGATATCACATTGGTTCATCAGTTTAAGAGCTTGGTAGAGGAAGCGTGTTTCACACTTCTTGGCTTGCTCCTGATAACGCTCGCGCTGCTGGTCGCTCACTTCGAGCAAAGAGAGCGTCTGCGGGTCTTTGGCCATTAGCACGTTGCGTACATGCTTGGCAAGCCCCTGTATGAGCAGTCCGCCATCGAATCCCTTGTTGATAATCGAGTTGAGCAGCACCATGATGTCGCTCACATTATTAATAATAGAAAGGTCAATGATGCGGAAGTAATTATCGGTATCCAGCACGTTGAGATCCTCAATCACCTTGTCGTAGGTGATGTTGCCTTGACAGAACGAAGCGGCCTGGTCGAAGATAGAGAGAGCATCGCGCATACCGCCATCAGCCTTCTCGGCTATAACGGCCAGAGCAGGTTCCTCGTATTGAATGCCTTCTTTTTCTGCCACAGACTTCAGATGGTCAATGGTGTTGCGGACGGTCATCCGTTCAAAGTCGTATATCTGACAACGGCTGAGGATAGTGGGCAGGATCTTATGCTTCTCGGTAGTGGCGAGGATGAAAATGACGTGTGCGGGCGGCTCCTCGAGCGTCTTCAGGAAAGCGTTAAAGGCCGCCGTGGATAGCATGTGTACCTCGTCAATAATAAAGACCTTGTATCGGCCGAGCTGCGGTGGGATGCGTGTCTGCTCCATCAGCGTCTTGATGTGTTCCACACTATTGTTCGAGGCAGCGTCGAGCTCGAAGATGTTCAGAGAACGCTGCTCGTTGAACGACTGACAGCTCTCGCACTCATTACAGGCCTCGCCCTCTGCCGTTGGGTTCTGGCAGTTGATGGCCTTGGCGAAGATACGGGCACAGGTCGTTTTACCCACACCACGAGGACCGCAGAACAGGTAGGCATGGGCCAGTTTCCCGCTCTTTACGGCATTTTTCAGGGTGGTGGTGAGTGCCGCCTGACCTACGACGGTGTCGAAGGTCGTAGGACGATACTTACGTGCTGAAACGATATATTCCATAAGTTTTAATAAAAATTTGGTGCAAAGATACAAATTTATTTCGAAAAATGCGTATCTTTGCAGTCGAAATATGAAAGTATTGAATAGTATTAAGCTTTTTGCCCAAAAGGTATTGCGTGCGCAGGCTACGAAATATACGGTAGTCTGTCTGTTGGGTGTGCTGATTGTGGGGTTCCTGGATGAGAACAGCATCTGGAGTCACTTTAAGAACAAACAGCGCATCAGCGATTTGGAGGAGGAGATCGAGAAGTACAATTCCGAATACGAGCGCGACCAGGCTCAGATTCGTGAACTGAACCGCAATCCTAAGGCTATGGAGAAGATTGCCCGTGAGCGTTACTTCATGAAGGCCGATGACGAGGACATCTTCGTGCTGAGCGATGATGATCGCGAAGCCAAACCACTCGAAAGCCATGAGACAACTGAGTAGGGTAGAGAGTATGATCTTTCTGTTGGGTGGCCTGTTGATGGTCATCGGTGCTGGCACGAGTCTGCTGGCATGGGGTGCTGCACCCTATATGTTTGCCGTGGGCGCCCTTTGTTTTACCGCTATGCAGATGAAACAGCGTTACGACGGACAGAATGTAACCATCCGTCGACTGCGTAGGATGATGCTGATCAGCGATGTGCTGTTTCTGGTGTCTGCCCTGCTGATGTTTGCCAGTCAGCGTAATGTCTTTGGACTCGACCATATCACCTATCTGCAATATGTCTATCAGAAGTGGGTGGTGACGTTACTGATTGCCGCCATTTTGCAACTCTATTCCTTCCATAGATTAGGTCAGGAATTGGCAAAAGAATAAAAAACTATAAAAGAATGCGCATTTGTTTTAAAATGCGCAAATTTTTTTTTCCAATTCAAGATAACGTTGTACATTTGCAACGAAAACAAAGATATAATGAATAAGTTCGTATATACAATCATTGCAATTGTTGCTCTGACTTCTTGTGCTGAGTCCTATAATATCCAGGGTTCATCTACGGTTTCATCGCTTGACGGCAGCAAGCTTTACTTGAAAGCCATCAAGGATCAGGAACTGAAGAGTATCGACTCCTGCGATGTGGTACATGGTAAGTTCCGCTTTGCCGGATTGCTCGATACCATCCGTATGGCCAGCCTCTATATGGATGAGGAGAGCATCATGCCAATTGTCGTGGAGAAGGGGGAGATTGAAATCAAGATTGACGCTGCTAGTCAGCGGGTGAGTGGCACTCCTTTGAATGAGAAACTTTATGATTTCATCACCCTGCACAATCAGTTGAACAATGAGATGAACGAACTGTCACACAAGCAGAGTCAGATGCTGCTCGATGGTATCGATGAAGAAGAAATCAATCAGCAGCTCACCGTTGAGGCGGCTGTGATTGCTCAGAAAGAGGATAGTCTGGTAACCAACTTTATTGTCGAGAACTTTGATAATGTGCTTGGGCCTGGCGTGTTTATGATGATGACCAGCGGTTATCCTTATCCCGTGCTGACACCGCAGATTGAAGACATTATGAGCAAGGCATCGCAGAAGTTCAAGTCCGACCCCTATGTGAGCGAATACTACAGAACGGCCAATGAGATTCAGGCCCGTGAGAACGGTCTGGTCGATGATACCCAGATTGCTCCTCCTGCCGAGGCAGCCACCATTCAGCCGCCGCATACATTGCCCGATTCCATGCATGTGCCCCTGACCAATCTTCCCCAGAAATGAGAACCGTTGTCCAGGGTGGAACCATTGTCAATGAAGGCAAGACGTTCGATGGTACCATCGTCATCGAAGACAGCAAGATAACGCAAATTATTCAAGGACATACCTATCCCGAAGCATCATTTGATGAGGTCATTGATGCTTCGGGATGTTTCGTATTGCCAGGCATCATCGACGATCATGTTCACTTCCGTGAGCCAGGTCTGACGGAGAAAGCCGATATTGATACGGAGAGTCGTGCGGCAGCAGCAGGTGGTGTGACCACCTATTTCGATATGCCGAACACGGTGCCTCAGACAACCACGCTTGAGGCGTTGGAGGAGAAATTCGCGTTGGCGGCTCAGAAGAGTCACGTCAATTATAGTTTCTTCTTTGGTGCCACCAACGACAATCTCGCTCTCTTTCCACAACTTGATTCCCATCGCATCCCTGGCATCAAGTTGTTTATGGGCAGTTCTACGGGCAATATGCTGGTCGACCGTCGTGAGTCGTTAGAGCAGTTGTTCTCCTCACTAAAGTTGCCCATTATGGCACATTGCGAGGATACGGCAATCATCAACCGCAATATGGCTCAGGCCAAGCAGCTGTATGGTGACGACCCCAAGGTGATTCATCATCCTGAAATCCGTAGCGAGGAGGCCTGTTATGAGAGTACCCGTTTGGCGGTGGAATTGGCACGTAAGCATCATGCCCGCCTCCACATCGCCCACCTCTCCACGGCTCGCGAACTGGAACTTATTGATCCATCTCTCATCACCGCCGAGGCTACCGTCAGCCATCTCTATTTCTGTGATCGCGACTATGCCAATCTGGGTACGCGCATCAAGTGTAACCCCGCCATCAAAACCGAACGTGATCGTGAGGCTTTGCAACGGGCGCTCACCGATGGACGTATCACGGTGATTGGTACGGATCATGCTCCACATCTATTATCCCAGAAGGAGGGCGGCTGTGCGAAGGCGGTCAGTGGTATGCCGATGATTCAGTTCTCGCTGGTAACGATGTTGGAATTGGTGGATAATGGCATTCTTTCTTTAGAACGTCTTGTGGAGCTGATGTGTCATAATCCGGCTCGTCTTTTCGAGGTTCGTCATCGAGGTTATATCCGTGAAGGCTATCAGGCTGATCTAGTGTTGGTACGACCCAATACGGCTTGGGTCTGCACCAAGAGCGTTATTCAAAGCAAGTGTGGCTGGAGCCCGATGGAGGGCCATATGTTTCTCTGGCGTATAGAACGCACCCTCTGTAATGGCCATACCGTTTATACCGACGGCAAGGTAGACACTTCCTACATCGCCCAACCCGTCACCTTCCGATAACTATTCACTATTCACTGTTCACTATTCATTATGCTCATCACTTACGATATTCATGAGTTAGTACCCTATATCAACTGGCCCTATTTCCACTTTGCTTGGCAGGTGAAGCAACAAGACGAGAAGCTACGTCTGCATCAGGAGGCAGAGACACTTCTGACACAGTGGGAAGAGCGCTATCATGCCTATGCCCTCTTCGAACTCTTCGAGGCCCATTCAGATGGTGATGATATTGTGATTTCCTCCTCTTTTCGGATACCTTGCTTGCGTCAGCAACAAGGAGAACCGCCTTATCTTTGTCTTTCCGACTTTATATCCCCTCTTACCTCTAAACTCGGCATCTTCGCCACCTCTGCAGACATGGCCCTCGAAACTGATTTCGACGCCGATCCTTACCAAAAGATGATGGCACAGTTGTTGGCTGATCGGTTGGCTGAGGCTGCTGCAGAACGGATGCATGAACAGGTGAGAAAGGAATATTGGGGTTATGCTAAAGACGAACAGTTGACAATTCCTGAGATGCTTGTCGAGAAGTTCCAGGGCATCCGACCTGCCGTGGGTTATCCTTCGCTGCCAGACACCAGCTTGAATTTCGTGCTCGACGAACTCATCGACATGAAACAAATCGGCATCCGTCTCACGGAGAGTGGTGCCATGAAGCCCCACGCCAGCGTGAGCGGTCTGATGATAGCCCATCCTCAGGCTCGCTATTTTAATCTGGGTAAGATAGGTGAAGACCAGCTGCAGGATTATGCCCGTCGTCGCGGATTGCCTGTAGAGGTCTGCCGCAAATTCCTCGCTGCTAATCTTTAGTAGATTGTGTCTTTAGGGTGATGACGACAATCTCGCCTGGGGCGCCGAAACGGAAGGGAATCAGTCCGCCTAAGCCTGCCGTGACGAACAGCGATTGTTCATCTTCGGTGTACCAGCCGTTGACTTCCTTGCCAGTGAGCGACATCGGACACCAGTCGAACAAGGCAAACTGCATCTTATGGGTGTGGCCGCTCAGGGTGAGTTGCGCCCTGCCGTCAGGGATGATCTTGCGTCGCCAGGAAGAGGGGTCGTGCTCCAGCATCAGCACAAAATCATCGTCGTCTACACCTTTCAGCGTCTTTTTGATATCGCCTTTCTGAGGGAAACGTATGCCATCGCCGTCGTTCTCCATACCCGCAATAATGATATGGCTCTTTCCCCGATCGATATAACGGTGCTCATTCATCAGCAGCGTCCAGCCCATCTGCTTTTCCAGGCTCATGGTTTCACGCATGTTTGCCACCTTCCTGGCTGTGTTGCCACAGATGTAGTCGCCATAGTCGTGGTTGCCGAGTATGGTGTAGATGCCGTCCTTTGCCTTCAGCGAACTCAGCACATCCATGTGGCGGTAGATGTCCTGCGGCTGCGTATTCTGGATGTCACCAGTGTAGACAATCATATCAGGGTGCTGGGCATTGATGTTGTAGATGGCCTTTTTCAGAACATGCTCATTCCGGGCGGTATAGGAGCCGACATGGGCGTCGGAGAACAGCACCACCTTATAGCCGTCGAAGGCCTTAGGTAGGTCAGGGGAGGCGAATGTCTGACGGTTTACCTCTACCTTGTTGAAGCCGATGAATGAGCCATAAAGGACAACGTACCAGATGACGGGAACGCAGATCAGTCCTATCAGATTGCCATAATTATTAGCAGGATGCTTGGCTGATTTCTTGTGCAGCAGTTTACTGAACGTCAGACCTGTGACGGAGCAGAGCATAAACACCAGTTTGGGGATGGCAATGAGACCCAACAGCAGGAGATAGATGTAGAGAATGTTCGGATTGTCGGGAATGAAGTTCTTCTCGTACATCAGATAGATGGTGTAGGCCACCATGCCGATGGTAGGAAGCCAGCGGATGAACCGTTGGCCGACAGAATACTTATGCCGCCAGTAGTGCAGGTCGAGATACAGATCAGGAAGGATGATCAGCAGCAGAAACAGATAGGGCGCACGTGCAATCATTGGTCAGGGTTTTCCACAAATCCTTGGTACTTAGGGTCAAGTGATGACATCACAGAGTCGTAGGCTTGTCGCAAGGTGGCATCCACATTCTGGGGACCTTGGCCGATGGGGTAGATGGCCTGATGGATGGTCAGCGTCAACGGATGCCAGTTGATGAAGTTGAAGCCTTTCATACGTGGCAGGATGTCGAAACTACCGTTGATGGTCAGAGGAACCACGGGCAACTGCAGCTCGTCGGCCAGGGCGAAGGCTCCTTTCTTGAAATGGGCCATGTGACCTGTAAAGCTTCGGGCCCCCTCAGGAAACACCGTCACACTATAGCCTTCTTTCAATATCTCACGCGCATCCTCATAGGTCTTACGAATCTTACTGGCTCCCCGTTTGTCGACGAATATCTGATGCGACTTCTCACAGGCATAGCCTACGAAGGGAATCTTCCTCAGCGATTGCTTCATCATCCACTTGAAGTTACGATTCAAGTGACCATAGATGAGGAAGATGTCGAATGCACCCTGATGGTTGGCGACAAACACGTAGCTCTGCCCTTTCTCCAGATGTTCGCGTCCTTCCACCTTGACGGGAATCAGAAATAGTTTCAGAATCAACTTTCCCCACCAATGGCCTGGGAAATAGCCCCAGAAATGACCATTGCCGAGGGTTGTGCCGATGCCCACCTCCAGCGCGGTAACAATAGTAAGGATTACCAGCAAAGGTAATCCTATAAACAACTGATAAACCCTATATAACAAGGTAATCATAATTCTTAACTCTTAATTCTTAATTTTTGGATATTTCCTCGTCCATCCATCCCATCTGAGTTGCATCACACCGAAGAATGCTTCGCTGAAGATGCCTCCAGACATTTTACTTGTTCCCTCACAGCGGTTGACGAAGATCACGCTGACTTCCTTGATCTTAAAGCCGATCTTATAGGCTGTGTATTTCATCTCAATCTGGAAGCCATAACCTTTAAAACGTATCTTGTCGAGCTCAATGGTCTCCAACACGCGACGCTTGTAGCATACGAATCCGGCTGTGGTGTCGTGAACCTTGAATCCTGTCACGATGCGGACGTATTTCGAGGCAAAATAACTCATCAGCACACGACCAACGGGCCAATTCACCACATTTACGCCAGAGACATAACGGCTGCCGATGGACAGATCGTAGCCCTTGTCGTGGCAGGCGCTGTAAAGACGTGGCAGGTCGTTGGGGTCGTGACTAAAGTCGGCATCCATCTCGAAGATATAGCCATAGTCGCGTTCCAAAGCCCACTTGAAACCAGCAATATACGCCGTGCCAAGCCCGAGCTTTCCACTACGCTCCAGAATAAACAGCCGGTCACCGAATTCATCGCTGATCAGTCGTTTTACAATAGCGGCTGTGCCGTCGGGAGAACCGTCGTCAATCACGAGGATATGGAAACATTGTTCCAGTCCGAACACGGCCCGGATAATCTTTTCGATGTTTTCCTTCTCGTTATACGTCGGAATGATTACAATACTGTCGCTTGCGTGCATAATCTGAATTATTACGCTGCAAAATTAATAAAAATCTTGGATAAGCATGCGCTAATCGCAGAAATTTTGTAATTTTGCACACAATTTCTAATGAATATACAGGAATTAGAGAAAGTTTATGCCAAGTTACCGCAGGTGTCGGCATTGGCACAGGCAATAGGAAAATCCTCGTTGAAGACGGTTTTCCTCGAAGGCTTATTAGGCTCTAGTGCTCCAATGCTTTTCGCCAGCTTGTCGCCAAAGTGCAAGAATCCCTTGCTTTTTATCTTACAGGATGCCGAGGAAGCAGGCTATTTCTATCACGACCTGACGCAACTGATGGGTGACAGGCAGGTGCTCTTCTTCCCCAGCAGTTATCGTCGTGCCATCAAGTATGCCCAGCGCGATGCAGCCAGCGAGATCCTCCGCACCGAGGTCATGGCAAGGATAGGAGACCCACTCTTTATTGTAACATATCCCGAGGCCATTGCCGAACTCGTGGTATCGAAGACAAGCCTCGATGAACGTACCTTGGTATTGGAGAAAGACCAGACCATAGCCGTTGCGGAGATTGAAAAGACCTTACGTGAGTTCGGCTTCCGCGAGGTCGATTATGTCTACGAGCCTGGTCAGTTTGCCCTGCGTGGCTCTATTCTCGATGTTTATTCCTTTAGTTGCGAATACCCCTATCGTATTGATTTCTTCGGTGAGGACATCGACAGCATCCGCACTTTTGAGGTGGAGGATCAGTTGTCGAAGGAGCAAAGGGATAAAATTGAAATTGTGCCTGAGTTGGTGACGGTCGACGATAAAGTGCCTTTCCTCTCGTTCGTGCCTAAAAACACGGTGCTGGTGACAAGAGATTATCATTTCGTGCGTGATGCCATCGACCGGGTCTATCAGGAGGGCTTTTCCGACCAGGCCCGAATGGAACAGTTGGAACAGGCTACAGAGGTGGAAAGGCATGAGATCGAGCAGCAGATGCACAAGGAATCGCAACTCATCACAGGGGCGCAGTTTATGGCTGATGCCGATGCCTTCCGTCGCATCGAGTTCGGACACCGTCCGTCAGCACAGCCCGATGCCACCTTGCGGTTCAATATCACCGTACAGCCGCTTTTCCATAAGAACTTCGACCTGCTGAAGCAAGCGTTCGAAGACTACCTGTTGCGTGGCTATCAGATTTATATCTGTGCCGACAGCCAGAAACAGAATGAGCGTTTGAAGGAAATTCTTTCGAGCGAAGAACTCTTCACTCTTCACTCTTCACTCTTCACTCCTGTGGAACGGACCCTCCACGAGGGCTTTGCCGACGATGACTTGCGCATCTGCGTCTTCACCGACCACCAGATATTCGACCGTTTCCATAAGTATAACCTCAAGAGCGACAAAGCCCGTAGTGGTAAGATGGCACTTACGCTGAAGGAAATCCAACAGTTTGAGATTGGCGACTTCGTGGTGCATGTCGATCATGGTGTGGGTAAGTTCGGCGGGCTCGTGCGCATGCCCCAAGGGGATGGTTACCAGGAGATGATCAAGATTCTCTACAACGGTGGCGGCAGCATCTATGTGTCTATCCACTCGCTTTATAAAGTGTCGAAATACAAGTCGCAGGATAACGGCGAACCGCCCCGTCTCTCGACCCTCGGTACCGGCCAGTGGGAGAAACTGAAGGAGCGCACCAAGAAACATATCAAGGACATTGCCCGCGACCTGATTAAGCTTTATGCCAAGCGTCGCCGTGAGAAGGGTTTTGCCTTCAGCGCCGACTCCTATCTGCAGCATGAGCTCGAGGCTAGTTTTATTTACGAGGATACGCCTGATCAGCTGAAGGCCACGCTCGATGTGAAGCAGGATATGGAGCGTGCCCGTCCGATGGACCGCCTGGTCTGTGGCGATGTGGGTTTCGGCAAGACAGAGGTGGCTGTGCGCGCTGCTTTCAAGGCGGCCTGCGATGGTAAACAGGTAGCTGTGCTGGTTCCCACCACGGTGCTGGCCTATCAGCACTTCCGTACGTTCTCCTCTCGTCTGAAGGATATGCCTGTCAGGGTGGATTATCTCACGCGGGCCAAGAGTGCCAAGCAGACCACACAGGTGCTCAAAGACCTGGAAGAGGGTAAGATAGATATCATCATCGGTACACATAAGCTTATAGGCAAGACTGTGAAGTTCAAGGACTTGGGCCTGCTGATTATCGATGAGGAACAGAAGTTCGGCGTGTCTACCAAAGAGAAGCTCCGTCAGATGAAGTCGAACGTTGATACCTTGACGATGTCTGCCACACCTATTCCGCGAACGCTTCAGTTCTCGTTGGTTGGTGCCCGCGACTTGAGTGTCATCCAGACGCCGCCGCCTAACCGTTATCCCATCCAGACAGAGATACATACCTTTGGCGCGGAGATCATTACCGATGCCATCAATTTTGAGATGTCGCGCAACGGACAGGTCTACTTCGTCAACAACCGTATCAGCGACCTGACGCATATCGCAGAGATGATACATAAGTACATCCCTGATGCACGCATCGCCATCGGACATGGACAGATGAAGCCTGAGGAATTGGAGAAGATTGTGCTCGACTTCTCCAACTACGACTACGACGTGCTGCTCTCTACCACGATTGTCGAAAACGGTATCGACATTCCCAATGCTAATACCATCATCATTAACGGTGCCCATAACTTTGGCCTGTCCGATCTGCACCAGATGCGTGGTCGTGTGGGGCGTGGCAACCGCAAGGCATTCTGTTATCTTTTAGCACCCCCGTTGGCGGCTCTTAACCCAGAATCGCGTCGTCGACTCGAAGCCCTCGAGAACTTCTCCGACCTTGGCTCTGGCATCAACATCGCCATGCAGGACCTCGACATCCGTGGTGCCGGCAATCTCCTTGGTTCTGAGCAGAGCGGCTTTATCTCCGACCTCGGCTACGAAACTTATCAGAAGATTCTCAATCAGGCCATGGCAGAGCTCCATAATGAAATGAGTGAAGAACCAAGAACAAAGAACTCTTCACTCTTCACTCTTCACTCTTCACTCTTCGTGGATGATTGCGCCCTCGAATCCGATATCGAGATGTACTTCCCCGACCAGTATGTGCCCAACGATTCCGAGCGTATGCTGCTCTATCGTGAACTCGACAATCTCGCCAATCGCAACGATCTTGATGCGGCTTTGGCTGGCTATCGCAATCGTCTGAAGGACCGTTTTGGCGATATTCCTGAGGTGGCCGAGGAACTCATCCGTGTGGTTCCCCTCCGGGCTTATGGCAAACAGTTGGGTATTGAGAAGATCATGCTGAAACAGCAGAAGATGTATCTCTATTTCGTCAGCAATGCCGACAGCCCTTATTATCAGAGTGAAGCCTTTGGCAAGGTGCTCAACTACGTCTCCCGCAATCCCCGCCATTGTAATTTCCGTGAGGTTAACGGCAAGCGTTCCATTGTCATCGCTTCCGTACCTTCTATTGACGCTGCCCTGTCCATCTGTCGCTCAATTTTGACGGATTGATAAAAAAAACAAAAATTTTGTAGATTAATTAAGGAAATTTTGTATCTTTGTACCCGTGTTTTAACTTACAAGACCAAAAAACGAGAATATTAACAACTAAAATAAAAAACAGTATGAAAACAAAGAGTGTTATGGCAGGGGCTATGTTGCTCGGCATGGGGATGATAGTTTCCTCATGTGGCATCGACATGCCTAAGGAAGTGCAAACATCGTTTGAAACGATGACAGTGGCGAAATCAGACATTGAACTCCCGTATAAGTTCAGTGCCAGGATGAAAGGTCAGAACGATGTAACGGTAACGCCACAGGTCGGTGGCCAGTTGATAAAGATTTGCGTGACCGAAGGTCAGCAGGTGAAGAAGGGACAGACGCTCTTCGTGATCGACTCCCGAAATGCGCAGCTCGATCTGGAGGCAGCACAGGCCAATCTGCAGGCAGCCTTGGCTCAGGAGAACTCTGCGAAGCTGGAGTACGAGTCAAACAAGAATCTGTTTGAGAAGAAGATCGTGAGCAGCTATATGCTGAACAACTCCGAGAACTCCTACAAGCAGGCCCAGGCTTCGGTGTCCCAGGCCCGTGCTCAGGTGAACCGTGCGCGGGTGAACCTCGGTTTCTGCACCATCACCGCTTCCGTATCCGGTATTATCGGTGAGATTCCCGTGCGTGCTGGTGATCAGGTTTCGCCAGGCATGCAGCTGACCTTGCTGAGTGGCAATACGACGATGGATGCCGAGATTTCACTCACGGAGTCCATCATCGAGGCGATGGTGCAGGAAGGCATGAAGTTAGCTGATAAAGAGAAATATCTTGCCAACCTGCCCGATGCAACGTTTATCATGAAGAATGGTACGGAGTATCCCCACAAGGGTCGTGTTCATAGCATGACGGGTGTCGTGAATGCCGCTACCGGTTCGCTCACCATTAAGGTGTCGTTCCCCAATCCCGAAGGCCATCTGTATTCTGGCATACAGGGTACTGTCGTGATAAAATTCGATGAGAAAGATCTCATCGTCATTCCTCAGAATGCTGTGATACGCCTTCAGGACAAGGCGTTGGTCTATAAGGTAAAGGCCGACAGTACGGCCACCGCTGTCGACGTGACCACACAAGATACAGGTAATGGTAAGGACTTCATCATAACCAGTGGTTTGAATGTGGGCGACCGGATTGTGACCACTGGTGCCAACAATGTGACGGAGGGACAGAAAGTGATCTTCCCGGAGGATGTGAAAAGTGATAAGTGATAAATTTGCTTCCGTATGAAGAATAATATATTTATCAATAAATATGTGATGGCGTGTGCCATCTCGATTGTGATAGCGCTGGTGGGCTATATCTCCATGAACACACTGGCCGTGGAACAATACCCCGACATTGCGCCGCCTACAGTGATGATCAGCACCAGCTATTCCGGTGCTGATGAGAATACGGTGATGAAGTCGGTCATCCAGCCTTTGGAAGAGGCCGTCAATGGTGTGCCGGACATGACCTATATAACCTCTAAGGCATCCTCTAACGGTGACGCAGAGATTACTGTCTACTTCAAGCAGGGCACCGACCCCGACATGGCGGCGGTGAATGTGCAGAACCGCGTGACCCGTGCACAGGCTTTGCTGCCAGCCGACGTGAATAGGGTTGGTGTGACGGTACAGAAACGTCAGAACAACATCCTGCTGATTTTCGCTGTGAGAAGTGCCGACGGTAAGTATGACGAGGATTTCGTATCAAACTATGTCGATATCAACATCAAGCCGAAACTGATGCGTATCACTGGCGTGGGTAACGTGCTGAGCTTAGGTAACACATACGCCCTGCGTATCTGGCTGAAGCCCGATGTGATGGCACAGTACGGACTGACGCCTAACGACATCTTCGCAGCCATCGGTGGACAGAGTTTCGTGGCTGGTGTAGGTTCCTTGGGCGAACAGTCGGAGAATTCCTACCAGTATTCTATGCAGTACAAGGGTACGCTGAAGAGCGTCGAGGAGTTCAACGAAATCGTATTGCGCACCAGCGGTGGCGGTATGCTGCACCTGAGCGACGTGGCCGAGGTGAAGATTGGTGCCATGAGCTACAACTTCACATCGAATATCCAGGACGAGCCAGGTGCACTCTGCATGGTGTTTGCGGCTCCTGGTGCTAATGCCACTCAAGTGAACGCCAGCATCAACAAACTGTTTGAGGAGACGAAGAAGTCGATGCCAGCCGGACTGGAGTTCGTCACCATGATGACCAGCGACGACTTCCTCTTCGCCGCTATCCACAACGTGGTGGAGACGCTTGTCATTGCCATCATCCTCGTGGTGCTCGTGGTGTTCTTCTTCCTGCAGAACCTCAAGGCCACCATCATCCCCTCTATCTCGATTATCGTATCGTTGATGGGCACCTTTGCCATCGTTTCGCTGGCAGGCTTCTCGCTCAACATTCTTACGCTGTTCGCACTGGTGCTCGCCATCGGTACGGTGGTGGATGATGCCATCGTGGTGGTGGAGGCCGTGATGGCGAAGATGGAGGGCGGCATCAGCGATGCTCGCGAAGCCACCCGTCAGGCCATGAGCGAGGTGTCGGTGGCTGTGGTCTCGTGTACATTAGTATTTATGGCTGTGTTTATCCCCGTCACCTTCATGCCTGGCACCTCGGGCACGTTCTTTACCCAGTTTGGTATTACCATCGCCTCTTCCGTCGGTCTGTCGTGCATATCGGCCCTGACACTCTGTCCTGCCCTCTGTGCCATCATGATGCGCGTCACCAATGGCAAGAAGGAAGGCAAGGGGTTGACCTATTATACCAAGAAAGCCTATACGGTGAGCTACAACGCCATCTATAACAAATATAGCAAAAGCGTACAGAAGTTCATCAAGCGCCCCATTCTGGCTTGGAGCCTGCTGGCTTTGGCCGCCGTGCTGCTGGTGTTCTTCATGAAGAGCCTGCCGTCAGGCCTCGTGCCACAGGAGGACCAGGGTGTGTTCTTGGCTGAGATACAAGCTCCGGAGGGTGCCACGCTGAAGCAAACCCGCGAAATGGTGAAGGAAGTGGAGGCTAAGGTGAAGAATATTCCTGAATTGGAGAGTTTCGCTGTAGTATGCGGCTATGGTATGATGTCCGGAGCCGGCTCTAACTATGCCACGCTTGTCGTCCGATTGAAGAACTGGGACGACCGTCCCGGTATGAACCACCTGATTGACCTCGTCATGTACCGGTTCTACTTCGATTGTAAAGACATCAAGAATCTGCAAGTGCTACCCTTCCAGATGCCGCAGATTCCCGGCTATGGCACGAGTAACAGCGTGAGCCTCGTGGTGGAGGACCCCACCGACGGCAACCTGTCGGAATTTGCCCAGCATACCGAGCACTTTCTTGCCAAGCTCTCAGAACGTCCGGAGATTGCCTCCGCTATGTCAACCTACTCCGAGCGTTTCCCGAAGTATCAAGTCGATGTCGATGCTGCCCAGTGCGACCGTGCTGGTGTGTCACCTGCCGACGTGCTCAATACGCTTGGTTCCTTCTGTGGCGGTGCTTACATCGGCAACTTCAACCAGTTTGGTAAGGTCTACCGCATCATGGCAGCTGCCTCGCCCGAGTATCGTCTTGACCCGTCGTCACTGAACAATATCTTCGTACAGGTGAAGGGCGGCAAGATGGCACCTATCGCTGAGTTCGTCAGTCTGAAGCAGATTGTCGGTCCTGCCAATATCGAACACTTCAACCTGTTCCAGAACATCACTTGCTACATCACGACTGGTAGCGGCTACACTGAGGGTGACGCCCACAAAGCCATTGCCGAGGTGTTCAAGGAGACGATGCCCCACACGGCTACCTTCGAGTATAGTGGCATGTCGCGCGAACTGGAGGAGGCTGCCGGCTCTAACGCCACGGCTCTCATCTATGTCATCTGCGCCATTCTCATTTACCTCATCCTGGCCTCGCTTTACAACTCGTGGTTCACTCCGTGGGCCGTGCTGTTCAGCGTGCCGTTCGGCCTGATGGGTGCTTTCGTGTTCGCCTTCTTTGGCAACCAACTGGGTCTGCCTGGCATGGACAACAACATCTACCTGCAGACGGGTGTCATCATGCTGATCGGTCTGCTCTCCAAGACGGCCATCCTGATCACCGAGTTCGCCTCCGAGCGTCGTGCGCAGGGCATGAGCATCAAGGATGCAGCCTTCGCAGCCTGTCAGGAGCGTTTGCGCCCGATTCTGATGACGGTGGCCACGATGATCATCGGTATGATTCCGCTCGTCATCGAGGGAGGTGCCGGTGCCAACGGTAACCGCGCCCTCGCCCTTGGTGTCATCGGCGGTATGTCTGTCGGCACCCTCGCCCTGCTGTTTGTCGTTCCCGCCTTCTTCATCGTGTTCCAGAAGCTCCACGAGAAGTATCAGGGCTCAGAAGTGAAAGTAGAGAGTGTTGAAGTAAAAACTGAGGAGGAATAGATCATGAAAAGACTTAGCAATATATTCATCGCTGCAGCTGTTGGTTTCATGCTGACAGGCTGCGGACTGTACGATAAGTACGAACAGAAGGTGGAGGCGCCGGCCGATGCGTTTGGCAAGACCCTGATCAGCGACGTATCCACCGAAGGAGAGTCCCTTGCCCAGATGTCGTGGCGAGAGTTCTTCACCGATCCCAACCTCCAGCAGTTGATTGAGCAGGTGCTTGAAAACAACGCCGACCTGAATTCAGCCCGTATCGCTGTCGAGAAGAGCGAGGCCTCGTTGAAGATGGCTAAGCTGGCCTATCTGCCGTCGCTTTACTTCGCACCCCAGGTCACACTCGCCAGTTTCGACAAGAGCGCCTTCTCGAAGACCTACACGCTGCCCCTGCAGTTGTCGTGGGATGTCGATGTGTTCGGCTCCATTACCAACAAGAAGCGCGCCGCCAAGGCCGTACTGCTGCAGGCCCAGTTGAGCGAGGAAGCCATCCGCTCTAACCTCGTCAGCGCCGTTGCCCAGCAGTACTTCTATCTTCTGCTGCTCGACCGCCAGATGGACATCCTCACCCAGACCGACAGTCTATGGAACGCCTCCTTGGATACTCAGAAGTCGCTCTATGAGAACGGTAAGGCTTACTCCACCGCTGTCAACCAGCTCGAGTCGTCTTACCTGAGTGTGAAAACGCAGTTAGTCGATGTCCGTCGCAGCATCAAGGCCACCGAGAATGCCCTCTGCAAACTCCTTGGCATCACGCCGCAGCACATCGCCCGCAGCCATTGGCTCGCCGCCTCCGAGTACCACACCTCGTCGGCCAACCAGCGCATGTTCGACAACCGCTACCTGCGCATTGGCGTTCCCGCCCAGATGCTCGAGCAGCGTCCCGACATCCGTATGGCCAACGCTGCTATGGAGGAGGCCTTCTATAACACGCAGGCCGCCCGCGCTGCCTTCTTCCCCAGCATCACGCTCACTGCTCAGGGTGGTTGGACCAACTCGGCCGGTGGCATGGTCATCGACCCTGCCAAGGTGTTCCTCAACCTCGTCGGCTCTTTGACACAGCCCATCTTCGCCCAAGGCAAGATCAAGGCCAACTACAAGATTAACCAGCTGACTGAGGAGAACCTCCAGAAGAAGTACGTACAGACCGTTATCGACGCAGGCAACCAGGTAAACGAGGCGATGGCCGACTGCGAGGCTGCCCGCGAGAAACACGCGTTCTACCATCGTCAGGTGGAGGTGCTTCACGAGGCTTACACTGGCACCCATGAACTGATGGACAACGGTAAGGCCAGCTACCTCGAAGTGCTCACCGCTCAGGAAAACCTTCTCAGCGCTCAGCTTTCTGAGGCCTCCAATATGTATAAAGGTGCCCAGGCCATCATTGCTCTTTACATCGCCCTCGGTGGCGGCACAAAATAAAAAGAAACAGGGCGGTCATTTCTGATCGCCCTGTTTTTGTATCAAATGCCCTTTATTTGCGAATCTCGATGCTGATGCCCTTCTCGTTAAGAGCCTCTACGAAATGCTCGTTGATGCCATCGAAGTAGTAAGGATTGGTAGAGGGCTCGATGCCTACCCAGTAGTTGTTGAACCAACTCATGGCCTTCTTAAAAGCATCGTCGCACTTCTTGGAATAAGCTTCGAAGGTCTCGGGATAGAGTCTCTGCAGCTTTGCCTTCACAGCGTCCCAACCCTCTTCAATCGGCTCCTCGTTATCACTCTTCTTATTGCTTACACGCTCTACAGAGTAGTTGTTGAAGTCTACCATGACGTTGGTCAGCCATTCCAGATCCTCGGGTGACTCGCTGGGCTCGCGGCCGAAGTCCTCTACGAACCAGTCGTGAACACTCTTGTCACAGCCCTTTTTCTCATGCAGGAAGCGCTTCACGTCGTCGTTGGTGCTGAGCAGGTCGATGATGTGCTCCCAGTTCTTCTTGGCCAGATATTCCATGTCGCCGCTCTCACCGGCCTTCTGCTCCAGATAGTCCTCATAGTCGCCATACACCTCTCCTCTGTAATGGGTTAAGTATTGCATAACGTTCGGATACAGAGTTGAATTGGTTGGGATGCAGCCGTAGTCATTCACTATTTGAGTCATCAGGTTCTTCTTGATCACTCTTTCTGCAGCGGTGCGGTCGTAATCGTTCATCTCGCAGAGCCAACCGGCGATATCGTCCTTATGACCTCTGAATGAAGCACCTTCGGTTGATTTCTGCAGACCTTCGATCAGGATGTTGTAGTTCGAGTAGTCCTCGGGAGCAAAATCCCAGTCGCCCACCTGGTGCTCAGTACCATCGCTAGGATACTTCTTGAGGGTCCAGGGACCTGCGAGCTTAAAGGTAGCCTTGTACTCGGCGAGCTCATAGCCCAACACCTTCAGCTTGGCACCTGCCTCAGCGTTCACGCTCAGGAAAATACTGGCGGTAAAGCAGTTCTTCTCGTTCCAGTTCTCATCGAAGGGGGAGACTGTCAGTTCGGCCTCAGTTCCCAGTTTCGGGCCTACAGATACGGTCGGTCCAGCTACACCGTAGATCATCACATCCATACCGAGATAGATACCGATAGCGGCCTCTGCCTTTACTTTTACCTGTGGGCGGATGAAGGTAAAATCGTTTTTCACCTCGTTGAACTCCTTGATGATGCTCCAGCCGTCGCCGCTCTTGTAGCGAACGCCACTCTTGAAGTTGTTCTCATATTCGTACTTGAATCCCATGTTAGCCTGTCCGGTCACCTTACCGTCGAGCTTGATATACAGGTTGGGCTGGCACTTAACCACTACGGGCACACATCCTACCCAGAAAGTGAAGCTGTAGCCTTCGAAGGTCACGAGGGTCTTTTTGAACTTGTTCTCGTCGAGCTTCCACTCCTTAGTGAAGCCAAGGGTCATCTCAGGTGAGAAAGCGAACTTACCGTCGAGGCCAGCCTCAAACTTCTTCACGTAAGGCACGGGTACGCAGACCTTCCACTTCACACCGCCGTTCAGCGTGATGAAATAGTTCAGATCGAAGTCGATGGGCACATTCAGGTCGAAGTCGATGGAATCCTTGCTCTCAGAGCCGCAAGCAAACTTCTTGTGCATCTTGATCTCCTGGTTGAAAGAAAGAATGCGCTTGTGTGCAGAGGCACGGGTAACGGTCATTGTCTCGGGCGTAATATAGTCATAGTTGCCGTCGTTAGAGGCGCTGCGCGTCATTGTAGCGGTCTCGTCGGCATCGTGATAGCCATTGCCATAGCCCAGAGGGTCGGTCATGTGAATCACGGCGGGGTGAATCACCTGGTTGCCATCCACATACTTGGCTGCGTAGACGGGTATGTCGATACCACCGGCACGGGTCACGACGCCTTCCTGTATGTCGTTGTTCACATAGAGTCCGGTATTCAACTGAACCTCCTTTTCGCCGATCAGCTCAGCCAGCGTGGCGGGCTCAACAGTCAGGATGTAACGGTCGCCAACCAACTGCTCCTTGGTAGCCTTGCGAGCGTAAGGCAGCTGCTCAATCTGGTGCCAGATGCCCATGGGGTGGTTTACGAAAGTGGTGATACCCAGCTTGTCGGCCAGTGCCTTGCTCACGCTGATCTCGGTGGTGTCGGCATTCAGGATCATCACGTCCGATGGTGTCTCGAAGTCCTGATAGGTCAGTCCGTAAGCCTCGAGCAGTTCGCCCTGAGCTTCTGATGTGTTATTCAAACTTGGCTCGTTGTCGGCCATCAAGTCGTCGGTACAAGCAGTGAAAGAAACTGCGAATGTTGCTGCGAACAAGAAAGCGATTGCCTTCGAAGTGTTCTTGGTGAAAATTGAAGTCTTCATAATTGTAAGTTTTAAATTGTTATTATTCTATTTTGTTTTACTCGTTTATGTCTTTCGACACTGCAAAATTAGGGTGTTTTTCAGCCAGTTGTTCTCTTTTTTGTGTTTTTCTTCTTAGTATGTGTGGCCAACAAAAAGAATTTTGGCCAAAACTCAACAATATCGTCTGAGTTTTGGCCAAAACATGGAAAAAAAGGTGGAAAATCAGTAGTCGGAGACTTCTTCTATGGGCTCTTCGAACGAAGGATGGGTATCCAGCAGTTTCCTGAACTCATGGGGCGACATGCCGATGGCATCCTGAAACTTGCGGTTAAACGACCGGATGGCCGAAAAGCCAGCCTCCTGTGCACAGGCCGCCACGTTCCACTCCCGCTTCGACATCAGGTAATACATCGAGCGCAGTATTCTCAGGTAGTCCAGATAGTCTTCCACCGATTTGTACAACGGCGAGTTTCTGAACAGCTCCATGATGCGTGTCTGCGTGGTGTCGATCATCTCAGCCAGTTCCTTTATGCTGAAGTCGGGGTTCTCATAGGTCTTCTCCAACTCCAGTCTCGACTCGATCACCGCCATCAGCTCATCGTCGCTGCGCAGGTCGGCATGGCGCAGAAACTCTGTATGGCGCGCCAGCAGCTCTTTATATATATGTATGCGCCTGCGCACGTCATAATAGGCATCCATCTTCTGACTCAGTTGCATGTTATGGATGACAAGTTCATTGTTGGTCTTCTCCAGATCCGCTACCCGTTGGCGCAGCGCATCATTTTCCTCTTTGTAGTCTTGATGGGTCATAGTTCTATTTGTAGTGTTATGCCGCAAAGATAGCTATTTTTTCCGAGATAGCCAAGCATTTCATCAAAAAAGCGCAGAAACAATGATGAGAAAACAGACCTTCCCTGAAAAAAGAAAAAAACTTACCTGATATTGATTTCTCATAGGCTTGAAAAAAAATCCGCGCAGGCCTGAAAAAAAACTGCATAGGCCTGAAAAATTTTCCGCACAGGCCTGATATTTTTGTTTGAGGCCTGATTCGCACAAATTTCACGCCTGATTCGCGCAAATTTGAGGCCTGATCCGTTTTGATTTCACAACCGTTCTGATACGGAATTACCACAACATTATCGTGATTTCACCAGAGATCAGGGGAACAGGTGATCGATTATATTTGAAAATCAAAGACCTGTCCCACAGATAAAGACTCAACGTTGTTTTTGGAGGAAAGACTTGGCGCTTTCAGCTTTTTTAGTTACCTTTGCCACGAAATCAGAAATGCAAAACGACATGAAGAAGATAATATGGATTGCGCTAGTTGCCATGATGGGTGTTATGACGGTAAGGGGACAGGAACTGCCGAGCGACGGACCGCTGACCATACGACCTCAGCTGCAGAAGCTGGGCGAACGGTTGCTGAAGGGTAAGACGGGCAGTATCGTGGCTATTAATCCGGAGAACGGCGAGATTATCTGTCTGGCGACGAACACGCCCAACGGTCCCGATGTACGTCAGGCTATCGGCAAACCACAGGCGCCCGGCTCGACCTTTAAGACGGCTCAGGCCCTGACGCTGCTGTCGGAGGGTATCGTCACCCCTGATACCAAGATGGAATGTAACAGCGGCATTACCGACGGCAATATCAAGGTGGGCTGTCACAAGCACCGCTCACCACTCAACCTGAAAGATGCCTTGGCACAGAGCTGTAACACCTGGTTTATCGTGAACTTCGGTTCGATGATTAACGACGACTTTATGTATGAGTCGAAGGACGAGGCCATCACCACCTGGCGCAGTTATATGCAGTCGATGGGGCTTGGAGGACCAATGCATATTGATATACAGGGGGATCAGGGTGGACTGCTGGCTGGTGCCGACTATCTGAACCGTCGCTATAAGGACGGCTGGAACGGCAAGACCATCTGGTGGGCCGGTATGGGACAGGGCGACGTGACCTGTACGCCCCTGCAACTCTGCAACCTGGCGGTGACCATCGCCAACCGAGGCTGGTATTACGTGCCCCATATACATAAAGACACCAAGAACCAACGCTATCTGACCAAACGGCAGACGAAGGTGGCCAAGGAGGCCTATGCGCCCGTGGTGGAGGGTATGCGTCTGGCGGTGGAGAATGGTACGGCTGCGGGTATCAAGGCTTCTTACCCCATTTGTGGTAAGACGGGTACCATTGAGAACCCCGGCAAAGACCATTCGGCCTTTATCGCCTTTGCACCGATGAACAATCCGAAGATTGCCATTGCGGTGTATGTGGAGCATGGCGGCTTTGGAGCTGACCTGGCGGCGCCGATGGCAGGACTGGTGATAGAGGCCTATCTGAAAGGAAAGCTCTCAGAAGCGTCGGAAGACAAAGCCAAAAAGATAGAGAAGAAATAGGTAAGAAAATCCCCGCCAATTGGCGGGGATTGGATGTTATTGCTTGTCGAGTTCGGCAAGGTTCTCGGCAATCATCTCGTCGGTGACGGTGTAGTTCTGAAGGTCGCCCTTGATGTAGGCTTCATACGACGGCATGTCGATCAGACCGTGTCCGGAGAGGTTGAAGAGGATAACCTTCTTCTCGCCCGTTTCCTTGCACTTCAAGGCCTCGCGGATGGTAGCTGCGATGGCGTGGGTGCTCTCAGGGGCAGGAATGATGCCCTCGGTGCGGGCAAAGAGCATACCAGCCTCGAAGGTTTCCAACTGAGGAATGTCGACGCCATACATGTAACCGTCCTTGATGAGCTGGGAGATGATCATGCCTGCACCATGATAGCGCAGACCACCAGCGTGGATGTTTGAGGGCTTGAAATTATGACCCAAGGTGTACATCGGCAGCAACGGCGTGTAGCCAGCCTCGTCGCCGAAGTCATAGCGGAACTGTCCGCGGGTGAGCTTCGGGCAGCTGTCGGGCTCGGCAGCGATGAATACGGTGTCACGCTCGCCACTCAGCTTATGACGCATGAAGGGGAAGGCGATACCACCGAAGTTGGAACCACCACCGAAGCAGGCAATCACAATGTCGGGATACTCGCCAGCCATCTGCATCTGCTTTTCGGCCTCGAGACCGATAATGGTCTGGTGCAGACCTACGTGGTTGAGCACGGAGCCGAGGGTGTATTTACAGTTCGGCGTGGTAGTGGCCAGCTCGACAGCCTCTGAGATGGCGGTGCCAAGAGAACCTGAGTGGGTAGGATCTTTGGTGAGGATGTCCTTACCGGCACGTGTCGACATCGAGGGAGAACCCTCAACAACGGCACCGAACGTACGCATGATGCTGCTGCGGTAAGGCTTCTGCTGCATGGTGATCTTTACCTGATAAACAGCACAGTCGAGACCGTAGATCTTAGCGGCATAGCTGAGGGCTGCACCCCACTGGCCGGCACCGGTCTCGGTGGTAACGTTGGTGGTTCCTTCCTGCTTGGCATAGTAGCACTGGGGCAGGGCGGAGTTGATCTTATGTGAACCAAGGGGATTGGTTGACTCGTTCTTGAAATAGATGTGGGCGGGGGTGCCAAGGGCTTCTTCAAGGGCATAGGCACGTACCAATGGTGTGCTGCGATAGTACTTGTACTTTTCGAGCACGTCTTCTGGGATATCAATCCAGCGATGTTCTGTGTCTAGTTCCTGCACACAGCATTCGCGGGGGAAGATGTGTGCCAAATCGTCTACACCCAAAGGCTGCTTGGTAGCAGGATGGATGGGAGGCATGGGCTTGTTGGGCATGTCTGCCTGAATGTTGTACCACTGTGTTGGGATTTCGCTCTCTTGGAGGATGAATTTTTTCTGTTTAGCCATAATTGTAAAGTTTTGGAATAAGATATCCGCGTGCAAAGGTACAAAATAAATATGAATTGCCGACCGACAATTCATATTTATTTTTATTTTTTTTCTGTGAGGCTTTCCATAAACTCCTTGGGAAGGATACCATAATACTTCTTGAAACAGTTGGAGAAGTACTTCGGATCTTGGAATCCAACTCTGTAGGCGAGGTCGCTGACACGCATATTTGGGTCTTTCTCAGCCAGTCGGCGGGCCTCCTTCATACGGACGTCGCGGATGAAGGCGTTGACGTTCATGCCGGTGATGGCACGGAGCTTGTTGTAAAGCGTTGACGAACTGGCTCCCATATCGGAGGCAAAAGCGTTGCGGTCATAGTTGCTGTCGTCGAGGTGTTCATGGACGCAGTTCAGAGCCTTCTCTAAGAAGATTTGCTCTGGGGTGAGAACAATGTCTTGTTGGTCGTCAATGCCATCCATCTTGATGGCAAAGTCCTGTAAGGTGCGCCGACGGTTTTCAATGATGTTGTCGATGCGCAGTCGGAGCTCGCCCAGACGGAAGGGTTTGGTGAGATATTCATCGGCACCGATCTTGAGGGCTTCCTCCTCCTCTCCCTCTTGGGTGTTGGCTGTCAATAGGATGATGGGCAAGTGGCTGTAATTGGGATCTTCCTTGATTTCACGGGTCAGTTCCAGACCGGTCATCTCGGGCATCATCACATCGGAGACAATGAGGTCGACAGGTGTCTTATGGACGAGGTTCAGGGCTTCCTTGCCGTTTTTGGCTACCAAGACGTGGTATTGATTCTTTAAAACATGGTTCATCAGCATAAGCAGCTCGGGGTTGTCTTCTACCACCAGGATTCGGTAAGCATCGTCGACCAAAAGGGCGCTGGCGTCCATTTCGACATTCAAATCGGACACCATAGAGGTAGCGTTGATGACAGCATCTTGTGGAATGGTCATGTCGATTTCATGCTTCTCGTCGATTTGCTCAGGCTTGAAGGCCTCTTTGGTAATGGGGATTTTTAGGGTGAAGGTGGTGCCCTTGCCTACTTCGCTCTCACAACGGATAGTGCCTTTGTGCAGACGTACGAGATCGCGTGTCAGGGCGAGACCTAATCCGGTGCCGATGGTTTTGTGCTGACGGTATTCACCGTCGTAGAAGCGCAGGAAGAGCTTTCTCATCTTCTCCTTGGGAATACCGCTGCCTGTGTCGCGTACCTTAATATATATATAGTCATATTTGCGACTGGTCCAGACTTGGAGTGTTACTTCGCCTTCATCGGTATATTTGGCTGCATTCGACAGTAGGTTATAGATGATCTTGTCGAGTTTGTCGGTATCTATCCAACCCATCATGCTCTGCGGACTGCATTCGATGGAGAATTTCAGATGTTTCTTGTCCATGAGGGGCTGTAGGCAGAGGGCTGTGTTGTGGATGTATTGCATGACATCGCCTTGAGCAACGAGAAGTTTCAATTCTCCTTCTTGCGACTTGCTGGTTTCGAGAATCTGTTGTAGTAACCGAACCATACGCTGGATGTTCATCTGCATAAGGTCGTATTCCTGATCGTGTTCGGGCACTTCTTCACGTAGTTGGTCGACGGAAGCTGAAATAACCGTGAGTGGTGTCAGCAGTTCGTGGGTGATATTTGTGAAAATCTGACCCATCTGCAATCGACGTCTAATACGCATGCTGCGATTGTAGACTGCTCTTCCAAACAGAAAAACGATCGACAAAATGACCAAAATGGCTAAAATGAGTATAATTCTAAGGCTCATGTTATTTGATTTTGATGGTGCAAAGATAAGAAAAATGCGCGAAATTTCAACTTTTTGAGTAAAAAAGATGCGTTTTTAGGGCGAAAATAGTGGAAAAATAGTGAAAATTGGTAGAAAATATGCTAATTAACGATTTTTCTACCTCAAATAATTATTAATCGACCTCTATAATAAATAATACATCTATCTTTGCATCAGAAAAGATTTTTAATGGTTAAGGTTTATGGTTGATTAATTTAGTTTTTAAGAAAAAGGCTCGTTGTGAAACGAGCCTTTTTTGATGCATAAAAATCCCCTCTGAATATATATTCAGAGGGGTTTTGTTGTTATTATCTGTTCAATAGATATCTTTCTGCTTCGATGGCGGCCTGACAACCAGTACCAGCTGCGGAGATTGCCTGACGGTAGACCGGATCGGCACAATCGCCTGCAACGTAGACACCGGGAATCTTGGTTTTCGGGGTGCCATCGATCTTTTTCAGATAACCTACCTCGTCAGTTTCCAACCACTCCTTGAAGATGTCGGTATTCGGCTTGTGACCGATGGCCAGGAAGAAACCGTCGATGGCAATATCTACAAACGACTCGTCAGCCTCGCCCTTGCGCTTAACAAGGTGGGCGCCTTCCACGCCGTCTTCGCCAAACAGGCCAATGGTATTGTGCTCGAAGAGAATCTCAATGTTCTCTGCAGCTTTAACGCGCTGCTGCATAACCTGTGAGGCGCGTAGGAAGGGTTTGCGGACGATGAGATAGACTTTCTTGGCGAGACCGGAGAGATAAAGAGCATCTTCGCATGCTGTGTCGCCACCGCCTACCACAGCTACGGTCTTCTTGCGATAGAAGAAACCGTCGCAGGTGGCACAGGCTGAGACACCCATGCCGTTGTATTTGCGCTCATCGTCAAGCCCGAGGTACTTGGCAGAGGCGCCCGTAGCAATAATCACGGTGTCGGCTTCAATCTCCGTACCATCTTCGGCTGTACAGATGTAGGGCGCCTTGGAGAAGTCAACCTTGACAATCTGACCGTCGCGAATATCTGTACCGAAACGCTCGGCCTGCTCCCGGAGGTCCATCATCATCTGATTACCGTCGACACCTTGGGGATAGCCGGGGAAATTCTCAACCTCAGTAGTCTGGGTCAACTGTCCTCCAGGCTGAAGACCACAATATTCGATAGGGCCCAAGTTAGCCCTAGAGGCATAAATGGCAGCGGTGTACCCTGCAGGACCGCTGCCGATGATCAAACATTTGGTATGTTCCATATTCAGATGTTAGTGAAGCAGCAGCTCAATCTGGGCTGCGATGTTCTCGATTTTCTCCGTAGGCTCGAAACGGGCCACTACCTGTCCCTTCTTGTTGATAAGGAACTTGGTGAAATTCCATTTGATATCCGGTTTCTGCTGGTAGTCAGGATCGGCCTTTGAGAGCATGTCGTCAAGAATGTGTGCAATGGGGTGTTCCATATCCCAGCCAGCAAAACCTTTCTCCTGCTGGAGGAACTTGAAAAGCGGATCGGCGTCATCGCCATTCACCTTCACTTTCTTGAAGCGGGGGAACTCGGTGCCGAAGTTAAGCTTGCAGAATTCATGGATACTCTCGTCGGTGCCGGGGGCCTGCTGACCAAACTGGTTGCAAGGGAAGTCGAGAATCTCAAAGCCCTGGGCATGGTACTTCTTGTAAAGAGCTTCGAGTTCATCATACTGTGGCGTAAAGCCACACTTAGTAGCTGTATTCACGATAAGCAACACTTCATTGGCGTATTCCTTGAGGGATACGTCTTTGTTTTTTCTGTCCTTGACAGAGAATTCATAAATAGTCTTCATTTTCTATTTTAAAATAATGTGTAGGTTCGTGGGTACAAAGATAGGTATTTTATTTCGCAATGCCAAATAAAAATCCAAAAAAATCATTTCAAGCCCCATGCACTCTTGATATTCTCTACGCCCAAAGTCTCCACGTGGTTTTCTGTTTCGTCATCGAGATTACAGAAAAAGTCGATGCCAGTGAGGGTCTCCAGTTCGCGGATATTGGTCACGTAAGGACTCAGCATATAGTTGCCCTGATTGTCTTTGGGGTAGTCGGAATCCTTGTCCTTATGTTCTATCCAGAAGGCCATGGCCTTGTAGCCGCTTTTGTTCTTGCAAAGAACGGCCATGAAGAAATACTTAGGCACAATCAAACCATTGGATAAGGTACGTGATATCTGGTCAGAACGGTCGATGGTGCCGCCTTTACAGACATAGAGCGTATCGCGGAAAGCGCCTCTGTTCCAATTTCTCACCTGTTGTTCCATAGTAGCCCATACACCTGCGTTGAAGACATTGCGCTGAGGCTGCATGTTGGTGAGGAAGAAGGTCTGACGATTGGCTTCTTTCGAATATTGACGGTCTGCTGACGGGCAGATGTGTCCGTGATCATAGCCAGAGTTCCAGAAGGGGTCGAAGGGTGTGCCATCGTCCATGGTAAAATAGTTGGTATAGTCCAACTGGTCGTCGTAGGGATAACCTTCCTGATAACGTCCGACATTGCCGCCGTAATTACCATCGTGCATCTGGTAGCACGACCAACGTTGCGATTTCTTATGTGTGTCCCATTCCGTGCAGAAATTCACACCGTATTTGTCGTTAGTACGGTGTACCAGAACGAGGCTCTGGCCCCCTTTCAGTTTGGGAAACTCCAAACGGGCAGCTTCAGGATAGACGCTCGTTAAATTCTTGTTCTTGTTTTCTGCGATGCCTGGCAGCTTTGCGTCATTCTCGTCTTTGCTACAGGCGAGGAGCATCAGCAGGGTGAAGAGGGGTAGTAGGGCTTTTAGTAATTTCATATTTATCATCTTTATTGAAGAAGGTGCGACCATGGCATATGCAACTACCATCGACGCACCTTCCCGGTTATAATTCCTGTGATATTGTATCTTACTTCTTCGCAGCCTTACCGTAGCGGCTCATGAACTTATCAACACGACCTGCGGTGTCAACGAGCTTGCTCTTACCAGTATAGAACGGGTGAGAGGTGCTAGAGATTTCGACTTTTACCACTGGGTAAGTTTCGCCTTCGTATCGCCGTTGGACATGTCCTTGAACACGACGGGGCGATAGTTTTCTGGATGAATTCCTTTTTTCATTTTGAGTTAAAATATTAATGTTTAAAACCTATTTGCGCATAAAGCGGCTGCAAAGGTACGAAGATTTTTCGGATCTCGCAAACTTTTTGCGAATTATTTTTTCGTCAGGCTCGCATCGTCTATCAGAATATCCTTACCTGATGAGTAGTTGGATTTCTTCGGATTCATCACCACGAGGCAGACGGTTGTGGTTGCCTCCAAGGTAAAGTCGTAGGATACTAACGTCCATCCGCTGTTGTTGATATTGACATAATCACCATAAGCATAGCTACCTACATTTCCGTCGGTAACAGGCACATAGCCAGGACGTGTCTGTGCGGGATCTTCTGTTGTAGCCTTGGCATAGAATGAGAAATTATAGGTGCCTGCCTCCAGTGTGATCTCCTGACTGGCCAGACGCTTGTTAGAACCCTCGTTTCCTGCTACAATCACGGCATAGCTGCCACCGTGGGCGTCTGTGCCTTGTGATAAAGTGGCGTTGCTGGCTGAAGAAGCAGACTTCCAACCTGTTGGCAGACCGTCAGCCCAGGTCTCAAAATCGCCATTGGTCAGTGTGGCGACAGTTGAGCCACCACCGCCTTCGCCACCGCCACCACTGGGCTCGGCACCACCTTCGATGCTGACGAAGTAGGCATTCAGTACTTCTATCTTGTCGCCATAAGAGCCACGGTTACCGATGATCGTAAGAGTGCAACCTTCTTTGATGCCCTTGGCAGCTACGAGATCCTGGAACTTTTTCTTCTCGCCACCCTTCTCTGAGAGCAAACCATAGACATAAACAGAGCCTGTGGCATCCTCAAGGTCGAAGTTACCATAGATATCACCTTCCTTCAGGTTCTTAACAGTACCTGTAAGCTGATACCAGACATCAGTACTTTCTGGAGCTGCATTGAAGTCGGCAATGCTAATTGGCTTTACTTCGCCTGAAGGTGTCTCACCACCGCCACCGCCGCCGGTCTTGCCGTTGAGCGAGTAGAGGTAGCCAGTGTTTTGGGCAGTCTCAGGTGTATTGCCCTTGAAGTTGACTACTTTACCACAGACGATGACTTCATCATTCTCCTTGAGCAGATCCCCTTCTGTGTATTTCTTGTTACCGAGGTAGAGAACGCGGTAGGCTGTGAAGACGGCATCGAAGCCTTCATCGATCATCGTGAAGGTAGCATTACCATACTGGGTACCGAACTGCTCGGTAATATCCTTTACCTTACCTTTGATGTAGACCTCGTTGGGTGAGGTGACATCAGCACCAAGTCCGCTGAGGTAATTCAGCACACCAGCCACATTGTATGGGTCTGCCTGTGTACCGGTGCCTTTTGCTTCGCCAGTTTTGACTTCAGGAACATCTGCACCTTTACCGTTGATGGAAACGACATAAGCCTTGTTCTGCACGGTTTCAGGGGTACTGCCACGATAGTTGACAATCTTTCCGCAGATCACCACCAGGTCATCTTCTTTAATATTCACATCGTTTTCGTTGTTGTACTTCTTGTTGCCTAAGTACAGACCACGATAGAAGGTGAATTGGTTGGTGCCCTCATCCGTATCAGAGATAACGAACTGTGCGTTACCATACTGGGTGCTGAACTCCTCTTTCACAGCTGTCACCACACCTGTAACATAGATGTCTTTTGTCGATTCTACATCAGGACCAAGTTCGTTGAGGTAGGCGAGGACGCCAGCCACGTTGAAAGGATTATCCTTGGTGCCGTCGCCGACAGGTTCGATGACAGTTTCCTCTTCATCTGGCTCGAGATAGTCGAGCGGGTTGTTGAATGGCATGGGCACATCCTCACAGCTGGTGAAGGTGCCGAGCGCGATGGCTGCCGCCATCAGTATGTTATAGATCTTTTTCATATTCTCTAAACTATTAACTTTATACTCTAAACTCTAAACTATTTCTCCACGATATCACTTTCTTCGCGGATGAGCACCTGCCAGGTGTTGTTATAGCGGGTGAAGATACCCGTGATGTCAACTTCTCCCTGTGGCAAGGGCATATTGGCAAAGTCGGCATAAGTACTGGTACGTACCACGAGCTGGTTCGAAGAGATGCCTTGCAAGGCGCGGTTCACGCTGTTGGCAGCGTCCTTGTCCTTATCAGCAGCAAAGACCTTCTTGCCGTTGGCTCCCTGGAACTTCACACCACGGATGGTCATCAGACGTCCGCAGTTCTCCTTCATATAATCTACATCGCCAAGTTTTGTCTTGTCGAATTCAACAGGACTGGCACTCTTCATGCCGAGTATCTTGAAATGCGACTGCCAAAGTGCCCTTGGCATACGACTGACGTAACTACGTCCGTTCTTATTGGTATAGGGCGTGCCGATTTCCGGCTGCTGGCCATAGCTGCCGATGTAGAGGTCTTGTAGTTCTACAAGTATCTCACAACCTACGGGCAGCTGTCCGAACATACCACCCTGAGCGATGCAGATAATAATGGAACCAGTGCCATCTTCGATGGCTACCTGGTTGTAGATATTGCCCTGCACGTCATTACCCGTTACCACACCCTTGATCTGAGTGGGCTCCGTAAACTGGACGTAGCTGCCGTTATAGATGACAGTTGTGAATTTCTGTTTGAGTTGGGCAATGGTCATGAGATTGGTCTCCGTGACAGCCTGATTGCCAAATTCGCTGCCATCGGTGCCTGGAACATCCCAATCGTTGTCCATACATCCGGTAAAGATGGCACAGACAAATGCTATTATAATATAATAATGTATATGTTTCATATAATGGTCCTCCTTTCTAGAACTTATATCCAATGTTCAGCATGCCGTTGATTCCGTAGGTGTAGAACTTCTTTGGATTCAGTGAGAAGCGGTAGGCACGGATGTTTCCGCTGGCGGTGTAGTCGCTGCGGCTCTGCTCATAACCACCGGTGACAATCTTCTGGTTGTTCAACAGGTTGGTGATCGAGAGGTTGATGCTGAGCTGACGTCCACGTCCCAGACGGATGCTGCGACCCACAGAGGCGTCGAGCATGAATCCGCCATGACCCTTCTGCTGCTCTAAAGCGCTCTCCAGAATATTACCATCATTGTCGGTAACGGTCTCACCTGAGTTCTGACGGTTACGGAGCGTTGACTCATAGCGGAACGAAGGTGAGTAGGAGAGATAGATGCGATCGTAATAGTTACAGTTCAGATCGATGAACCATCCCCACTTGTGGTAGCTGAGTATCAAACTGGCTGCGGTGAGCGGTGTGCCACTCTCGCGCATGTTCTTATTCAATACCATCTCCGGCTTGTGGTCGTTGTTGTCGTTATAGGTGCCGGTAGTCGAACTCATATACCAGACATGGGCATTGTTGGTGTTCTTGGCCTCGGCGATGGTACCGATGGTCTTGATGTTGAAATCGTTGGTAACCTTGAAATTGATACCCCATTCCACACCGTAGTATTCCTTGTTGATACCCGTCATAGAGACATACGAGAACGAGTTGATGTCGTCGTAGTAGAAGTTCTGCCACTCGGTCTCATCCTTAATCTGGCTGTAGTAACCGGTGATATTGGCTTTCATCCATGGGAGCTGGATCTGGTAGCCGAGTTCAGCGCTGAGCACTTTCTCGTTCTTCAAGTCAGTTACGAAATCGTTACAAACCTGTGGCGAGATAAAGGCTGTGCGAACCTGCGGGGCCTTCCACTCATAGCCTAAACCTAAGGTTACCACGTTACCCTGGCCGATGTTATAGTGGATGCCGGCCTTTCCGCCACCATCCAGGAAGAAGGCAGTAGGACTCTCGCCGTAGGAGTTCTCGGGTGCCATACCGTTCTGCATGTTACCGTCGCGCGACATTCCTACACCACCGATACGTCCGCTGATGAAAGAGTGCATGCGACCCTTGTCGTATTTGAGTGTGGCCCACCAGTTGGCTTTGTTCACGAGATAGTCAAAGTCAAAAGAAAAGCGGTCACCCACACCTACGAAACCATTCGGGTTCCTAAGGTCATATTGTACACGCGGGTCATCGGCATTGTATTGGCCAAGAGCGTAGGTGTTGATGTTATGGAAAGAGAGCGCACCTAACATGTCGTGCATCGTAACGTAGTGGCTGGTCTTGTTGGTGGCCAGATTGATACCTGTGCTAATAGCAGCAAAACGGCTGAGCTCTTTCTGCAGAGATGAAGAGAGTGACAGGGTGAGGTTGTCCGTGTGATTCTTCTCGATGTAGTACATGGCATCCTGTCCTTGTGCACCTGCCTGCTTGTTGGCGTAATAGAGCTGGTCGAAATTAATCTGACGGTTGGCTTTGTCGTTCATCCAATAGGTGCGGGCACGCTCAAAGTCGGCGATGGCCTGATTGGTACGGTTGGCAGCATCCGTCTCATCCCAGACATCGAAGTAGCTCGAAGGCATGTTCTTCCAGTAGTCTGGCTGAGGGTTATCGGCGTTGTTGTAGTCAAGCTTGGTACGTGAATACATGCTGTAGAGTCCCATCAGTGAGGTGGTCAACTTGGTCTTTTGGTTAATCTGGTAGTCCCAGGTGAGCAGGGCTGTAGGTGCCCAGTCGTTGACCACGCGTGAGCTACGTCTCTTACCGTCCTGATAACCCCAGTAGGGATTATAGTAACGGTCATTGGCCAGCCAGTAGGTCTCGTCGGTGCCGGCTCCTTGTGTAGCGCGCTCTGTGGGATTACCCCAGGTTACGAGCGATACACGGTGCTGATCGTTGAAGATCTTCTCAACACCAAGGAAATAGGAGAGGGAGTTGTAGAAAGTTCCCTCCACATATCCCTCGTTGGCCCAACGATAGGTAAGGTTGGCGGAGAAAGCCCAGCCGTTGGCGTTGATGCCTGAGTTGTAGGTGTACATCGCCCTCACGCGGTAGTTGCGGTTGGCACCTGTCACCGTAATTCTCTGACCTTGCGCCATAGCCGACGGACGGAAGTTATAGTTGTTGGAGCCTCCCATGGCCGGCATACCGAAATTGTTGGTTTCGAAGGGCAGGGAGTTCTCCACACCTTTGGTCTGCTGGTTCAGACCGCCTACGAGAGAAAAACGGAACTGCCCCGTCTCCATATCGTTCATCGGGGCACCGTTGATGTAGATCTCATTGTACTTTTGGTTAAAAGCACGGAACTTGAAGCGCACGGGGCTGAACAGATATCCCACCTGCGAGGCGTAGATATTGTTGTTAGAGTGGATGATCGATACGTTTTGCGACATATCGTCGTCCTCGCCCAATTGTGCTTCTGTGAAAGTAAACGCCTGCTCGTCCATGATGCTCGTCTGCTCAACAGAGTCTGTCGACTCCTGCGCGAGCAGCGGTGATGCGACGGCAAAGGCGATTGCCAAGAGTTTTAGCCTTTTCATCATAAGCAATTATTTATAGTTGTTAGTAAATTATGTGGCAAAGATACAAAAAAAAATCAATTTATCATTCATCTTTCATAATTTTTTTATATCTTTGCGGCATAAAACATGTTTTGATATGAAAAAAGTCTATTTATTACTGCTGACAATGTTCCTTATCCTTGGAACGAACGAATCAATGGCCCAGTCGAAAAAATACTCGGTCTATGGTGTTGGTTTCTACAATTTGGAGAATCTGTTTGATACCTGTCACGATGCGGGCAAGAATGATTATGAGTATCTGCCTGAGGGTACCAACAAGTGGACAGGACTGAAGTATACGCATAAGTTGCGTAATATGTCGCGTGTCCTTTCAGAGATGGGTACCGACAAACTACCGAAGATCGGTTGTGCAGCCATCGGTGTGTCAGAGGTTGAGAATGCCAAATGTCTGGAAGACCTTTGTAATCAGGAACCCTTAAAGGCCAAGAATTTCCAGTTTGTGCATATTGAGGGACCTGACCAGCGTGGTGTTGATTGCGCTTTGCTTTACAACCCAGCACTCTTTACAGTTCGTGACGTGAAGCTCGTACCTTATATATACAAGCTGCCTCAGGATTCTATGAGGGCCACCCGTGGTTTCCTGGTAGTAAGCGGCACTATGGCCGACGAGCATGTGACGATTATCGTTTGTCACCTGCCGTCACGCGGTGCCACCTCGTTCTATCGTGAGGAAGGCGGTGCGCAGGTGAAGGTGGTTAAGGATTCGCTGATTGCTGAAGATCCGAATGTGAAGCTGCTGGTGATGGGTGATATGAACGATGACCCACAAGATGCCTCAATGGCCAAATGTCTCGGCGCCAAGCGTAAGATAAAGGATGTAGGCGATGGCGATATGTACAATCCTTGGTGGGATGTGCTGGCATCAGGAACAGGTACGCTGATGTATGATGGTGCCTGGAACCTCTTCGACCAGATTATCCTTTCGCCGAGTTTGCTCAATCGCGATAATTCGAAAGACTATTCATCGTTGAAACTCTTCTCGCATCAGATATTCCGTCGTGACTATCTCTTCCAGAAAGAAGGAAAATATAAAGGCAACACACTTCGAACCCAAGCTGGTGGCGTATGGCTCGATGGCTATAGCGACCACCTGCCTACTGTCGTCTATTTAATCAAGGAACAAAAATGATCATTATCGGCATTGCTGGCGGTTCGGGTTCTGGCAAGACCACCGTCGTCAAACGTATTACCAAGGCGCTGCCTCCCCATTGCGCAGCCATCATTCCGTTGGATTCCTATTATAACGATACTACCGGCTTGACTGATGAAGAGCGTAAGGCCATTAACTTCGACCATCCTGACGCTTTCGACTGGAAACTGCTGACGGAGCAAATCAAGAAGTTGAAGAATGGTGAGGCCATCGAACAGCCCACCTATTCATATGTGCTTTCCAACCGTCTGCCTGAGACCGTTCATGTGGAGCCAAAGCCAGTGATTATCCTTGAAGGCATTATGACACTGCATTATAAGAAGTTGCGCGACATGATGGACCTGAAGATTTTCGTCGATACCGATAGTGATGTGCGCTTGATCCGTAATATCCGTCGCGATGTGGTGGAGCGTGGACGTACCGTCGATATGGTGCTCGATCATTACGAGAACGATGTGAAGCCCATGCATGAGCAGTTTATCGAGCCCACGAAAAAGTTCGCCGACTTGATTATCCCCTGGGGACGCGAGAATAAGCGCGGCATCGATATTATGCGCACTTATATACAGGGCTTCTCGGAAGAAGTGATAGAGGAAATGAAAAAAGAATAGAGGTTGAGAGACCTCTATTCTTCTTTTATGGTAGGCATATAACGGGAATCATCTTCTGCCGATGTGGTCGACTCCACAGCAGGCGTCTCTTCCACAATTTCTTCTGCCACAGGTATCTCTTGCGCTTTCTTGAACTTCCGTTTCTCGTTGTGTATCTTCAGCGCGTTAATCAGTTCTGTCACACCATAGAGCAGGCTGCACCAGCCGAGCACCAACATCGCCATCTCCGCAGGTGCCAGAGGCTTGATGATGACAAAGAGGCCAGTGAGCAGAATCAACGATGGGAAGATCCAATAGCCGAAGCCTATCTTACCATACTTGCGGGCGTTAAGCAGACTCATATACTGGTTGACGGCACCCAACACGAGCACGGCACCGATGATATACATCAGGGCCTTGACAAAAACGGTAGGTGTCAGCGCCAGTATTAGACCGAGGATAGCGCTGCCCACGCCTACAATTGGAAATGTGGGCTTTGTGTCGCCGGCCACCACGTTGCCTTCGGCATCCGTGATTTTATATTCACTCACATTCTTGAGCGCGTGGTAATAGGCCACCATCGAGATGATACCCGACAACAGGAACAAGACGCCGATGGCAATAGTGATCCACGTGACGGTGTTGTCGGGATACTTGATGAGTAAAATACCAATGGCAATGGCGCAGATAGCGCGGAATACGGAACTTTGTAATATCTTCATTTTACCTTTCTTTTTCAATTTTTGCGATGCAAATATAATAAAATAAGGTGGAATCCCCAAATAATTTAGTAATTTTGCACCAAATTTAGAGAAATATGACCACATTATACTTAGTCAGACATGGTGAAACGGTCGACAATGTGAATCAGATCATGCAAGGTCAGACGCAGGGCCAACTTACTGCAAATGGTATTGTGCAGGCACAGGAAGTGAGAGACCGGATGGCCTCAGAATCCTTTGCTGCCATCATCGCTAGCGACCTGAAGCGTTCGGTGGATACCGCTACGATCATTGCCGAGCCCCATCACTTGGACGTAGTCCAGACCCCACTTCTCCGTGAGCGCGACTGGGGCGGATTCACAGGTCGTTTTATTCCCGATTTGAAGGGCGAGGTGTGGCCTGATGACATCGAGACATTAGAAAACCTTCTTTCCCGGGCAGGCGAATTCATCGCTTTTGTCAAGAAGACCTATCCAGGAAAGAAGGTGCTGGCCGTAGGACATGGCATTATCAATAAAGCTGTCCAGGCTGTCTATTATCAGAAGTCAATGAGCGAAGTTCAGCGAATGATGAACGCTGAGGTTCGTATCTTGGAACTCTAAGTTTTTTTAGCGACGACCTCCCGAGTGTCCGCCTGCACTACGGCTGGGAGCACTGCTGCTACGGCTGGGAGCTGAGCTGCTACGACTGGAGGATGAGCTACCGAAGCTGCGGCTAGGGGCGGAGTGACTGCTCACACTGTTGCTCGGACGTGATACACTACTGCTGGGTCTTGAGCTGCTACCTATGCTGCTGGGGCGAGAGGTGCTGCCAGAGCCAATGCTGCGCTCGGGTCTTGTGCTACCACTACCAGAACCTATGCTGCGCTCAGGACGAGAACTGTTGTTTGGCCTTGACTCGCTGTTTGGCCTTGACTCGACGTTAGGTCTTGACTCGATATTGGGTCTTGACTCGGTGTTGGGTCTTGTCTGGCTGTTGCTGCCATTGCCGAACTCGCGGTGACCTTCCACCTGACGATTTCTCATGCTATTGTTCTCAGGCCTTCTGGCGCCAGACTCCGTTCTTCCTACGCTGCGGTCATTGCGTCCTCTGTTCTCAACACGTCCTCTGTTCTCTATGCGACCTCTGCCTTCCGGGCGACCCGTCACACGGGTAGAACTGCGGTTGTTGCGGAAATCACCACGATCCCAACGGTCATGCATACCTACATGCTCTCTTCTTGGGGTACGGAAGTGCTCGCGATGGCTGTAGTAATAGCCGCGGTCGCCGTGGATATGCCAGGCATGTCCGCCACGATAGCTGATATAGAAGGTCGGCGTTCCGAAGTAGAAGTAGTCACGGTGCGGATAACGGGCGTAGATGCCGAAGTGCCAGTAGCCTCCTTCCCAGTAGAGGGGACGATAGAAATAGCTGGCTGCGATAAAGGCATTCCACTGCCAGTCGAAAAGAATATAACTCAGATCGAGGTTGCGACGCTCCCAGTAGACGCCAAACACGTCAGAGCGACCCGTCACACCCATCAGATAGTCGAGGTTGATCTCGTAACAAGCCTCGTATTGCTCATCGGTGAGGTTGAGTTCATAGGCCATCTTATCGGTCAGGAACAGGGCCTCTCTGCGGGCCTGCTCGAAACTCATGGCGGTGGCAGAGACTGTGATTGTCAGCATCGCCATCAGGGTCATCAACATCTTTTTCATAATCGTATCTTTTAAACTGTTAGACATTCATGTTATTTGTTCACGGTGCAAAATTACGAAGAAAAAGATGGGTTCCAAAAGGATTTTCCCTAAATTGACGGGGATTTTCCCTATTAATACTTATCGAAACTCCACGTTTGGTTGTCTTTACGCAGTTGTAGACGGTCAGAACTTAGCGTCTCTATCTTCAGCCGGATGTTGTTGAAAGGCCTGAAACCAAAGCTCTTCTCCACCAGCGTCGTGTCTTCAGGAATGCCCTTGATGGAGTAGCATTGTATGAAAAGACTGTCGCCCACATGCTGGAAGTTGCCATATAGCTCGTTCTCCTTGAGGTTTTTTATCCAGACGATGGAGCCTGAAAAGCTGATATACTGCGTGTCGGAGCCTGACAAGCGCCACTGACCCAGCAGATCGCCTGCATCACCGCCCTCCTGGCAGGAGAGAAGGAAGATGTAAGATGTAAGAAGGAAGATATATTTAAAGAATTTTGCCATGATAACCGATTTTAAAGTTGAAAGTTGAACAATCGCCATAGATATTTCCCTTGTCGAAGGCGTAGGCCGCACCAAACTGCCACGGGCCCAGGTCGTAGAGACCCTGCACCATCGCGTCGAAGGAGTGGTGTTTCACAGCCAGTGGAATCTGATAGGTGCCCCATCCCTCACGATAGGAGCCCTTCACCACATACTTCAGATGGTTGGTAATCTCGCCGTTGAGACCCAGATGCCAGGCTTTGATTCGGTTGTCTCGATAGCGGGTGTAGCCGTCCTCATTATAAATAGGTGAGGTAATGAGCGCATTACCGGGTGTCATGCCGTAGTGGGCAAAGCTGTCGTAGAACATGTGGTTGTAGTAGTTGTCGTCGCCAAATGCCTTGTCGCTAATCTGACTGCGTATGGGCTCAGGATGATCGCTACCGTCCCAATGCAAGGGACCCGATTGGTTGGTGGTCTGGAAGAATTCTGCTACCACACCTCTTATGTATTGTCGGCCCTCAGTGCGGTTCTTGTATTCTATGCCCCACAGACCGTCCCAGCCATTGCTCTTACGCATGCCCGAGCCGTCTTCGAAGATGTCGTCGTAATACACCTGTACTTGGTGCTGCGGGTTGATGTTCCAGCCCAGCTGCACCGTCATCAGTCCGAGGTGATTGCCGTAGATCCAGTCTTCCAGCGCCTCGTCGTCATAATAGTTGTTGTCGCCTAAGGGCAGCACCACGTTCCACATGGCCTTCAGATTGGCGGGCTTCTTCTTCGTGGCATCATCTTCCTTGTTATAGTTCGTGCCACCAAACTGCGCCACGTGCTGGATGCCTGCCGTTACGAAGAACCGCTTCGTGGGGTTGGTGCGGAAATACAGGTGCTTCTGGTGGTAATAGGCGCCTGTGGTATACATGGGGTTGACGTCGCTGGCTCGCTGGAATCCGTCCTCACGATAGCTACTGTCCATAAACTTGCCGTAGCCGAAGTCGAAACTTACCTGCAGCCAGTCTTTGGTAAAGGGCACCGTCCAGAAATCATTCGTGCCGAAGTGTATCTGCGGAATGGGTTTGGCATTCGTGCCTTTCACAAACGATCCGCTGGAGAGCAACGCATCGCGCACCACGGGCTTCTCCTCACGACTGCCCACCTCCAGGAAGAACGTGTTCTGATACGATAGGTTGGCGTAGCATTGCTGCAGATAGGTCTTATGGTCAGCATGTACTGAGGCGATGGCATCCACAGCTCCTGCGAGCGTGAAATCCTTCGACAGCGCGTGCTCCACGTTCAGCGCCCCTCGCAGATAAGCCGTATTGGGTCGTGTGGCTAAGGTGTGATAACGGTTGGTTGCCAATTGATAGGCCGTATAGTCGCCCGATCCCACAGCCGTCTCTGCCGCCAGGTCGTAGTCGATGTGCGTCTGTGCCACTGCGGGAGCACAGAGCACAGTGAATAGTGAACAGTGAATAGTGTATAGTATCAGTTTTCTCATAACTAAAATATCTTGCCCGAAACAATATTTGCAAACGTCTTCCAGAGAATCTTGGCATCCGTCCATAGCGATTGGTGCTCTAGATAGTAGAGGTCCATCTCCAGACGCACCATCATCTTGTCGATGGTGTCGGTATAGCCATTCTTTAGCGTGGCATAGCTGGTAATGCCTGGGCGCAAAGCGTAGAGGCGCTCGTAGCGACTGTCGCGCTGCATAATCTGGTCGATGTAGTATTTCCGCTCAGGGCGCGGACCCACAAAGGCCATATCGCCCGTGAACACATTCCAAAGTTGAGGCAACTCGTCGAGGTGATGGGCGCGCAGGAAACGGCCTATGCGTGTCAGTCGCGGGTCGTTGTCCTGTTGCAGCAGCTCCTCGCCCTCTTTCTCTGCGTCAATCACCATGCTGCGGAACTTGTAGATGTAGAACGGCCGTCCACCGAGTCCGATACGCTCCTGCTTATAAATGGCAGGCCCGCCACCTAGTTTGATGGCCAGCCAACAAGCTAGAATCAGCGGGGAGAAAACTATCAGACATAGCGCTGACACGATGAAGTCAATGAGCCGTTTCATGCCACAACGATCTTCATTTGGTTAATACAGACGTTGACCAGGCTGTAGATAAGCACGTCGACAACGATGATCCAAGTGAAGTTCAACAGCGGGTAGAGTCCGAAGTTGATGGCGGCGTAGGCAACGGCCAGACCGAGGATCGCACACAAGGTCTGGTGCTGCGACATACCTGAACGCATCAGCTTATGATGGATGTGGTTCTTGTCGGCATCGAAAAGGGGACGGTGATGAACCAGACGGTAGAGCGTGACTCTCACCACGTCGGCCATAGGCACAAACAACAGGGTGAGGGGCACCAAAAAGGCTTCCGAACGGGTGGGCCAGATGTTTGGGTTGTCGGCAGCGCATTTAATGGCCAGGAATCCCAGAATAAATCCCAGCGACAGCGAGCCCGAGTCGCCCATGAATATCTTTGTGTTGCGCTCAGCATTGCCAAACAGGTTGAAATAGCTGAAGGCAATCAGTGCACCTATCAGTCCTGCCACCAGAATAGAGTAGGTGTGTACAAACACCTCATAATGTATGAAGTAGGCCAGGAACCCAAGCAGCGCCAGCAGTGAAAGCCCTGATGCCAGACCGTCGATACCGTCGATGAGGTTGATGGCATTGTCGATGAACACCATCATGAAAATGGTCAGTGGAATGCCTACGTAATAAGGTATCTCATAAATGCCGAACAGCCCGTAGAGGTTGTTGATATAAAGTCCTGCGAAGGGCAGCAGACAGCCCGTGAATATCTGTACGGCAAACTTGGTCTTGGCATTCAGACCCGTCAGGTCGTCGATGATGCCTGTGATATATATCAGCAGCAGACCTAACATGAAGATGGCGCTCCAGAGGTTGACGGGCAGCGTGTGCTCCTCGGAAACGGGCAGCAGCAACAGGATCACGAGAAAAGCGGTAATCATGCTGGGGAAAAAGGAGATACCTCCCATTCTTGGGATGGCATTCTTGTGCACTTTCCGTTCGTTAGGAATATCGTAGAGCTTCTTCCGCTTACAATAGTCGAGGATAATGGGCGTGAACACAAACCCACATATCAGACTTAATAAAAAAGCACCGAGTAGATATATCGTCATAAGCAATTGCTCTTATACATATTATATTATATAATATATAACTCACAATTTTGCGATATATTGCATCTCGGTGCTCTTTTTTTAGAACCCTTTGTGTTCCTAAGCACATTGTGCCTTAAGATTTAACCTAAAGATAACATGCTGATGATATGAAGTTCCGAAGATTGTTGTAACTTTGCAGACGAAATAGAATTCATCAACCAAAGAAAGCAACAATGAGGCAGTTTTGGATCACGTTTAAGCAGTTTGTGCTTTATCTCCTGCTGAGTCAGGGTATCATGACCGTAGGAGCGTTGGTAACGGCTATCAGGGGAGGTGTAAATGGCGTAGAAAAGGATGCTATGATGGAGTATATGTTCTCCTCGAAGATTACCCTCTGGTCGATGGTGCTGGGCTACGCCGTTACGATAGCCGTATTTCTGGGCATGCACTATGTGAAGATTAAGACGGGGCGCATAGAGCGTGACAGGCTTTGGAAGACGATAGGCGTAGCAGCGTTGATTGCCTTAGGATGGATGTTTGTAGAAGTGGGCATCCTGCAGCTGGTCGACGCTGACAAGCTCTTTGCCGACGAGGTAGAGGAACTGGAGAAGTTCGGCAAGATTATGACGGGTCCTTTGGGAGCCATCGCCGTGGGTATCCTGGCGCCAATCTCCGAAGAAATAGGTTTCCGTGGTGTGCTATTGGGCGGTCTGCTCAGGATGCGCTGCGGAGCCTGGCCAGCCATCGTGATATCAGCCCTTGTCTTTGCCTTTTTCCACGGCACACATATACAGCTATTGGGCACGACGGTATTCGGCATCATTGCAGGCTGGCTTTACTGGCGCACAAGGAGCCTCATTCCAAGTATGATTGTCCATATGGTGAACAACTCCACGGCCTGTATACTCGAGACGGCAGCTCCCGACTATGAACCGGGCAAGATAGCCAGTGTGGCGTTTGTCGTGGTCTTCCTGCCGATACTGATCTACGGACTAGGATGGTTTAAGCGTTACGGCTATCAGTCGTGCATTATTTTTTCGAAAAAGATTTGGCTGAATGGATGAAAGTGTTTATCTTTGCAGTCGATTTCCAGTTTTATGCCCTAGGCCATGAACAGACGATTCCTTTTGCTGTTTCTGCTTGCGGTTGGCAATTTATTGCTGATGCACTGGCAGTTGGCGCTGACGGTAGAGTATGAGTATCCGTTCAGGCCTGATGCCATCTGGAGCAATGTCTTTGCCTGTCTGATAGATACGACGGTGTTCTTTCTCGTAGGTCTGCTGCTGACGTGGGGGCGGGTGAAGCCCGCTCTGCTCATCACGTTTGTGGGCACATGGCTGCTGGCACTGTTTAATCTGGTGTATGCGCGGTTCTTCGACCATTATATCCCTACGATGGCCGTGACACAGATAGGCAACCTGATGGACGGCCAGGTGGCGAAGTGTATCCTCGAGGGATTCAGATGGACGGATCTTGGCTATGTGGTGTTGGCGGTGCTCTACGGATGGATGTATGCTGGAAGATGTAAGAAGGAAGATGGAAGATGGAAGATGGGGACGTGCCTGAAGACGCTGGGCGTTGTCTGGGCAGCGATGGTGGCTTCGGTGGCAGCGTTTATCGTGGTGATGGGACTGTTTCGCGATGACTCGTTTGAAACGTCATATACGAGGTTTGCCCCGTTGCGCGTGCAGTATTATCAGGCACCGAATAATATGTTGTTCAGAGGTGGATTCTTCCGGAGAGGTTGGACATGCAGGGAGGATTTCTGTCATGGGAAGATGACGCTGACAGCAGAGCAGAAGGAGGCGATAAAACGAGAATATACGGACTATTCGGAACGAGGGAGCGGTCTTCAGGATTCCACCATGATCCGAAAAAACCTCATATTTATTATCGTGGAGTCATATCTGGCTGAGACGTCGGATCTGAAGGTAGATGGTCAAGAGATTACCCCGTTTCTGAACCAGCTGAAACGCGACAGCAGTGTGTATTACAACGGTTATATGCAGCCTAATATCAATATGGGGGAGTCGTCTGACGGACAGTTTATCTACATGACGGGAATGCTGCCGTTGAAGTCGGACATCACGGTGAACCTGATGAAGGGTAGGACGGTACCAGCTTTGCCCAAGGCATTGGTTGAGAAAGGCGTGGCCAAGCATTCGCATACCATCGTGCCCACATCGCCGACGTTCTGGGAACAGGACGCCATGAACGAGGTGTATGGCATCAGTCAGTTGTATTCGAAACTGGACTATCATGGTGAGGTTCCCATCTGTCGCGACCTGAACGACGGGCAGGTGTTCGAGATGGCGTCAGGGATAGATACAAAAGCTGAGGAACCGTTCTTCTCGATGATCCTGACCATGTCGATGCATCATCCCTACGACAAGAGCGAGGAGCATGGATTTACCCTATCTGATGAAAAACTGACGCCTGAATATCGTAACTATCTGATCAATTGCCATTATATGGACCAGCAGTTGGAAAAGTATATCGCTGTACTGCGAAAGAGTGGGGTGTACGATAGGAGTGTGATTGTAATCACTGCCGACCATCATGCTCACTACTCGGTGCTGAATATGGCAGAGGGGGATATCAGTGAGGAGCTACCGCTGTATATCATCAACGGTGGTATCGACGCAGAACAAGCCTGGACGGGTGCTTGCAACCAGTTGGATGTGTTTACGACGCTGCTGGATCTCTTTGGTCTTACTCCTGAGTGGCGAGGCTTCGGCCATACCCTGTTGAAGAAGGAATACCACAACTCAGTATCAGAGCAGGTGCAGACCTTCTCAGAATGGATGATCAGAAGCGATTACTTTGCCGTTACAGATCGATGAGTTCCTTGAAGATGGCGTCGGCCTCTTTGTTGGATTTCTCGCTGGTAAACATCTTGGTGATGCGTTCTTTACCAGCAGTGGCGTACTGCATGTAAAGATCATTGTCGGTAAGTAACTTGTCGATGGCAGCGGCATAGGCTTTCACATCGCCCAAGGGTACCTCAATACAAGTCTCACCATTCACCGACACCCAGTTGACACCTGAGCCCTCAATGGTGAAAGTGACAGGTACGCTGCCACAGTACATCGCCTCTGCCAGAGCAATGCCAAAGGCTTCTTGTTTGGTGCAAGAGGTGAAGGCAAAGATGTCGGAAGCGTAATAATAGCAACGCAGATAGTCGTTGGGGATGCGTCCGATGAATTTTACACGATCGGAAGTGGTCATCGCTTTCAGACGCTCAGTCTCAGGTCCTCTTCCACCAATGAGGATGACGCAGTCAGACTGGATGAGTTTCTCAGCCTCAATCAGGTAGTTGATGCCTTTGTAGGTAGCATGTCGGCCTACGACGAACACGATCTTCTTGTTGTGGTATTTGTTGCGTATCTCCTCCACAATCTTCTCGTCGCCCTTCTTCCATTGGAACTCCTTCTTGATAATGCCGTTGGGCACCACCTTGGTTTTGTCGCGATAGTCGTAGATGGGACTCGAGGGGTGGATATAGTTGGGACTCGTGGCGAGTATCAGGTCGGCCTTCTTCAGCAGTCTGCGCTCAAATCGATTGACGAGATGATAAAGTGCCCCTTTGCCTAGAATGTCGGAATGCCACAGCAGCACGAGTTTGGCATCGCGTGGCTTGAGCTTGGCGGTGATGGGGTAGAGGAAGGGATTCGGACAATGCAAAAGGATGATATCGGGTTGTTCCTCGTAGATGATCTTCTTGAGATAATGGTAATAGGTGAAGGCGATATCCTGACTCGAGACTTTCATGGAGGGGGCGATACGGTAGACCTTGATGCCATTGACGGTATCCATACGCGTGATGCCGTCCTGACTGAAGCAGATGATGACATGGTCGAAATGGGTTAGACCCTCGGCCATGTATTTGGTGACGGTCTCGATGCCGCCTTCAACGGGATAATAATATTTGGCTATCTGGAGTATCGTTTTCTTCATCGGCAATATCTTTTCATTATTATAACGCAAGAAACGGCGGTTAATTGTGTTGGTCGGAGAATTTTTCCTTCAGGAGGGCAATCAGGGTCTTTGCAGACGCTGCCCACGAGAAGCGATGGGCAATGACGGCCCTTTCCCCATGATTGGCGAGGAACTGTTGGATGGCTTTTCGGATAGCGTAGGGATTATAGGGGTCGAAATAGGTGGCAGCATCGCCACAGACCTCGTGCAGCACGGGGATGTCGGACACCAACACAGGACATCCGCAACTCATGGCCTCGATAGGAGGCAGACCGAACCCTTCGTAGAGCGAGGGGAAGATGAAGCAGACGGCTTGGTTGTAGAGACGCACCAGCTCTTCGTCTGAGACTCGACCGAGGTAGCGGATATTATCCCCCTGATTCTCCTGACTCTCTCCAAACACCCGATGGCTGGAGCCGACGATGTAGAGCTTGCAATCGGGAATATCCTGAAAGGCCTCAATCAGACGGGCAAAGTTCTTACGGGGATCGAGAGAGGAAACGGCCAGAGCGAAGTGCTCTCGGGGCTCTTCCACCTCAAGAAGGGGTCGGAAGAGGGTTTCGTCAGTGGCATTATAGACCACCGTGATGTCCTGCTCCTTGAGGAAGGGATAGAACCGCAGGATTTCCCGTTTCGAGAACTCGCTGACGGTGAGGATATGTCGGGAGGTCTTGACAGCCAGAGGAGTCATGATCTTGTACCACCAGTAATACGCCTTAGAAAACCAATTGTGATTCTCTAGAAACGAGAGGTCGTGGATGGTCATCATCTTGTTCCGCACGAGGATCGAACCCAGTCCCGTGAAACTCATCACGACGTAGTTCTTCTTACCCACAAAGAAAAAGGGCAGGACGCATTGTTCCCAGAGATGGGAATTGCCCCAACCATAATGGACAATCTTCAGACCACTGACATCGTAGCAGTTCTGAATCGTGCCCTTAGGACAGACGATGGTAAACGACAGTTGTTGCTCCGCCATCGCCTTACACATGTTGTAGGCATAGCGTTCGACACCCGTCATGGGCTGCGTTAGGAATCGGCCGTTAATGTAGATATCAGTCATTAGTGGATGTGGATGCGGAACTTATAGTAATAATACGTGAAGATAGAGCCGTAGCCGGCACTGCGGAGCATGCGGTATTGACGGATGTTCAGTCGTAGCATCTCCCAGAAATGGCGTATCCTGTAACCGATGGTGAAGCGGGCCCCGTCGGTGGCTCCTACGGTGTTGTCGCCATGATTCCTGTATTCTAAGAGAGCTTCTGGCATCGCATAGACAATGCCTTTTTCTGCAAAGGTGCGTGTCGTCACCCATCCATCGTGCATCAGAGCGTGTTTCCAGGGTCGGTCTAATGACACTGCCCTCGATTTCCGGTTGAAAAGCATGGCGCAGCCGAGGGTGATGTTGATGACACACTCACGGAAACAGGTTACCTTCTCCGGATAGATATGTCCGTATTCACGATAGGAGGGGTGCAGGACATTCAGTTGGCTGTCGACCACTCTGACATCTGAATGCACAATGATGGGCTTGTCGGGATGCAGCGCCTCTTGTTCCTTCATGGCAAGGTATGATTTCTCTACTTTCGTGGGATGCCATACGTCATCCTGATCGGAGAACATATAATAATCGGCCTCAACCTTTTCCAATAGGCTCATGAAGTTTTGGAGCGCACCGCCCTGAGAGGGGTAGTCAAGAACGGTCACCGTTTCAGCACATCGGGTGGCATAATCGTTCAGGATCTCTATCGTACCGTCCTTTGACCCGTCGTCGTGGATGTAAAGGTGCCACAGACCGCTGGTCTGCGACAAGATAGAGTCGATCTGCTCGCGGAGGTATTTTGCTCCGTTATAGGTGGCCATCAGAATGGCGATATGTTCGGTTTGTTGTTTTATTGATTCCATATTCCTTTTGCCTGACCATTAGTGAGTTTGTTGAATTGCAGCCTGTTGACGATGAGGCCGGGGATGTTGACGAGACACATCACGCCGATGAACCAGATGATGTCGTCCGTTAGTCTGACCACGAGATAGGCCAATGGGATAAACAGAATGGCGGCGATTGTCGAGAAGATCAGCTGCAGGCGTAGTTTCCCTATGCCGTTGATGAAATAGCTGTAGCGCATGCTGTAGATCAGTATGAAGATATACACGGCCACGGCAATGCTCATCCGGAAATCGACGTTGTGGTCGTTGCCGATCCAGATGGTGTAGACCCAATCGGATGCGAGCACCATAACGGTTAGGCCTATCATGATGCCTATCGTCATCAGTCGGAGTTTCCTGGTAGCCTGGCGTATCCATTGGAGGTCACCTCGCGCGTAGGCATCGGTGGTAGCATTCCAGAAAGGCATGCAGATGACGGTGAAGGCCACGAGCATGATGCTGAGGTAGCGATAGGCAATCTGGTAGGGGGTGACCATAGCAGGCGAGAACAGCTTGGAGATGAGGATGTTGGAGGTCATCAACAGCACTACACCACAAATTTGGATGATGAAAAACAGAATCCCCATGCTGATCACTTCTTTTGCCTCTTTCATGTCGACAAGACTGAACGATGGCCGCAGATGCGGGAACTTGTACCAGAAAGTAAAGGGGAAGGCAATGAGATAGACCAGCAGAGGGCAGGCGGTGTTGACGAGTGCGATATGGAGTAACGAATGACTGCCACTCTTATAGACGATGTAGGTGCCGATGAGTGCCAGTGTCTGTCCTATGGCTATCAGCAGGTTGCTGACAGCAGGCAATTGCAGACCCATATAGAAGTTGCCGATGAGCTTGAAAATGAAGGTGGTGCAGACCAGTGTGACGGTCACCATCAGAATCTGGTCGAGATCGGCGACTTTGTCTGGTTCAACGTTCAACAGCTGGTAGTTGTCGCATGTCATAATGAGCACCAGCAGCACTAGCAGCGTTGGAATGATGATGTAGGTGAGCATTGCAAACGTTGAGGAAACCAGCGATCTGGCACGTGCTTCTTCTCCGTGGGCCAGGTAGACGGCCAGTTTGTTCCTCATGCCGTTGCCGAGTCCGATGTCCAGATTGTCAATCCAAAGCATCACACTGCTGATGGTCAGCCACACACCGTTGTTGTAGTATCCCAGACAGTTGAGGGTGATTGGTACCATCAGTAACACGATGATGGCCGACCATCCTTTGGCAAGGAAGGATACCATGATGTTCTTCTGAAGTAATGAAGAACGGTGTTTGCTGACAGTGTTCTCTAGCGTCATGTTCTTACCGGTTTGGTTAATACGAACCTGAACTTCTGTTGCAAGATCAGAACGATGAAGAAAGTGTACTGCAGGATGAAGACCAAGCTTTGGAACAGGTTCTCCTGATAGAACTGCAGCACCAGTGCAAAGACCATATAGGTATAGAGGCAGCTGCTGATGGCGTCTCTGTTTCTGAACATCCGGTAGAGCCAGCCGCAGATGACACCGTAGATGCCTCCGAAGAAGGCCACACCCTTATAGCCGAAGTCCATGAAGAAGGGCATGAAACAGGTATAGACATTGGTGGGGATGGGCACCCACACAAACTCCTGCAGCTTCTCCTTGACCACGATGTCTGAGGAGAGACGAGCCAGGAAGACGTAGATCTTCTCGAAGGTGTTGGTGCCGAACTGTGGAATAACCTCCTTTGATATCTGACAGAAAGCCACAGGTGGCGAGAGCACATACATGGCAAAGAAATCCAGGAAAGTCTCTTCTTTCTGATAGTCACTGTCTTCTTCAGCACGTCCCAGATTGAAGATATAGAAGAAGAGGATCAGAATGGCTCCGAACATGACAATCGAGCGTGTCTTGATGATTTTCTTCTCAAACAAGACGAAGACGGTACTGATGAAGATAAAGAACATGGAACCTTTCTCCATGATGGCCAGCGAGTTGAGCAGACAGGCGATGCCCAGTACTACGACCTGCCATGTGGGAATCTTGGGGTGTGCCCAGAGAGCCACGACAAAGAGTGACTGCGTGATGACCATAGAGTAGTTCAGGATGCCCATACTGTCGCCATAGAGTGCCAGGATACGGACGTTGTTCATCAGGTCGTCGGTTCCGAACATCATGACAATCTGCAAGATGCGGTAGACATAGAGAGGTGTCATGACAATGGCGAGAAAGAAGAAAAAGCGGAAAAACTGTCTGTTGATGTCGATCGCATAGGGTCCTGTGCTTTCCGTTTCCTTGCTTGCTGTGAGGTAATAGGTGGCCAGGACACAGATGGTGAAGAAGAACAGCCAGAGTCCCAAACTGTAATAGAACTGCGAGGTGATAGGACTCAACTTGGTGTCCAACAGGTAGTACAGCTCTATGATGAGTGTCCAAATGCCGAAGGTGATGGTCCATGGCGAAAACAGACTGCTCCAGTTGCCACGTACGACCTTTTCCTGTGACAGCTTCTTCCATTGCAGGTAACCACGGGTCAGAAGGAGGGCTGTGACCACGAAACAGAGCAGATAACCGATTAGCCGGTTGTTGGCTTTCTCGGGTATGACGTTCTCTTGTACGACGGCAAAGGAGAGGACCGCCCTTTCTGTCAAGGCCTTCTGACGGGTACACTCTTCGATGGCTTTTTCGTATCGCTGATAGGTGTCCTTCGACTCCTGGGCCAGGAATTGCTCCTGTTGTTCCAGTGCTTTGGTGGAAAGGTTGGAATGGGCATCCATGAAATCACCATAGGCCTTTCTGGCCCTGTCATAGTCTGCCTTGGTAGCCACCATCTCTTGCTGCGCATTTTTCAGCAGTGCCTCTGCCATGAAATGACGGTATTCGGTGACCACGGTCTGCAAATGGTCGGTAATGCTGTCTAGCATCTGGGTGGCCACTAGTGGGTCGTGGTCAGTAAAACTGATGGTCAGCGTTGCCTGTCGTGAACTGAAAAACCAGGCCAACCGGTTCTGTATGGCTTCTATTGTGTCTTTCTCTTCGAGATAGTCACCATAGGTCATGTTCCTGCCCGGCACCTGCTTATGGGCGATGGCACGGGCAAAGTCTTCCGAGTCCAACGACTTGGAGTAGACCGTCATGTCGTTCATGCCAATGTCATCTCCACCCATGGCCTTCTTGATTTGGGCCTTGATGGAGTTCATGCCGATGGCGAGGTCTGTCTCCTTATACTCGTCGCTGACCTTCGTGATGGCGGTGTACTCTTTAGGTACACACAGCCACACTACTAATGCGAGAAGTGTGGCTATGACAATGGCGAGAATATAAGGATGCCTTTTCAATAGGGTGCGATTCTAAATGTTGATGAACGACTGGCGGTTACGCCATAACAATATGCCTGCTCTGAGCAGGAAGCCCAAGATCATCCAGATGATGAGTGTGACGATCTTGGGACGGCTGCTGTGCTTCACGGGCACCGTCGCCTCCTGTACAATCGTAAAGGCCGGGGTGCGCTCCTGCACCTTGGCCTTAGCCAGTTGCAACTGCTCCACCACCTGCTGGTAGATAGTGTATTTCAATTGCATCTCATTCTCTAGTTCATCGCCCTTGAGCACATACGACTGCATCTTCAGGTTCGAGTAGGAGTCGCCGAAAGCGGCATATCTCTGACGGGCCTTGGAATACTCCTTATACGCCTCGTCGAACAGCTTCTGCATATACTCCAGATCCACACGGGCTTTCTTCGTACGATAGTCGGTGATGGTACGCTGCAGGTGCATCTGCAGAGAGTCGGCCACCGTCGCCGCTATCAGTGGGTCCTGGTCTTCCACCTCAATCGTGATCACATTGGTCTTCTTGTCCACCGAACAGTCTATCTTGCCCATGATGTTTTTCGCCACATCATACTCCTTCTTCGTCAGGTGTTTAGGATTGACCTTGTGGTCGGCGGGTACTTTCTCCTCAGTGGTAAACAGGTCCTTCACTTGTTTCAGCCAGTCCTGCGGATACTCGTAGAAAGCCTTCTTCTGGTGTTTGTCGAGATAGTCGAAATAGGTGTAGGTCTCTCCGGTCTTGTTCTTGGTCACGGTCACGGGGAACATGCCGACCACAAAACCCGTAGAGCCCATCAGGTCTGGGTAGATTTCCGGATAGAGCGCATCGCCTGTCTGGCCAATCTTCATATTCATGCCAACCATAGCTGCCAATGAAGATAGACTGCCGGAAAAACTGCTACCGGATTCCTCGGGGGCGAGGATGACGGTCGATTTGTAAATCTTCGGCGTTGCGAAAGCTAGGATCACACCAATCACACCGGCTGTACACGAATAGATACAAACCTTCCGGAAGTCGGTCTTCAGAATCCTGAAGACTTCAATAAGACTGATATCGATGATTTTCTTTTTCTCTTCCATACTTTTTACTTGATGAGATTAGCAATCGTCGCTATCATCGTGGCGATCGAGGCGGTGCTGGTGCCGATGCTGAGCCATTCGGTCAAACCGAGTCCGCGACGACGGGCTTTGGTAGGTACTACGATTTGACAGCCCGGTTTCGGCTTATGTTTACGGTCGGCCTTTGCCACCATACCGTTCATATAGATGATGATCGTCCTACTGCGCTTGCCCGCCGAGCTCACACCACCGGCCAGGTCGATGTAGTAGTCGGCCTTTTCGCCAGCTTTATAGCGCACGGTGTTGGGGTAGAGCACCTCACCGTTGATACTCACCGTACTGGTGTAGCGCGGCACCACGATGCGGTCGCCCTCACGCAGGTAGGGGTCGTCGTCGCTGCCGGGATTGGCCAAGGCCTTGTCCAGCTCGATGGCCACGGGGAAGGTGGTCAGCGTCAACAGTTTCTTTATGTCAATCGAGTCGTTGCCCGAGTTACGCTGGGCGGTACGGAGCATCGTCTCCATCAGCTCTCGCTCCTCCTGTGTCATCTGTCTCAACAGCTTCGCACCCTCGGGGTAGGCACGCTTCGTCAATCCACCGGCCTGTTTGATGATCTCGCTCAGACGCTGGTTGCTGCTGGTTAGGGTGTAGTTACCCTTAAACTGCACTTCACCCTCGATGGTCACGTTCTGCTGTTCGTTATAGTTGGGACTTCTTCTGATATACACCTCGTCGAAGGGCTGAAGCGTGAAGGGTGTCTCGCCCTGCGGGATAGTAAAGTCGGGATTCAGCGAAAAGCTGTAGGTAAAGGCCAGGGTGTCACCTGCCTCGGTGGCATTCGGCTCTATGATACGTCTCGACACGTCGACCTTCGCCAGCGAGGCGGCATTGGTCAGACCGCCGGCCTGTAATACTAAGTCCTCTACAGTCTCGTTCGAGGCAAACTTATACACGCCGGGGTAGTTCACCTCTCCGTGGATGGTAATCGTCTGGTCCTCCTTCTCCTCCTCACGACTGCCCACGTAGATCACGTCCTCGTTTTTCAGTTCGATATCAGGCACGTTGCCTTCCAGGATGCCCAGCACGTCCACGCTCAACACCTCCAGTGTCCTGTCCTTCTTCATGCGGTGCATCACGGCATGCTGTCCGATGGAGTTCTCAGTCAGTCCGTCTGCAGCCTCTATCAGCGCCTTTACCGTACAGATCTGTCCGCCCACCTGATACATGCCCGGACGGAAGACTGCACCTTTTACCTCTACCGTGTTCTGATAACGGTTCAGGGTGGAGTCAACGCTGACGGAATCCTCGTCCATCAACTTAAAGTCGTTGAGATCAAATTCGCCTACATTGAACACCGAGTACATCTGTCCTGCCTTACGATGGATGCGGATGGCCTTTGTATAGGCGTCGCCCGTAAATCCACCGGCATAGCGAAGCAGGGTGGCTGCACTCTCGGTCTTCTTCATCTCGTAGAACATGGGGCGCTTTATTTTACCTGCAATGTTTACTAAAGCCTCATACGGTCCTACGGTGACGATATCATTATCCTGCAGACGGACATCGCCCGTCAGTTTGCCATTGAGCAGGAAATCATAAACATCGACATTCGACAGCAAACGACCATTGCGATAGACCTTCACATTTCTCAGCGTACCAATCTCGTTAGGACCGCCTGCCATATAGAGTGCATTATAGACGGTGGCAAAGGCCGACATGGTATAGGTGCCAGGCATTTTGACTTCACCCATCACACTGATGGTGATGGTGCGTGTCTGGCCTACGGTAAGTTCAATGTGGGATCCTTGGAATCTGGGACCTAGTACATTCTTGAGCTTGGCCTTGGCCTGACTGACGGAAAGACCACCTAACTGGATGAGTCCGATGTCCTCGATAGTCACATAACCGTCAGGCGAGATGGTTTCTGTGATGCTTTCCTGTGAAGCTCCCCAGATGTCTATGTTGACTTCATCGCCAGGACCTAAACGATAGTTCTGTGGCGTTGCCAGATTCATGCTACTTTCGAAGGTCAGGTCTTTTTTGTTGAATATGTCATGACCGAAGATCTTACGCTTGGGCTCCTTTTCCTTCTCCTTTTCGAGATCGTCGTAGAAGTATTTCAGAGAATCGGGCATCATGAAGTCTACAGCGTCGTCAAACTCAGTGAATTCCTTGTCATTCTCGTCGTATGTATTCTGCTTAGTCTTCTTCCTGCTGTCTTTCACACGGTAGGGAGAAACATTGCGCTTTTCCTTATTAACAATGTCCTGTCGCTTTTCGCCGTTAGCCTCACGCATACGCTTCTTGACATCCTTCGATCCGGCTGTGATGTCCTCAGCACCTAAGGCGCCGTTTTTCATCTGACGCTCGTATTTCTTGCGTATGCGCTGTATCTGGTCCATCGTCACGCCACGTTGCATGAGCTGGGTGACAATCTGTTGGCGCGACACGCCCTTGGCATTCTGCTCGATCACATAGTCCATCACTTGGTTATCGGTCATGCCCGACTGAGCCCATCCTGTAGCAGTCATGAGCAGAAGTGATATCATTAGCGTAGTAAGTCTTTTCATACGTTTCTATTGCGGGTACATTATATATAATATAACAAGATTGATTGCAGATTATTGCATAAATCTCGGCAAAGGTATCACTTTTTTTCCAAAAAACTTGCATTTGTCGAGAAAAGTTGATATCTTTGCACCGAAAAATACGACTAATCTCGTATCTGGGGTTGACTGGATTTGACTGTCAACCCCTATTTTTTAAACGAAACATAAGGAAAGAAAACGAAAACTAAGTCCATAAACACTGGGCTTAGCTTAAAATTACGCGTGTGGACAATTTTGCGTTATTTTGCGTTAATTTTCGTTTATTAGACTACTTTTGTCCACACTTTTGTCCACACATTCAATTATTTTTTGTACCTTTGCGGTCGGACAAAGGTAAAAATAGGCAAGATGGCACAAAAAAAATTGTATCGTGATGCAAAATCACTCATTGAGGGCTACGATTTAACGGCAAAGCGTGGGACTCGAAAGGTCTATCTTATTGGCAGACCCTTGAAGTCCGGTAATGTCGCCCTGTTGAGGTATGTCAGCAGGGGCAGCGGATCAGATCGAGTTCGTGAGCGTGTGAGTACTGGAGTCATTCTTGAAGTTGAGACAGATCTGATCGTAAAGAGAAGCAACGAAGAAAAGGTAAGGCTTCAGCGCGTTACCTGTGATATGATCAATACCGATCTGGAGAGAACAGAAGCCGATTTTGTGCCGCAGTCAAAGAATCGGGTTCGAATAATAGAATATATCCGGAAATTAGGAGAGAGGGCACTTGCTGAGTCTGGTAATAGACATAGCATTTATGCTACTATGCAGGCACTGGAAAACCATATTGAGATTTATGCTGGCAACAGCGTGACTTTCAAGGATGTCAATAAGAAATGGGTACTTAACTTTATAGAATATCTGAAAACCAAAGCTCTCAATCAAAACTATTTGAGGGCTAAGGATAAGAAGAAAAGGAAAGAGGTGGCGATCTCACAGAATACTCAGCACAGAATAATCGTCAATCTGAATTATGTGATGAATGCAGCCGTGCGAGATTGTATTATTCGTACCAATCCGATCAAGGAACTATCTAACAGAGACAAGGTGCCTGCCAAGAAGGGCACTCGTGAGTATCTAAACAAAGAAGAAATAGAAAGACTGATGGCCACCCCCTTCTCGCATAGCCGGTATAACATCAAAGAGGCTTTCTTGTTTTCATGTTTCACAGGCTTACGATATTCTGATCTTCGTATGATAAGACAGTCCGATTTCCACCGTGATGATCTTGGTGCCTACCTCCGGATAAAAATGGTTAAGACACATGAGCCATTGAAAATATACGTTCCTGATGTGGCCCTGAAATTGTTGCCAAAGAAGGATAATGATGATATGCCTTTATTCGATCTGCCAAAGAATGACTATGCAAACCAAACACTACGTAAATGGCTTGAAGATGCTGGGGTAACTGGGAAAAAGATATCATTCCACTGTGGACGTCACAGTGCAGCTACCTTGTTGCTTAGTGCAGGATTGCCGTTGGCTGTTGTGGGTAAACAGTTGGGGCACCTCAAAACCTCTACGACTGAAATATATGCAAAACTGGTTGATGAGGCTCAGAGAAGTGCAGCTGCCAAGATGGATGAACTGTTTTAGAGTAAATAGCCTATGAGAGATTTGTCAAAAGAAAAAGATTCCGTTGTTTCTGAACTGAAAAATCTGCTGGAACAATATGGCTACAGTCTCAATCTTCACGATAGTATGATTGAGAGGATTTTTCTTGGCTCGGCACTTAGATATACGAACAATGACTATACTTACGGGATGGAATTGGCGGAGTTGATTAAAATATTAAGAAAAGGTGGCAATATTTGTGTAAAGGCACCAACTTGCTCAATGACGATTAATAGCAATGAGCTAAAGTCTGCATTATTGGAACATCTGGATTACCTGTTTGATTATTATATCCTATACGACCCGGATGAAAATAACCTCTCATTTGACGAGGCTTATAAAATGATTCAAAACGGAACGAAGTCAGATAAATGTTTCTATGGACCAAAGCTCCCCGCGAAAAGGTATGGTTTCCAGCTTGCGTACGTTACTGATATGTTGAAACAATATGGTGTATTCAGCGAGAAACAAAACCGTAAGGAGTTTTGCTTCCTCTATGACTATATGACGATATTGGGCCAAGTAGAGGCAATAGACAAATTCAACTATAAAGGGGATTCCGTAAAAGACAAAGCAGACACAATACGTGACTGGATGAAAGCATACAATGCGATGAAAAATAAGAAAAGGGGAAAAAACTAATTTTATTCGATAATAATTCCTCTTTCGTTACCTTTCTTTTATTGTACTTTTGTGGCGTTCAATATTAAAAGAAAGGTAAAATATGGAAAAAGAGTATTTAACTTTAAGTGAGGCTTCCACCTATATAGGGATGAAGCAAAGCTATCTGTACAAGTTGACATCAAGCCACAGGATACCATGCTATGCGCCTACTGGTAGGAGGCTTCTTTTTAAGAAATCAGAACTCGACGATTGGGTGTCTAATGGCCGGATATCTACAAATAGCGAATTAGCTTCGGTCGCTCAGGAGAGTCTTGTGTAGAATGTAATGATAATCGGTGATATGTCCAATAAGAAAGTTAATAAGATAGTACGCTATCAGTATGTGTTTTTCTCGAGCTTTCATGAGGCTATGAATGAACTCGAGGATGGACAATACGGTCGTCTTATGCGAGCAATCAACGAGTTTGCTCTTTACGGTGATGAACCATCAAATTTGAATTCCGCTGAAGAAAGAATGGCATGGAAATTAATTCGGCCTATTTTGCTTAAAGGAAGAAACAAAGCCCGCACCATAAATGCAAATCAATCGCAAACTGAACGCAAATCAATCGCAAATCAAACGCAAATTGTAGCAAACCCCTCCTTAGATATATCTAAGGATGTGGAAATGGATGAGGATAATGATATGGATAATGGTGGTAGTTGTGGCAACGACGACTACTACTACGAACATTTTTTGAAATGGTACAATGAGGCCGTCCAGAACACCAACATTCCCAAAATTATTGTAATGACAGATAATAGGAAAAAACTCTTCGACCACATACGCAACAAATATGGAAGCGATAAAATAGCCGAAGTAGTTGGTAAGGCAATAGCATCAGATTATCTCTCCGGCGAGAAGGATGGGACACCAAGAATGACGATAGACTGGCTATTTCAGGAAGAGAATTTTATTCGGGCAATGGAAGGAGTATATAATGATTAAAAATTAAAAAATGACGACAGAAGGTTTAGTTAGATATGCGGCCCAAAAAACTGGTGCCAGTGTTATTGTAGAGCGACCTAAGCCAAGGGTGGTTATCTTACGATTTGAGGCACGTCGCCTGACAGCTGAAATGATCAACAATCTTGTAAATTCCTGTGGTGCAAGCCCTCATTTCCAGATCCACCTGATTGATGGTCAACTTGCTTTGGAGATGCACATCCCCAAGTCAAGCAGGATTAAAGAAAGGAGACGTCAAAAGCGGCACGATGCAAAAGAATCCCAGAAGACAGCCGCGAAAGCGAAAAAGCTGCAGCAACGGTTCGTGGAAAAGGTTCAAAAAATCTGTGGCAAGCCCATAAAAGAGGTATCAGACGATTTGCAGAAGGAACTTGAAAATTGGAATCCTGCTCTGCCGGGCATCCCTGAGCTTGAAGATCTGCCGGGCATCCCTGAGCTTGAAGATCTGCCGGGCATCCCTGAGCTTGAAGATCTGCCGGGCATCCCTGAAGCTTGAAGATCTGCCGGGCATCCCTGAGCTTGAAGATCTGCCGGGATTACCCGAAATATAAGTATTTCCCGAAATATAAGAAATACCCGAAGCAGTAACGCGCGATCGCGCACATATATGCGGGTATCGCGCTCTACAACGAAAACAGGAAGAAGAGAATTTAAATGGCAAACAAATATGAGCACAATCATTTCAGACATCAAGGATGACCTTCAAAAGCTGGAGGAACTAAAAAAGAAAATCGGCGAGGTAAAGCAAGAGCTGATGAGTATTGACGTGCGTATCGAGGTTGACAGAAAGAAAGATCTCGAAGCCGAATTGAAATCCATCAACACGGAATATAAGGCTGTGGCGCGTAACATCTCACAGGCACAGGGTGAGATCCTGATTGCACAAAAGACAGTTGACGGATTTACTTCAAGGATCATCGAACAGAAAGACGTCATCAAAAACTTAGAGTACGACGTTAAGCGTCTTGGTGAGGCATACCGTACAGCATTAAGTAAAGATAAGTACGGAAGTGCCGGTAAGAATGAACTTGCCGAATATCAAGACGCCAAAAAAGCACTCGAAAAAGAGAAAGCCGCCCTTTTTTCACTTACACAGGAGAAAGCCAAGGCTGCGTTACACGTAAAGCAGCTTCGCGACGAATATAATGCATACAGCAAATCGGCGAAAGAAGCAGCAGGTGCTTCGCTGGATGTAGGCAACGCTCTTTCATCGTTAAAGAAGCTCGCGGGCGGAACTTTGGCCGGATTAGGCATCAAGGAGCTTATATCTGACATTATCCGTGTACGTGGTGAGTTCCAGCAGGCAGATACAGCCATTCAGACGATGCTCGGATCCAAGGAGAAGGCCGACATGCTCCTGTCGAAGGTACGTGACTACGCCAAGATATCGCGGCTCGAATTTGGCGACATCACCAAGGCCACACAGATGATGCTCGGCTTTAACATCGAGGCCGAGAAGGTGCCTGGCTTCATCAAGGCCATCGGTGACGTGTCTATGGGCGAGAGCTCCCGCTTCAATTCTCTGACGCTCGCATTCTCGCAGATGTCCGCTACGGGCAAGCTGATGGGTCAGGATCTCTTGCAGATGATCAATGCAGGCTTCAACCCGCTGACCGTCATGGCCGAGAAGACAGGCAAGTCCGTCGCCGAGTTGAAGGAAGAGATGTCGAAGGGCGCGATATCGGCTGAGATGGTGCAGCAGGCGTTCATCGATGCCACCTCCGCAGGCGGCAAGTTCTACAACATGTCGGAGAATGCCGCCAAGACCATCAACGGCCAGCTGTCGATGCTGAACGATGCCATTGATTCGGCCCTGAACAATGTCGGCAAGGCTTCCGAAGGTGCCATCGTCGGCGCAATATCCGGCGTGACGAAGCTGATAGAGAACTACGAGACCGTCGGAAAGGTGCTGCTCGGCCTTGCTGCCACATACGGAACCTACAGGACTGCCGTAGCGCTTGTTACCTTTGCCGAGAACGGCCACACCATTGCTATGACTCTGGCAAGGGCACAGATACTGCTTACGCAGAAGGCTCAGGCCCTCCTGAATGCCACCATGCTTGCCAATCCCTATGTGCTGGCTGCTACAGCCCTTGCAGGGCTCGTATCGGCTATGGTCGCTTTCAGTGGAGCGAGCGACGATGCTGAGGCTGCAAACGAGAGGCTGAATACGTCATTTAGCGCAACGCAGGCAGAGATCAACACAGAACAGAAGAAAATTGACGACCTGTTCGACAGGCTGCGAAAGGCAGAGGAAGGAACCAACGAATACAAGAAGGTTAAGGACACGATTCTCAATCAGTATGGATCCTATCTCGAAGGTCTGAATAGCGAAATTGCCACATTGAATGATGTGGAAGGTGCATACAGGGCCGTTGCTGCTGCCGCGAGGGATGCTGCACTTGCTCGTGGCCGTGAGGCAGCTCTTGCGTCTGCTAACAGCGACTATAACCAGAAGTATTCCGAAAATCTTGGCAAGATCTATGACAAGCTGATAAAGAAGGGGTTTAGCGAAAGCGATACAAAGAGAATGGTGAGCTGGATTCAGAGTGACCTGAAAAAGACCGGAAAGGTTGCAGAGGATACACAGCGTGCCCTTCATAAATACGGCGTTGACTACTCCTGGTTCGGTGAGCTCAACAAAGCTGAGCAGAGGCTTTCCTATGAGACCCAGAAGATCAACGGCTTGTTCGGTGAACAGGGCAAGATAGCAGAAGACAATTCGAAGAAAGTCAAGAAGCTCAGCGAGGACTATGCTGTTGCTGAGCGGAACTTCCGCAATGCTGAAAACTGGCTGAATCAGATCAAGAAGAACAAGTCCGACTATACGACAGAGGAATATAAGGCTGCCAAATCCAATTACGAGGCCATGAAGAAGGCTTTCTCTGATGTTGGCGGAGATCCTGATAAAGGAAAAAAGTCTGGCTCCAAGTCTTCCGACGAGCAGAAGAAGCGGGAAGAGGCCGATGCCAAGGAGATCGAGCAGGCCCTGAAACATGCCGAAGAGATGTCTCGGCTGAAGCGTGATGCCGAGCGTGCGGAAAAGGATGCCTCTATCGCTGCCATCAGGAACCAGGCAGAGCGTGAGAGGGCCGAGAGGGAAGTGCAGTACCAGAGGTCACGCGAGGACATCCTCAGTCAGGAAGAGGAAATCTACAGGGCCATCTACGAGCAGAGGAAGAAAGCCTACGAGGATGCCAACAAAGGCAAGAAGCATGAGAGCTACGAGAATACCGATGCAGGAAAGGCCGGTTGGAGCAAGAGCGTCATGCAGGGCACCCTCAAAGGTGATGAGGTGACACAGGTTAGCCTTGCATACAAGAAGATGTATGCCGACCTTAATAAGCTCGATGCCGAGCGTCTGCGAGAAGAGCAGGTGCGCATGGAGCAGCTTGTGGCATCCCACCAGAGCTACACCGACAAAAAGATTGCCATCGACAGGAAGTATAACGATGACATGGCCGAGTTGGGTGCAGCCTTGCAGAAGGCGGAGGCCGCAGGTGACAAGGAGATGGTGGAATCCCTCAAACGCTCTATGGCAGAGGTCGAGAAGGAACGTGCCAAGAGCCAGGCAGATCTGTCGCTCGCACAGTTGAAGGAGATGCCGGAGTACATCCGTGCCTTCGAGGACTTGGATAACACATCTACAGAGACGCTGGAGCACCTTATCCAGATGTTCGAGGAAACGATGCAGGCACAGGCCCAGACATTGAATCCCGAACAGATGCGCGAATGGGTGAGCACCATCCAGCAGATGAAGGATGCCGTTGACCAACGCAATCCGTTCAAGGCACTTGCCAGCTCTACCACGAACGTGAAGAATGCCTACAAGGATTTGCAAAAGGCGCAGGAAAACCTGAGTCGGGTTCAAAAGGGAATACCTGTTGTCGTCGGTACGGAAGTGGATGCCAACGGTGAACTCGTCGAAGTTCTTCTTTCTGAGGAAGAGGCGCAGGATGCTGTAAGACAGGCTACGGATGATTACCTGAAATCTTCAAACAAGCAGAAGAAGGCTTTTGCGCAAGTCCGCAGCGAGGTGGATGAGCTTGGGTCATCCATCAGTAATCTTGGCTCTTCGATAGGCGGTGAGGCAGGTCAGATATTGGAGATCGTCGGTAGCGTCATGACATTCACCACTCAGACCATCGATACCGTAAATCAGATATCAGACAGCATCAAGAACGTCAAGGCTGGTGTAGAGGCTACTATGGATGCCATACAGACGAGTAACGCCATCCTTGCCATTATCGGTGCCGCATACAAGATCTTCACGGCTGTTTCCAGCCTCTTCGGCGAGAGCGAGGAAGAGAAGCAGGCGCGTCTGGCCCGCGAAGAGATGATACGCAGCATGACGGCTTCCGTCGAGGAATACCGCCAGGCTGTCATAAAGGCACGTCAGGAAGAGGAAAACTGGTTTGCCGCATCTGAGATTAGGAAGCTTGCTGATCAGTGGCAGCTGTCCAGTGAGGCTCAGAAGAGCTATTTCGCCATTGCCAGGCAGCAGACGGAACAGTTGATGAAGGATATTGAAGGTTGGGATAAGCAATGGTCAGGGTTAATGGGTAATTCTAACGATAGGAATAATTTCTATAATGCATACCATGAATCCATTGAACAGCTTGGTCATGCCTTTGATATGGAAATCAAGAACGAGAAAGACCAACTCGAAACGCTTTCAAGCTTCATCAAGAGAGTCTACGGTACAGACCTCTTTGGCGAAGACGGTATGCTTAATACTGCTGCCGTAGATTCATTCCTTAGTGCATACGGTGATAGAATACAGCATGATGACAAGGAAATACTAGAAGCTCTCAACAATAATGCAAAAGCTTATCAGGAATGGCAGAAAGAGCTACAAAGTTATGTAGACCAGCAGTTCGGAGGCTTCTCTGATAACATTGTCGATTCCCTCTGGTCATGGTACGAAGAGGGTGTCGATGTCATGGACGCTTTCAAGTCGAATGCCAAAGATACGTTCCAGACTGTAGCAAAGGATATGCTCAAAGAACTTGTGAACTCGTTGGTATTCGCTGAGCTTAAAGAGAAGCTGACCTCTTTGTTCACGGCATACTCTACGGCTGTTGCTGGAACGACCAGCGAAGAAGAGAGGCAACAGGCTCTTTTGACGCTCACGAAGAACCTTGAAAGTGAGATAGCTTCGTTTGAGGCCACAACGGCTGATGCCATACCTACATTGAGATCCTTCACGCAGCAGCTTGGCGAGATGTCAGATCGTCTCTTCGGTAACGGGAAGCGTACCTTCGGCAATTCCATGAATGAGGTCGTCGATTACTTTGACGATATCCGTGATGCCTGGGTGTCAACCATTACAGACATGAAGGGCGACAGTGCCGAGTTAGGCAAGAACATCGCCAAGATAATGTTTGACAGCCTTATCACGAGCAATGTCTTCAATAGTGAGTTCGACGAATGGCTTAAAGACTTCACGAAACGCTATGAGGAAGCACTTACCGTCCAATCGCCGGAGGAAAGGGAGCAAAGGCTTATACAGCTGGAAGCCGAGCGTGCCGACAAGATAAAGCAGCTTACCGACAGGACGAAGGAATATGCCGATATGGTAGGCTATGCGGCAGATCAGGATGAAAGCTTCACCACCTCACTAGAGACCCTGTCAGATACGCTCATAGATGTTTTGACCGACACGGAGGATGATGCGGCAGGCATCGGCAAGAAGATAGGCTCCACCCTGCTCCGTGAAATGCTTGCCACCTTGCTGGCACAGGAAGAGTATGCAGGCAGGATAGCAGAGATCAAGGAGCATTGGAGGAAGGCCCTGGCAGGCGAAGAGGGCTATACCTATCAGTCCGTGCTGGATGAGATAACACAGCTCAACAACGACATAGCTGGAGATGAGAAGATAACGGCCATTGCCGACCAGATAAAGCAGTTGGAAAAGGCTTCTGAAAGTGCAGAGACTTCCTTCGGTGATCTCCGCAGTACCTTCATGACCGCCATCACGGATATGGAGAACGGTACGAAGAACTTCAAGAAGACGCTCAATGAGACGCTGATGAAGGATCTGATAGACAAGAAGGTGTTCGGTGCCGCGTTTACCGTTGGTGATAAGAAGTTCGACAACTTCGATTCCTATGTCGCCGACTGGTCAGACCGCTATCTGAAAGCCCTTGAATCGGGTGACGAGAAAATCCTTGCCGAGCTGATAAAGGAGATGGAAGAGCGTGAGGCGGCTATGGCTGAGTCGGCAGAGCAGTATGCCAGGAACCTGCAGAAGGTTACAGAGGACACCACCTTCACCTCTATGGAGAGCAGCTTCGTATCTGCCCTTATGAACCTCGAAGGTGATGTGAACGACTTCGCCAACGATATGAAGAAGACCATCGTGCAGAAGCTCGTGGAGTCGTTCATGGTGTCGGAGAAGATAAAGCCGCTGCTTAATGAGCTGCAAGAGACCTTCGACTATGCCATGTCGCTGGACGTAGACCCGTCAGAGAGGGCAAGGATCATCGCAGAGGGCTATACGGATGCGGCTGGCGAGTTCCACAAGGGCGTGAACGACATTGCAGAGCCGATGCAGCAGATGAAGCAGACCGTAGAAGACATGCTGACAGCTGCTGGCTATGTCAGTGATGCTGTCAAGAAGGAGGCCGAGGATGCGGCAAAGGAATACGACGACATGCTTTCCAATCTCGGCAATTCCCTCATCTCCCACCTCACCACGTCAGGAGCTACGGCGGAGGATTTCGTGAACGACCTTGTCAAGGATATCGCCAATGACATGATAGAGGCGTTCGTCACAACCAACGAGCTTTCCAAGGAGCTTGCAGGATTGAAGGAGCAGCTGTATGTCGCACTGGCCAACGGTGACGAATCGGCCATAGCAGAGACAAAGGCCGCTATCACCGACTTTGTCAAGAGGACAAGGGATGGTGTGGAGGAATGGGCCTCCGTCTTTGACGAGCTGGAGCAGGACACCACGTTCAGCGGAATGACCAGCAGCTTCGTGTCTGCCCTGATGGACATGGATAAGTCCGCAGAGGACTGGGCGAAGGATATCGGTCAGACGATGGCACAGAAGATCATCGAGCAGATGATTGTGCCGACGATGATCCAGCCGTTGCTCGACAGGCTGCAAGGCATGTTCAAGAACGTCATGGATGCCAACACCACGACAAACGGGGATGGAAGCAAGTCATACGACTGGCAGAGCGTCATTAAGAGCTCAGACTTGAAGAAGGAGCTGGATGCCATCACCAAGGAGTACCCAGAGATACAGGCCGTTGTCAAGCAGATAATGGAAGCTCTCGGACTGGAAACGGAAAAGTCCGGCGAGAATCCTTTCAGCGGCATGGTAGGCACCTTCACCTCCGCACTTATGGATATGGAGAAGAGTGCAGAGGACTTCGCCCTTGACATGCGCAGGATGCTCACAGAGCAGATGATCGAGAAGACCGTCACAGACAAGTTCCAGACGGAGATAGACAAGCTGGGCCTGCAATGGGCCGCTGCTCTGGATGCCAACGACACCGCAGCGATAGAGGCCATCACGCAGAAGCTCGTGGAGCTGAGCAAGGAGATGGGCAAGGCCGTTGAGCCGCTTCTTGAAGGTATCAAGGATATCAACGTGCAGACGGATAAGACCTTCTCATCAATGACCGACTCGTGGGTGAGTGCCCTGATGAACATGGAGGGAACCGCCGAGGAGTTTGCAGAGAACGTCGGAAAGACGATGGCGCAGCGGATTATTACGCAGATGGTTGCGCCTATCTACATACAGCCGGTACTCGAAAGGTTGCAGAAGGCCTTCGATGAGGCCATATCCGTAGAGGGTGCGACGATAAAGAGCGTCCTTAGCGTCCTTTCACCGTTCATGGACGAGATAGAGGAAGTGTATAACCAGATCGTGCCCATGAGGGACGAGATCTACAGGGGCCTCGACATCTATACATATACCGTAGAGGAAACCGTCGATGAGGTGCAGTACGCCCTCAACGACATGAAGAGCAACTTCACTTCCGCCCTCATGGATATGACCAGTACCGCCGATGATTTCTCGAAGGACATCAGCAAGACACTCGCGCAGAACTTCATCGAGAACTTCGTGCTCGGCGAGAAATTCAATCAGCAGATGGAATATTGGCAGCGTCAGTACGAGAACATCATCAGCAGCGGCATGAGCGAAGATCAGCGTAAGAAGCAGCTCACACAGCTGCGTGACACGATAGCAGCCGCGAAGGAGGGGTATGTCGAAGAGGCCCGTGCCATTCAGGAACTTCTCGGCGTAGGCACTTCGAGGGATGACAAGAGCGCGAAGGTGAACCTCGCCGACAAGATGACCTATGATCAGGGTGACGAGGCTGTCGGTATCCTGCGGGCCATACAGATAGCGACGGAACAGATAAAGGAGAGGATGCCAGGCGGCGGCATACCGCTGACATCGGCCACCAATGCAGACCTCACGCTGTCCGGTACTGACATCAAGGATATCGCGGGCGACATGCGTGACATCATCGCAAGGTCATACCTCGAACTGATCGAGATACGCGAGAATACTGGGGCAGTCGTCCAACCCATCAAAGAGATGCGAGACGATCTTAAAGAGGTGAGAAGGGACATTCACGATAAACTATAAGGCTATGGGCAAGCAACTACGTTTTTACAGGGAGACCGGAACTGGTCTCGAAGAGATAGAGATGGCCGGAATCGAGATGGGAAAGGGCTTCATGTCCGCCATCGGCGTGTCGGCACCGTTGAAGGACTATGTGACGAACTCCAACGACATGAGGGCCGGTATTCAGTACTGCCAGTTTACGCCCAAGCAGGATGAACGCCAGCTGACGCTCACGTTCTACATCAAGGGCAGCACGCAGGAGGAATACGAGACAAATAAGAATGCCTTCTACGCGATGCTGTACGGCGGTGACGTGATACTGGCCGTGCCGTCACGTCGCAGCGAGGTCTACAGGCTGAAATACAAGAGCGGCGTGTCCTACGACGAGACGCGGAACGGCTGTTTCTCGCAGTATGCCGCGAAGTTCACCGAGCCTGATCCGACGAACAGGGCGGGCCTGCCCGTGTGACCGTCCGGCTGACATGTCGGAATGCCATTATTCGACATTGAAAAGATTGTCGTAAATGGCGAAGACGATAATTTCCGCAAGTAGTTTTTTCAACCTAATTTTGCGGTGTGACGAATTATAGATGGGAATTTCCCAAGGGGAGTTATCTTCATGGTTAGCTCCCCGTTTTGGTTTTCTCTGGGCTTTTATCTAAGTAAAATGTTAAATAATGCTGATAAGAACAAATTTGTTACCTTTTTATTTGGTAGTTTGGAACAAAATCGTTACCTTTGCAGTGTTCATTAAACAAGCGTTCTATGAAGTATTCAGAATTTTACCGACTGATTGAGCAGCATGGCTGGACAATCAAGGGGGGTAAAGGGCACTACAAATACGTGCATCCAGACTACCCCTATTTCATACCAGTCGGCAGACACAAAACGCAAGAGATACCGAAAGGTACACTTGAAGGGATGCTGAAAGCCGCAGGTTTGAAATGAACGTAAAGAGCTTCAAGGAAGCTTCCCACCTCCTTCGGGGGGTGGGTTTAATGAACAACTTGAAAATAGAACCGATAAAAAAGGTAATGAAATGAAGACAATGACGGCAATCATCGAAAAGGCAAGTGACGGAGGCTATGGAATCTATGCAGAGAATGGTGCTCCCGTGTTTGGCAGCGGACTGTCAGAGGATGAGGCTCGCAAGGAGTTTAAGGCTTGTCTGAAAGAACAAGCTGAGTACATGAAGGAACGGCAGGGGGGATATCCTGATTGGTATGCAGAAGACCTTCAAGTGGAGTACCGCTACGATATGACAGGCTTCTTCCTGGCATTTCCTTTTATCAATGTTACGGAGTTCGCAAAGAGCCTTGATATCAACCCCTCATTGATGAGGAAGTATAAGAGTGGTATTGCCAAGGCAGGAGAAAAGCAGAAAGATATGATACAACGGAAGTTTGACGATATAGTAAGCCGCTTAAGTGCTGTGAGGTTCTGAATCGGTTGCTTGTATAATGAACAAAGTGAGGGGTGGCGTTTGTCACCCCGTTTTACATTTTGGTATATGTGTCCTTATGTTTCCTTTTGACATTTCGGTGACGGTTATCTGCCGCTGGATCTCTTTCAGGGAATAGTAGACAGAAGAGTTCCTGGCCCCGTCCTTACGTCGGTGGATAAGACCCATATTCCTCCACTCGTCAAGTACCTTCGGCTCGTAGCCCCTGCGTTTTAGATACCGCTGTGCCTCGCGCTGCTTTATCTTGTCGCTTTCAGGCGTGATCATGGTCATGTACTGGATCTGTCCGAGAAACATTGCATGCTCTATGATCCTGTCGAGGGATTCGCGAGAAATCAATACATCCATAGATATCGTTATTTATCTTTACTACTTTTATCACCATCGTCTTGCTGATTGATTCGATGTACCTGTTCCTTGTCGGGCAGTTCCTTCACCTTGTCGTTGCTCTTGATATAGTCAACGGTGGTACCGGGTCTGTAGATCTTCAGCATATCTTTCTGCGACGGTATGAATACCTTGCAAATGAAGCTGATTACCCAGATAGCGAATATCACGTCTAACCATTTCTTCAACCGCCTTACTCCATAAAATTCAAAGATATCTGAGATATCAGGAAAAAAAAATAATCGAACAACAAAGATTAAAACACCACAGGTTACTATGGCTGTGACAGTATCGAATAATATGTTACATGCTTCTTCAATGACTCCTATACGAGTCAGCCAATAAATCTCATTCATATCTCTATATTATATTTTTTGTATAACGCCAGTTTTCCAATCAACTTTACAGTATAGATTATATTTACCAATCAAGCGACCTTTCACACAACATATCTCAATGTGATCGTTAGGGTCAAGATCTGGCATATATTTAAAGCGCTTGCCATACATGTATGGTCGATCAACCATGTAGACAACATCTGCAACATCTTCGCCGATTATCAAATCATTTACATTTAGATCTTTGTTGATATCTCTTCTCTTATTACGTAGCACTTCAACAAAACACCAGTTATTTTCTATGGCCAATTCTTTGCAGTCTCTAAGATATTCTATCTCAAAACAATAACGGTCAAAAAATATAATCCTAATTCCGTTCGTTTTTACGTTATCGTACGATCCTTCTAAATCATCTTGAATATAGAGAGGGATATTGGGGTTGTTTTTAATAGATAATATACGCTTTGCGATCTGTTGTACAAAGGATTCTGTAGAAACAAAAAGGACAGGGAATCCGGCAGATGCGGCATTTACGGCCATGTTAAGCGCAAGTGTTGTCTTTCCGCTATTTGTGTCACCGGATATTACAACAAGATCCCCAAACATTGGTCCTTTCCCATTGTCATTTTCAAATCCAAATGGGATAACTGTATCTTTTTCGTGAGTTACGATTTCACTTAGCTTTTTCATATTTTCATCGTTTGTTTGATGTGCGCAGGTCTACGGATCTGCGCACTGGTTACTGTCTGGTTACAATCACGCTTCGTTTTCGTTGTGATAGTTCATTGAAATATTTCGCAGCTCATTGTAGTCACCCTTGATTCGATAAAGACTACGCAGACAGTTTACAATATCTTCACAACTGCTCCCTGAGTGGAATACTAAGGTATCACAAATGTTTTCAATATCACTTATGGTTCTCTCTATAACTTCTGGCGTGTTCAATTCAATGAAATCTTTCATCATTGTACTGTTATTATTCGTTTTTTCCATATTACTTATTCTTAGTGGGTAGGTGGTTGGCATACCCGTTACCTTTTATTTGCTTCGAGAGAAATATCTTTTAATACGCGAAAGTCATCCTTGATTGCCGCCAGATCACGCAAACATGCAACTACGGTTTCGCAGTCGAGATCAGATGCACGAAGAATAATATCTGCTATGAGATCTATATTGTTCATGGTCTTATCAATGAACTCTGGCGGGTTCGCTTTAAAGAAGTCTTTTACCATAGCATCATATTGTGACGTAGGGCAGGGTTGGCCCGCGCTGTTATAGCCTATTGTTTCTTCTCTTTTCATAATTCTATCTTGATTATTTATGCGATTCTCAAAAGATTTGCCTTTTTGAAGCAGCGCCATTCGTTTTTCTCTGTGTCGAAATAGGTCTGAACGCTGTCGTTAGGCTTTCTGCCGTTACCTGTCACAGCAGGGACCAGAGTCGATTTCAGTGTGCCGTAGGCTTCTCTGATCGAGCCGTCGACCTTCTGAAAGTAGAATTTCACTATGCGCTCGGCCATAGCCTTACGCAGCTTGATGTTTGCCCAGGCTGTTCTAAGAGCCTCAGCCATTGTGTAACCATTACGGCGGACGAACTGCCAAGCTGTCTGCATTACCTCTCTCATGTCGTTTTTTACTTTAGTGCTCATAATTCTGTATTTTTGAGTTGTTAATAATGTTATTATGCTACCATTGTAAGCAGTTGACCCTCACAGAAATCGTTTCTGGTGGCTTCGCCGTTGTTGTTGAAGCTATCTACAGACTCGACTGACAAGAAGCGCGTGGTGACCACGTGTGCGCCCGTACCATTGAAATAATCATCTTCATCATAGCCATCTTCTGTGTAGGTGTACTCGATGAAAAGGATCTCATTGCCCTTGGTGTACTCGATTGAGTTGCTGCCAGCCTCAACCATGTTGGCGATGTTCTGATAATCAATGCTTGTAAGTGTCATATCTTCTATTATTAAATGTTTTACTTATCTTTCTGAGTGCAAAATTAAACAAAAAACTTTAATAATACAAACATTTATATAAGAAAATGCTTTAAATTAACATTATTTATTAAATAAAATGCTTTAATAAACGATTTTTTTCATATCTTTGCACCCAAATTATTAAAGTAAATACTTATGCGAATAAAAGAGCTTCTCAAAGAAAAGGGGATCACCCAGAAAGAGTTTGCTGATAAACTTGGCATGACTACTGTGGGCCTGTCTCAGATCCTAAATGGAAAACCTTCGTACACCACACTCGAAAAGATTGCATCTGCACTTGATGTGCAGGTGTGGGAGCTGCTTGTGTCAAGAGATGAGATAGTCGGCGATCAAGAGCCTGGGGAATCTTCTATAATCTGTCCGCATTGCGGCGGAACCATCAAATTCAGCAAATAACCCACATTATTATGAAGACGTTAACATTACAGATCAACAAGCCGTATTTTCTGGCTATCCTGAACGGTGAACAGAAAGTAGAGCACCGTTTCGTCTATCCGTCAAATGTGACCAGGTACGTGCATTTCATCTGTGACGGTGTGGACTATAAGAAACAAGAGGATATACCGGATGGCGATAGCCCTGTGACCATTCTGCCGATAGAATACGATGCCCTGTACCTGATCAATGGCAGAAGCAAAGACGCGCCCCGTATGCTCGTAGAGGTAGAGAGTGCAGAGTTCATCATCTTTCAGGATGAAAACGGTGAAGATATGTACTACGAAGAGAATGGGCATCAGTACTACATTTGCCAAGTATGGTATCATCTGGGCAAAGTGCTCCAAACCGAGAATCTGGTCACTGAAAATCTTAACTGATCTTCAAAAAAGAGCAGGAAGATTTGGTGGTTCCACTATAATTTCGTATCTTTGCACCGAAAACCTCTTCTTGCAGATATAGTCCGACAGCGGGCTGGCAAGTTGGGGTTTTTCCAAAAAATGGGCTGACCCTGAAAACCTTCATGATGACTGACTCGGAGGTTGCAAAAGATTCAGCAAATATATCACCGACATCTGGCCATTCCGCAATAACTTCGGGATGGCCTTTTTAGTTTTTCTGCTAAAAAACTTGCAGATTCAAAAAAATAGTGTTACCTTTGCAAACAGAAAGGGTGCGATTTGTGATATTCAAGATACCTCTGTCCACATCTTGTCCACATTCAATCCCTTCTGCGTTCCTAATGTGCTGATTTTCAGATGAAAGGAAACTTTTGGGGTTGACTGGATTTGACAGCGGGTAGAGATGGTACGTAAGCACGCGGAGGCTCGTTGGCTACCTCCTAAAACAGAGTGAACAAAAAATTAATTGGCAACAATGAGTATGCTCTCGCTGCTTAATCGAAGTACAGTAGATTGCTAGCTTAATTTCTCTGCAAGGCGGAGAAACGAGACGTCGCTCCAAGGATGTTGTTCCGAATCTGAGGATTTAGCGGCGCAGGTTAAATCGGAAATAGTCTCTGTAGGCTCCGATGCAGGGATGAAATTTAGGAGCTAAGGCAGCAGTTGGTGGTCCAGGTCTTGCTGTTGCTTGAAAACCGAAGGCTGGAATAAGCGTGTAGAAAGCGTATGGTTTCCCTGTTTGGACGAGGGTTCGACTCCCTCCAGCTCCACATTTGTTTTCCCACGAGGGGAGAACGTTAACTTTAAAAATGATTCATATGAGAAGCAAATTGCTTTCCAACGTATTTACGTTGATGATGATGACGGCTGCAGTGTCGTCGTGTGAGAAAATGACACTTTCTGAGAGTGTCGAGTCTGAGAATGGCGAAAAGGGAAACGTCGTGTTGAGGGTGACTCAATTTGAGCAGACACCTTTCGATGCCCAGACGCGTGCCGATGTGGGGTCTGTATGTTCCCGACTTTGTTTTCATATCTATGGAGAAGATGGTATCCGTGTGAATTATGTTAATCAGAAGCAGGAAGACGCTAACTTCGGTACCGCATCTTTCTCATTGTCGGAGGGACGGTATATCCTTGTCATTGTGGGGCATAGTGCGTCTTCAAATCCTAGTTTCAGTGCTAACGAGAAAGTGAGTATCTCAGGCAGTAATCTTGGCGATACTTTCTGGTGTTGCGAGGAGTTTGAAGTGGGAGAAGATGAAATCGAGCTCAATCTGAGGCTAAAGCGTATTGTTTCATTGCTAAGATTCATTCCGACTGATGATAAACCGGCTAACCTGAATCAGGTGATATTCTCATACAAAGGTAGTAAGGGCTCCTTCAATGGTCTGACTGGCTATGGTAGCACGAACACGTCGCAAACGGTCAAACTTGACGTGGATCCTGATGATGATCAGTATGAGTTTTATATGATTCCCAGTTCGGACGAAGACCAGTTGGATATCAAGATGAGTACCTATTATATAGAAAGCGATGGAAAAATACACAGCCTGACAGAGAAAGATATCAGTCAGGTGCCGGTAAAACGGAATTGTATTACCATCTGCCGAGGTAGTCTGTTTGATGGAACAAGTTCATCCCAATCAGTCTTTATCACCATCTCTGTGGATACTGATTGGGATGAGAATATCAATGTCACATTCTAAGTCTTCTACTTATGATGCTCCTTCATGTATTCACGCGGTGACATACCGTAGACACTCTTGAAGAGGGTGGAGAAGGAAGTCGGGTTAGAGAAACCACAGGCGTAGACCACTTCTGTGATATTCATATTTTGGGTCGTCAACAAGTTGGCGGCCTGTTTTAATCTTAGTGTTCGGATAAAGTCGTGTGGGGTCTGGCCTGTCAGCTCTTTCATCTTGCGGTGCAGGTGAACACGGCTGATGCCCACCTCGTCGGCAATCATATCTACACTGAGGTCGGAGTTGTTCAGCTGCTTGTTGATGGTAGTCATGATACGATCCAACAACTTCTCGTCAGGCGATTTGACCTTCACCTCCTCCATCTGCTCTTCCAGCTGCTCTGTACGACCATATTTCTGGCGCAGAAGGGCACGGGCATTGATCAGGTTGGCAATCGTGCGGCGAAGGATGTCCATGTTGAATGGCTTGACGATATAGGCGTCAGCACCTGTCTCCAGACCTTCTAACTTGTCCTCGTCGCGGTTCTTGGCAGTCAGCAGGATGACTGGCAGGTGATTGGTTTGTGGGTTCAATTTGAGTTGAGTGCAAAGCGTGTTACCATCCATTTCCGGCATCATCACATCGCTGATAACGATATCTGGATGTGTGCGGTAGACCTCAGCAAGCGCTTCACGACCGTTAATACAACTATGGATGTCATAGAGCTCAGAAAGCTCTTTGGTCAGGTAATCGCGTATTTCGTCATCGTCCTCTGCGATAATGATGGTGGCGCGGTTCTGGGGATTCTTGTCAGGCTGCAGCTCCACAGGTGGCTGGTCCTCTACCTCCATCATATCTGCCAATTCGGCGGCGGTATTGTCTTTCTCTTCCAACATCTCTTCCGGTCTGAGGTGTGCATTTCCCAGAGGAATGCTCACGACAAACTCACAACCTTGCTCCAGGTTGCGGGCCTTGATGCTGCCGTAATGGAGTTCCACCAGTGAACGGGTCAGATCGAGACCGATACCCGTACCGAAGTTGCGGTCGTTGGTGCTGGATGGTGTCTGATAGAAACGTTCGAAGATGCGGTCTAACTTGTCTTCAGGAATCTTCTCGCCGTTATCACTGATGGCAATGACAGCATTCTGTGTGTCGTGGGTAATCTTAATGTCAATCTTTCCGCCTGCAGGTGTGAACTTAAAGGCATTAGAGAGAATATTGAAGATGACCTTGTCGAAATTCTTCCTGTCAATCCATACTGGCAAACGGTCGGAGTCATGTTCAAAGCTGAGGGCAATCTGTTTCGATTCAGCTTGATGCTTGAACATATTGTGAATGTCCTCAGTGAATGCAATGAGGTTTGTTTCCTGCATGCGCATCTGCATCATACCCTTATCAATCTTTCGAAGGTCCATCATCTGGTTGATGAGGTTGAGGATGCGTTCTGCGTTACGTTTGATGGTGAGATAGACATTATGGCGCTGGGGGTCGGCATCTTGTTTCATCAGTGAGAGCAACGGAGTGATGATGAGCGTCATCGGGGTACGTATCTCATGACTGATGTTCATGAAGAATTTGAGTTTGGCTTCTCCCATTTCCTCTGCATGGATATGCTCCTGAATGCGCAGACGGTCTTTTTCTTTTCTTCGGCGACCAATGATGTATTGTGAGAGGACGACTCCCAGTATCAAAAGATACAGACAATAGGCCCAAGCGGATCGGTACCAGGGGCTATGAATAATCACCGTAAACTCCTTCTCGGGTGTTGACTGACCATTGCGTTCGGCCTTGACCCTGAAACGGTAGGTGCCTGGAGGCAGGTGGGTAAAGGAAATCTCATTCACACCGGGCTGTAGGCGGTTAAACGCTTCACCATTGATACTATATAAATAAGATATGTGTTCAGGGTTGTCGTAGGTGAGGGTAGAGAACTGGATCGTGAATGTATTGTCATGTGAGGCCAACTGGAAACGGTTAGCTGCAATGACGGTTGTATCGCAGATCTGATAGCCATCCGATTTTGATGAGCTGCTGATAGATACACCATTAACAAGGAATGATACCAGTCTGACTTTGGCCTCCCATTTTGACTGTTGGATAAGGTCAGGATGGAACCATGTGATACCACCAACGCCACCAAAGAGCATCAGGCATCGTTCTGGTCCATTGATGACATATGAAGCACCGTCGGAGAACTCATTCGATTGCAGACCGTTGTCAACAAAATAGCTCCTTGTCTGTCCTGTCTTCGGATTCAGACTACACAGTCCGTGGTCTGTTGACATCCATAGTGCTCCTTGATCATCTTGTTCTATAGCGGCGATACCGTTGTCGGCCAGTCCTTTCTCGGTGGTATAATGTTGCAGCTCCTTCTTTTTCAGGTCATAGCTGTAGAGACCGTCATTGGTGCCAATCCACACATGACCGTTAAATTCCTTGGCTACACGCGTCGGAGTGCCGTAATTCAGACAGTTCTTTCCAAAAACGCTGGTCCAACTCTCTTTTTCCAAGTCCAGGCAACATACACCTAACGTAGTGCCCACATAGAGGCGCTTCCCGTCAGGCGAAAACGACAGCGTGGAGATATAGTCATTGACAATACAGTCATGGCTTCGGTCGGTTTCAGCTTTTTCGTCGGTGACATATGCTTTCTGTTGGTTTGTGCTGAGATTAATACGCAGCACACCTTGTCCCATAGTGGCCAGCCAAAGTTCGCCGGTCTTGGAAACGGCAAAGCCAAAGACGCTGATAGTCGGGTGCTGGGGATACTTGTGATAACTATTTCCGTCGGCATCGATGTAGCCGAAGCCTTCGCCATAACTGCCTACCCATATCCGTCCGTTCTGATCTTCACAGATACTCATGATGGAACCGGGGAAATTCTCTTTGAAGTGTTTGAGTAAACGGTGGTCGGGACCTAGACAGTACAGTCCGTCTTTATCTGTTCCTACCCAGCAGCGACCTTTCCTGTCGATCAGGGTGCTGATAACGCAAGCTTGGCCAATATAGTTCTGCTTGTCGAGCTTATAACCCATGTAGCTGAATTCAGAAATCTGCATAGGTTGCATGAAGATGCCTTTCTGTAGCAATCCTAACCAAACATTACCACCAGCATCTTCTGCGATAGAATAGACCTTAGTCATTCTCAGGTCTATGTCGCTGCAGAAATAAGGATTGTCTTCCAGCTTTCCGTTTTGTGGATCGTAAATAGCCAAACCCATGCCGTCGTAGCCAAACATCATTTTTCCGTCACGTCGACAATAAATGGCAGATAAGTGTTTGTGACCTGTGACCTCAATATGCTTAAACTCTCCACCTTTTGCAGAACGAACGAACACGCCTTGGTTCGATGTTCCTAAGTAAAGATTGCCCTCTTTATCCTGACCGAGTCTGCGCATCGTTGTACGTTCCGTATCCGAATTGAAATAGCGCTTGATGTTTTTCCCATCATACTCTAGCAATCCCTGATCGCCGGTAACGAGCCATACATGTCCTTGCTGGTCTTCTTCTATGGCATTGATAGTGTGAATATCGCTTAACGGACCACCCACCTGCTGGGCGTGACTGGGATCTGTTACTTTCAGCAGACCGTGTCCGGATGTACCTGCCAGAATATCACCGGTTTTGCGGAGAAGGAAGCAGGTCATGTAACATGGTACAATGTTTCCGTCGAGATCTTTAACTTCTATATCCTGGAAATGGTTGCCGTCGAAAGTCTGAAAAGCACCATACATACCCATATAGAACAAACCGTTCTTGTCTTGTATCATGCAGTTCACATAGTTACTGGCCATACCGTTTTCTGTTTCCTGTTCCTTTTTTAATATATGGAACTTGTAGCCATCATACATATTCAGGCCATTTCGGGTTGCTACCCAAATAAAACCGTCGTGATCCAAATAGACCTGACTCGTAAAACTGCTTGATAATTGCTTGTCTGCATCAAATAACTTACCTGTCTGTGCAAACATAGTTAGCACATGGAAAGTTAGCAATATAGTTAAGTACTTACGTAACATTGTTTTCGAAAAATATCATTTTTTGCAAATTCTGTGCAAATATAGGCTATTTTTTTGTAACATCCAAATAAATGATACATTTTCTTAAGTTTATGATGCATAAAATAGAGTCTGTTAAGAATAAAATGTGTAATTTTGCAGCGGATTTATGAATGAAGACAGTTTTTTAGGTTAGTTATATAGTTAGTAGTTAGTTTGGAAAAACCTTGTATAGTTTAATTGCCATGAACCATTTAGAACTTTACATTGTTTTGGTAAAAGCCCGGACTTGTGAAAGCCCGGGTTTTTTATTAGAAAGAACGGGACTACATAATTATATTGAAACCTTTTTAAAAACCTCTGAAACAAAAAGCAAAGGTGATATAATAATAATGTTGTAATTTTGCAGCCAAATGAATTTTAAACGAAATGTAACAATGAAAATTAGAAAGTATCTCTTTGTTTTGCTGCTGATGTTCCTGTCTGTTTCCAACAGCATGATGGCTCAGCAACGTCGTCCTGTCGACTCACAGCATCCTCTTTGGCTGATTCATGTTGATGTGTGGAATTCTGCTGATCCGCAGAAGATCATTGATCTTATTCCCGACGACATCAAACCCTATGTCTGCATGAATCTCTCGCTGTCGTGTCAATATGACAAAGACTTGAATATGTATCGTATGCCACGTTGTGCTGTCCGTACGTATAAGTCGTGGGCTTCGGTATGTCAGAAGAATGGTTTGTGGTTTACTTGTCAACCTGCTTCTGGCGGTCACACCCACATTCAAGATGATGATCTGGAAACCTTTGAGTATTTCTTTAAAGCCTATCCCAATTTCCTCGGGTGGAACTATGCAGAGCAGTTCTGGGGCTTCGATGAGGGCGGTGATGAGAGTAGCAGTACGCAGACCTCACGAATTGAATTATTCTCAAAACTAGTTCCCATGCATCACAAGTACGGTGGTTTTCTCACCATTTCGTTCTGTGGCAACATCTGGAGTCATGGTCTGAATCCTATGGGTATGATGAAGCGTAACTCCAAGCTGCTGCAGGCATGCAAGGATTATCCTGAAGCTTGTTTATGGCTTTATAAATACACAACGAGCAGTTGTTGGTATGCCAATGAGAGCGTTACCTGGGGACCCTTCGTCAGTGGTTTGGCCAAAAATTATGGTGTACGCTATGATAACTGCGGTTGGAACGGAGCTCTTGATACCGTCTTAGGGGAAAAACACGGCAAGCTGTACCCTGGTGCTGCTGGTATCGGCACGGTGATGGAGCAGTGCTGTGTCAACGGTGGTGCCGTGTGGGATGGCCCCGAGTTGATATGGACAGAAGATTTCCAGAATCTGAACAATTCGACGATCGACGGTTATACGCGCCGTAATTGGGGCACCTTCCCGAATTTTCGAGGGGCGTGGATGGATATGTTCCGCCAGATTATCAACGGTCATCTCTATATTCCTTCTCGTGAGGAGGTGGTAGGCAACATCAAGATTGCCATCCAGAATAATGTAAGTAGCGGGAGCGACGAAAATAAGTATGCTGTTTGGGGTAGTCTCTATGATGGACTCTATAAGCAGACAGATCCTTTCAACCGTGGTAACGGACAGTGGATGGACAACCTGTGCTATTTTAAGAAGACAGGTCGTTACGGCACCATCCCTCTTGTTCTTGGCTTCTATGACGATGTGGCCAAGGCCATTCCTGTGCAGTTGAAAAAATCAGCTTACCAGAGCACATCACAGACCAAGAAGGTCAACGATTTCAATGCCCAGTACCCAGAGGTGTCGAAGGGTGACCTCTTTGTCAATCGCTACCGCAACCACTTGGTTACATACACGCCTTATTCTTATCTGAACAAGAAGAAGTCGGCTACGGCAGACATACCGTTGCGTTACAATTCCTGTGATTCGATGAAATTGAACTATGGCAAACTATCGAGTGGTCATATCCGTGAGTATGCCGATAGTATCGTTTTCTACCTGAATAACTACCGCAGTGATACCACCTCTACTCAGACTGACAAAACTGATATTATAACTATCACTGGTGTGGTAACGGCATCGTGCTCAGTGAAGAAACATATCACCAATGCTAAAGGTCAGTCTGCTACCGTAACGGGTAAACTGGATGAGGAGGCGCATACATACACCGTTAGTGTAAAGCACAATGGCCCGGTAGATGTCACCATCAACTGCACTGGTTCAGCCACAGAGCGTTTGACCGATGTACTCCCTGCAGATACACTTCCCATACCCCAACAGCCAGAGTCGTTTGCCGGTCCCATTGTGATTGAGGCTGAGAATATGGACTACAAGGGTGTGAAGAACGTAGCACTCACGCATTCCGGATGGTGCGCACCCGACTATGCTGAGTTTGCCGGCATGGGTTATGTTGAGATGGGGTCCAATACAGGTGCGGCGCTTCGTCACCAGCTGAAACTGCAGCAGGGTGGTGACTACGACATCCTTATTCGCTATTGTAACACCACAAAATCAGGCAATATCAAGGTTACGGTGAACGGCAAGGCTGCCACGGTGGCTTGTGAGAAGGTGGCTAAGAACAACTGGCAGAAGCTGAAGGTCCCCGCTCAACTCAATGAGGGAAGCAACGACCTCATCATCGCCAACACCGGTGGCACCGGCCTTGTTATCGACCAGGTGATTTATATGCCTGTTGGCACTCCGGCTGAGAAATTCCACGTCACTGTGAGGGAGGATAGTCGAGGCACTGTTACACCGAATGTCAGCGAAGCGGCTGAAGGTGATACCGTCACCCTTACTGTCAACGCTAAGGAGGGCTATCAGCTTAAGCAGCTACGCGTCGTCAATTCTGTCTACTATACCATGGCCAAGACTATCAATGTTACTGATAAGGGTGAGGTGACCTTCGTGATGCCTGATGACAATGTCACACTTCAGCCTGTATTCGGCATTGATTCCGGTGATAGTAATCAGTCGGGATATGTGCTTGACTATACCACCGTGGTCAACGGCACCATCCCCGAAGGATGGCGTACCGCCGATGGTACTGACATTCACGAGTATCCCAGTTCTTATGGTCAGGGCTCGCGGACAATGGTGGGCTTCGGTGGCTATCAGGGAAAAGGCCTCTATTGGCGTAATACCTGTGCAGAATATGGTCGTCAGAATGCATTCCCGCTCAACCTTGAACCTGGTAATTATAAACTGACTTGGGCTATGGCAGCCTGGAAGGAGACTCCCAAGTATAAGGCTTCTGTCCTTTCTTCCACAGGTACTGAATTAGCTGCCTCTGCTGTTTTTACAGCCTCGCCAAATGCCGGTGGCAGTACTTCTGCAAATCTTGCTTCGGCAAAGAAGCAGGAATTGGATTTTACTGTCAGTGAAAAAGGCCAGTATATCATCAGCTTCCAGGCTGCAGGGAGTGGTTATCAGGAGTATCTTCTTCTTGACTGCCGCGTCACCATGGTTGGAACAAGTATCGGGCTTGTCAATAACACTAATGAAGAATCTATTACGATCTACGATCTGCACGGCCGTCGCGTCGGTAGCGAGGCAAGGGGCGTGCTGATCCTCCGTCAAACTGACGGGACAACCCGAAAGATTTTCAGATAATAATATATATAATAAGGTGTAGATATGAAACATTTTCGGAGCGCCATCCTGATGGCATTAATGTTAGTATGTGGTAGCATCGTAGCTGCTGAAAAGCGATTTGCAAGTCCCGACGGCAAGCTGGTCGTGACGGTGAGTGATGAGGGTGGACAGCCCGTTTATCAGGTGAGTCTGGGTGAGACTGTGTTCCTGCAGCCCTCGAAGTTGGGATTGAACACGAACATCGGCGACCTGACATCGGGGCTGACGATGAAGGATTGTCAGGTGCGAACGGTCAACGATACATATTCGTTGAAGACCACCAAGCAGAGTCAGATTACTTACGAAGCCACCGAGGCTGTGTGCCAGTTCGTGCAGAATGACCGTCAGGTGCTGGATGTGATCTTCCGTGTCAGTAACCGTGATGTGGCCTTCCGTTACAAACTCTATCCGAGACGGGCTCGTGGCGGGGAAACACTTGTGGCTGTTATCACGGACGAGGCATCTGGTTTTGTGCTCCCAGAGGGCACAACGACGTTCCTTTGTCCGCAGTCGAAGCCGATGGGTGGCTTCGCACGTACCTCACCCAGCTACGAAACCAGCTACACCCTCGATGATCAGATGGGTAAGAATGGCTGGGGCGAAGGGTATAGCTTCCCTTGCCTTTTTAAGAACGGTGAAAAGGGTTGGTTGCTCATCTCCGAGACGGGCACCGATGGTAGTTATGTCGGCTGTCGCCTGCTGAATGAAGGTGGGGCAAATTACAAGATTGGCTTCCCCCAGGCTGGTGAGATGAATGGTCATGGTAGCACTTCCGCTGCCGTCAGCCTGCCTTACGAGACCCCTTGGCGTACCATCACCCTTGGCGCCACGCTTGCCAATATCGTTGAATCGACCGTTGCCAACGACCTTGTGCAGCCTAAGTTCCAAGCTTCTAAGGACTATACCTACGGAAAGGGTTCCTGGTCGTGGATCATTGGTATGGACTCCAGCTGTAATTTCGATGAGCAGAAACGCTATATTGATTTCTCTGCTGCCATGGGTTGGCGCTCTGTGCTGGTCGATGCTCTTTGGGACAAACAGATCGGTTATGAGAAGATGGAGGAGCTGTCACGCTATGCCCAGTCGAAGGGTGTAGGACTTTTCCTCTGGTATAACTCCAACGGTGCATGGAACGATGCTCCGCAGTCGCCGAAGGACAAGATGGACAAGTCGCCTGCCCGTCGCAAGGAGATGGCATGGATGCAGAAGAACGGTATCCTTGGCATCAAGGTTGACTTCTTCGGTGGCGACAAACAACCCATGATGCAGCTCTACGAAGATATCCTCACCGATGCCAACGAGTTCGGTATCCAGTGTATCTTCCACGGTTGTACCTTGCCGAGAGGGTGGGAGCGTATGTATCCCAACTATGTGGCTTCGGAGGCCGTCCTGGCTTCTGAGAACCTGCACTTCGGACAGGGTGCCTGCGATGCTGAGGCTACGAATGCCTGTACCCATACTTTCATCCGCAATGCCGTGGGTTCGATGGACTTCGGCGGATCGACGCTCAACAAACACTACAATGCAGACAACCAGCACGGTACTATCCGTCGCACCAGCGATGTATTCGCCTTGGCTACTGCTGTGCTCTTCCAGTCGAGTGTGCAGCACTTTGCGATGGCACCCAACAACCTGACCGATGCTCCTGAATGGGCCGTACAGTTCATGAAGGATGTGCCTACCACCTGGGATGAGGTGAAGTTCATCGATGGCTATCCCGGTAAGTATGCCATCATTGCCCGTCGTGCTGGTACAAAGTGGTTCATCGCCAGCATCAGTGCCCAGAAAGAACCCCTCAAGACCAAACTCGATCTTAGTCCGTTCTTTAAGAAAGGCTCCATCGTCACTACTTATACCGATGATGCCAGCCTTGCTGGCAGCACCAAGAATCTGAAAGTAGCCTCTAAGCCCGTTGCCGTGACCATCCCTGAGAACGGTGGACTGGTGATTGTGGGTGACATGTAATGCTGATTAGGTGGATCATACGAAGACTCCCCATTTGGGTGACTCTCATCGGACTTCTTTGTCCGGTGAGAGCCATTTCGCAGGCTCGTCTCGACAGCATCCGACAGCTGCTTGAGAATGCGCCTGTTCAGGAGAAAGTCTATCTGCACCTCGACAATAATTGTTATTACAAGGGCGATACCATTTGGTATAAGTCTTATGTGGTGCGCGCCGATAACCTTGACTATACCGACATGAGCCGTATCCTCTATGTGGAACTGCTCTCGCCGGATGGCCTGGTGGTGGAACGGCAGAATATCATCGTGTCGCCAGACGGCTATGGCGATGGTAACTTTGTCCTGAAGGACTCGCTTTACTCTGGCTATTATGAACTCCGTGCATACACCCGCTGGATGCTTAACTTCCGGGTGACGGAACATAACTATGGTCGTAAGGACCGTGAGTATTTCTATAACAAAGAGATGGCTCGCGATTTCTTCCGCCAGTTCGGTACGGTCTATAGTCGTGTGGTACCGGTCTATGAGCGTCCGGATTCGGCAGGTGACTATACGCAGAAATATATTGTCAGTCGACCGAAAACCCGCATCGAGAAAGAATTGAAGGAAGACCTTCTGGTGAATTTCTATCCAGAGGGTGGTCATTTAGTGGCAGGCACACGGTGTCGTGTTGCCTTTGAGGTGCACGACGAGGAAGGTCAACAGATTGATATCGAAGGTGCTGTGCGTGTGGGTGATAGGAACGATAGCCTGCGCATCCATACCACCCATCAGGGACGTGGCGTATTCACGGTCGATGTACCGCAGGATGGAAGGCTCTGCGCCCGCTTCACTTATCATGGTAAGGACTACCGCTTCGATCTGCCGAAGGCCGAAGCGGTGGGGTGTGCCCTACGCCTCGATGCCACCGGCTCTGAGCTCACCGCCGAACTCAGTCCTCAAGGCTTTCCTGTAGGCCGCAGTTTTGCTGTGGCAGTTCTCTGTCGCGGTGTACTGAAATCGTTCCGGACCATCGCTGGTGGCGGACGCATCAACCTCAACACCTCTCTTTTCCCGACAGGCGTCAACGATCTCATCGTGCTTGACGAGGACGGCCGTTTGTTGGCCGATCGTCTGTTCTTCGTCAATCATCACGACTATGATCTCCAGCCGGTTACTGTCAGTGGCCTGCAGAGTGAATACCAGCCTTTCGAAGCCGTAAATCTTCAGTTCCAAGCGCCTGCTGATATGAAGCATATCTCCATTTCCGTGCGTGACGGGGCTAACGAAGAACTGACCTACGATACCGGTACGATTATGACTGACCTTCTGCTCTCCAGTGAACTGAAGGGTTTTGTGGCCTATCCTGACTATTATTTTGAAGCCGATGATGCTGAGCACCGTCAGACCCTTGATCTGTTGATGATGGTACAGGGCTGGCGCCGCTACGATTTCGCCGAGATTACCAGTGGCGAAAAGCTTCGTTATGAGCCCGAACAGTACATGACTGTCGAAGGCAGCGTCTGGCCGGTGGGCGATAGCGATGAAATCCATCCTGACGAGGTGCGCTATTGGCCGATGGGTATCTTCGGCTACAGCCCCAGCGTGGAAGAGGCCAATACTTCATCGATAGTCGATCAGGAGAGTGGCAGTGATATGGTTTCGGGGTTGAATCGCTATGAGGCAACGACACCCAACGACCTTGTGTCGCGCTCGCAAGACGGTTCTATAGAACTCGAACAGGTTGGCACCGCCATCTACGTGCAGGATCAAACCGATGCTAAGAGTGCTTTCGATCCCTTCTTCGGTGTCGACAACAAGGGCCTCCGCAAGCCCGTCACCCTTGAAGGTGAACTCGTCTTCAACGACGATATTGCCACCGTAAAGATGGAAACCGATGCTGGTGGACACTTCGTCTTCGACATTCCGGCCTACTACGGACAGGCGATCCTCTTCCTCCGTGCTTCGAAGAGCACTCTCAGCGAGGAGAAACGACAGAAACGCCTGAACAAAGGCATGCTCGACGAGACCGCCTGGCCAGACTTCTACGTGAAGCGTGACCTCTTTTTCCCTGTCTTCGCCAAGAAGTATGACTATTACCAGTGTCATGTTTCTGAGATAGCCTCAGGTACTCCCTTTGATGATTATACACTGCTTGACACTGCCCGCCTTTCAAAGATGGATGCTACGCTCCGTGAAGTGAAGGTCAAGGGCAAGCGTCATCGTGGCCGACACGCCATCGACTATTCCAAGCCTGCCTATGTCTACGATGCCGTCGACCTCTACAACCTCGTGACCGATCGTGGCCTCTCCTTCGGACACTTTGAGCCGCAAAAGTTCCCTATGCAGATTGCCTACGCCTTGCTTGGCAATTACAATAGCGAACGAGCCCTTCAGGTGATGGCCCGTATCAACGATCAGGAGCTCACCCCCTACGTGTTCTATCGTAATTATGATCCGGGACCCACCGTTATGGAGCAGTTCCGCAGCGATATGTGGGTCTATGACCGCATCAAGCTTAATCGTCAGAACGAAATCCGCCTGTTTACCGATTTCGAGCTCCGCAATGAGGACCGTCCTGTACCCATGCAGTCCACCGTGGCCGATGTCACCCTCGACTATATGCTGATGCCCGACGACAGCAAGCGTTATACCTACCGTGACCGTCGTATTATCCTCGATGGTATGTATGAGCCTGCCGACTTCTACCATCCTGACTACAGTCGCAAACCACTTGATGCCGAAATAAAGGACTACCGCCGTACACTCTATTGGAATCCTAATGCCAAGCTCGATGCCGACGGTCGTTTCACCGCCACCTTCTACAACAACGGCAAACCCACCCGCATCAAGATCTCTACCGCAGGTGTCATCTGTTGTAAATAACAGCAATCCCCGCTCGGCTGAGCGGGGATTGCTGTTTTATTAGGGTAGGGGGAGATACCAGTTCTTGGGATCCATCAGCTGTTGGTAGAGCGCGTTGTCGGTTTCTCCGTTGCGACGAGATACGGGTGTGGCGAGGTAACTGGGATCGCCACGGCGCAAGGCCACGCGCATCAAGTCGTAGAAGCGGTATCCTTCGAAGGCTCCCTCTAAGGCCATCTCATCGATGATCAGGTCTTCCACCAGAGGAATCTGATAGTTGACGGTGTCCTGACGGGTGGCCAGCTGACTGGCAGGCTGTGGCAGAGCATAGAGCGTGTCGCAATCGGCACTGCCGGAGCCACGGGAGTGGACTCCCTGCGTGTTGTCGATAGTGAAGAGGTCGATGTCGAAGTTGATCAGGTTGGCTGCAGCGGTACGCTCGGCCTCGTCGATCTGCTTGTTTACGATGTCATCGTAAAGGCCATATTTCAGCACGGCAAAGGCCGACTGCGGATAACCGGCACGGTTGAGGGCCTCGGCATAGCGCAGGTAGATCATGTTGACGCGGTAAAGCGTGACGTTGCCACTGCTCTCACTGATCTTCTGAATGGTCTGGTATTCATTTGACAGACGTGAGAAACGCTCCTGGGTGATGTTGCGCTTGTCGTAGATGGTTCCGAAACGCAGGTCGCCGACATAGTCACGGTTCATCAGGTTCTCCTTGATGGCATAGATGGTATCCTGAGAACCGTCGATCTTGGTGTAGGTGGCACAGTAGTTCTGACGGGCAGACAGCTGGCGCAGACCGGCGGCCGGTGTAACCTGGGCATACTGCTGATTGATGCTGGTGGAATTGAAAATATCGTCCAGCTCGCTCTTGATGCCGTAGAACTCATTGCTCTCCATGGGTATATAACAGAGGCATTCGCTGTTGTTTGGTCTGAAGTCGAACGAGTTTCTGGCAGTACGGAATTCCTTAGAGGAGATCCTGTCCCAGGATGCGTGCGCCATACCTGTGGAAATGGGATTCGTGCGCAGGGCGAGGAAGTCGTGGTAGAACTGTGCGGCTTCCTGATAACGGCCAGCCCAAAGACAGAGGTCGCCAAGTAGGGCACGTACGGGAATGAAATACTTCTGCGAGTTCTGGTTGTTGATCTGTCCGTAGGTGGGCAGCTTTGTGTCAACATAGGGCTTGATATCCTCGATGAAGTAGTTGCAGATGGCAGTGATGTCGCTGATGTTGGCGGTCATGGCGTTCTTGGCAGCCTCTTCAGTGAGCAGGGGTTCGGTGATCAGAGGCACCTGACCGTAGATCTGTGCCAACTGCAGATAGGTCCATGCACGATAGGCCTTGACAACAGCATACTCCGACTCGAACACCTTGCGGTCGTTCTTCACCAGATCCTTGTTGACGTGGGTGAGGAAGTAGTTGCAGTTGTTGATGATGGCATAGTAGTCGCTGATGCGGTTGTAGGCATTCTTCGTGTCGATCTGGAAATTGGTGATGGCCTTCAGGTCGGCAGAAGCTGATGAGGTCGTCGTGGTCAGGTCGCTGCGCAGTTCACCTAAGAGAACGGTGCGGTCGGCCACTGCCTGCATCTTATAGATGATGCCCATGACACTGTAGACACTGTCGGTAGGTGCCTGGAGCTGGTTGTCTTCCTCAAACTCCACGAGCTCCGAATCGGTGTCCATGAGGCTGGAGCAGGAGGTGAGGAGGAAGGAGGAAGGAGGAAGGAGGAAGGAGAATAGTCCTGCTATGAAGATCCTCATCCATTTCTTATTGTTTATATTGGTATTCATAATTATCAATTTTCAATTGTCAATTATTAATTAATTATAAGTTGATCTTCACGCCGAAGGCGAATGACGGTGCAATGGCTTGCAGGCCACAGTCGATACCCTGGAGCAGGGCACTTCCGCTGACACCACAGTCGGGGTCGCTGCCCAGATAGTGGGTGAGGGTGAAGAGGTTGTAGGCACCGCCCCAGAGCGTGATGCCCTGCAGATAGGTGCTCTGGATGGGAATGTAGTAGCTCAGTGAGACATTGCTCAGCCGCAGGTAACTGCCATCCTCTATCCAACGGTCGCTGAAGCGGGCGTTGCCCATGGGGTCGCCGTAGCTGACACGTGGAATCTCGGTCTGCTGTCCTTCACTGGTCCAACGGGCCTGCATGGCTGTGGTCTGGTTGTAGAACCGTGAACCGCCTTCGAGTATCGAGCGCTGGTAGTTGTAGACATCGTTGCCCAAAGAATAGCGCATGGTCACGTCGAGTGCCCAGTGCTTCCAGTTGAGGCGGGTGTAGATATTACCATATACATCGGGGTTGGGATCACCAATGACGAAGCGGTCGTCCTCGTTGATGACACCATTGCCGTCCTTGTCTACGAAGCGCATGTCGCCGGCACCGAAGTATTCACGCTGGTCACGGCTGTTCACCTGGTAGTAACCGTCGCGGTCGGCATCTGCCTGAGTGGCATAGACACCCTGTGTCTTGTAGCCGTAGAACACGCCGACGGCCGTACCTACTTGTGAGAGGATAGTGGCACCATAAGCCTCGGTCTCGAAGGGTTTGTTGTTGTCGGGCAGGGCAGTAATCTTGTTCTTATAGTGTCCGACTGTGGCACCGACTTCCCAAGTCAGGTCTTTCAAGTTGAGCGCCTTGATGCCGATGCCTGCCTCGAAACCGGAATTCTCAAGCTTACCCTCATTGCTCCAGCTTTCTGCCAGACCACTGGTCCATGCCAACTGGCGCAGCGTGAGCAGGTTCTTGGTCCAGCCCTTGAAGTAGTTGAAGCGGAGGTTGATGCGGTTATTGAGGATGTTTGTCTCCACACCGGCGGTCAGGCGACTGGTGGTCTCCCAGGCCAGCGACGTGTTGCCAATGTTACCGATCGACTTGCCGTCGACCTTCTGAGTCAGCATGTTGTTGGCCACGAAATAGGTCTTCGAGGCGGTATAGTCGAGGTCATCGTTACCGGTGACATCGAAACCGATGTTCAGGCGCAGGTAGTCTATGCCCTTCACATCAGCCAGCCACTTCTCGTTGCTGATGACCCAGGCGGCATTGACACTGGGGAAGAGTCCCCATACCACACCACCAAGCTTCAGACCGTCGGCATCCTTACCGAAGCGGGAACTGGTTTCTGCTGAGATACCTGCCTCCACATAGTATTTCTCACCCCAGTTGTAGTCGCCCTGTGCATACCAGGTGAGGTCGCGTGTCTTGTCGTCGGCGCCCCATGTGCTGCGGTAGTTACGGGCGTTACCCGTGCTGGGATACTTATCGTTACCAGTATCGAAACCACGCTGTGCCGTGAGCTTGTAGTTACTGCTTGAATAACGGATACCACCGAAGACGTCAATCTTATGGGCACCGTAGCGGTTGCTCCACGACAGACGGGTATCGCTCATAATGGCGTTCTGGCGGGCTGCCAGACTCTGCGCCATGTTCGTTACCTGAATATTGCTGGATGCCATCAGACGGAAGGGTGGGGTACCCTCCAACGGCAGGTAGTAGTTCTCGTTGGTGTTGACCAGCGTGAAGTTGAAATGCTCCTGCAGGGAGAGATGACGGTTGAACTCGTATTTGGGCGTCACACTGAAGGTGATCATACGGTTACCCGACTGGTTACGGTTCTCGCCGTCACCCAGATCAAGAATACCCTTGGGGTTAGCCAGACGGACAGCGTTGGCATAGATCTCGCCATCACGGTTGAACACCTTCTCCAGATAGTTGTCGGCATCGGCCAGATAGTGGCTGGCGTTGCCGTTGACGTCGAAGGCGTAAGGAGCCAGGAAGGGAGCCTTGATGAGTGACAGGAAACCGGGAGAGGTGATGGTTCCTGCTGAGAGGTCGGCCTTGGCACCGTCATCGCGCAGGTCGCGGGTGACATCACTGTAGGAGGCATCGAAACGAACATCGAGGCCTTTGAATACCTTAATGTCGGAGTTCAGACGCATGTTGAAGCGTGAGAAGTCGTTGCCGCGCTGGGTAGCATCGCCTAAGGAGTAGCCTACTGACAGGTTGTAGTTGGCTGCATCGTCACCACCCTGTACATTGATACCGTAGTTGGTGACGAAGGTGTTGTGGTAAACCAAGTCGGACCAGTCGGTATGATTATGGTAGGTATTATAATAATAGTTCTTGGGGTCGTTGTTGAGATACTCCAAGTTCTGCATATTATCGGTCAGTCCTGCCAGCATCTCTGTGGTATAGAGACGATAGTCCTCAGCACTCATCATCTTGGGCAGAGTGGGTTTCAGCTGATACTGACCGTTGATGGTCACGTCGATCTTCGTGGCCATCGACTTGTTACGCTTGGTCTTGATGAGCAGAACACCACCGGCAGCCTTGGCACCGTAGATGGCCGTACCGTTCTTGAGGACGGTTACGCTCTCGATGTCGTTGACGTTCAGGTTGGCCAGGATATTGTTGTAATAACCCTGGTGCAGCATCTCACGGTAGTATTGCATGTCGGTGATAACACCATCGATGACCACCAGAGGCTGGGTGTTAGCCTGCAGGCTGTTGAGACCACCGATAAACATGGTATTGCCGATGCCCAACTGTCCACTGCGAGTCACCGAATGGATGTCGGCACCCAGCTGCTGGGCAATGAGCGGGTCGATGCTCACCTGAGCCGTATTATCAAAACGGTTGGTGCTACGGCTGACATACGATTGTGTGGTCTGGCTGTAGATGGGACTGAAGGTGTTGGGATAGAGCTTGGCATCCGTTTTGGCAGCCTGTTGTCCAATAGCCTTCTGGAGAACCTGATAACCCTCCACGCGCATGCTGACGCTGCTCACGTATTCGGGTACTTTCAGCTCATAGGCACCATTGTCGTCGGTCAAGGCCGTGATGCGATTGTTGCCATAAGCTTCAACAATGACACCAGGCAAAGGTTGGCCTGTGGCAGCATCGGTCACAACGCCACTCACTGTCTTTGTTTCTTGTGCCACAGCTGTACCGATGGCCAGGAGCCAGCAGACAGTCACGGCAATCAACTTGCATATTCTTGTATTCATAACGCTTCTCATGTTTATTGTTCAGTGTTTTGGTTCTTCCTCGGGCGCAGATAGATGCAGTCGAGGAACATCTCGCGTGAGAATTGGTTGGATTCACGGGCTAGGATGTTACACTTCAGCTTCACCGTGATCTTCATGTTTGTTTGGGATTCAAACATGCTCAACTGGTCACCATAGTAGTTACAGACGGGGAATGTGAAGTTCTCTGCCAACAACAAGGTGTCTACCCGTGTGGGATCATTGGTGAACTTGGTGTTGTCGCAATTGAACGTCTTTGCATTGCCGTTCTCGTCGACATAGTTGATCTCAGCTTGGAACTTGCAGGGTTTCACCTGGGCATTGGGGTTGTAGACCGTGGCCGGCAGGATGATGGCATAGATGTCGTAGCTTGTCGCCAGCGTGTTCTCTACCTTGAAGTTCATAGTCCAGTTGGTGGTGTTGCTCCTCGGCGTAATGACCAGATATTCGTTCTCTGATACACTGTCGGCGGCATGGATACGTGTCGTATAGCTGCACTGGGTGTAGTCGACAATCAGGTTCGTGCGCTCACCCTCGGTCTTAATCTCACGGTTGTAGGTCATTTCCGGAGTGAAGGGCCAGCGGCTGGCAGTATAGAGTGTGCCGTTGCTGAAGTCTTTGGCTGTGGTGCCATAGAAGATTCCTCCCTCCTGGAACGGCTTGTGGAACACTTCGTATTGAGGGTAGCGTCTGTCGTAGAAATAGGTGACGAGCGAATCCTCAGGACTTGACTGGATGGTACGGCTGAATATGGCATCGCTGAGCAGGGCGAAGTTGGCCCAGGCTCGCTGCCTCTCGGAACCGTCCTCTACGGTCTTGTCGTAGCGATAAAAGCTCATAGCCTCATTCCAGACACGCTCCCACTCATTGTTGGTCGGTACCACCATCATATAGGCGGAGTCCTCATCGGCCAGTAAACCAACACTCTCCAGGAATTTGTTACGCTCGATAAAGACGGAGTCGACATAAATCTGTTCTCCATCGACCATACCGCCTTCTATCGACTGTGTCGGGCTGAACTCGTCTTCGTCATAGCTGCTCAACTGTTCACCAATCTTGTTATAATTGGGATTATTGAGCAGAACCTCATAGAGATTATTCCGGTAGGGCAGTGTGTTCTGCAGAATATGCAGGATACCACCCTTGGCACGGATGTTGGATTCCTTGAGAGGAACGTTGAGGGCCATATTATTACCGATGGTAGCCCGCTTGGAGTTGAGCAGGAAGAATTCCGTGGGTTTCTCAACATTGGCTACCTGATCATAAGAAAGGTGGTTGCCGATAAAGGAACGGACGACCATCGAGTCACCCTTGCTCGTAGAGAGCAGGCTCAGTACAGAGTCTTTGTTGAAACTTCCGTTGACGGGTGCCAGCACTGTGAATGTCTGAACACCATCGAGCAGACTGGCATAGCTCACATCCGTCACTTTGTGGTATTTGAATACCTTTGTCTGGCTGAGTACGTCGCTGAAGTCGCTCAACTCCGGATGCTGCTGGATCGTCTGCCACAGGGTCTGGTCGTTGCCAGCCTGAGATGCCAGATTTTCATAATGGTCATTCCAGTCGGAGCAGCTGGTGAGGAGGAAGGAGGAAAGAGGAAGGAGGAAGGAGAATAGTCCTGCTATGATGATCCTCATCCATTTCTTATTATATAATAATGTATTCATAATCTTACTTTTTCACTATTCACTATTACTTTTCACTTCTTAGTGGCGGTCTTCACCTTCGGGGTTGTCGTACACATCCTTCGGACACAACTCGATATAGTCGATAGACATATAGAGCGTGCTACCTTCCAGGATCTGACGGAAGCGCAGCCAGTTGTCCTGATCGGCGCGCATGTACTGTCTGACCAGGATACGGCGTATGTCGTTGGTGTAGATACGGAAAGGCTCAGAACTGCTGCCGTAGCTGTCCATGGCTTTCATGAAGCCACGGTTGCGCATGGCCTTGTCGATTGCCTTGTTCTCATCCTCGTCCTCGGTGTCGGGCTCAAAGTGGTAGCCGCTGTCGAAGTTACGGAAGCTGATGGGGATACCGCAGGGCTCATTGTTCAGGTAAACTTGTGCAATACCGCGGTCGTCACCGGTAGAGTAGCCCAGACGTACCTCGTAGGTACCGTCGTGGGGTACTGGTGGTAGTTTCACAGATGCATCGAACTTCTCGCCGGTGATACAGACACCGCTGCCCTGATAGTGGCGCCAACCTGTCTGCTCGTTACCACAGCCGATAAAGGTGTTAGAGTTGTGCATCTTGAAGTCGGCCAGAAAACCGTTTTTGAAACCGATCATCTGTTCGCTCTTACCCATATAGTAGATACGTGCACGGGCATTCATGAAGTCAGAACTGAGACAGCTACCGTCGATACGGATACGGCGGTTGAGCACATTGTTGCGTACATCGGCAGAATAGACCAGAATGTCGTCGATATAGTGGTACATACCATTGCTGCACGTCTGTGTGTATTCATCGCCCTCGTCATCTTTCAGCACACGTACACCACGCACTTCCAACTTGGTATTTTTCACGAGGGCCTTACGGTTGATGTAGATTTCCTCGCTGGGATTGCTGCAGAAGCGGATGAGCGTGTGGGGTGCCATGGTCTCGAAATAGTCCTCAGGGTCGTATACATTATAGAGGAATTTCTGCTCATAGATGTCACCCTTGCAGTGTACCCAGTACTCACGGGAGCCGATACGGTTGATGAGGTGATAACTGATGAATCGGTTCAACGGATTACGGCGGTCCTTGAAGTCCTCATCGTATTTGCCGGCATCCTCGGGATACGACTCGTCGTAGACCTCCTTGGCGTAACGCTTCAGGTCCTCAAGATTATTGATGCCGTGGGCTCGGTAAATGGAGTCTGTCTCTACAAACGCCGTGAACTTAAAGTAACGATGCTCAGGATACCAGGTCTGGCATTGTTTCGATGCTGTTCCATCGTTGGCCGTTCCATAGGGCACCTTGAAGCCTTTACCACCTACTGCAGAGTCGGGATCAACGGTATAGGTCTCGTCGACATATTTGGTCAGCGAGTCGGCCATACCCGTCAGACGGAGTGCCTGACAGAAGATGGAAAGGTTCGGATTCTCTTCCATGAGTGCCGGTAGGAATTGGTTACTGGCATTGATGACATGGTCGATGACATGTACTACTCCATTGGTGACGGAGTCATCCTTTTGGATGATGCGTGAGTTCTTGTTCACGTAGATGAGCAGTGCATTGTTGTTGGTGACATCACTGTCGGAGGTCATCTGAATATAGTCGTCGTTCATGTTCACAGGTGACACGGCATCGCCCATATCAGTGGTGAAATAAGCCTTGTCCTGTACGATGTGCGTACGGGCCAGTGTGTCACACTTATCATTGGGAATGGCATCAATCGTTGCATAGCCGTTTTCCTTGAGGTATAACTGGATTGCATCGTTGGTAGGTGCAAAAACGGTATAATGACCATAGGTCTTCAGCATGGAGAGATAGTTTCCACGCTCCAGGATAGATTTGAAGTCACTGAACTGGGCTTCATCGGACTCTATGAATCCTGCTGCTGTCAAGCGTACCGAGGAGTAGAAATTCAGCGGAGCATCGCTGTCGTCCTCACTACAGCTAGTGGTGAGGAAAGATGAGAGAGGAAGGAGCAGAGAGATCAGTCCTACCATGAAAACCCTCATCCCGTTCATATTTTTAATCTTGGTAATCATAATGCTCGATTTACAATTTTACAATTTACAATTTACGATTATTAATTTTTCTCCAGGTCAGCATCCTCTCCTGTGTTATAAGCTGGGTTCTGATGCAGATACGGATTCACTTTCACCTCATTGCGATAGTAGGGTAAGTAAAGGGCATTGGGGTCGGCCAGACGAATCTGGATACCACTGATGTTGGTCAGCTGCTTCTTGGTAACAGTCTTGGCCAGGTCTCTAGTGTTTCCTGTACGACGGGCTTCACGCAACAGGTCGAACCAGCGTTTGCCCTCGAACATCAGTTCGCGGTGACGCTCATCCATGACGAGCTGTTCCATGCTCTCCTTGGATTCCTTGTAATCGTCGAATACTAAGATTTCGCCGGTTCCGGGAACGAATGAGTTAACGGCGCGTCGGCTTACGGCATTGATCAGTGAGAAGGCTTCCTCAAAATGCTGGTCGCCTTGCTGTACGAGAGCCTCCGCCTTCATCAGCATCACATCGGTAAGACGATAGACAATCCAATGGGCGTAATTGGTGGAACGCCATCTGTAGGATGGTGTCCAGTTACTCTTCGTGTTGTCGAGCACTACTTCGTTGGCGGCATATTTTGCAATATAGAACTGTGTGGTACCTGCCTGGTAGATAGAACCGTAGACACGACAGTCTTTGTTGTTGAAGAGTTCGGTACTGTTGATTGGCAGTCCTTCGTAGAACTCCTCAATAGCAGCCAGACGACCATTGGACTGGTTACTGCCACCATTAAAGTAGTAGTTGCCTATATAATTGTTACGATTGTTATTGTTGAGTTGTTCATCGTAGGTGATTTCGAACAGACTCTCGAAGGAGTTACCTTTGCCGAAGATTTCCGTAAAGGCATGACCGGATGTGGTCTCCACCTTTTCCACGAGCAAGGGGATATCGTTGAAGAGCATAATCTCGTTCTGGAGTCTGCGTTTCAGGAGCTTGTCATACTCATTCTGTTTGAACTTGATGACATAGTCGCAGCACTCTACGCATTTCTGCCAGTCGCCTTTCCAGAGGTACAGGTCGGCCAGCAAGGCATACATGGCGGGACGGGTCACACGAGCTGTATTGTCGATCTCGGCAGACTCTTTCGCCTTGTCGGGGTCTGGTTTGCGGAAATAGAGCTGTGCATCGTCCTTGACGGCCTCCATGTCGGCGATAATGTTATCGAGCACCACGTTGAATTCATCGGCGGGAATGCGGTATTCCTTGGTGTCGTCGATACTTGGTTCACGGGTGAAGGGCACATCGCGGAAGGTACGTATCAGGTAGAAATAGCAGAGTGAACGGATGAACGTGGCCTCGGCTATATTGGCCTTCATTTCCGAGAGTGCATAGTTCGGATCCTTCTCCTGCACTTGTGGTGCATAGTAGATCATGATGTTACAACGGTTGATGGTCTGGTAGAACGCAGCCCAATTACAGAAAACGTTACTGGGGAGGATATTCTCCTTGACCAGTTGCTCCAGATCCTGTGAGGAGGAAACGCCCATCTTCATGTTGTCGGAACGAACTTCTCCCCAGAGTCCCATACGGGTGATGCAGTCCTCAGACTGCAGACTCTCATAGCAGCCCATCAGTACGCTGGTCACGTCGCTTTTCTTGGTCCAGTAGTTCTCGAGCACCACATCGTTCAATGGCAGTACATCGAGGAAATCAGAGCAGCCGGTCACGACTGTGGCCATACCGCAACTGAAACCAAGTCCTAATATATAATGTTTTATGTTCTTTATATTCATAACGCTTGTTTCTTGATGATGGTTAGAACGATAATGTGATACCTCCAGTGAACGACCTGGCGCGTGGTGTCTGTGCATTGTCGGTAACGACACCATAGCCACCGTAGCCCACTTCTGGGTCGGCGCCAGAGTATTTGGTCAGGACAAAGAGGTTGTTGGCAGATACGTAGAAGTTCAACTGCTGTATGCCAAGTTTCTTCAGGGTGTTCTGTGCCAGGGAATAGCTCAGCTGAACATAGTTCAGACGGATGAATGAACCGTCTTCCACGAAGCGGTCACTACCCAGCCAGTTGTAACCATAATTGTAAAGCGCACGGGGAATCGGCATCTGGTCGCCTTCCACGCGCCAGCGCCATAGTACGGCACGGCTCTGGTTGTTGTTGGAGTACATGTTTTCTGCCAACATACGTGCGCGGTTGATAATCTTGTTACCATAACGGAAGTTGAACTGGCTGTTGAGTGTCCAACGGCCGTAGTGCAGTTTGAAACCGAAACCACCAGTGATCTTCGGCAATGATGAACCGAGATAGACGATATCCAGCTCATCAATCTGTCCGTCGTGGTTCACGTCCTCATAGATAGCATCACCGCCCTTGAATTCCTTTTCTTCGTCCTCCACGCCTGCATAGCAGAACATGATGGGTTTGGTGCGTCCGTAGTTGTCGAGGAGTACGTTGCCCTCGGCATCGCGGGCGACAGGCGCATTCGGTCCGCTCACACCGGGAACCTCCTCCTCAGAGTACTTGCTGTATTGGAAGACGCCCAGATAGCGGAATCCGTAGATACCGCCCAACGGACGGTTCAGTTCCACGCGAGAGAGGTAGCTGCCGTTCTGACGGTCGAAGTCGCTGTTGAGCGAAGCCAGCACGGTCTCGTCCATTTCCGTCAGTTTGTTGCGGTTGTTGGCGAACGTCACGTTGAAGTCAACGGAGAACTTGCCAGCCCTGATGATACGGTTTCCATTAAGGTTGAACTCCCAACCCACGTTCTCCATCGATCCTACGTTCTGATAGGCCAGTGAAGAGAAACCGGAACTGGAGGGCAGGGCACGGTTGGCCATGAGCAGGTCAGTGGTCTTTTGCTTGTAGACCTCGACATTACCGTTGATGCGGTCCTCCCAGAAACCGAAGTCGACACCGATATTGAAGGTCTCCTTCTGTTCCCATTTCAGTTTTTTCAGCTGTACGTTGCTCTGGTAGACAGAACCCAGGTTCAGGTAACCGTTTCCACCAGTGTATTTGCTGTAATAGAGAGCCTCGGCACCAGGTTGGTTACCAACGATACCCCAACCTGGACGGAGTGCGAAGGTGCTGAACCAAGGCAGTGCCTTCTGGAACCAGGGTTCATCGCTGACGATCCATTTTCCAGACAAGGCAGGGAAGTTACCCCATCGTTCATCGGCTCCGAATTTGGTACTACCGTCGCGGCGTACGGAGAAGTCGAGCACGTAACGGCCCTTATAGGCATAGTGGGCAGAGTATGTGAAATAGATGCTGCGCCACTGGCCGGGAGCAGAACCGAAAGTGCTGATGATACCAGGTGCACTGGCAGAGATGATGGAGCCGGAAGGAAGACCATATTCGCTGGTGTTTTGTCCGGTGTTCGTTCCCTTTGTCAACTGCCCGCGGAGCATCATCATCACCTGATGATCCTGGTTGCGGAAGTGTGGCACGAAGGTCAGCGTGTGGGTCGTAGTCACGCCTAAGCTCTTGTAGGCGTTGTTAGTGGCCAGGTTGGCATCAGAGCTGTTCCAACCGCCGGTGCTCAATTCCAAGGGACGGAACATGTCGTTGTAACGGTTGAAGATATTGAATACGATTTTTCCCTCATAGGAAAGTCTTGATTTCTCATCGTCAATACCCAGCAGTTCGTAGTTAAGTTTGAACTCCGGCTCGATGTTGTAGCTGGTCTCCTCGTTCTTAGCCAGGTTGGCCAGAGCTACGGGGTTATAGTCCTTGAGTTGGTTGTCACGGAACACGGAACTGACCGTGGGTAGCATATTATAATAGGTACCCAAAGAATTACCGTCCTTGTCCTCCTCATAGATGGCCAGGTTCGGCATACGGCGATAGGCCACTGAGAGCAGGTCGGCATAGTTCTTCTTGTTGTCTGTGTAGGTCAGTGCCACATTGGTGGCAATCTTGATACGGTCGCTGACAAAATAGTCTAATGCCACACGGGTGGTGAAACGGTCGAGCTGCTGCTTGATGATAGAACCCGTCTCATGGTCGTAACCGGCGGCAATACGGAAGTGAGCCTTCTCACCACCACCGCTGAGTGCGACGTAGTGGTTTTGACGCCAACCGGTCTGCTTCACGGCATCCACCCAGTCGGTATTGTTGTTGTACATCTGATATTCAGAGAACTCACCGCCAGACCGATAGTTGATCTCATCGATATTGTCGCTGGCACCGGCCTGCAGATGGGGGTTGAAGTACTCTTCCTTCAGCATCATCGTGTACTCGTCACCATTGAGCAGTTTCATGCCTTGGGGCTGGAAAGTGCTGGTCAGACGGAAACTGTAGGTGACGCGGGTCTTGCCTCGTACACCACGCTTGGTTTTGATTTCAATGACACCATTGGCTCCCTGCGAACCCCAGATGGCGGTAGCGGCAGCATCCTTCAGTACGGCGATACTCTCGATATCCTCGGGGTTGACGTTCAGCAGTTCGGCAAATTTCTCGTCGTTGGCCGAAGAGAAGTCGAAGTCTTTAGTGTTACCGGTTTCCCAGACGTTACCGTCGACTACGATCAGCGGTTCGCTGGATCCATTGATACTCGACACACCACGCAGACGCATGCTCGTGCCGGATCCCAGGTTACCGGAGTTACCTACGATATCCAGACCGGCGATACGACCCTGCAGGGCTTCGTCAACGGTGGTAAAGGCCAGACCTTCAAACTCCTTCATGCTGATGCTCTGACGAGCTGTCGAGACCTCTCGCTCCGGGATGGCAAGGCCGGAACCCTGAGCTTTACGTTTCGCTGTGACGGTCACTTCCTTAATCTGGGTGGCGTCCTCCATCTTGATGGCGTACTTGGTCCTGTTGAAGGGCAGGGTGACGGTCTTATAACCTACATAGGTGACGCGCAGCTTGTCCTTCGGATTCTTCAGTTTGAATGAGAAGTTACCGCTCATATCGGTCACGGCCGAAGCCACGATTCGGTTGGCGGCATCGAGTTCCACAACATTTGCCATCATCACGGGACCGAACGCATCGGTGACCGTTCCGCTGATGATGTCGCCGGCCTGCTGGGCACTGGCCGTCGTATTTACCAATAACCAATAACCAATAACCGTTATTGCTTTGGCTAGATTTCTTTTGATTGAGTTTCTTTCCATACTAATAATGTCTATTGGTTGTTTTTACTGGTTTTCATTCACGAGCAATGGTCCATCAATGAGGTGGATCACCGCCGATGATGTACTATAGATGATTCTGGCACTGCTTTTCTTGTTGTCGTAGACATATTCGGTAGCCATAAGGTTATAGAGACCCGGCTTGTCGGTCAGCACCTTGCGGGTGTTACCAGCCTCATCCTTGATATTGATGAAACTACCGGCCACGTCAGTCGTAATCTCTACCCTCTTGAAGGTCTTGTTCTTGAGTTCCTTACCATTCTTGTCCTTTGTGAGGATGAAGGATGTCTCATATTGTGTGACTGTGCCGTCATTGTTCAGGGTACGGTTGTTCGAAACGTTGTCGGCACCGATAAACAGAGAGTTATCCTGGATGTGGTAACGCAAGAAATTGTTGATCTCCTGAGCATACTGCTCATATTTCTTCCTCTGATCGCTGTACGTTGTATCCAGTTGTGCGAGATCATCCCAAGTATGCAGTTTCTTCTCAGCAATGAGGGCGTCAATACTCTCGTTGGTGGGTACATAGACTGTATAGTGGAAGTTGTTGAAGACGTTGATACAGTTGCCACTGAAGTCACGGTTGTCATCATAAGACGTGGAAGTCAGTTCACTACCTTCCAGAAGCTCACGGAACCGTGAAAACTCGGGATGCTGGCCGAGTATGTCGACTACGGTCTGCTTGGATCCCAGCACCGGTCCCTGTTCGAGGATATAGGTCTTTCCGTTACCGCCGTTGGTCTGGTCGTAGATGTAACTGACAGGTACGGCCGGGTTCTCGCCGTTGACCTGACGGCTGCCTTCTACGAGCATGCCATGTTCAGCCTGTCCCACGTTGCTTACACGGAGGGTGGAACCGCCTTTGGTGCGGTAGTACTCATGTCCGTCCTCCACATCACCAATGACAACATGGTCGTTCAGGATGGTGTTCAGGCGATTGAGGATGGGGTTAGCATCCAGGTTCTTACCACCCGAATTGGTGTACACACCGATGGAGTCGCCTGCAATACCTGTTTCCGGATCAATGTTATGAATGCTGGCATATACCTCATTACCCTTCTTGTTCGGGTCGTAGTGGAAGCGTAACATCTGCTGCTGGGGTTTACCGTATGATACGGGGTCGACATACTCCAGCAGAGCATTGTTCGACGGCAGGAAGAAGCTATAGCGCGAATTGAGTGAGTTCAGATAGGCACCGAAGTTCAACTGATCGATGGCCCAGTGCATGATGCTCATGTTCTGGTCGACCACTGTCGGATACATGACACTGACGAACGAGGTCGGTGTAAAGACGTGGTTGGTCAGATAGATGGCACCGTTACAAGCCAGCCATACTGAGTCGACATGTTCCTTGGTAATGCCCAATGGGTCAGCGGCATCGTTCAGGATGGAACCGAACTTGGATGGTACACTGCTGACGAATGAGGACAGCATATTGGCATTGAGGAACTCGGTGAGGGTGGAGTAGGGCACGTTGTCCCATGAGCCGAAGTTCTTGCGCAGGGCCGCACCGGCACCATTCTCCCAATAATCCTCGAGTGCCTCATTGCTGGGAACCAGCATCACAGCCATATCCTGCTGCAACGCAGTCTCGGCAGAAGCGTTAGAGAGAATGAAGTAGCTGTTCCATCCCGGGTCAAACCGCAGTTCACCATTGGCCTGACTCTTCTGGTTGTGAGTAGCGCTGAACTCGCTGCCACCCTGTGAACGCTTGGCGAAGTAGCGCAGCTGGAACACAGAGTCAACGTTTGTACCGCGGTTGACATTATAGGCACGGGTCACTTCGTCGCCACAATAGTCGGGTACTGAATAGCGCTGAAGCAGATGGGCGAAGATGGATGTATTCTTCTTATTGTTGATGATATCTGCCATGTTGGGTAGCGGAGTCAGCACCTCGCTGGTGCGGTTGACGAAGCCGTTCATACACTTGATGTTCTGCTGTACAACTTGGGCACCGTTGATTGATGCGTCGCCACTCTGACGTTTCGTGGTGTAGTTGTAGAGGAAATCATAGTCATCATTAGTGATCTGCTTGTTGGCCATATGACGCTCGATGAAGTGAATCATCGGTACCGGCGTCATGTCGTGCATCATCACCAGGTCTCGTCCTTCGTAACCTTTCCAATAGATAGCGTTAGGAACGTCTTTACTATGCATTACCTGAACGGTATCATAGATAGACTGCGACGACTGTCTGCGCATACAGTTACCCTCTACCGGTCCTTCTGTACTTGACAACGACTGTAACTGATAGCTGTTGTCGATCATGGCACCGAAAAGCAGCATGCGTTTCTGGGCCACACTCAGACCTTCATAACTTCTCACACCCCAGTCGTTCTTCTGGAAGAACCGACCGAAAGCCTCATCATCGGCTGCAAAGAGCGTCTTTGAACCTGTCTTGTCCAGCACTTCCCGATAATTCAGGTCGTTGATGAGGCGCACCATGTTGGTGAAACTCCCTTGTTCATCGAGCCAGCTGTAGATGCTCGCTCCATAACCTTCGGGTGTCTTCTCGTCGAGGTCGTATTCCTTACACGACGATAGGACGAATCCACCAACCAGCAATGCAATTAATAATTTACTTCTGGTTTTCATACGTTTAATTGGGTTTGTTTTGATAATTATTTTGGGTGCAAAGTTACTTATTATTTATAAGAGATGTGTTTCTTTTTATTCCCGAGGCTTTTCAGTTTGTAAAAGTCTGTTTCTGTTTTGTTTCATTTCTTTTGGATTTCGTGTCGCAAAATGACAAACAAACAAGTTTTTTCTAGATTACAAAAAGCAAAGAAAGAGAAACAAACGTGATAGTCGGTTTCAAAAAAACACCTTACCTTTGCAACCGAAAATGGAAAGACGATAGTAAACTTCATAAGTAGTATATTAGCATTAGTTATGGTAAAACTAAGTTTCCCGGCCTGCCTGTATGTGAATATCGGCGGCCGTTTTTTAATGCAAATATAAAATATTTGCCCATAAATTTTGCTCGTTTCACTTTTTTTTGTATCTTTGTCCCCGTAAAAGACGAATATAGAAGTTAAACGAGTTTTACCATCTAACTAATGAGACGGAATATCTCTTTTATCTTAGGCCTTTTCGCTGTGCTGTTGTCGGTACATGCGCAGATGGGACATTTTTATTTCTCAGAGCGGTTTACTAGTGGACTTGTGAATAAGGTCTGCCAAGATCAATACGGCTATATCTGGGTTGGTACGGAATACGGACTAAACCGTTTCGACGGCTATCGGTTTACGCCTTTCCTTCATCATCAGAATAATTCGGGAGCGCTTGGCAACAACGATATTTCAAGTCTGTTTTGTGATAATGATGGACGTCTTTGGATAGGTACTGCCAAGGGACTGGACCGTTATGACTATACGACGGGTCAGTTCATTCACTATCCCTTTGAGGGTGATGTGTCACCCCGTGTCGCATGTATCACCCAATGTGACAAGGGACAACTGTATGTTGCCACAGCGGGCTATGGCCTGTTTAAGATGGACAATGACAAGTTGGTGTCTGTTGAAGATGGCTTTACAACCCCAGGTCAAAATCGTTTCTACAATCAGTTATTCTGCGACAGCAAGGGTCGTTTCTGGAAATGCGGCTTGGATGATGTTGTGACAATGCGGGAAACTGATGGCAAAGTCATCGAGATGAAGTCGGCCCAGGGCAATGTGATAACCATTATCGAACGCAACGACGATATATTGGTAGTTAGTCTGCATGGCATCTCCATCTATGCTGATGGTATGCTGAAACCGGCTTCTTTTGATATGTCCGCCTTTGGTGGTAGTATTCTATTGGCTAGTGCATTCCGTGATCACGTGGGTGATATATATATAGGTACGCGCGGAGATGGCCTGTTCCGACTCCCTAAAGAAGGCCAGAAAATCGAACGTGTGGAGTGTATTGCCTGGGGTATTGACCTGAATAAGGCCAAGATCTGGGATATAAATGAGGACCGTAATGGTAATCTATGGTTGGCCTGTTACTCCAAGGGATTAGTGCATTTGCGTCATATCCCCCCCCAGTTCAGGACCATGAGCTTCAGCGCACAGGGTATAGATATTGCCTCTTCGTTGTCGTCGGTATGCGAGGGTGACGGTGGCATGATATGGGTGACGGTACAGGGTAATGGCATTTACGGTTTTAACCGTCAGGGGCGTATCGTGGCCAAACCGGCATGTCCCCCGAATCCGGAGTTTATCTTCCGCGACAGACAGAAACGCTATTGGGTGGGCACCGATGATGCTCTCTATGCCTATGACCCGTCGAAGGGTCGAAGCCAGAAGCAGGTTTCCTTTGATTGCGACAAGTTTAACGACATGACCAGCGACGATACCGGTAATATTTATATATCTACCTATTCTAGGGGCTTCTGCATTTATAATCCTCAGACAGGACAACTGCGTCATTTCCGCTCTGCTGACCGGGATTCGCTGCGTGGGCATATCTGCAACGACTGGGTGTTGGCGATGATGCCCGATAATAAAGGGCATATTTGGCTGGCTACTTCCGATGGCGTGTCGTGTTATGATCCCAAGACCGACAGCTTCCTTTCACAAGGGTGGCTGCAGTTGCTGACAGGCGTTAAGTGTAATTCCCTCTGTGCTACGAGTCGTGGAGAAATCCTGATAGGTACTGACCAGGGGCTGTATGTGTATAAGGAGTCTAGAGTCGGAAGTCAGGAGTCCAAAGAACCGCAGTTGGTGGAGGAAATGAGCGATAAGGTGATAGGTTATATCGTCGAGGCTGACAATGGAGATATCTGGTGCTCTACACCAATGGGCCTATGGCAGTATGATGTCAGTAAGAAGGCATATATTGGCCATGTCAACGGTAATGGCCTGATCACGAAGGAGTATGTTAACTGCGTAGGACTCCATACCGATGACGACTTTATTTATTTTGCCACTAACGACGGTCTGGTTAGTTTCCGTCCATCGAATGTGAAGAGCAGTAGGACAGAGTTGAAAGATGTACAGCTGACGGGTTTCACCATCGCCGGACGTGAATCGAGGCCTGTCATAGGTTCCGACCGTTTTAAAGTGTCCTATATGGAGACGGAATTGACGTTGGAATTCTCGTTGCTTGATTTCAATAATCCTCGTAGCCTGACTTATGAATACCGTGTGGGAAGAGGGGCATGGATCCAGAATCCACAGGGAATCAATGTCATCCAGCTGAGTCATTTGCAGCCAGGAACCTATTCTATCGATGTACGGGCCCGTTCTGGCGATCTTTGTTCGGACACGAAGACTATTACGGTTGAAGTGACGCCTCCTTGGTATCGTACGTGGCTGGCCTATTGCCTCTACTTCTTGGCTCTTGCTGCTCTCGTTGGCTTTATTTTCTATAGTTATCGCCGTAGGGCCAATCGGCAGATGGATGAGGAGAAGATGAAGTTCCTCATTAATGCTACCCATGACATCCGTTCACCGCTGACCATCATCCTATCGGCTCTGAAGAAGATTAAGGGCGAGGCTAATCCTGCCGTTGACACCATCGAACATAATGCCGAGCGCATCCTGAATCTCGTCAATCAGATCCTCGATGTAAGGAAGATCGACAAGCAACAGATGCAGCTCCATTGTCAGCAGACTGATATCGTGGCTTTTACCGATGGTGTCTGTCGGATGTTTGATTTTCCGGCAAAGGAGCGTGACATCCATTTCAGTTTCAATCATGAGGGACTCGACCATTTAGATGCTTGGATTGACCGCACTCAGTTCGACAAGGTTATTTCTAATCTGCTCTCCAATGCCTTTAAATACAGCAATGACGGGGGCAGCGTGGTTGTGAGTTTAGGAGTCAGGAATCAGGAGTCGGGAGATGGGAGACGGGAGCTGGAACTCTCGGTGTCTGATAATGGTGTGGGCATTGATGAAGACAGCCTGAAGCATATCTTCGATCGTTTCTATCAGGGTAGTAATTCCCGTCGCATGCATATCAACGGCACGGGTATCGGTCTGAACCTGTGTAAGATGATTGTGGCCATGCATCACGGCACTATCGAGGCCCAAAACCGTACGGATGACAAGGGCGCTGTCTTTACTGTCCGTCTGCCATTGGGCAAGGATCATCTTAAGCCGGAGGAGATGGAAACCCAGACGGAGATTCTCCAGGTTACCCGTGCTAAGTCATCTTCTTCTAAGTATCGTGTCCTCATCGTCGACGATGATCTAGAAATGGCCCGTTATGTGTCTACGGAACTGGGCCGTTACTATCAGTTTGGTATCTGTCCGAATGGTAAGGAAGGCCTGAAAGAACTGTTGACCAACGAATACGATGTTGTGGTGAGCGATGTGATGATGCCTGAAATGGACGGATTTACCATGCTGCGACTCATCAAGACCAATATCAATATCTTGCATGTGCCGGTCATCATGCTCACCTCCAAAGCCGATGTGGCCAACCGTCTGGAAGGCTTGGAACGTGGTGCTGATGCCTTCCTGGCCAAACCCTTCGATATGGAAGAGTTACACATGGTGATCGAGAATCTGGTGCAGAGCCGTCTCCGCTTGAAGGGTAAGTATTCCGGCGCCCAGCAGGCGCAGGCCGACAAAGTGGACCAGCCAGAGGTCAAAGGCAATGACGAGGTGCTGATGGAGCGTATCATGAAGGTCATCAACAAGAATATCTCCGACAGCGACTTCAATGTGGAACGCTTGACACAGGAAGTAGGTATCAGCCGTGTGCAGTTGCATCGCAAGATGAAGGAGCTTACGGGCATCTCTACCAGCGAATTTATCCGCAATATCCGTCTGGAGCAGGCCGCAAGACTGTTGAAAGAACAGAAAATCAATGTGACACAGGTGGCCTATACGGTGGGATTCTCCAATCTGGCCCACTTCTCCACTATCTTCCGCAAGCATTTCGGAGTGGCTCCTTCAGAGTACGCTGAGCGCGAAGCGGAATAAGGCAGGGGTATTGGGAAATAAGGGACCCTTATTGGAAAATAAGGGCAGGTTATCGAGAAATAAGGGGTTGTTATCGCATGATAAGAGCCCCTTGTTTTTCTTAAATGTAACGTAAAACACCCTGTTTTTGCCTATAGTTTACAAAAATGAAAGCAAATGAAACAATTGTATAAACGTGTTTGTACGTTATTGTATACCTTTGCACCCAGAAATTTCTAATTTTTTTATTAACTTTCATTTTAAACTTTAACAACATGAGAAAAACTTACCAAATGATTCTTGCTCTGGCATTACTGATGCTGGGCGCAACGAATGCTATGGGACAGAAGATTTATCGGACTGATGTCGATAAGTCGATGTTCAAAGCATGGACAAGTGAACAGCCTGGTGCCCAAGAGGTGGCTGATCCACAACCGATTGACGTTTCGGATGAGAATCCGAACGGAACCGCTTTCTCCTGTGATTACAATCTTTACAAGGAGTTAGGCGATTGGAGTGGTATTTTTGGAAGTTCTGCAGCTTACTATCTGTGGTATGCAGACCTGACAGGTACCACAAAGATGTATTTCAAGGGTTCTGTAGGTTTCAAGTTCTGGGTGCAGTTCAACCGTCAGGCTCCTGAAGAGGGCGGTGATGCCCATGGTGGTGCTATGGTTCAGCAAGAACTGACTATTGGCGCTGATGGTACAGCCGTTTATGAAATTCCTGCCGACATGACTTATGTACACCTGAACTGTATTAAGACAAAGGGTTCTGGTGTCAGAGGTACTCTCAATGCGATTGAGATTGAAGGTACTGTGAAGCCTGTTACGGGTATTCTCTCTATGATTAACAATGGTGATGCTGAAGGAACTGATCTTTCCAGCTTCCCTGTGTCATGGGATGGCCCGAACAATGGTGGTACTGCTAATGAAGTGCCCGAGATCGTTGATGGCGGTGTTAACGGCAGCAAGTGCTTTAAGGTGGTATCATACCCCAATCCTACCGAGACCTGGCATACTCAGTTCTATGTGAAGTCTGATGAAGTATTAGCAAAGGGAACTAAGTGGAAGTTAGTGATGTCTATCAAAGCTGACCATGAGACTAAGATTACGACTTCTGCTCAGGCTGAACCTCGTGCATGGAAGGGTAGTATGGGTATTAATGAATTCAAGGTTACTGAAGAGTGGAAAGAGTACACTTGGGAAGGCGAAATCGGTGTTGACGGTTTCCAGAGCATCGCATTTGACCTGAACAATGGTGACGAGCGTAATGCTGATGATACTGGTTGGACACCAGGTAATGGTGGCTGCGGCTTCTTCTTTGATAATATCCAGTTCGGTGTTGACCTTGGTGGCAGCAATCCGATGAGCGATGTTAAACTGGCTTATGGTGTTGACGTTATCTGTGTCAATCTGAACAACAATACCAATTTGGTAGACCTTGTTAAGGCAAAGGGTATGGATGTGACTATGCCTGATGAGGCCGGTAACATGGTTCGTACTAAGTCTTTGCCATTTGACGATAACTGTGCTACTGTTACTTGGAACGGTAAGACTTGTTCGATTGCTTCTATTGAGGGACGTCTTGATGGAAACCTCTATATCTTTATTGCTGATATGGACGGTGAAGACGGTACTGATTTCGAGGATGAGAATGCTGAAGTTAAGGTTGCCTTCACGAACCCGGCTGATGCCGATCATCATCTGACATTTAGCAATGGTAAGTGGGCTGGACAGGCTGTTCCTGATTTCAGTGGTCAGGTTTGCGAATATGATTATAGCCTGGGCGAGGGTCAGTTCTACTCATATCTGTATGGTGCTCCTGAGGCAGCTAAGGTTGAGCCTGAGAATGGTTCATTCAACCTGCCTGCTGATTTGAAGGAGTTCAAGATTACCTTCAACCAGCGTGTAGAAGCTCCAACTGTTGTTGCTAAACTTGATAAGGAGGCTTTGACAGTTTCTCCTGCTGAGGGTCTTGCTAAGGAGATTACTTTGACTCGTACTGGTTCTAGTGACCTCTCTGGTGTTAAGACACTTACAATCTCTGAGGCTGTTGGTGAAAAGGGCATGTCTATTAGCAAAAATGGCGAGCCCATTATCATGAAGTATAGCTTCGGTCAGACTCAGATTGGTGGCGACGATCAGCCTCAGGTAATATATCAAAGTGATTTCACTAATGAAGCTACTCCTGAGCCAGGAGCAGGTTGGATGGTGAATCTTGATGATGCCGCTGGCGGTTTGCAGCCTGCTAATTCTGGATCAGGTTGCCGTCTGATGCATAGTCAGGGTGCCTTCGCTGAGGATCTCCTCTACGTAGCACAGCGCGGTACTCCTGCTTCACAAGGCGGTGTAGCTCTCTATGGCACTGTAGAAGGTTATAAGCTTGCTTTGGAGGGTGGTAAGACCTATCATTTAACCTTTGGCGCTTGCCAACATGATAGAACAGGTGTTGCATTGACTGCTCAGGTTCTTCCAGAAGAAGCAGTAGATCCTGACAATGGAATTATCCTTGATGAAAGTCAGATTATTGTTTCCGATCGTAAGGAGATTACACCTGAAAAGACTTCTAAGGAAGCAGTTCGCTTTGACCTTACCATTCCTGTTCAGGTAGACGGAAATTATGTGCTTCGCTTTGTTCCCAGCAAGTCTGACGGTACTCCTGGTGGATTTGATGGTTGCGTAGTCTTCGGTGATGTTAAGGTTGAGTACATCCCTGACGTGATGGGTCTGGTTGAGATGAAGGCTCTGGCTGAGACTCTTGAGAATGCAAAGGCTACTCGTGAGAATAATGCTGATAGCCGTTATGAGGGTCCTGCCTACACTGCTCTTGACAATGTGATTAATGAGTATGACGGCAAGGTAATGACCGCTCCTTCTGCTTACGAAAAGGCTCAGGATGAATTGAAGGCTGCTGTTGAGGCTATGTCTGCTCACCGTAAACTGTGCGATGAGTACGATGCACTGCCAAATCAGTTGTTCGATGTTTGGTATGCCAACAAGGATACTAAGTTCAATACTACTGAACTGTTCGCTAAGTTGAAGCCTATGCTTGATAAGTATGGTACTGTTGTGACTACTACTACTGAGGACGGAACAACTATTGATGAGTTGGAGTCATTCTTGATTCTCAAGGACGATGCTGAGCTGACTGCTGCTAAGACGGAATTGTCTGAGTTGATTGACATGGCTAAAAAGATGTTTACTACGGGTCAGTCTCATAACTGGTATGGTGGCGGTGATCGTACCACTGGTTATGCTGCTCTTCACGAGCGTCTCCGCCGTGGTGTTGCTCTGCTCGAGAGTCTCGGTTATCCTGAGGATACTTATGAAATCCGTAGTGCTAATGCTGAGCTCGGCGACAACGACGAGATTGCTGAAGCAATTATGAACCGTGCTTCTGCCATTATTCTTGGTGACTTTGTCAATGGTACTAACCAACTCTTTGCAGTTGATGAAGAAACAGGTGAACCTGCTACTTATGACCTGAGTGTATTCGCCAAGAACCCGAACATTTATTCACCAGCTAATTCTACTGATCTTCCTGGTTGGACTGCTGCAAGAGGTACTGTAACGGTATTCCCAGGTTGGGGTGCAGAGCATACCACTCAGACTGCTTATGCTGAGGACTGCCAGATTCATGCTGGTTGGCATCCTAGCAATCTCCCCATGGTTGAGCAGACCATTGAGAAGCTGCCTGCTGGTATCTATTCTATCAATATTGATGGTAGCGACAACAACTCATCAGTGTCTGACGGTACTTATGGATATGTGAAGGTTACTGGTACTCCTGAATACAATGATGGAGATGAACTTGATCCTGAAGTCCATTTTGCTGGCTATGTTCATTGTAGTGGTCTTATTGAGGGCATCGAGGTTCTCGATGGTAAGTTGACAGTCGGCTTCTCATATGGTGCTGGATCTCAAGCATTCATCAACGATATTACAATTACGATGACCGCTCCTATTGCAGGTCACGATTACTCAGCTGCTTACAACGAGGTTATCGCCGGTATCGACGGTACCGTTGCTAAGCCTGCTAAGGCACTCCGCATCGAGCTCTTCGATCTCAATGGTCGCCGTGTAGCTAAGGCTCAGAAGGGTCTCACCATCGTGAAGAAGGTGATGAGCGATGGTTCTGTTAAGACTGAAAAGGTGATTGTGAAGTAATCACATCCATCTTAAAATACTCTATCAAAAGTGGCGGACTTCGGTTCGCCACTTTTTTATTGTCTTTTTTCACTTTTTTACCTTTCTACCATTTTACTTTTTTACTTTTTTTATTACCTTTGCAGTCGATATTGCAATTAACAAGGAAATGAAGGATAAACTGAAACTATTAAGTCCTGCTCTTGTAGTGGCGATGCTGTTAGTGGTCGCCTGTTGCCTGCTTATTTATGAGCGGGAATTCTTATGGAAAGTGCAGGAGTTGAATCTCTTTTTGGACACGTCGCTGTTCCTGAAACAGCAGATGGTGACCTCAGGTTGGCTGCTGACGTGGCTAGGCTGTTATTTCACGGAGTTTTTCTATCATCCGGCATTGGGTGTAAGCTTGCTGACGCTGTGGTGGGCTTTGCTGGTGTTCGTCATCTGGCGCACCTTCCGTATCCCCGTCAAGTGGACAGCTGTGTTGCTGGTACCTCTTGCTGCCGTTGTAATCATGAATGTCGATTTAGGATATTGGGTCTATTATCTGAAACTGCGTGGTCATTTCTTTGCAGCTGCGATAGGCACGACTTTAGCTGTTGTCGCCGTGTGGATATTCAGACTACTGCCCGCAAAATATTATCTGCGTCCCATCTTTATCTTCATCAGCACAGGTGTGCTCTATCCGTTGATAGGCTTTTATGGCTTAATGGCAGCATTGTTGATGGGTGTGCTTGCGTGGCGAGTGGAGAAACAGACGTTGACCGTCCGCCTAATTGTTTCGATAGTTGCCGTGATTTCCATCGTCTTCTGGCCGTTGTTTTATTATAACTATGTGTTCTGCCAGACCAATATCCAGAATATATGGTGGACGGGTATCCCTCTGTTTATCGTTGACAAGGAACTATCGGACTACTATATACCTTATTATATATTAGTAGCCTCTCTGGTCATTCTTGCACTGATGTATGGACAATGGGAAAAGGGTGGAAAGAGGAAAGAGAAAAGTGGAAAGAGAAATGTGCCGGTCCGTTGGGCACTTATCCATCTGGTCTTGGTGGCTGTAATGGGCTATGGCGTCTATCACTATTGGTATAAGGATCACAACTTCCACAAGGAGTTCCGTATGCAACAGTGCATAGAGAACCTTGACTGGAAAGGTGTTTTGGCAGAAGAAGTCGATGACGACGAAGAACCCAATCGTTCTATCGTCATGATGCGCAATCTTGCACTCTTCCGATTAGGCCGCCAAGGCAATGAGATGTATCACTATAGGGACGGTTCAAAACCTTGTGATACTCCCGTGCCCATCCGTATGATGCAGGTCGTGGGATACAGTATGTACTACAACTACGGTCTCGCCAACTATTGTCATCGCTGGTGTCTGGAACAGGGCGTGGAGTTCGGCTTCCGTGTGGAATATCTGAAATACCTGATGCGTTGTGCCCTTGTCAACGGTGACTATCAGGAGGCCCGCAAGTATGTCTCACTGCTCAAGCATACCCGTTATCATAAGGCATGGGCAGAGAAATATGAACGTTTCATCGGTCATCCAGACATGGTGAAGTCCGATGCGGAGTTCTCACCCGTCTGTCGGTTGATGACAAGCGGAGATGTGGTGACTTCTGACAATATGATGGCCGAGAAGTTTATCATGAACCGGTTCGTCAGGGACCATAGCGATGACAAGCTCTTCAAGGAGATGTCGCTGATAGCAGCTATGTGGCAGAAAGATATCCAGATGTTCTGGCCCCGGTTCTTCGAGTATGCCAACACGCTTGGAAAAGAGCACATGCCCGTTCACTATCAGGAGGCTGCCTATCTGTATGGCAATCTGGAGCATGAAGTCGATATCAGCAATATGCCTTTCGACGATCAGGTAAAGAATGACTATAAGGCGTTTATGGATCTTGCCAACAATGCGTCGAGCAACAGTGAGGATGTGATGCGTCCCATCTTCTTTGACCGCTTCGGCCATACGTTCTATTACAATTATTTCTTTATCCACGACCTCTACTTATATTAATTAATAATTCATAATGCATAATTAATAATTATGATTACCAAGATATACAAATTTCTCTTTCCTCTCTCCTCTTTCCTCTTCTTCGCCTGTCATAACGCCTCGGTGCCAACACAGTTCACCGACATCAAGAAGGCGCCCCAAATCTATCCCGACTATGTCGACGTGACGATACCCGTCAATATCGCCCCTCTGACCTTCGAACTCGAGGACTCCTGCGATGAGATCGTGGCGCGTTTTTCTGCAGGCGATCACCAGCTGGTTTGTGGCGGCGAGGCTGTACAGCCGGCGATGGACGACTGGCGTGAACTGGTCAATAAGGCCGTCGGAAAGGATATCAATGTCGAGGTGTTTATCCGTCTCGGCGAGGAATGGTGGCGATATAAACCCTTCCATATCACCGTTTCTGCCGACAGCATCGATTCCTATCTCAGCTACCGACTCATCTCGCCCAGTTATGTGGCTTATGAGGAGCTGACTCTGAATCAGCGTTGTCTGGAGAACTACGATGAGCAGGTGATGGTGAACAATATGCTCTGTGGTGAGGAAATCAAGGGACAGTGTGTCAATTGTCATAACTACCAGCAGTATAATCCCCGTCGCATGCAGTTTCACGCCCGTCAGTATCAGGGAGGTACTGTGATTGCCTACGACGGTCATCTGCGTAAGATCAACATGCGCAACGACTCTATTCTCTCGGCGGGTGTCTATCCCGCCTGGCATCCCTGGCTTCCGCTGATTGTCTATTCCACCAATAAGACCAGTCAGAGCTTCCACACGCGGAACTCCAACCGCATCGAGGTGTTCGATGCCGTGAGCGACTTGATTGCCTATGATGTGAATAAGAACGAGATCACCAATATCGAGAACGCGGAGGATGAGTTCGAGGTGTTTCCTTGTTGGGCACCTGACGGCAAGACGGTTTACTATTGCAGCGCCCATTTCGAGTTCCGCGATACGGTGGAGCATAGTGTTGAGGTAATCAGCAGGTACAAGGAAGTGAAATACAATATCTATAAAAAGTCGTTTGATCCTGACACTTATCAGTTCGGCCCCCGTGAACTGGTGTTTGCGGTTGACAGTCTGGACAAGAGTGCAACCTTGCCGCGTGTGTCACCCGACGGGCGCTACCTCATGTTCACCCTGGGCAATTATGGCGTCTTCCATATCTGGCATCGTGAGGCCGATCTATGGCTGATGGATCTCACCAATGGTGAGGTAAGGCCGATGGATGAGATCAATTCGCCGGAAACAGAGAGTTTCCACAATTGGTCGAGCAACGGCCGATGGGTAGTCTTCAGCAGCCGTCGCGATGATGGCAGCTATACCCGTCCGTTCTTTGCGCATATTGATGCCAACGGCAAGGGCAGCAAACCTTTCGAACTGCCGCAGGCCGATCCCGACTACCACCGTCAGTTCCTGAAGTGCTATAACATCCCTGAGTTCATGCGTGGACCTGTGGAGATTTCGCCTCAGACGTTTGCCAGTGTGCTGAAGGCTAGCGACGGCGAGTCCGTAAAGTATGTTCCGAAGCTGAGTAAATAAATGCGTTATAGATTATTAGTTATTATCCTGGCAGTGCTGATGCCCTTGAGCCTCAGTGCCCAGAAGTTGGCGTTTAGTCAGCAGCATGGCTTTTGCGAGGCGCCCTTCTCCTTGACGATCGACGTCACAGACGGCACTTTGCCCGAAGGGGCGGTCATCCGTTATACCGTCGACGGCAGCATACCCACACTCGCCAGTCAGGTCTATTCCCAGCCGCTCGACATCCAGACTACCACAATTCTGCGAGCAGCGGCCTTTTCTGCAACGGGTCGACTGACGTCCATTGCTACTGCCACCTGGATTTTTGCTGCAGATGTGCTGAAGCAATCTGACCATCCTGCAGGTTATCCGGAAACGTGGGGCAAGTATACTCAATTCGAAGGTACGGCGACGGCCGATTACGGTATGGATCAGAATATGACCACCGATCCCGTGTTAGCGCCTAAGATTGTTGAGGGGCTGAAATCCCTGCCTGTGCTCAGCATCGTTACTGATAAAGACAACCTCTTCAGTCATGAGAACGACGAGGAACGTGGTGGCATCTATATCTTCACGGGCCCGCCGGTGGGCGATGCCACAGGTCACGGGTGGACGCGGCCTACTAGCGTCGAGCTGATAGGTGGCCCTCAGCAGCATGACCTCACCATCGACTGCGGTCTTCGTCTGCATGGTGGACATGGCCGTCTGGCAGAAAAGAATCCCAAGCACTCCTTCCGTTTGGTGTTTAAGTCGGAATATGGTCCGAAATCGCTTGAGTATCCGCTGTTCGGCGCCGATGAACCCAGTAAGTTCAACCAGCTCGTGTTGCGTTGTCATTTCGGCAACGCCTGGCAGCATTGGGATGGTGGAAACCGCGAGCGGGCACAATATACACGTGATGTCTGGGCGCGCCGTATGCAGCGTAAGATGGGGCATACCAGTGTCAATGCCCTTTATGTCAACCTCTTCCTGAATGGCATGTATTGGGGCATCTATAACATTGCCGAACGCGTTGACGATCAGTTTGGCAAGGATCATCTGGGAGGCTCGAAGAGCGATATCGACGTAGTGAAGATCGAGGAGGACGGCGGCAACCATCATGAGGCCAGCGAGGGCACCCTCGATGCTTGGGAACAGATGGTGGCTGCGGCTAAAAAGGCCTCCAGTACCAGCAGCTACCAACAACTGCAGTCCATGCTCGATATCGACAGTTTCATCGACTACATGCTCATCAACCAGTATGCCGGCAATACCGATTGGGCACATCATAACTGGTACGCTATTCTTCGTCGCGGAACTGACAGTCAGGGCTTCCGTTTTCTCTGCTGGGACACAGAAATCATCTTTGGGGATGTCTACGAGAGCGTTCTGGATAAGAACAATGGCAGTGCTTATCCCACAGGCCTCTTCCAGAACCTGATGAAGAATAAAGACTTTGCCGATCGTTATGGTCGCCGTGCGCTGGAACTGTTGTCCGACAACGGACTACTGGGGCCGAAGTCGGTGGTAGAGACCTGGGACAGCCTATATCACGTCATCTCCAAGGCCATCTATGCTGAGGCGGCCCGTTGGGGCGACTATCGCCGCTATGTCCATCAGTATCAGTCGAAAGGCAAGTATTACACCGTCGACGATTATTATATGCGTGAGCGCAATCGCCTGCTCAATGACTACTTCCCTTATCGCAGTGCCATCGTCTTGGCCGATATCCGCCGTATCGCGCCGTCAGGCATCCAACCCGTTGCTGCCCCGGAAGCCGACAACCGTCTCTTTAATCTTCAAGGCCAGCAGGTACAGCATCCTTCGCCTGGCATCTACATCCGCGATGGCAAGAAAGTCATCATAAAGGAATAGTGATGCGGCTGATTGCCGTCGATGGTATATTGGGGTAGGGTGCGTTTGCCCCAAGTATCAGCACCACCAACACCGTGAACGTTTAAGTCGATATTCAGATTGACAAAGCGTCCGCGGTTTATTTCGTTTGGATGCTTTGCGCCCTCAAGATCCTCCTCGCCATAGTCCCAGGCGCGGATACAAAGTGGGTCATTGCCATCAATCCTAAGGGAACCTATTTCAAACCAACGGATGTCACAGCGGTTACCATTGTCCTGCGGATGGATGTATTCGGTCTCGTAGTCACTGAGGGGCATCTCGTAGATGCCGACAAAGGCAGAGCGTTTGCGGTCGGGATAGTTTTCCCAAGGGCCTCGGCCGTAGTAGCGTATCTTCGTGAAGTCCTTCGGCAGACGCATCCGCATGCCAAACTTCGGCATCAAAGGAATGTTTGTGGCGGTGGGACGATAGTCCATATCCACCTTGATGCGACCGTCGGCCTTGAGGGTATATGTGATCGTGAGATCGGCACCTATCGTTGGCAGTGACATGTCGGCAATCACCTGATTTCCTTCAGCGCGGACAGATTTGACGGTGCGCTTCTCGGTAGCGTCTTTCCAAACGGCTGTGCGCTCGGCAAAATGGGCTGCATTCTGGTTGTCGTTCTCCGGCTTCCAGAAGTAGGGCTCGAGGGGCGCCTGGAGCATCTGCTTGCCATTGGCAATCCACGAGGTGAGCGCACCGTTCTTGTCGATAGTGATGTCACCGGCAGATGTAACAAAAGCGCCGTCTTTCTCTATTATCTTGGCATCTTCGCCACCCATGGCAGCCCAGAACTCTGCAGGTTTCAGGATGAACTGTTCACGGGCCACCATGAATCCCTCGGAAGCCCAAGGGGTGGCGTTCTTCAGTCGGGCGTAGACTTTCAGAATGAGCTCTGGGTCATCATAGGGGAAGTAGGGATAGGGAATGTCAAACTGTCCGTCTTTGACTCTTGCCAGCTCACCTGTTACCAGTTCACCGTTGTGGTAGACTTCGCAATAGTATTCGTATTCATCGATACTGGTAAAGAAATCCCGGTTGACGATGTGGATCGTAGAATCCTTTTGCACAAACTGAATCGGCTGATACACATACTGCACTTCGTAATAATGCGGATGGGGTTTGCGGTCAGGAGCGATGAGACCGTTGATGCAGAACGGTCCGTCATTGGGCTTGTCGCCGAAATCGCCACCGTAGGCGAAATAGCCGTCGCGTTGCAAGCCCTGGTCTACCCAGTCCCAGATGGCAGCGCCAACGATGCTGGAGTCGGCATAGATCACATCCCAATACTCCTGCAGATTGCCACAAGAGTTACCCATAGCGTGGGCATATTCGCGCATCATAAAGGGTTTGTCGCTGACTTTCTGGGCTTCGCGACGCAGGTCGTCGGGATAGAGATAGCTGTCGTCCCAGATGGCTGAGTAGCGGCGGTCGCTGTCGTAGAAGGGTGGGCGAGTGCTGTCCAGCGCGCGTACCTTATTATACATGGCCTCGATGTTTGGTCCTACGCCGCCCTCGTTGCCAAGACTCCAGAGAATGATGCTCGGATGGTTGAAGTCGCGCTTCACCAACGACTTAGCCCTGTCCACATGAGCCTTCTGGAACGTCAGGTCTTCGCCCATCACCTTGTTGGCATAGCCATAGCCGTGAGTCTCGTGGTTGGCCTCGTCCATCACGTAGATACCCCAGCGGTCGCAGAGCTCGTACAGGTATTCGCGATCGGGATAATGCGAGGTGCGCAGGAAATTGATGTTCGCCTGCTTCATCAGTCGGATATCCTCTTCGTAAGTGGCATCGTCCACGTAGCGACCCGTCTTCGGATGATGGTCGTGACGGTTCACGCCGCGCAGTTTCACGTTCTTGCCGTTGATCTTGAAGACTTCGCCGACAATCTCCACCTTCTTCACCCCGAAATGGTAGTTAAACTCTTCGTTGTCCTTGCTATCCTTCATGCCAAGCAGTTGCAAGGTGAAGGGATAGAGCCAAGGCTTCTCGGCAGTCCACAGACGAGGCGGGGTATCGTAGTGATATTTCAGTTCTACGGTCATGGTATCGCCAGCAGGCAGTTTTGGAATACGATGGTTGGTTATATTCCTATGGTTAGGATTGACGTTGACGCCATATAGTTCAGGACAATCCATCTGCAGCTGAACCAACAGGTCCTTAGCAGTTTTCTTGCCTGTATTGCATATGGAAACCTTAGCATTCACGGTAAAGTTCGAGTAGTCAGCATTAGGCACAGCCGTCACTTGATAGTCACTGATATGCACCAACGGCCTTACCCATAGCTGAACAGGACGGAAGATGCCGGAGAGGCGCCACATGTCCTGGTCTTCCAAGTACGAGCCGTCGCTCCAACGATAGACCTCGACTGCCACTTTGTTTTTTCCTGCACGCATGTATTTCGTCACGTCGAATTCTGCAGGCGACATCGAATTCTGACTATAGCCCACCTTTTGACCGTTTACCCAAAGGTAGAAAGCCGAATGCACACCGCCGAAATGCAAAATGAGATTCTTCGAGAGCATCTCTTTGGTAACATTGACAAACGTCACATACTGTCCCACGGGGTTGCGGCTCTCGTAGGCTGTCCAGTCTTTGGGTGGTTCACTAGTCACGCGCGGACGATCCTTCACAAATGGGTAGTTGATGTTAATATAAATAGGTGTGCCGTAGCCCTGCGTCTGCCAGTTGCCGGGCACGGCGATCTTCCCCCACTGACTCACGTCATAGTCCTCTTTGTAAAAATCAGCAGGCCTTTCTTCTGGATTCCGGCTCCAATGAAAAAACCACTGTCCATCGAGACTCACAATCTCCTTACACGCCTTCTCCTTCGATGGCAATTGCAGCGTTGCGTGATACGGTAACTTGTTGATGCCCAGTACTGCTGGGTTCTCCCAGTCGTTATTTTGTGCCTGCACTTGCAAAGCCAGCAACGAGGCTAAGATGATAAAAAGTCGTTTCATTGTTGTCTGATTTTTGCCACAAAGATAAGGATATTTTTCCATACGTACAACACTATTCTGCAATTTGAAACATTTTTGGGCTAAATTGAAACATCTGTCAACGTTCAAATGTTTGTTAAGTTAAGAAAAAGAGTTATAATGTTTAAGAAAGTGGCAGACTTTGCTAAAAAAGTTCAAGGCTATTCTTATTTTTTTGTTTAACTTTGCAGCGGATTAAACAAACAATAATTATGACTGATTTTGAAAAGAAAGTTGCAGCCTTGCGTCAGCATCATGAAGAACTGCTGAGCCGGAAGAATGAACCCATCGCATGGGGAAATGGTATCTACGAGAAGTACAAATATCCTGTTGTGACTGCCGAACATGTGCCCTTGGAGTGGAAATACGACTTCAACGAGCAGGATAACCCTTACCTGATGCAGCGCATCATGTGTAATGCTGCTCTGAATGCCGGTGCCATCAAGTGGAAAGGCAAGTATTGTCTGATAGTCCGTGTGGAGGGTGCCGACAGAAAGAGTTACTTTGCTGTGGCCGAGAGTCCCAACGGCATCGACAACTTCCGTTTCTGGGAAGAACCCATCACCATGCCCGACGACGTGATTCCTGCCACGAACATCTATGATATGCGCATCACCCAGCACGAGGACGGCTGGATCTATGGTGTGTTCTGTGCCGAGCGTCACGATGACTCAGAGCCGGGTAACCTCTCTGCCGCTACGGCTACAGCAGGCATCGCTCGTACCAAGGATTTGAAGACCTGGGAGCGACTGCCGGATCTGAAAACCAAGAGCCAGCAGCGTAACGTCGTGCTTCATCCTGAGTTCGTCAATGGGAAGTACGCCTTCTATACCCGTCCGCAGGATGGCTTCATCGACACGGGTTCAGGTGGCGGCATCGGTTGGGCGCTGGTCGACGATATCACCCATGCCGAGGTGAAGGAGGAGACAATCATCAATGCCCGTCACTATCATACCATCACTGAGGTGAAGAACGGCGAGGGCCCGCATCCCATCAAGACCGCTAAGGGCTGGCTGCATCTGGCGCATGGTGTGCGTGGAACGGCCGATGGTTTGCGTTACGTATTATATATGTATATGACGGAGCTGGATGATCCCACAAAGGTCATCGCTCAGCCCGGCGGTTATTTCCTCGTGCCCGAAGGTAACGAGTATCTGGGCGATGTGATGAACGTGGCTTTCTCGAATGGTTGGATTGCTGATGAGGATGGAAAGGTGTTTATCTATTATGCTACGGCAGATACCCGTATGCATGTGGCTACCTCGACCATCGACCGCCTCATCGACTACTGCATGAACACGCCCGAGGACGGTCTGACCACAGCTGCCTCTGTAGAGACCATTAAGAAACTCATCGCCAAGAACCGGGGGTGAACGATTCCATATGAGAAAGGCTCTTATCATACTTTGCTGCCTGCTATGCCTGCATGCTTGGGCTGATAATACGGTCATCAGTCTGGCTGGTCAATGGCGTTTTGCCCTCGACCCTGATGGCACGATGACGGCGGCATCGCCTTTCTCCGATGTGGTGACCCTACCTGGCACCACCGATACGAACCGGAAAGGAACGCCCCTGAAGCGTTTCGACGAGACCACCCACCTGAGCCGTCGCTATGCCTACAAGGGAAAGGCATGGTATAGTCGTGAGATAGACATCCCACAGGACTGGGCGGGCAAATCTGTCGAACTCCTGTTGGAACGTACCAAGTACACGGAAGTCTATATAGACGGAACGTTCGTTTGCAGCAATAACGACATATCGACCCCGCAGCTTTATACCCTTCCTCAATCTTTGGCTCCAGGCCGACATACGCTCACCATCATGGTCGATAATGGTAGCCATATTCCCGAACAACTCTATGCCAGCAGTCATGCCTGCACAGAAGATACCCAGACCAACTGGAACGGCATTATCGGAAAGATAGAACTGAGAGTTGAGAGTGGAGAGCTTGCTACCGCTGTGGAAGATTCCTGCGGAGCGGTAGCAAATTCTTGCGTCCCTTCGGTAGCAAGCGGCAAAGCCGAGTCTTCACTCTTCACTCTTCACTCTTCATTCTATCAAAACGGTCACCGCATCTTCCTGCGCGGCAAGCACGATGCCTGTGTTTGGCCGCTGACGGGTCATGTGCCTATGGACTTCGCCTCGTGGTTCGGCTATCTGCAACGTTGTGCAGACTATGGCCTCAATCACGTGCGCTTTCATAGCTGGTGCCCGCCTGAAGCCGCCTTTGCCGCTGCCGACTCGCTGAACATCATCCTGCAACCAGAGCTGCCTTTCTGGGGCGACTTCAACGAAAAAGACAGTGTGCTGATGACCTTCCTGCACAAAGAAGGTGTGAACATTCTGCGTTGGTACGGTCATCACCGCTCGTTCCGTATGTTTGCTCTGGGTAATGAGCTTTGGGGTAGCATCGACAAGATGAAAGCGTTTGTCGATGACTTCCGCAGCATCGCTCCCGACAAGCTCTACACCCTTGGCTCAAACTATTATCTGGGCTATCAAGGAGTAAAGCCTGGCATGGATTATTTCACCACATGTAGGGTGGGGGGAGAAGCTTGGGGCAGCTACGATACCCATACGCGCGGCTCTTTCTCGTTTGCCGATGCCTTCGACGGAGGCATGATTAATCACTTCCGACCCAATGCGAAGCAGAACTTCGAAGAAGGCTGTTCACGGAGCAGTGTTCCCGTCATCAGTCACGAGACGGCACAATTCCAAATTTATCCTGACTATAACGAAATCGGGAAATACACCGGTGTACTACGCCCTTGCAATATGGAGGTGTTCCGTCAGCGACTTGTCGATGCAGGTATGGCCGATCAGGCCGAAGCCTTTCATCGCGCCAGTGGCCGATGGGCGTATCTGCTTTATAAGCAGGATATCGAGATGGATCTCCGCACCCCCAATATGGCAGGCTTCCAACTGCTCGACCTTCAGGACTATCCCGGACAGGGGTCGGCCTACGTGGGCATACTCGACGCTTTCATGGACTCCAAGGGCATCTGTACGCAGCGCGAGTGGCGGCAGTTCTGTTCACCCGTCGTGCCGCTGCTGGTAAGCGATGCCTATTGCTTTACCTTTAGCGAGGGTATTCACGGAAAAATACAAGTGGCCAACTATAGCGGTGGCTCACTACAAAATAATAAGGTAAGATGGGCGTGTGCAGGACAGCAGGGCGAACTGAGCATCCCCGATGGCGAAGGCCTACTCGATGCCGGTGCCCTAGACATCGACCTGAAGCACTTGAAACAGGCCACACATCTTGTGTTGACGCTGCATATCAATGACTATCAGAACAGCTATGACCTGTGGGCCTATCCCGACGATGTGAAGCTGAACAAGAAAGGCATCGTGATGGCCAGTAGTCTGACCGACGACGTTGTCAGCAAGCTGCAAAAAGGAGCCAAGGTGCTGCTGACGCCTGACTCAACGGATTTGTGCGTGGGCGGACTGTTCCAGACCGACTACTGGAACTACCGGATGTTCAAGACGATCTCTGAAAACAATAAAAAACCAGTGTCGCCTGGCACGCTTGGTCTGCTCTGCGATCCCAGCCACCCGCTGTTCAGCGATTTTCCCACCTTCGAGCATACATCGTGGCAGTGGTTCCCCGTGGTGAAGGCAAGCCATCCCTTCATTCTCGATCACACCAACAAGAACTACCGTCCGATAGTACAGGTCATCGACAATATTGAGCGCAACCACAAGCTGGGTCTTGTCTTCGAGTTCCAAGTGGGTAAGGGCCGCCTGCTCATCGTCATGAGCGATTTGGAACAGGCAGCCCGCTATCCCGAAGGTCGGCAGTTCTATGCCAGTGTGCTTAACTATATGCACTCTAAAGACTTTGCTCCTGCCACAGCCATCACCGCCGATCAGCTTCGTATGCTCTTCACAACCAAGGTGAACGAGACACAAATGGAAGAATTAAACAATATTTCACCATATTAAAAGATGAAACCATACAAATTTCAACCGTATCTGAAGACCACTATTTGGGGTGGCTATCAGATTGCGCCCTTCAAGGGTATTTTCAATGCGCAGCCCAATGTGGGTGAGAGCTGGGAAATCAGTGGCGTACCCGGACATGAGAGTGTGGCCGTGAACCGAGGACTGATTGATGATGTCGATGAGGGACTGACGCTCGTTGAACTGATCGACAAGTACAAGGGACTGCTCGTCGGACAGAAGATTTATAAGAAGTTTGGCAACAAGTTCCCCCTGTTGGTAAAGTTCATCGACTCACGTCAGGATTTGTCCGTACAGGTGCACCCCGACGACAAGTTGGCGATGGAGCGTCATGGCTGTACTGGTAAGACGGAGATGTGGTACATCATCAAGAGCGATGTGGGGTCGAGAATCTATGCCGGTCTTTCTAAGAGCATCACGCCTGATGACTATGAGCGTCTGGCCACTGCTGAACCCCAGAACGGGCGTTCACCCATGCAGGACGTCATTGCCACCCACGAGGCGCATGAGGGCGATCTTTATTTCCTGCCAGCTGGTCGACTGCATGCCATTGGCGCAGGCAACTTCTTGGCAGAAATCCAACAGACCAGCGACATCACCTATCGTGTCTACGATTTCGGTCGTAAGGACGAGCACGGTAATCCGCGCGAGCTGCATATTGAGCAGGCCAAGGATGCCATCGACTATCAGGTTTGGCCCGCTTACCGCACCTCCTACGACAGCACCAAGCCCGTTTCACAGCTCATCAACTGTCCGCATTTCGTGGTGCATCGCGTGGTCGTACAGGTAGCCCAGCAGATCGACTTCCATTGCGATTCGTTCGTCATCGTGGTCTGTCTGTGGGGCAATGCCAATATCAACGGCATCGATATCCGTCAGGGCGAAACCATCCTCGTGCCTGCCAGTGAGAACATTCTCTATATCTTCGGCAACGCTACGTTCTTGACGGCCACAATGCCGTGATAGTTGAAACCTATTTGATGTCGATATCGCCGTAACCCATACGGCTGCCCGCTGCCAAACGGTCTGCATCTAGTTTCAGGATGCGGACCGTTGTTGCTGGGAAGGTGATGTTCTGCCAGATGGGATTGTTCACGATGTTCGAGAATTCGCCTGAGGCGAGTTTGGTCCAGTTGGTCCAGTCGGTAGAACCCCAGAGGGTGTAGTGGGTGATGATGCCATCTTTCGTATCCTGCGGCGGCAGGTAACGGAAGGTGGTGAGGGTCTGGTCCGTATCCCAGTCGATCATCATCTGCGTGGGACTGCTGAAGAAGATATGCAGGGCCGATGATTTCTTCTCGCCGCTGTCAGGTATATCGGCGGTGAGCTCTGGAGCGAGATATATACCCAGTTTCTTGATGATGGGCTCGGCCTTACTGTCTGTTATCGTGAAACGAAGTTGAGTCGCAGTGACAGTGGGGAAGCAGATGATGCGGCGGTGACCAATGGTGGTCAGGCCATCCTTGCCGTCCTCCACAAGTGCATCTTTCAGCGGCTGCCATTTGCCATCGACGAGGGCTTCGAGCGTGAATTTCTTCACCCGCTGCCCTTGTGTGATATCTTCTTCTGCTAGGAAACGGTTAAAGGTGGTGGGCCGGCCGAAGTCGATAGTTGTGGTCCTGCCTTCTTTCACAAGACGGGCCTTTTCGGCGAGGTTCATCTTAAACACCTCGTCGATCATTTTCTTAAACGCGATGCCGCGCAGGCTGTCGTTGGGATGGATGCGACCGTTGGGTGCGATAGGGAAATTGAGGAGTAGGGTAGAGTTGCGCCCTACCGATTTATAATAGGTGTCCATGAGTTTCGACAGACTCTTCACGTGCTCGTTCTCCGTCTCGTGGTAGAACCAGCCCGGACGGATGCTCGTGTTCGTCTCACCCGGACACCACACGTCGCCATTCTCTACGCCGTAGTGCAGCATGTGCCAGGGTGTGTCGCCCTTCGAAGGCATCAGACTCCAGTTGGTCTCACCCACGTTGCCTGCCTCGGTGCCCACCCAACGCAGGTCGCCGCGGTCGCTGCCATCGTTCCAGATCAGACACGTGGGTTGTAGTTCGCGGATCATCTTGTAGGTCTCTGGCCACTGATAGTAAGTGGTACGGTCAATTTTACGCGTCTCATTGGCACCGCCATACCAGCCGTCGCCGCCGTTGGCCCCATCAAACCATACCTCGAAGATATCGCCGTACTGAGTCAGCAACTCGCGCAGCTGATTGCGGAAATAAGTCACGTATTCGGGTCGGCCGTAGTCTTTATGATTCCTGTCCCACGGCGAGAGATAGACGGCAAACTTCAGTCCTTCCTCGCGGCAAGCATCAGCCAGTTCGCGCACCACATCACCCTTGCCATTCTTCCAAGGGGCATTCTTGACTGAATATTCCGTATATGCCGAGGGCCACATGCAGAAGCCGCAATGGTGTTTGGCGGTGAAGATAATGCCCTTCATGCCCGCTTGCTTGCAGACACGTGCCCACTGCCGGCAGTCGAGGTTCGAGGGGTTAAACAGTTTCGGGTCCTCATTGCCGAAACCCCACTCCTGATCGGTGTATGTGTTCAGCGAATAGTGGATAAACGCGTACATCTCCATATCCTGCCAGCGCAGCTGGTTCTCGCTGGGCACAGGGCCGAAAGGTTCTTGCTTCGTCTGGGCTGTCAGGCTCATACACGAGCAGAGCACCATCATAACAATCGTTATTCGCTTCATCTTCGTTTTATTTTGCCACAAAGTTACGGCTTTTTTCCCACATATACAATACTATTCTACAAATTGAAACAATTTTGGGGTAAAATGAAACAAATAGTGCCTTCAACATAAAGAGGACTGGCAGCTCTTTCGTCTGTCAGTCCTCTGTGATTTGCAGCGCTCCCTAGAGCGCAATCGGTCCGTATCCCATGCAACTCGTGGTCGTGATGGCCGTCAGGAAGGCTGTGAGTGCGGCTACTATTACCTTCACCGCTACCTCAATAATCTTCTTCTTCATGACTATTGATTCTTCACTCTTCACTCTTCACTCGCTTAGGCGTTGGGATCATAATCATCGTCCTCACCTTCGCCGGTGTTGATGATCAGCGTACTGGCCTGACCAGGCATAGCGAAGCTACCGGAGTAGACACCGTTGTCCTCAGTCAACTCGATTTCCGAGCCATTCACGGTTGCGGTAGGCACTTGCCCCTCAGCAGGCGTGATGCTGATTTCCACCTCGTCGTCCTCGTTCAGACTGGTGCCCGAGGTTACAGCATTACCATCCTTGGTGACGGTTGCTGAGCCAACGCCGGTCCTAGAGATCGTCAGCGCATAGGTGCTAGCGGTCTGCTGACCCTGCTGACCCTGGTTGCCCTGCTCACTCTGACTGCCCTGCTGGCCCTGCTCGCTCTCACTGTTGGTGTTCTCGTTGTCGTTGTCCTCTACGGTACCAGCGTCAGCCGAGGTTACACGCTTCACAACGTCGCCGTTGCGGTCGTAGCAGGTAATCTGAATAGAGGTGTTGGCCAACTCGTCCTTCAGGTCCTGAGTAGGGGTGAAGATAATGCGGCGGGTCGAAATCAGCGAGGTCTTCACATCCTCTACCTTTGCCACACTCTTGGCGCGCAGTTGATTACTTCTCCAGCTGCATCCCAGCAGGCCTTCATCACACCTTGGCTCACACCACTTCGCAGAGCTGCCTCACGAATCACCTTCGCCTGGTTCAACGCGATATACAGGTCGGGCTGCATCACATAGCGCCATACGCCAGGATCATTCTCATCTTTCGTGAACTTAATGTTACGTACGTTCAACTGCTTTTACTTTCAATGCCATAATTCTTTTCCTTTCTTTTAAATGGTTAATAAATTGATTAATTGTTAATAGATTGTAAATTATTATTACTTATCTCCGAAAAATCTCCATTTTTGGCTTTGCCTAGGAAACAGGTGCCTCGCGCGCAGGTAATTTTTGTTGCCTGGGCAGGCCGCAAATTTCGTATTTTTTCTTTGACATTGCAAAGGTACAAAAATTTCAAAGCACTTCCAAATTATTCTTCAAAAAAAGCACGCAAAAAAGCACGCAGTGATTATTCTAGCAAAAATTGCCCAAAATCTAGTCATTTAGTCATTTAGTCATTT
>CADAAR010000009.1 GCA_902785945.1 uncultured Prevotellaceae bacterium
CAAAGATAAGAATAGAGAAACGGAAGTCATCGCGGCTTCCGTTTCTTTTTTGTCTCTAACACTCTTTGAGGCGATAAATAGCGAAAATAATCTTCACTAAATTTGTGAATTTGAAAATAAAGTGTTATCTTTGCAGCTAAATCAGAGAAGAGGGTACGGAGAAAGTCATCACTATTTGCACAGTTACAGACATTACGAACCATTATCAATAAAAAGGAGGAAAAGCAATGAACAGAATTACGACACATCCAGGTGAGGTACTGAAAGAAGAATTAGAGGCAAGGGGCATGTCGCAGAAGAAATTCTCCGAATTGCTAAATGTTCCTTATACGCAGCTGAACGAGATACTGAACGGGAAACGGCCGGTAACCACCGACTTTGCCTTGATGATGGAAGCGGCTCTCGGCATCAATCCCGAACTGCTTATCAACATGCAGTCGCGCTACAACATGTCTGTTGCCAGACAGAAGAAATCGCTTATTGCAAAGCTGCTGGACATCAAGCGTGCATGCGCAGCCGTAGGACCCTCCCAGACGTAGACATACACTGCGTAGGGCTTCTCCGCTGGTACGTAGTGGCTTTGGAAGTTTGCTCCCTGGACCGTAATAGGTCCGTGATAATGATTGTGTATTTGATCCATAATTCTGATGATTTTTTAATTTATTTATGTAGCTGCTGCAAAGATACGAAGAATTTCTGGGACTTCGCAAGCATTTCAAAATATTGTGAGTGGGATTGATATTTTTTTCTAAAATTTTAAGGATAAACATGCTTGATTGAGCAGGATTTTTTATAACTTTGCACCTTGGTAATTAAGAATCTTTTTTAGAAGTGACAGAATATACTTTCAAAATATTAGGAGTGCAATATGCGGCTAATCCGGATTACAAATTTGGTGATCCTGAGACACCTGAGATGTGGGCTCGTACCATCGGTATGCTCTCGAATCTCAGGGATATGAAGCCGCGTGTGGTGCTGAAGAAGGAACCCACAAATCCGAATGACCATTTGGCTGTGATGGCCCGTGCGATGGGAAATAAAATCGGCTACGTGTGCAAGGAGCATCGCAATAAGGTGCGCACGATCATGAGTCAGACGAAACGGGGCATGCTGGCAGCTGACATCAGTAAGGTCGTGGTGGATAAACATGGCTATCTCTTTATCACGCTGAAATGCGAGGAGGCTGTTGATGACAGTGCACAGGAGCCAGGCTTTGACTGGAGTGAGTGGCAGACGGACATTCCTCTGTTGCCGCCGATGGAAGCTCTGCACGCTGAAGAGGAAGCTGAGTTCATACTGGAAGAGGAGTTGCTGCCGCACCTGACAGATGTAAATATAACAGAGCTGCAGACCTATCTGGGCATCTGGATGGAAGGCAGCCGCCACGACATGAGCCATGAGGCCAGTCGTCAGCGCGAGTTGTATATCAAACTGCTGGAGGAGTCGACGCGAGACGAGGTGCGGGAGCTGGCTGGTGAGTTGAAGCACCAGAGTGGGAGCATGTGCAGCCTCCACCGCTTGGAGGAACGCACGCTTGAATGGTGGCCGCGTCTGGTGAATTCTGCCGAGGCAGCAAACATGTGGGGTCGTTGGTGCGAACAGACAAATAATCAGCTGTGGGGCGGACTGCGGCTGATTGACGACCTGTTGCACCAGTTGCCAGGCAATCTGTATCAGAATATCGGCCACATGGAAGCAATATTCTCACAATTGTATTACCTGTGCATCCCCAGAGCCGCTCTGACCGCGATTTTCTCGCTGTTGGTGCTAAGGGAGCGAACATGCCGCGAGCTGGGTATCCAGATGAGGCCCTTGACGGAGGCTGACTATGAGACGTGTATGCCAGAATCCAATAAATTCTCGATGAAGGATCTGGCAAGTTCTTTTCTGAAATTCCCAACGAAAATTGCCTTGGGGATGTTCGGAGGTGTATCTACGTTGCTGGCCTGGCATCCTGAATGGCAGAAACATGCGCCAAAGATTGAGGAACAGATCCTGGCCCAACAGAAGGAGCAACAGGACAGGCAGGAGCAGAAACAGGACAAGATGATTGAGAAAGTAGAGGAGGCTGCGAATAGGCCTATGACGCAGAATATCTATGGCGACAAGAACGAGTTTCAAGATGGGGCGCAGTTGCTGAAGATGGGCATACCTGAAGGTGCTGACCCTGCTGAGATTGCTGCACGCATAGCAGAACAGCAGCGGGCTCTGTTGGAGCAGAAGAAATAGAAAAAGTGATGTAAAAGTTAATGTTATGAGCAAGATAAAACCAAAAGAGTGCCAGAACGTTGAGTTCAAAATCAGTTGGAATGATAAGTACCTGGAGTGGATTTGCGGCTTCGCGAATGCGCAGGGTGCCGTGATGTACTTTGGCGTGAACGATGACCACGAGGTCGTTGGCCTGAAGAATACCAAGAAACTGCTGGAGGATATTCCCAATAAGATAGTGAATTACATGGGGCTTGTGGTGGACGTGAACCTCTACGAACAGGACGGGCTGGAGTATATTGAGGTGGTGATAGAACCGAGCAATGTGCCCATCAGCTACAGGGGCAAGTACTATTATCGCTCTGGTAGTACGATGCAGGAACTGAACGGGCCTGCGCTACAGCAGTTTGTCTTGAAGAAGATGGGACGCTCGTGGGATGATATCCCCAATGAATATACTACTATCGATGACTTGGATCGCAGTGCTATAGATTACTTCCTAAAGAAGGGGCATGAGAACGGACGAATCACCAATGAAGAACTGAATCTGCCCATTGAGATGCTTCTTCAAAATTTGGATCTTATCAATGAGGAAGGAAAACTCAAAAATGCGGCTCTATTGCTCTTTGCCAAGAGACCCCAAAGGTATTTCGCCAGTGTCAGGTTCCAAATCGGACGCTTTGGCGTTGACGAGGCAGACCTGATGTTTCAGGATGTTATAGAGGGTAACATCATACAGATGGCTGACAGAGTTATTGATATGTTGAAGGCAAAATACTTAACGATGCCCATCACCTTTAAGGGGATGAATCGCATCGAAAAGTTGGAAGTGCCAGAAGAGGCCTTACGTGAAATACTCTATAACGCCATTATACATAAAGATTATGCTGGCGCTCATATCCAAATGCATGTATGGAGCGACCATGTAGATGTATGGAACGAGGGTGAATTGCCAGTCGGTTTTACACCTGACACTCTATTTGAACAGCATTCTTCACGTCCTCGCAACAGGAATATCGCCAATGCCTTCTTCAAGGCAGGTTTCATCGATGCCTGGGGACGTGGCTATAAGAAGATATGTGAGGGCTTTGAGAGTGCCGGTCTGCCCATGCCTAAAGTGGAGAACTTCTGTGGAGGTGTGAGGGTGACTTTCCAAAGAAAGAGTGCAACTGAAAATGCAACTGAAAATGCAACTACACAGAAGACTACACAGAAAAATGTGGAGAAAATTGTGGAGAATAGTGTGGAGAAAAGTGTGGAGAAAGTGTGGAGATTGATAAAACAGGATTCGTACATAACCACAAAACAAATTGCAGATGCAGTTGGATTATCCATTCGTGGCATTGAGGAAAATATCAAGAAGCTAAAGAGGGAAGGCCGCATCCGTCGTATTGGAGGTGACAATGGTGGACATTGGGAGGTAATAGAATAAAACGATGAGTGATACGAAAGAATATATCAAGGGCGATAAGCATGTGCACCAGGCTGGGAGCATCATGATTAAGTTCGCACAATATAACGTGCCTGAGCAGAAGGGTGACTGGAAGCAGCAGGAAGAAAAAGAGGTTGAGGAACTGGAGAAGGAGTTTGCCGACTTTGAAGAGGTGGTGGATGAAAAGGCTGAGGATAATAATGAGCCTAAGGTAAAGGTGAAGCCAGACCTGCCTCCTGCCGATGTTTTTGTGAACAGGGTTAAGGCTATTTTGATGAAGGCATCTGAGAAGAATGGACAGACTATCAAGACCAATACCAGAGCATGGCAGGGTGAGTATGTGTTCTTTGTGGACGGTAAGCGCATCACGAAGATGCTGGATGACCTGAGGAGGAATCATGAGGCGAAAATCAATGAATTTCTTAGTATGACTTCGAAATATGATGGTGTGATGATTGTGGCTCCATTTATTGGAAGGCTGCTACAGATAGAGGAATTAAGAGCACGCGACCTTCAGTGGACTGACATGGAGTTTGCATTTACACCTTATTATAATAATGCAGCAAGTGCGGTGAAGCGCATGAGCGACAAGTTGGACTCAGTGGAGGCAAATATGCTATTTAGCCTACTTCAGGGGCTGTTAAAGAAGTATCCTAAGACTGAATCCACTTGAATCCACCTGAATCCACTTTTAAAAATACCGGTGGATTCAGCTCAATTGGCTAAAAATCAGCTATTTATGTCATAATACAAAAAATAAAGGAAACACTTGCAAATCTGAAATAGGATTCAGAATCTTTGCCCACGGAAATCAGAAATGATGACCGTGGGTAAATTTTTTAATTGTGTTTTTTTAATTAGTAATTATGGCAAAGAAAGTCAAGTTGCAGGCTAAAGCAACTGAAAAAATTAGCGCAGGCGAGAATTCGGAGATCAGTCAGTTGATGCAGTATCTGGCGCCTTGGCTGGAGAAGACCGATGGTGAGGAATCGATGGGCTCGTGGGAAACCACAATGGCCACGAAGATGATGGTGAAGTTGTTGGAACTGTGGCTGACTCAGGAGAGTCGCGAGCGTGTAGAGAAGATGCTCGAATATTATCACCCTCTGGATCGCGCTGCAATGGCGTATGCACTGGTGGTCTATGTGATGACCGGCACGAAGATGACGTTTAAGAGTGCTATGGCGAATGTGCACTTCAAGAAGGCTTGCAAGATGCTGAAGGAGGATATGCCGGAGCTGATGTTTGCTGGGCACGTGAAGTATATGATGAGACGCTATGGACCTAAGAAAGTGAATAGTGAAAAGTGAATAGTGAATAATATCCGAGTCGGAGGATGAGCGTGGAAATGTGTACGTACGAATGAGCTCAACTAAAACCCGCTTTCCAAAGCTCACTAATTCGACAAGTTATGAAAAAATATATTGCAATTGAAGAAGAGGTACTCGCACGCCTCGTATTGGGAAAGTGCGTAGAGGGTCGCTTGTTTCGTGACAAGTGGACGGGTGTAATAACTTTCAATGCCTACAATCGTCAGCCGCGTGTGCGACAGAAGGATGCATTGCTGAAAAAGACGCCTTGGGGCTGGCTGAAGGCATCGATAGAGCGAGTAAAGCGCCATACGAGTCTGCCGAAGGATCTCTCCCTTCCTGAAAAGCTGGCAATCCTCGACGAGGAGAACGAGCTGGTCAAGCAGGCACTGGTTGAGAACTACATGATCGAATCTGTTTAATTGGTAAGACGTATGTTTACATATCAAAAAGATACTAAGAGCCTTTTTGTCGCCGAGTGCGGCAAAAAGGACTTCTGGAGGGAGATTCGCAAGTCCTCGACAGCCTTCAATATCGACACGCGCAGGGAAATCCTACATGCAGTAGATACGCAGGACGAGACAACGCTGCTGAAATGGGCTGAACATACAGACTTCCAGAAATTTGAACTCAAGACATTGAAGGGCCTGAAGACCAAGACTGGCAAGGAGAAGTGGCAGAACAAGCCGCTCGATAAGAAACTGCTGGCTTGGGCTGACGATCTGAAAAAGTCGCTCACGGCGTTCCAGTTCTGCTGCTATCAGTTTGATGAGGTGACGGTGAAGACCAAGGACGGCAAGACCAAGAAGGGCGCAAGGCGTCTGCTGAAAGGCTGCCACTTGAACGGTCTGGTGATGCTCGATATCGACCATGTGGAGAATCCCATGGAGGTGTGGGAGAAGCTGCAGAAATGTGAAGCGTTGATGGCGCGTGTGGTATTGGTACATATCACCAGTAGCGGTCATGGCATACGCATCATCTTTATTGCAGACAGGCAGATTGGCAACCTGGCAGATCAGCAAATCTCGTTTGCAGCCGTTTTGGGCTATTCGCCTGATCAGAGCTGCATCGATGCTACTCGAAATTCATTCGCTCCAAAAGAGGATGAAATACTGTTTATTGACGAAAAACGACTATTTACGTATTATGATGAAGAATTTGACAGGGAGTTTACTCCACAGTATCGTGACAAGAAAACGCAGCCGCTGCATCATCAATTTTCTGCTGATGGCGTTGCTGACAGTACTCATTGCCCTAAGGCTCATGCTGTGGCCCATAAGGCTGCTGTGGAAGGGACTGGGAATGTCGGCCAGGTGGACACTGAGCAAGTATCGAACTCTGTAATGTGGCGCGGCTATGATATACAGCGTATTATTGATGCTCGCTATGCAGCCAAGCTGCCGTGTGCAGACGACTCCAATCGTCACAAAGAAAGTCTCAAACTGGCCACAGACCTGCTGCTCATGCTCGATGGTGACAAACAGTTGGTGCAGCGCATCGTGGAGAGCCAGCCGTGGGTACAGGAGATCATCGACGAGAGGAATGAGAACGTTACCCAGACTGTGGAGAGTGCTGCCGGTTGTATCGCTGAAAAGGAAAAGAAGTACGTGTCTTCTCTGCCCTCGAAGGCAATGCTCGCCGCGATTCAGGAATACTGTGGCAAGACGTATCAGGAGATCACGAAAACGCAGACGTCGGCGGTGACGCTGAGAGATGACGATATGAGCCGCTGGCTTTGGGAGTGGGGTGCTGAGATTGAGGCGCTGTCGGATGAATTCCCTCTGCTGAAAGACATCTGCAAGGGACTGAAACGTAACCAGTATCCTGCGGCAATGTTCGTGGGTGGTGGGTTATTGATGACGCTGATGACGAGGTGCACGTATCGCTTCTATCATCGCCCTGAGGAATTGCGTCGTTTGAATAACTCGACACTGATCATTGGCGATCCGGCATCTGGAAAGTCGTTTGCAACGCGATTGTTTAAGCTTCTGGCTTCGCCTATTGTGGCGGCTGATAAGATTGGCAAAGATGCTATTAATGCCTATCGTGAGCAGATGAGGACGAAGGGCGCCAATAAAGAGAAACCTAAGAAGCCAAAGGTGGTTGTTCGCATTCACCCAGCGCGAACCTCGAATGCGCAGTTTATTCAGGATATGGTGAATGCCGTTGAGGAGGTGGACGGCGAGCCGATGCAGCTGCACATGCTGACTTTCGATACAGAGTTGGATAATACGTTGTCGCTGCAGAAAGGTGGGGCGTACATCGACAAGCAGGCCCTGCAGTTGAAAGCGTTCCATAACGAGGAAGACGGTCAGGCTTACTCGAATGTGGACAGTATCTTTCAGGAGTTCTACGTCATCTGGAATTTCATCTATACGGGTACGCCTATCGCTCTGAAGAAAATGGTGAACGAGCAGAACTTTGGTTCAGGTCTCGCCACTCGTCTGACCTGCATTCCTCTGCCAGCGACCAATTTTGAGATGATGGATCGTGAGAGTCATGTGGATTTCGAGAGCGATGCCCGTCTGAAAGCGTGGGCTGAGAAACTGGATCGTATGAAGGGTGAACTCACGGTGCAGAAGATCGTGGATGAGCTCTATGATTGGACGGCTCGTCGTATGGAGGATGCCAAGGATAATGATTCGAAGGCGGATGAGATGCTGCTGAAGCGTTGCGCTTATCACGGTCTGAACTTCGCTACTCCGTTTATTGTGATGCGCCATTGGGACAAGATGCATCAGGATGGTCAGTATTGGTGTGGCGAGTTTGAGACGGATGAGGTCGACTGGCATCTGGCTGAGTTGATTACGAATATTCAGTTTGCTTGTCAGCGTCACTATTTCGGAGCAATGGCTGAGGCTTATTTCGACAATAAGTTGAAGGACGCTTCTGTGAATATCCAGCGCAAACAGAAAACACTTGAAGCTTTCGGTCGTCTGCCTGATGAATTCACCATCGAAGATGTGGTCCGTTGTTTCAACCTGGGTAGTACGGCCTCCGCTCGCAAAAAGGTGACGCGTCTGTATCGCGACCACTTGATAAAGAAGGTGAGCGAAGAGAAGGGTGGTGAGAAGGCTTTGTTTCAGAAGACTGGCACCATCATGCTATAACCGCGGCACTGCGGCAGCGCGGCGGCGCGGCATTGGTTTTTTCATATTAACATTAAGATTATGCAAGAAGTAAGTATCAATAAAGACGTGAAACTCTCGCCTCACTTTACATTAGGCGAGCTATGCAAAACAAGTTATCACACGAGCGATGGGAATATTCCTTCGCATGTGGCAATCGAGAATTTAAAGCGCCTGTGTGGGTGGCTGGAGATTCTAAGGGAGCGGTATAACCGGAAGTATGGAAACCTATCGCTGGGGCCAGGCCCCAGTGATAGGTCGGGAGATGAACTGCCTGTGATTATCAACAGCGGATACCGCTCGGAGCAGGTGAATATGAAATGTGGTGGAGCGAAGGGTTCTAATCATCTAACCGGTTGCGCCGTGGACATCCGCTGCGACGGTCCCGAGCAGATGATACGCTATGCTGCCATCCTTCTCGACATCGACAACGAAAAATCTCACAATAGGGACCGTCCCCTTTGTGAGAATTTCGATGAACTGATCCAAGAGCAACGCGGCACCACCTACTGGATTCACTTCGCGGTGCGCCCGAAAGACAATCGCCGCAAGATTCTCTTCGACTGTAGATAAGTGCTTAAACATTCCCTAAATAGACGTGCTGCATGCCTTCTTCCTGGGCGATGCGTTGGGCGGCGCGGAGGGTGGAGAGAGGCGTGGGCGGCGTGTTGAGGAGACGGTAGCGGGGGAAGAAACGGGAGAAGTGGAGTGGGGCGTCGGCCAGCTGGTGGTCGACAAGCCAACGGCACATCGCACGGATCATGTCGAGATCGTCGTTGACGTCGGGGATGACGAGGTTGGTGAGCTCGATCCAGACACCGGCTTGCTTCATGGCGAGGATGGTGTCGAGCACGGGTTGCAGACGGCCGCCGTTGACACGACGGTAGATGTCGTCGCTGAAGGATTTGAGGTCGATGTTGGCGGCATCGAGGTAGGGCAGCAGGTCGCGCAAAGGTTGCTGACAGACGTAGCCCGCTGTGACAAGGATATTCCACAGACCTGCCTCATGGGCCAGACGGGCGCAGTCGGTGATGTATTCGAGGTAGGTGAGAGGTTCGGTATAGGTGTAGGCGATGCCTGGACAGTGGTGCTGCTGACAGAGGGCGACGAGGGCCTCAGGGGTGAGGTCGTAGTGCTGGACATCGGAGGGGGAGGCCTGTGAGATGTCGTGGTTCTGACAGTTGAGACAACGGAAATTGCAACCTGTGCAGGCGAGGGAGAGACAGGTGGTACCAGGATGGAAGTGGTAGAGGGGTTTCTTCTCGATGGGGTCGACGGCGAGGGCGCAGGGATGGGCGTAGACTTCGCTGACGAGCATGCCGGAGTGGTTGCGACGGCTGCGGCAGAGACCGGTCTTGCCGTCGGCGATGTGGCAGTGGTGGGGGCACAGCTCACACACGACCGCTCCATCGTCCAGCTTGCTATAATATCGACATTCCATTAAAATACAATCGCTTCGTAAACGTAGAGTTCGGCGTCGCGCCAGCCGTCCCAACCGAGACCGGCTTTGTCCTGGGAGCAGTGGGAGACAAACTCCTCCTTGGTCCAGTTGACCTCGTCGGCCACCTGAGGCAGGTAGGTGCCGCTGCGGTAGCCTTTACGGATGTAGATGCCGTGACGGTGGAGCTCGAATTCGTCGAGACTCTGGATGCGTCGCATGGGCGTGAGGACGGAGATCTCGATGTCGAGGTCGTTGAGCTCATCGCGGGTGACGGGTGAGAAACGGGGGTCCTGGAAGGCGGCAGCACGCGCCATCTCAGCCACGATCTCGTAGAGGGGAACGTCTTCGCCGAAGTGACCGATACAGCCGCGCAAACGTCCCTGTTTGTGGAGGGAGACGAAGGCGCCGCAGGGATGTTTTAGTGAAGAGTGAAGAGTGAAGAGTGAAGAATTTGCTGCCGCCAGGGGTTTGCCATCGAGGGAGTCGCGGATGCTTTGAAGGGCGATGTCCTTCAGCAGTTTCTTGTCGTCGGAGGTGAGGGTGAAGGTGGAATCGGCTTGTTGGCTGCCGGCCTGACTGGGACGCAGGAAGGCGAAGGCGTGATAGCCTACCACACGGTCGCGCTCGCCACTGATATCGCCAGAGTTCTGATAGAGCAGATGACGGATGTCGTACTGCTCGTTGCACATGAGCATGAGGGTGATGATAGCCACCTGTCCGCAGGCACTCGTAGAGAGGTTGCGCTTGCCGCTGCGACGGTTTTTCTCGACGGCAGCGATGAGGTGTTCCACACTGCCGCTCTCGATGGCTCTCTGCGTGCGGGCGTCTACCTCATAGGCATCGTCGTAAGTGGGGTAGTGCGAGAAGTCGCTGCTGATGATGAAGAGGTTGTCGTCGTTGAGATAGGGCTTGAGCACGTCCGACATCTTCATGAGCTTTTGGAAGTCGTTGGTCGATATGATGATCGGCACAATCGGGGGGACCGATTCAGTGAATAGTCTTTGCAAGAAAGGTAATTGCACTTCGAGGCAGTGCTCATTGTCGTGGGCTTCGGGGTGGTAGGTGAAGACACTGTCTTCGGTGAGTTTCAGCGCCGTCTCACGGTCTACCTTCACGTTGCCCAGTGGCGTGGCGTAGTAGTCGGCCTCGGTATTGACAGAAGCGCCGTCGAGCCACACACTATGGCTGGGTCCCAAGAGGAAGATGCGTTTGTAGGTTTTCTTGGGGTTGATGGTCATATAGGCCGATGCGGCCACGTTGCCCGAATAGTAATAACCCGCATGGGGCACGATGAGGGCTGCGAGGTTGTCGAACTGCGGGCTACCCTTGTGCTGCATCAGGAAACTGTCGACTTCCTGAGCTAACGCTTGGGCATTGCCCGTGTAAAACCGGTTGGCCTGGGTGGCAGGGCGGATGACAGGCTGGTGCGTCTGTCCGTTACACGAATTCATCATGATGATTGCTGCTATGAGGGTGAATACTGCTTTCATTTCTTGACCTTGCGGGTGGTGGAGCCTTGACGAAGGATGTAGAACCCAGGACTGGACATCGAGGATAGCTGACGGCCGTCGGGGGTGAAGATGAGAGTGGGCGATGATGACGGAGCGGCGAGGGGCGAAGCGATGCCGACTTCAGAGTGGGCGTCGACCACATCGAAGGTGATGAGGAAGTTGGCTTCACGGATGTTCATCAGCGCCAGTGAGCTCTCCTTGCCTGCCCAGCTACGGAGGTTGGCGGGCGAGGTGTAGTTGGTGAGACTGGTGACACGACCCTTACCTGGGAAGGGGTCGCCAGCGGAATTGGCCTCGGGATCGGGCTTGGCGCGCAACAGCTCGTAGTAATTATGCGCGGGGTCGCAGTTTAGCTCATTGTCATTCCAGACCTTCTGACTGGTGAGGTCGACACGATAGACGATCATGCCGTGACCAGGCAGACTCTCGTTCCACTTGTCGTCTTTCTGCCGGTTCTCGAGGAGGAAGAACTCGTTGTCCTGGGCGCTGTTGAGACGGTAGCCCACATTCTTCGACAGTTTGTCGAGGGTGTAGGTGCCCACGCTGTCGATCGGTTCGGGCTTGGCCCAGCCCATGAACCACCGTTCGAAGAGGGAGTAGCCAACGGGTGTGTCGTAACAACCACTCGCCATCACATCCCAGATGCCTGGGTCGCGACTCTCACCGCCGCTCTCCTCGTAGTCAGCATCGTAGAAGTCGGGCAGACCCAGCACGTGGCTGAACTCGTGGACGACGGTGCCGATGCCGTCGAGTCGGATGGTTGACGGCGTTTCTAGCCAGCCTTCGAGCTCTGTGGAGCAGGCGCAGTCGCCGAGATAGACACCGTCTTTGCGTACCCAATGGTATTGGCCGTTTTCGTCCACATTATAGATGATGTCGGCATGGGGCCATAACAGTCGCTCGTCGTTGCCGGTATAGTTGGAGCCGTAGCCAGCGAAGATGAAATAGACGAGATCGACCCATTTGTCGCCATCGATGTCGTAGCGGCTGAAGTCGACTTGTGAGTCGACAGTGTTGACGGCGGCGAGCGTCAGCTTCCAGGCGTCTTCCCAGCCGTTGGCATCGTACTGGCTGTATTTGATCTGGACGGGACCTATGACATCGAACTGGGGTTGGAACGCGCCGTCGGACATGTCGCTGAAGTAGTCGCGCACGCTGCCAGGAAACGGGTCGTTAGGCAGGTAGCCAATGAAATTCTGCTTGTTGAAGATGTCGTTGGCCACCTGGTCGTAATCGCTACGTGAGAACTTCTTGTCTTTGAATTCCACCAGGATGACGAGTCCACGGAATTTGTCGAGGTTGTAGTGGGTCTTGGGCGTTGCGCCTCGGCGGTGGTTGCTGATGAGGTCTGGGGAACGACGCACAGGGCTGGTAGACTTGACGTGTTTGCTGGTGTGCTGAAGGAAGGTCTGTTCGTCGATAGCACGCTCTGAAGGGTCGTGAGCTATTCTGGAGGAGGGCTTGAGACGACCGTTGTCGAGAGTGGCGTAGACGTAGTAGCCTTCTGCGTTTTTCAGGATGGTATAGCCGTCGGCAGTGGTGTTGTAATGCTGGTGTTCATTGCCGTGCAGACGGATGGTGAGGGTGGTGCCGTCGGGCTGTCTGACCTTCGTGAGGCCAGGGTGAGCGGGAACGGCCAGCGCCTGGCTCGTCAGCAGGAGGCCAACGACCATCAAGGTGACGGCCAGGAATCGGGGGCGTTTCATGTCTTTATTCTGTGGTGTGATTACTTCGTTTCGAGTTTGGTGGCAACAGTCTTATAGCCGTCGGCCGAGGTCTTCAACACAATTCTGGAGGGCGACTGACCTGCACGGAGGATGACCAGCGCGGAGCCGTTCCAGAGGCGACGGTGGTCTGTGACGTTGAGCTCGTCGCTGTTATGATCGCCGCTGCTGACGGCCACGATGGCGGCATCGCCCTCGACGGCAAATCGGAGCTCATCCTGCGCCATCGGTACGCGACGGCCCTTGCTGTCGACGGCGTGGATGCGGACGTGCATCAGGTCGGTGCCGTCGGCCTGCCAGGTGTTGTCTTCTGGGGTGGCGATGAGACGGACGGCCTTTCCTGCAGTCTCGATCTTGTGGCGCGCGACAGGCTTGCCATCAGTATAGGCAATGGCCTCTAATCGGCCGTCGGCATAGGCGATGTCGTTCCAGCGGATCTGGTTGCGCAGCTTGGGGTCGTTCACGGGGTTCTGCTTACGACCAAGGCTCTTGCCGTTGAGCACGAGCTCTACCTCGTCGGCATTGGTATAGGTGATGAGGTTGAGCTTTGTATTTGGTTTGCGGTTCCAGTGGTCGCTCATGCCGTCGTTGCCCGTCTGGATGCCATTCCACATGATGTCGTTCTTAGAGTCGATGACGGCGATATGCACCAGCGGCTCGTCGGGTTTGAAGAACGAGCGCATGTAATAGGCCTTGGGCTTGGGTTCGAGCGAGATGTCGAACACACCCTGTGCCCAACCTTTTGCGGGCCAGCCCTGACTCTCGCCAAGGTAGTCGATGGCGCCCCAATAGGCGAGGCCGATGACGCGGTCGAGGTTCATCTCGAAATAGTTCTGTCCCATGGCGGAGATAGAGGCCTCACTCTGGTAGAAGGTCATCCAGGGGAAACGGCGCCCGTCGCCAGGGAAGTACATATAGCGATAATTGTAGGCCTGAATGTCGGTCTGGATGGCGAGGTCGTGGGGCAGGGAGTCGGTATCCCAGTTGCGGTAACGGGGATGCATGGCAACGGTCACGAGACGGGTGGAGTCGTAACGCTGGAGCAGCGTCTTTTGCAGCTTGTACATTGTGACGCCGAAGTCGTTGAACGGTTGGTTGGGGTCTTGCTGCAGCTCGTTGCCGAGACTCCAGAGAATGACGGAGGGTGAGTTGCGGTCGCGCTTGATCCACTCGGGCACGTCGTATTGCCAGAGTTGTTCGAAGGGCACCTTGCCGCCCGTGTGCTGACGCGTCCACTTGTCGTAGAGCTCGTCGACCAGCAGGATGCCGTGCTTGTCGCAGAGGCGGATGAAGTCGCGGCTGTAGGGGTTGTGCGAGGTGCGGATATGGTTCATGCCGAACTGTTTCATCAGCAGGATACGCTTCTCGATGGCCTTGGGATAGGCGGCTGCGCCGAGGGCACCGAGGGTGTGGTGGTTGGCATAGCCCTTGAGCAGCACCTTACGGCCATTGAGCTTGAAACCGAAGTCGGGTCCGAACTCGATGGTGCGAATGCCGAACTGATCGCTGGTCTCATCGGCCACAGTGCCATCCTCGCGCAGGAGCTTGGCTTTTGCAGTATATAAGTAAGGTGTGTCGAGGTCCCAGATCTTCGGGTTCTGGAGGGCGATATCAGTAGCGATACGGGCCTCCTGACGACGGGTACCACGATGGCGCTTGATAGCGACGGTGTCGCAGTAGGCCGTCTGACCGTCAGGGTCGAGAATCTCGAGGGCGACGCGTGTGGCCTTGTTGGTGCGGTTGGTGAACTCGGCTGAGATGGAGACGTAACGGTTGTCGCACGTGGTGATATAGAGGGGATGGCGCTCGAAATAGAGGTCTCTAGGTGTGGTGACGAGGCTGACGTTTCGGAAGAGTCCGCCACCTGTATACCAACGGGAGTTGCCTGGCTCACGGGTATCGGCGATGACCTCGATGAGGTTGTCTTCGCCATATTTCAGACGGTCGCTAAGGTCGATCTCGAAGCCCACGTAGCCGTAGTTGGTACTGCCCACGAGCTGGCCGTTGAGCTGCACGTCGGCAGTGTACATGATGCCCTCGAAATCGAGGAGGATGCGACGACCTTTTAGGTCGGCTGATGGGGTATAGTGCAGACGGTAATAGCCTTTGGCCATTTCCTTGAAGCCTCTGCTCGACAGACGGCTCTTGATATTGGCGGCGACGTCGGTATTGTCGGCTTTCTCGTCAGCCGCAGGGGCCACCCAGGGTTGTTCAATCTGGAAGTCGTGCGGCACGTTCACCTTCCGCCATTGGCCTTCGTTGTTGAGTCTGAATTCCCAACCGAAGTTGAGACATTCGGTATGTCGTTGCGCCGATGCACCCAGTGTCATCAGTACGGCAGTTAAGCCTACATATAGTCTTTTCATTTTACTAGCTTATAATATTCTGTGCCGCCGAGGAGAAAACATCCTGTGCCGTAGTCCTCGAAGTCGGGAACTTTGGTGTAGGAGAGAGGCTGGCCGGCGGAGGGGTCTTTGCCTGTGCCCTGAGCCCAGCCGAGGAAGCCGTCAGGATGGACGCAGTCGCGGACGAGCGCCTCCCAGGCACGGTCGCAGACAGGACGATAGACGGCTGCCTTGAGGTAACCCTTCTGGATGCCCCACGCCATACCGTAGAGGAAGAGCGCAGTGCCCGACATTTCCTTGCCACCATAATCGGCGTAGCTGACGAGACTCGGATTCCACAAACCGTCTTCCGAGCGCTGACACTTGCGGAGGGCCTCACTCATCAGCAGGAAGTCTTTCTTCAGTTGCTTGTAATACTTATCCTTCGGCGAGAGCAGATTCATGCAACGTACGAGGGCGGCATACACCCAACCGTTGCCACGACTCCAGTAGCAGTTCTTGCCATCGGGGGTGGCGTAGGGAGCCACGTAGTCCTTATCGCGCCACCAGAGTCCCTCCTTCGTGTTGAAGAGTCCACCAGCAAGGGTGTTACGGGTCCACAGGTACATCTTCATTGCGTGGTCGGCGTATCTGCGTTCGCCCGTTACCTTATAAGCCTGCATGTAGACGGGCATCGCCATCTGGATGGCATCGATCCACGTCCACCAGCCGTAGAGCGACCCTTCGGCCTCAGGCTTCTTATCGTTGGGTGTCTGCATCTGGTTGTTGAGGTTCTCGAGTATGGGCTTGATCTTCTCCTCGCCACCGCTCTGCATATAACGGTCGAAGTAGGTCTGTCCACAGCACTGGTCGTCGGCATCGTTGGTCTTCACACCGTTGCGAGGGGTCCACTTGTGGAAGTTACCCCAGCGGTCGGTATAGTCGATGTAACGTGCATCGTTGTCGATCTCGTAGAGGGCCATCAGTCCTTCGTAATACACGGCGCGTGTCCACAGCGACGAGGGACGTACACGGTTGACGTTGGTGGGCAGTGTGGGGTCGGCATACTTGATCATGAAGTAGTCGTTCACTTTACGCAACGTCTTCATCACGTCGCTGGCTGCCTCGCTCTGGGCCATCGTGATGCTGGCGACCATCAGAGCGAGGAGTGATAAAATAGTTTTTCTCATTGTTTTGTGATAGTTTTTATTTTGTAATTGTCTTTTTCAATGTGACGGTCTTCTCGCCTGCGGCAATGATGAACTGCAGGTCGGCATCTTCGGTACGTGCCTCGATGTTAACATCACCTTTAGTGCCGTCAGGATAGGCCTCCTTCACAAGGTTCTTCACCACATTCACCATCTCTTCTGCGATGGCGTTACCGAGTGTCTTGTTCATACCGACAGCCGCACAGGCTTCCGTGGTGAAATAGGTGATATAGGCCTCATTCTTCGGGTCGTTGGAGATCGTGAGGCTTCGCTGATAGGAGTCGCCAGGCTTACGCAGTTTGTACTGCAGGGCAACCATTGTCATTGGCTTCTCGACACCCTCGCCCATGAAGCGGCCGACGGCCTCCTTCATCCAGTTGGTGAACGACTCGGCAGTCAGCTTTTCCTTCAGTACCTTTGTGGCCTGCAGGCTCTCGCCCAGCATACGACGATCGCCATAAGCGTCGTCGGCGGCATTCTTCGCCTGCAACAGATCCTGGTTGTAAAGGAAGATAAGGGTGCCTGGGTCGATACGGGTTTCCTGGGTGTTATAATGGAAGTCGGCATGGGTGCCTACAGCCGCATTCTGGTCGACGGGCAACAGACCGATGCCAGAGCCTACGAGCATGGGGGCCGTGTGTCCAGCGTTGGTGTAGCACAGACGACCGGTCTCGAGATCGATGATACCAACGAGGAGCGTGACACCCATATTGTTGTTGTCGCGGCTGGTGAGTGCTTTGTTGATGGATGTTACGATCTGTGCTGGATCGGTCATATGAATAGAGCGGGTGCGGAACTCGGTTCTGGTAATCGCCATCGCTGTAGAAGCGTCGATGCCCTTGCCTATTGCATCGCCGATGCAGAAATAGAGCTTGTCGTTTTGGATGAAATAGTCGTAGAGGTCGCAGTCGATCTCGTCGGCAGGCTTCAGGGTAGCAAACATGTGAATGTCATCACGTTGGGTCAGGGGTCCAGGCATCATCGCCTCCTGAATATGGCGGGCGATGTTCTGTTCCAGGATTCCTTGTGTATGAATCGTTTTGGAGGACTCCATCTCGTTATAGTCTGCCTGCAGCTGGTGATACTTCTTCACCAGACGATGGGTCTTGCGACGGCGGTAGAGGGTGTAGAGTGAGAAACCTCCGAAGACAAGGGCGATGGCCACCAGCAGATTGATGGTGCGCAGACGGGTGCGGAATGCCTCCTCATCGGCCAACAGGGTTGCCTTCTGACGGATGGTCGACAGTTCCTCGGCATCCTGTTTGCGGGCCTTGGTGATGGCGGAGTCGAGTGATTCGCTAATCTCCAGGGCGACGACCATTGCGGAGTCACGACGACCTGCCTTCATGTTGGCCTTGAACTTGGGCAGCACCATCTTCTGGAAATCTTCGATGGAGTAGTTCTTGCGACCGAGCATTTCGTCGAGACATGCATAGTTGTCGGCGGCCTCTTCCCAGCGGCCTGCAGCGGCCAGGTAGTCGATAACGGCAATGCGGCCCTCAGGCATCTTGCTATACTGGGTGGTCAGATAATGGTCGTAGACCTTAGCGGCCTCTTCCTTTTTCCCCTGACCGTCGAGGGCGATGGCGCGATAGATGTCGTAGCGGGCCCACTGACGGTCGACGTAAGCGGGGTCGGCATCGTTGCGCTGCTCGTACTGACGGATGAGTTCGGCGTAACGGTCAATCCACATGAGGGCTTCGCGGTATTCTTTGGTCTCGTTGTAGTTGAAGGCGATGTTCACCACACCGGCGATGGCGTTCTTATAAGCCACATCGGAACGGTTTGCCTCGATATTCTTCATGTGGGTCTGGTAGGCACGTTCATAGCTCTCGTTGGCATCATCCTTTGACAAACCGAAACGCGACTGGCACAGACCCATGATCAGTATCAGGTTGTTGTAGTCACTCGTCGTGTCGCACTTCAGCTCCTCCAATCGCTTGACCACAGGTTTCGCCATATCGAGCACGGCGTCGTATTCGCCTCGCATGCCCAGTACGTTGGCCAGATGACTGGCAGACTTGGCGTAGATGTCGAGATCTCCTGGCTCGGTAGAGCTCTCGGTCTGGGCGATGGCCGTCTTCCAATAGAATTCCGCCATACGCAACTGGTTGGTGCGGTCGCAGGCGTAACCCTGCCAGTAGTAAGCTTCGGCCTCACCTAACTCACCGATGGTATACAGACTGTCTGCCAGTGTCAGCAACTCTTGATAGTCTCTTTCCTCATAGGCATTCTGTATCTGACGAAGGGCTCTCTCGTGACGCTCTTCCGACGGTTTACCTTTCTTACAGGCTGACAGGCCGAGCAACGATGCTGCTGAAAGCATCAATATAAATAGATGGGTTTTGTTCATTGTTTTCATCTTGCTTTATAAGAGTTAGTATGATTTGCTTGCAAAGATAAGGGTTTATTTTCATTTATCCAAGTTTTTCGCCCGATTTATTTCAGGAAGGGGTTCACCGTCTCGTCGGGACCGAGATAGAAACCGGGCTCCGAGGGTTGGTTGTAGCCTACGTTTTGTGTCGCTGTCGATAAGCGATAGGGGATATCTTCCATCAGACAGTTGATGCGGTAGTCGGTGGGGATGGGTGATACGAAGATGCGCAGTTCGCTACTGTCGGGGGTACGAGCGATGACCTCCTCTCGCCAGTCGCCAAGAATGTCGGCCGCCAGACAGGGATTCGACTTTGTGCCGTTGTTGAACACAATGCCTGGGAAGGTGACGATGTCCTCGATGGTATGGTTCTGCCAGTTGTATTTCGACACGCGTCCGCGATCGAGCATCTCGCGCAGCAGGTCGCCGTCCCACCAGATGCCGAAGTTCATCGGCAACCAGCGTCCACCGAGCATCAGGTAATTATGATGCTGTGGGTCGTCGGCATCTTTGGCAATATTGATGATCTCGCCCTTGATATTTCTAATTCCGTGACTGTCGGCACTCCACATCTCGACACCCGGATTCGTGGGGTCGATGTCAGCTGCCATCGCGCGACCCACATCGCTCGTTGAGGGAACCTGGAAGATGACCTCTCCTGTGCGGGCATTGCGGAAGTCAGAGCCGTCGCGACGGTTCTCGTGACAGTCCCACACTTGCAGCTCGCGACTCTTTGGGTCGAAGGCCATCAGGTGGATGGCGTCGCCGTGACCCATACCCGTGTTGTAGAGGCCGCGTCCGTCGTGGTCGACAGCCATCGAACCGTAAGTGATCTCGTCGCAGCCGTCGCCGTCGACATCAGCCACGCGGAGATTGTGGTTTCCCTGTCCTGCATAACTGGCCCACTCAGGATTGTTGGTATCGAACACCCAGCGGCTCTTGAGTTCGTGGCCGTCCCAATCCCATGCGGCGAGCACTGAGCGGGTGTAGTAGCCACGACAGAAAATGGCTGATGCCTTCTTCCCGTCGAGATACCCCACGGCAGCCAGCATACGGTCGCTGCGGTTGGCTTTGTTGTCGCCCCAGCCTTTGGGATCGCCACGCTCGGGGATATAAGGCTTGGTGTCCATCGCCTCACCCGTAAGGCCGTTGAACACAGTGATGTATTCCTTGCCTGTAAGGATGCGCCCGATTTTGTCGGGGCCTTTATGGCGATAGTCGGCTTCTGGATCGCCAATGACTTTTCCCTTGCTGTCGATGGTACCATCAGAAGTTCGTACTATCATTTCAGCCTTGCCGTCGCCATCGAGGTCGTAGACGATAAAAGGCGTATAGTGGGCGCCGCTGCGGATATTGATGCCCAGATTGATGCGCCAGAGCAAAGTGCCGTCGAGACGGTAGCAGTCGAAGAGGGTAGGACCAGTGTAGCCGTCGTGGGCGTTATCGTGTGAGTTGGAGGGGTCCCATTTTAAGATGATCTCGTATTGTCCGTCGCCGTCAACATCGCCCACGCTGGCGTCGTTGGCCGAATAGCGGTATTGCCGTCCATCGGGTGTTTCGCCATCGGCGGGTTTCTGAAGAGGGATGGTCAGATAGCCGTTAGGAGCATCGCTATGAAGTGTGTAACGGCCGTTGGCGCTTCCGCCTTGTACTTCGTATGTGGCTGCTGTTGGCAGTGGGTTGTTGTCGATGAAAAATGTGCCGCCTTTAGTGAGAGGTTCGTGGTTGAGTTTCTCTCCATTTCTATAGACATTGAAAGGTTGTCCTTTAGCGTCGGAGGTGAGTGTACGCCAGCTGACGATGACCTGTTGGTCATTCCGGATAGCTACCACACCGCGGTTTAGTTGTTCGCGGCTCATCTGTTGCATATTGTAGTTTGGCTGTGACGCAGCCGACAACGCAACAAGGAGAAGTCCTGAAAAGATTAGTTTTTGTTGCATGATGTTTGTTAGTTTGTTTGTAATCTGCTGCAAAGATAAGAATATTTGCCCAATTTTGCAAGAAATGGTGTGAATATTTGGTGGTTTTCGATAATATTACTACTTTTGTGGCAGAATCATCACTAAGAATAAAGAATTTATGGACAAGGTAATACTCGACCCACACGGCGAAATGCTGATGCAGCAATATCGCGAACTGGTACCCACACTCGAACAGTTGGCCAAGAATGCCTACGACTTGTTGCGTCGTGCGCTCCGTGAGCAAGGTATCTACGTAACGGCCTTTGAGTATAGAGTGAAAACAGAACAGTCGCTAGCTGGAAAACTAGAACGGAAAGGTGCGAAGTATAAGAGCATTTCTGATATAACCGACCTCGTAGGACTACGTGTCATCACTTTCTACACCGACGAGGTCGACAAGGTAGCAGTCATCGCAAAACGCGTATTCGATATCGACTGGCAAGAGAGTGTAGACAAGCGTAAGCTGCACCAGTTGGACAGCTTCGGCTACAACTCGCTGCACTATATCTGTCGGCTGAAAGACAAAGCTTTTGAGAATATCCGTTTTGAACTACAGATGCGTACGGCCTTGCAACATGTGTGGTCGACCATAGAGCATGATACAGGCTACAAGGGTGAGGTGAAGATTCCCCGTGAGTACAAGCGACAGTTTAGTCGTCTGGCAGGTATGTTGGAGTTGGTCGACGATGAGTTCAGTCGTCTGCGCATCGTGCTTACCGACTACCGTCGTCAGGTACAGACGCTGGTGAAGAGCGGACAGTTAGACGAGGTGTCGCTGTCGGGTGATTCGTTCCGCAGCTATCTCGACTTGAAACCCTTTGACCGTCTGAATCGACGTATCGCTGCCGTCAATCAGGCTGAGATCTATCCTGTTTCGCTGATGAACTATCTTCCGCTGCTCGAGAAGTTCGGAATGGAGACCCTCGGCGACGTACAGCAGTTTATCGACGAAAACAGCGACGATGCTTATCAGTTGGCCGTCTCGCAGTTGGCAGTAACCGACCTCGATATCCTGTCGTCGGGAGCCGCCTTGCAGTATCTTAGCTTAGTGTATGTGCTGAAGCATGACGGAGGACGAGATGGTCTGAAGTCTGTCTATGATGCCATCAATGGCGAAGACGATGCTAATAGCCGCCTGGCCGATATGATGTTGGAACAGGCCGAAACATTGCGCTTTATGCAAGCCAAGAAAAAGAATAGAGCCCCTCGAGAGACTACTTGATGACTTCTAAGATTTTAAGTAGGAATTTTTCGTTGGTCCAGCTGAAGTCGGGGAGGTTCATCACCGATTCCATCCTGCGCCTGTCCTCTTTGTCGAAGAAACGCTTGAGATGACGCTCATGAACGAGGACAAACTTATCATTGATACGGTAATAGTAAAGCGGTATCACGGGGAAGTGTATGTCCTGTGCATCCCCAATATCCACCGTGGTATATTGGAGCATGTTCGTCGTCATGAGATCGTTGAGATCGAGGTTGGTGATGTTGGAATTATTGACTAATAATTGCTTGTAGGCCTTGAGGTCGAGAACCTTTGCACAATAGAGTGCTTTCGATCCGACGGTATCCACCTGAAAGGCTAGTACAGAGTCGATACGGATATACGTACGATCCTTGAAGTCAACACGTAAAAGGTTCTTGGTGTCGGCTTCTTTGGTGAGTTCCCCACTGAGATAGAGCAGTGAACTGTTCTTGAGGAAGATGTTGGCCATTGGAATGTCCAATTTTTTACCATCAGCCAGATAGGCTGTGGCGGGACGGAATTCTGGGAAGGCCGTTAGTTTCGGTGTCACTTCCTGAGCGGCAACCTTTATGGCTGTCAGGAAAAATACTGTAGATAATAGCACTAGTTTTTTCATTATTAATAATTTTTTCGTTGTTGTTTGAATCGTTATCCGGCTGCAAAGTTACGAATAAAAATCAAAAAACTAAGTGTAAAAATCAAAATATCAAGGTTCTGATACGTGAAATAATATTAATTTTGCAGCGGAATAATAAGAAACTGTCTCTACAATGATGAAAAGGATATTCATGTTGGCTGCTTTTATGGGTATGACGGCTGTAGGTCTTCAGGCGCAGCGAATGACTGATAAACTGGACCGCGGTCTTGTGGCTGTCAAGGTTCAGAATGGTGTCTACTGCTCTTGGCGCATTTATGGCGAGGAGTATTATGATGTGACTTATAATCTCTATCGCGATGGGAAGAAGGTGGCAGAGAATCTGACTACCTCTAACTATACCGATAGTCAGGGAACGGCCAGCAGCAAATATACGGTGAGTGCCGTGGTCCGCAACCAGGAGCAAAGTCAGAGCCAGTCGGTATCGCCCCTGTCGACCAACTATCTTGAGATTAAACCTAAGCATGACAGTTCCATCACTTCGACCCTTATTCCCAATGATGCCTGTTGCGCTGATGTCGATGGTGACGGACAGATGGAAATCCTGTTGAAATACGATAACATGGATGAAATCAACAATGGTTTTCCTAAAAATGGTAACAATGGCGAATATTCTATCTTCGAGGTATTGACGATGGATGGGACTGTGCTTTGGTGGGTTAATTGTGGTCCTAATATGGGTGACTTCCAGAATAATGAGCAAAATATTGTAGGCTATGATTGGGATTTAGATGGTAAGGCAGAAGTGGTGATGCGTTTGGCAGAAGGCTCTGTCATACATCAGGCTGATGGAACAACTTATACAATAGGGGCTGATGGAAAGAATGGTACATCATGGACTAACTATCGTGAACCAAAGACCAGTGGGGTAGAGTGGTTTACCCACTATGGTAAGGAGTTTCTCGTCTACTGCAACGGTCAGAACGGCAACCCATATGTGGTGATGGATTTTCCGTTAAAACGATTTGAGAGTGGAGAAACTGACTTAAATAAAGCCTGGGGTGACGGTTATGGCCACCGCTCTAGCAAATTTTTCTTTGGTGCGCCCTATCTGGATGGCCGCAAACCGAGCATTTTCCTGGCTCGTGGTATCTATACCCGTCATAAGATGATTGCCTATGATGTGGATCCTGCAACGCATCAGTTGACGGAACGTTGGCGTTGGAATTGTAATGACAGCAGCTCACCTTATTACGGACAGGGCTATCACAATTATGCCATTGCTGATGTCGACTGGGACGGCCGTGATGAGATCTGCTTCGGTTCGATGGTTATTGATGATAATGGCAAAGGTCTCTCGACTACCGGTCTTGGTCATGGAGATGCCCAGCATCATGGCGACTTCGACCCCTATTCCTGGGGACAGGAGATATTTACCTGTAATGAAGACCGACCTGCGAATTGTTATCGTGATGCCACCACCTCAAAGATTCGTTATCGAATGACTGGTAGCGATGATGACGGACGTGGTATGGCTGCCAACTTCTGCAACGACTATCCAGGAGCAATGGCTTTCTCGGCACATGATAACCCCATCAGTTGTGTCACCAATCAGCATATCAATGAGCTGTCGAAGTCCGGTTGTACTGATAATATGCGTATTTACTGGGATGGTGACCTCTGCGATGAGTCGTTCAACTATACCAATGGTAAGAATACAGCTGGTGGTATCTATAAATATGGCAAAGGTCTGATAGCTACGCTGACGGGATCTATGACCAATAACGACACGAAAGGTACACCATGTTTTCAGGGCGACCTCTTTGGTGATTGGCGTGAGGAGATTATCATGCGTACTGCCAACAATAATATCCGTATCTATACGACTACGATAGAAACACCATGGCGTAACTATACCCTCTGGCATGATCACCAGTATCGTAATGCGATGGTGTGGCAGATGTGCGGCTATAATCAGCCGCCTCATGTGAGCTATTTCCTCGGTGAACTGGAGAATATCACGATGGCTCCACCTGCTCTGACGATGACAGGAAGGACGGAAATCACCAATGATGGAACTATCTTGAATAGCGGTGAACAGGTCATTACCTGCGAGACTGGCGATATGACGGTCAACGTAGCTGATGGCGCTACACCTTATTTATATATAGACAATACACCATCCTGGGTACAAGGAACTAATAGTACATCGACCACCAATCCTGATATCAGATATGCCTATTATACCCATACGCTGACTGGTGGCGCTTTTGCTGGTGAGATGCGTCTGGTGAAACAAGGTGATGGCACCCTGGTGTTGCCGAATGTGACGGAAACCTACAGCGGTCCGACGGATGTCTGGGCAGGTACACTTCAGTTCGACGGTACGATGCAGAACAGCCGTGTCTGGCTCAACCGTCATACGACCCTGATTTCCTGCGGCAGTTTCCCGAAAGGTATTCAGGCCGATTATAATGCGACGATTCAGCCTGGTGGCGATGGTAAGGTGGGGACGCTCACGGTCGGTGAGCTCTCGTTGGGTTTCGGCTCGCGTATCGTCTTTGACATGAATGATGGCGAGAACGATAAAATCAATGTCACCACACTTGTCATTGAAAAGAAGGAATGGCCCAAGGGTGGTGGACCAGCCTATGATGCTCCTGTTTTCCGTATTCAGGGTAACTCCTTAGCAGGTAAGTATCTGTTGGGTGAGGTGGGTTCGTTGATAGGAAATATCAGTGATATAGTTGTCGAGGGACTGAGCGGTAAGAAAGCTACTTTGAGTCATGAAGACGGTAAACTGTACCTCACCATCGTCGACTATGATGCCAAGGAACTGACATGGACAGGCTCTGTCGATGGCAAATGGAATACGGATGCCACAGCTAATTTCGCTGATGTTGACGGCACGGGTTCTGTTTTCGTACCGGGTAGCAGCGTGGTATTTAACGACCAGGCACAGCAGACCACCATCACTATATCGGGCAGTGTGGCTCCTGAGCGTATTCTGTTTGATAATGAAACCAAATCGTTTACGCTGTCTGGTGACAGCCTTAGAGGGGAACCAACCTTGACTAAACAAGGGGCTGGCAGCCTGACCGTCAAGAACGTGAATCATATGGGTAATACGGTTATCAAGGGTGGTACGCTCACAGTCAGTTCTCTAGCCAATAATGTGGGCACCGAATATGGTGCGTTGGGAGATGTCAAGAAGAGTATCACGATTGGGAATAATGCAGTTTTAGCAGTCAATGCGACAACAACCAGCAGTCAGCGTATCATTGTTGAGGAGGGTGATGCTACTATCCAGGTGCCCTCTGGCGTGACCTTTACTCAGAATGGCAGTCTGCGTGGTGAGGGCCGTATGGTCAACAAAACGGGCACAGGTACGTTGGTGCTGGGTACGAGTATCGATTTTGACCGACTTGTGATCAGTGGTGGTGCTGTTGATGCCCAGTTGAATGCGGCCACTAACGTCGCTCTGCCCGAAACCGTGGAGTTCAGGGGTGGTACGTTGAATGATCCTAACAACCAGAATGCCTATGCCACCAATCCCACGAATTTTGTGGTTCCTGAAGGTCGTTCGGGCACGCTGCTTTGTGATCCTCGCTGCACTTATACTGGAAAACTTACGGGTAGTGGTACCTTTACGGTCATAGCGGGTGGTGTTCGTGGTTATTTCAATGGTGATTGGAGTCAGTTTGAAGGAACAATCGTACCTGGCCTTCAGAAACGAGGCAGTTATGATGCCACCTTTAATATCACCAACTCGAAGGGTATGGGTAAAGCCACGATGCGTCTGAACAATGGGGTGTCTGTCAGCAATGAAGACCCAGATTCGAAGAAGGGTAAGTCATACGATGTACAGATAGGTAACGTCATCGGAACCGGTACTTTGACAGGAAAGGGAAAATACATTCTTGGCGTCAATGACCAAAATATCAATGTCACCTTCTCTTCTTCCTCACCCATTGTGAAACGGGGATCGGGCAGGATGATCCTTCCTGCCGGTAAATTCTCATCGACATTGGCCATCGAGGGCGGAGAATTACAGTTCAATTCATCCATGTCCAAGACCCTGATTGGCTCTAATGCCCTGACGGTCAGAGAAAACGGAAGTGTTTCCGGGGCAGGGTTGGTTGCTTCGCTGACTGCTGAAAATGGTGCCATAGTGAAACCCTATATCAATGATTATGACGATCCTGATTATTCTGGCCCAGGTACTATCAAGGCTAGTGCCTCGATAAATTTCAAACAGGGTTCTGTGCTTGATATGACAATCAAGAGTACCACCCTTTGTTCGGTGTTGGACGCTAAGAATTTGACCGTTAACGGTACTGTTAAGGTCACGCTGATGGAGGGGTATACCCCCCAGAAAGGTGATTCGTTTACCCTGTGGAATGCCTCGAGTTCCTTCTCTGGTACGCCTAGCTATGACTTACCGACATTGCCGGCCGGCCTTTATTGGAATACAACAGCAATGGCTGGGAAGATAGGTGTGATTAGCGTTACCGACGATCCGACACTGGGTATTGGTACGCTCTCGGCAGATGCTTTGGTGATTTGTGAAGTGTATACTGTAGGAGGCATTCATGTCGGCTCAATAGAATGCCGTCGTGGTGATATCCGACGTGAAGTAAAGCATCTTGGTGTGCGTCCGGGCGCCTATATTGTGAAGATGCAGGGTGGCAGAAACTTTGACTCTGAGACGGTTATCGTCAGATAAAATTATGGCGAAAAGTTTGGCGTTTCGGATAAAAAGATGTAATTTTGCACCCACTACTGATTATTTGCAGATAAATGAAATTTATATATTAATTACTAAAATCAACTGATTATGAAGAAAAGACTACTTTTGCAATTGCTGGCCGTGGTCTGTGCAGTGAGCGCTTATGCCTACAATCCAGGGGATTATCTGTACTCCACAGGCGCAAAATTCAAAGTGACTGGTGAAAACCAGGTCGTCAACGGTTCATTCAATGTGGGCGATGGTACCCAAGGATGGACGAATGAAGATGGTGAACCATTCTCTGCTGAGAACTGGAAGATCACGACAGGTGTCGGGCCTAATGGCGAGAATGTCATTGAGAGTGTCAAGGCTTCGAGTAAAGAACGTGCTGATGGCGATCCCGCCATCTGGCTGACCAACTCTTGGAAATTGACTCCTGGTACCTACGCTATTTCTTATTGGATTAAGGGTAACGGTATTGGCAATACGGCTGTACCTTCGAAAAACAGTTCGAATACAGCTTTCTTTGCTCCTCGTGACAACTATATTACCTTCATTAAGAACTATGACGGAACGGTAGCCATCGGTGCTCCTAAAGGTTGTCCTAATGCTGACAGTAATCCTGATGGAGGTACTGCTGTTTCTACGGCTCAGGCATATGACCAGGAATGGAAACAGGTGGTTGAAAGTGTGACTATTGAGGAAGAAGAGTACCTCGTATTTGATGCTTTGGCTGTTGAAGCTGGCGTCATGATGACTAATTTCGAGATATATCCGGTTGAAGAGGTCTACGACACCCGTAACCTCGTTCGTGCGACTGAGTATATTGACAAATTGCTGGCTGAGGAAAGCCTGTCAGAGGGTAAGGATGTGCTTTTAGGGGTGAAGGAAATCCTGAAGTCATTCATCGATAATCCTGAGACGGCTGAATCTATAGAAGGTATGGCCGCTACGATGGAGGAAGTGGAGATTGCTATCACACAGTTCCTGGATGACAATGCCGGCGACACGGAATCGGGTGACTGGACGACAAGATCTTCTGTCAATTGGAATAGCCTGAACAATGCTACGATTGTGGGTAGTTGGAAGACGGTCGGCATTCGATGGGGATTTTCTGCTAATGATGGTAATCTGGAGCGTCCGGCAGGTGATGGTTATGTAGCCTCTGCAGGAATCCAGACTAGCTATAATCTTGAGGGCTTAGGCGTTAAGGTGGAGCGTACTGACCTGAAACCTGGAAAGTATTTCTTCTCTATCGAGGCTCAGGCAGTTGCTTCTGCCAATGGCTCGCAGCCTTATGGTACAGACAACTCTCGTCCAGTAGTAGGACCTACCGTATGGGTTGGTAATACCTCCGTAACTTTAGAAAACGATACCTTGAATGGCGACTACTGGAAGCGCTATTACCTGATAGCTGATATTGCAGAGGGCGATACCGTTCGTGCAGGATTCACATTCCCCACTTATACCGACAATAAGGGTGGTCGTTACAGTGTCCGTAATCCGCAGTTCCGCATGGTGGGTACTTCTGTGACTACCCTCCGTTGGGAGAAAAACATCCGTGATGTCATTACTCAGCAGACAGAGTTGAAGAATCGTATTGATACTTATCCTACTGATTTGGCAGACTATAAGTGGGAGCAGGATTCTCTGGCTCGTGCCCTTGCCAATGCTCAGGCTATTCTGGATCAGTCATTGTCTATCGTCAAGGCTGATGGAAGCTGTGATGTCGCTCAGTCGGATGAAGGTGTAGATGAACTGAAAGCGTTGTATAATAGTGTTTTGGATCAGGTGAACCAGATGGGTCGTGCCAAGAATTGGGTAGTCAATTCCAATGCCATCCAAGATGAGCTGAAGAAGTGGATTACAGATGCTCAGGCTTCGCTCGACAATCCTGCAAACGCTACTTCGCCTGCCGACCTGCGTACTGCTCTTCAAAATGCTATCAAGGCTGGACAGGCTCTGATTGATGGGCTTTCTGCTACCAATCAGACAGATGAATTTAAGGCTGCTATTGAGAATATCAAGGAAACCAAGGTTGCTTACGAGATGCCGTCATCAACGCGTGCTAATCCCGCTCCGATCGTTATCCAGAACGGTGGCTTCGAGGCTTGGACCTCTGATACTAACTATGCAGAGGGTTCGACCTATGAGGTGAATGGTTGGACACTTTATGCAGGCAATGAAATTAAACAATGGCAGATTCGAGTAAACAATAATGCTTATGAGAGTGGTATCAACCTGAATGCATGGCGTGGTACAACTGTGGCTCCTACGGGTAAAGCTTCTCAGAAGATTACCCTGACGATGCCAGGTCTTTATGAGTATCGCGTAAAGGCTTATGCACTTGATGACAATGTGGCTCAGTTCATCGCTGTCGGTAAGACTATCACAGAATTCATTTATGATCCGGATACTGATGATGAGTTGGCAACACTTGTTGATACTGTCTATACGCCTAATGTCCGTGTGTTCTTCGGTAAGGATGGTGCGCCAGACTCAGTTACAGTTTCCAAGTGTGTTGCTCCTGGCGATAATAAGGCATACATCACCATTAGCGGCTATACACCTTGGATGTATTCTGTATTCTACAAGAAGACCAGCACTGATCCAGAGGAACTTGAGTTCGGTCTTGAATCTTCAGACAATAATGCATCTGCAGGTGTGAATGCCTTTGGATTCGGCGACAATAAGATTTTCTATGTTGGTAGTGACGAAGCAAAGTATATTGACGATACCAAGGCTGATGTGGCTACTCTGATTACGGAAGCACAAGCACTTGTTACGCAGTATAAAGAAGATGCAAACAAGAAATGGTTGACTTATAAGTTGAATCGCTTCATCAAGGCAGGACAGGAAGCTAAGACGGCCAAAGAACTGCAGAACGCATACTGGGGACTCACCGAGATGATTGATGTCATCAAGATGGATCCTTCAGCTTCGACTCCTGATGCCATCCAGTCTGCCGTTGTTGAGAAGAATGTACCTCAGGGTGTCTATTCTATCACAGGTGTGAAGGTCGGCAATGACTTCAAGAGCCTCAAGCCGGGTCTTTATATTGTCAATGGCAAGAAGATTCTTGTGAAATAATTATTAGACTCTATACCAAAAGGCGTGGCGCTTTTTTAAGCGGCACGCTTTTTTGCAGATGGGCAAAAAAATGGCTTAAAATTTGGTAATTAAGAAAAAAATATCTATCTTTGCACCAATTTCGTGACAATTATGAATAGATCATTAAAACTTTCGTAATATTAATTAATTAAAAACAAACAATGAAAAAGAGTTTACTATGGATGTTTGCCGCCATCCTGACATGCGGTATGACAATGACATCGTGCTCAACCGAAGACAATGAGATTAATCAGAAAAAGTCTTCGAAGGTTATGGATCTTTTTGACTTTGAGGACGGTGATGTATCGATGTTCCAGATTGTGGATCCTGCCCGTATGACAGTTACTGCAGAGGCCGAAGCAACAAGTGCTTCTAATGTGGCCAAGTTTACCCGTTCTAACTCTAGTAGCAGGGGTATGGCTTTCTACAATTTCTCTGATTATACAGAGAATGCGAAGGGCGTGAAGATTTCTTTCGATTTCATGATTCCTGCTGCTATTCTTGCTCCAAGTGCTATTACGATTGGTGATGCAACGGTTCACAATCCTACATTTGGTGTAAATGAGGGCCAGTATGGCTATACAAGCAATGGTGCCATCTTCAATATCGGTGCTACCCGTGGTAAGGCTTACGGTGGTGCAAACGAGAACTACTTCTGGATCAATGACAAGGTGGCCGCTGCTAGTCAAGAAGAAATCAAGGCAGAGGATCTGTGGGGCAAATGGATGCATGTTGAGCTGTTTGTTGATGTAGAAAACCGTCAATATACCTATGATGTTCAGATGGAGGGCAATAGCATCTTCTCTGGCGAAACAGAGTTCCTTAGCGAGAATGCCCAGACTTGTACTCAGATTGATATCTGTGCCGGTAATTCAGGTACTTACTATCTGGATAACCTCTATATTATGAAGTACTATTCTGATGCAAGCATCAAGTATGCTGATTATACTATTAATTATGTAGATACAGAAGGTAATGAACTTCTGGTTGATGGTGTAGCTAAACCCAGTATTACCCGTCGCGCTAAGGTGGGTTCTGCCATTACCCTGCTGGATTCTGAAAAGGCCAACTTTACCAATGCCGATGGTTCTTTGAAGTATATTTATCAGTCTGATAATTCTGAGAACGCTACGGTTAATGCAGAAGGTAATGAGATTACGGTTGTTTATAAGATTGAAGAAATGGCCAAGTATAAGTATCGTCTGAACCTGCGCTATCAGTATGAGGACGGCACCACCGAGCGTATCAAGTTCATTGATGGCGAGCAGTTCGAAGGCCAGACGGTTCAGGTAGGCTACTATGCTTCTTATAAGAATGAGAAGGATGGTAAGTGGTATGTCACTCCTGTTACCGATAATGCCAAGAGTGGTATCGGTCGTTACTATACCTTCACTGGTAATGAGGATAAGAACAGCCAGGGCGTTTGCCAGGTGGACGTTTACTACACTGCTACTGATGAGTATGTATATATTGCTGAGTTCGAGGATGAGGCGCTGATGACCTTGGTGGGTACCGTGACCAATGCAAACTGGGGCTCGTTCAATGGTGGTCTCTTCACCCGCTTCTCAAGTGGCTATTGCGCTAAGCTCGCTGCCGACAGCTACATGTACACCAAGCCTCTGCCCGCAGGAAAGTATCAGGTAGGTATCTATTCCCGTAATGATTCTTCTGCTGATGGTTGGGTAACTTTAGGCTATGTACTCAATGGCGAACTCACGAAGTTGAATATCGACGGTCCGGCTTGGGGTAATGCATGGTGTAACTGGATGACAATCGACAATGTGGAGATTCCTGAGGGTGCTTCACTGGCAGTTATCAACGACGGTCATGCTAACACGCTGTCTCTCGACCTGTTGACTATCATCAATCAGCCGGAGCCGGAGCCAGAGCCTGCTGCAGAGTAATTGAAATGTAAAGGAATTATTTCCTGATTATAAATCCGCCCTTCCACTCTTCTGAGTTGGGAGGGCGGTTCTTTGTTATCCTTTGTCTTTTGCTACAAAAACTGCAAAAAATGACAGAATTAAAGATTTGATAAGCTATTTTTTGGACGTTTCACATTATTTTTGTATTTTTGCACACTGAAAGTATACTAACTTCGTATGACGTCAATAAAAACAAATCAAACAACAAATAGCTATTTATGAAAAAAGTCATTTTCTGTATCACTCTCGCTTTAGCGGGAATGATGACCGCCTGTGTTGAAAAGAACGAGGCGGTGGATGCCGACAGCAAGCCTTCATGGCTTGGTGAGAGCATCTATCAGGAACTGAAGAACCCCTCGAACTTGTCAGGTTCGTTCTCGACTTACTTACGGCTTATTGATGATCTCGGTTACACCGAGACCTTGAACCGTACGGGCTCGATGACCGTATTTCCTGCCAATGACGAGGCTTTCAGCCGGTTCTTTGCTTCCAATGACTGGGGTGTCAAAAGCTATGAACAGCTGACATTTGCCCAGAAAAACTTGTTGCTGAAGAATTCCATGCTCAGCAATGCCCTGTTGGTGAGCATGCTGTCGAATGCCAGTGCTGGCGACGATGCCGTGTCGAAAGGTATGGCCATGAAGCATCAGACCAGCCAGAATGTCATCGACACCATTCAGCACATCCGTCCATCGGAGATGCCTCAGAACAATGTGCATTGGGATCCGTTCCGTTCGGATGATCAGATGTATATTGTGAGCGATGCCACCCGTCCTATGATGGTACATTTCACTCGTGAGCACATGTTGAACAACGGTATCAAGGTGACTGGCGATGTGAACGTTGACAACGATTTCGCCATTCTTACGGGTTCTGAGTATCAGGAGGGTATGGCCTATATCTTTGACGATCAGGTTATTAAGAGTGATGTAACCTGCCAAAATGGCTATATTCATCAGATGCAAGATGTGATTGTACCGCCGGGCAATATGGCTCAGTTGATGAGGAGTGATGCTGAAACCAGTTATTTCAGCCGTATCCTTGATTATTTCAGCGCCCCTTATGAGAATAAGGATGTAACGGATGCTTACAATGCCTGGGCTTCAGAAAACGGTCGTTCAACCATTGGTAAGATTTATGAGGTACGATATTTGAACAGCGATGAGAACCATCGTCAGGCCCTTGACCCGAATGGTAATATTGTAGATAAGCTCCTAAAGTTTGATCCAGGATGGAACCAGTATAGTCCGTTGAAGTCATCGGGTGGAGTAGAGTTGAACACTGGCGATGTGGCAGCAATCTTTGCTCCGACGAACCAGGCCATGGTGGAGTTCTTTACCAAGGGCGGTGACGGTGCCTATCTGATAGACCTTTATGGTAAATATACGAAGGAGAACAATACTGAGGCGCATTTGGTGGAGAACCTCGATTCTCTATACAAGCAGAAGCCGGAGATTCTGACCGCTTTTGCCAATAACTTGATGAAGAAGCAGTTTACGGCAACTGTGCCCAGTAAGTTCTCTACTATCCCTAATGATGCCAACGAGTATATGGGTGTGACCCTTTCGAAACTCAATAAGAAGAGTGACGGGAAGTATGACATTGCCTTCGCCAACAATGGTGTTATCTATAAGATGAACGAACTCATTGCTCCTGACGAGTATCAGAGTGTGATGGCACCCTCATCGGTTTATCCTGATATGAAAGTGATGAACTGGGCAGTGAAGGATGATGACCAGCTGGGCGTCTCGTTCCACTATTATCTGATGGCGATGAAGGCTAACTATGCTTTCTTTATTCCTGATGATGTGGCCTTTGAGAAATACTATGTTGACCCCATTTATCTTGGTCATGCGGAGCCCCGTGCCCTGAAATTCAGTTATGAGCAGACTAGTGCCACTTCCGGAACGATGCGTTGCATTGCCTACAGCTATGATCCTGCTACAAATACTATTGGCAATGTGCTGAACAATGGTGCTTATGTCCCAGTTTCTCAGTGGTCGTCATTGATGGTCGACATTCTTAACTATCATACTGTAGTATTGGAAACCGGTGAAGTGTTCGGTAGCAATAACTATTACAAAACAAAGCATGGTGGTGAGATTAAGGTGACGGGTAATGCTGCCGGTAGCAAGGTGATGAGTGGGCAGCAGATCGACAACGGTGTAATACCTTCAGTCATCACCGATGTATATCCTGAGAAGAATGGTGTGGCCTTCCGAATCGACCATGTGATAGAGTCACCCCGTAATAGTGTGAGTCGTACGCTTCGTAACTACGATTGTTTCTCTGAATTCTATGAGCTTTGCTCAGGTTTCTCTGCTACAGAGCTGCTCACATGGGCAGGTATCAGCGGTGATCGTAATTCATTCGGTATCTCTGAGCAGGATGCTTTTGTCATCTTTACCGGTGACCGCCGTATTTCGAAAGACGAAGTGGCCACTAACAGTTGTCTGGATGAGAATGTGAAGATGTTTAATACATACAACTATACCCTCTATGCCCCTAACAATTCCGCTATGGAACAGGCTTACAATGATGGCCTGCCCCGTTGGATTGAGGTGCAGAAGCTTTATGAACAATATGCTGCAGAAGAGGGTGATGCTGCTGATGCTGCCAAGGCCAAGGCAAAGGAAATGATTATTCAATTAAAGGATTTTGCCCGTTACCATTTCCAAAGCTCATCGGTCTATGCAGACAATGTGATGAGTGGTAAGCGATATAATAGTCTGAGCACTGACAGCAAGGGTCTTGCACTTGAACTGGAAGTGATGGATGAAAGTGGCAATGGCGTTCTGGTGGTTAAGGACGGCAGAGGCACCGTGCATCGCATTGATGCTAATAACCCTTCAGTGAAGTGTAATCTGATGGCACGTGACTACTGGTTTGACAAGACCCGTGCGAATGCCTCCAGCATCTACACCTCTTCTTTCTGTGTGATACATGAACTTTCTGAACCGCTTTATGCCAAATAACATTAAAGAATGAAAGATATGACTATCAAGAAGATATTGTTTACGGCTTTGTTTGCCATTGTCGGTCAGGCGCTGATGGCTCAGGGAGTACGTATATCAGGTACACTATCCGACAACGATGGCCCGATTATGATGGGTAACGTTGTGGAACGTGATGCGAATAACCGTATCGTGTCTGCTGTACAGACCGACTTCAACGGTAATTTCTCTATGCAGGTGAAGAGTACCAAGAATAAGTTGGTGTTCTCATATGTAGGTGATAAAACGAAGGTTGTGAATATCGGTAACCAGACAGTCTTCAAGATTAAACTGGAACCGGAGAACACCCAGCTGAAAGAAGTGGTTGTCAAGTCAAAACGTTCCAGTAGCGGTGGACTGATGATCTCGAAAAAGGAGATTTCCACATCTCAGCAAGTCTTCAATATGGAGAGTGTCCAAGGTATGGCCTTTACCTCAGCCGATGAGGCTCTGCAGGGTGAAATCGCAGGTCTGGATATTGTGTCAAACTCAGGTAACCTGGGTGCAGGTACTTCGATGCGTCTTCGTGGTGTCACCACAATTTCGGGTGATGCCAACCCGCTGATTGTCGTGGATGATAAGATCTTTGACAATCCTGATGAGAACTTCGATTTTGCGAATGCCAATGAGGAACAGTATGCCTCATTGTTGTCGGTCAATGTCGAGGATATTGCGAGTATCACTGTGCTGAAAGATGCCGCAGCTACGGCTGTCTGGGGCTCACGCGGTTCCAATGGTGTGCTGTTGATTACGACGAAGCATGGTGTGAGAGGTAAACCACGTGTGAGTCTCTCTTACAAATTGACGGGCACTTGGCAGCCTGATGGCTATAAGCTGCTCAATGGCGATGAGTATACCATGCTGATGAAGGAGGAGTTCTATAATCCTGGTCAGAAGGCTAATGCAACCACTGACATTCAGGAGTTGAACTATAACACAGCTTGGTCAGAATATGAAAACTGGAACAACAACACCGACTGGGTGGATGCTGTGAAACAGTTTGGCCTGATGCACGACTTTACGGTTCAGTTGACAGGTGGTGGTGAGAAGGCTACCTTCCGTGTCAGTGCCGGTTACAAGCATCAGACCGGTTCTATTATCAAGCAGATATTCCAGCAGTTTACGACGCGTTTGGTACTCGATTACAATGTGTCTGACCGCATCCGTTTCTCTACCAATTTTGCACTGACCTATACGGGTAACGACAAGAACTATTCCAATTTGTTGGGTATTGCCCAGCAAATGGCTCCGAATATGTCGATTTATCGTCAGGATGCCAATGGCAACGACACCGACGAATACTATATCATGAATCGCCCGAATCCTGTGAGTGGGGGAGGGGCAACCGATGTTTATTCCTCTCAGGCTCTGGAGCCTATTCATAATCTGGGAAATCCCGTTGCCATTGCTCATCTGGCCAGTTCCAAGGAGCAGACCTACCGTCTGACACCGGATTTTACCATCAAGTACGAATTGTTGGGTACGGAGGCAAATAAGAGTCGTTTGACATTGAATGGACGTGTAGATTTTGATATCTATGCCAGTAGCAGTCCTACCTATCTGCCTGCTTCGTTAGGTAGCCTCCTGTGGTCGAACAATGGTTATAACCTGGCCACAAAGACCGAAACCAACCGTATGAAAGTGGGTGGACGTGTTGAATTGGTATTTACGCCTTATTTCAAGAATGAGGACTGGTCGGCTACGATGTTGGCCCGCTATGAGATGAGTACTCAGAAATACAACAATCAGTATATTGCCGAGAGTGGTATTCCTACTGGGATTTCCGATCCGTCTATCGATGCATGGCTGCGTCAGAATGGTGGTATGAGCAGTGGTAGTTCACGCTCTGTAACTGAGAATCTGCTTTATAATGGACACCTTTCCTATAAGGATGGCCGCTACAGCTTGGGTTTCTCACTGCGTGCTGATGGTGACTCCAAGTTCGGTCCTAAGAATAAATGGGCACTCTTCCCAGGTGTATCTCTTCGCTACAATGTCAGCGACGAGAAGTTTATGGAGAAACTGAAAGGTAATTGGCTGTCGATGTTTGGTTTGCGTGCTTCATGGGGCGTCAACGGTAAGGCACCCAGTTCCAACTACCTTTTCTATAATACATATAATACTTCAGCCGGGTTCTATGGACAAAGCTCCAGCATGGAACCGACAGCACTGCTCGACGGTCTGAAACTCGATGACCTTCGTTGGGAGAAGACCACCTCGTATAACTTCGGTTTCAATCTGGGCTTCCTTAACGATAAGATTGAGATTGACTTCGATTATTATCATAAAGAGACAAAGGACCTGTTGATGCCGAATGTGGCTATTCCTTCTATGTCGGGTTATAGCAAGTTGTCGTATATGAACGTTGGTCAGATGAATAACGACGGTTGGGAACTTAATTTCTCAGCTAATAAGTTCATCAAGATTGGTAAGGACTTTTCTGTTGACTTCAACTTCAATGTGGCTCAGAACAGCAACCTGTTGAAGAAGATGGACGAGAGTGTGCTTGATGCCATGAATACCTATTATACCAACTATACAAATGGTAAGACCGGTGATCCCTGGGCTATCTCCCAACGTGGAAACTGGCCGCTCCGTATTCAGTTGAATAACTCACTGGGTTCTATCTACGGTTATCGCTACAAGGGTGTCTACCAGTATGGCTACGATTATCTTGAGAACCTGCAGAAGGAAAACAACTGGGACGAGGCCGCCTATGCTGCAGCAATCAATGCGATGCTGGCAGAGGGTAAGACCTTTCCAGTGGTGCTGACTGAAGAGGGTACTGTACTGATGGAGCAGGGGCATCCAAAGCGTGTGGTTCTGAACTATCAGAGTAGCAATGGTTCCAGTTCACAGACCTATACCTTCCAGGGTGGTGATGCCATCTATGAGGATATTCAGAATGATGGTCAGATCAATGAACTTGATATCGTTTATCTGGGTAACTCTCTCCCGAAGGTCAATGGTGGTTTCAACTTCACCTTCCATTATGGTCGTTGGAGTCTGAAAACCCGTTTCATGTATCGTTTTGGCAACAAGGTTGTCAATCTTGCCCGCCAGAATTTGGAGAAGATGTATGATACGTACAACCAGTGTGCAACTGTAAACTACCGTTGGCGTAAGGATGGTGATGAGACACCGATTCCACGTGCTATGTATAATGCATCCTATAACTTCCAACCCTCAGACCGTTATGTCGAGGATGGTGGGTTTGTACGTTTCCAGAACTTACAGTTAGCCTACAATTTCGATCCGAAGGTCATCAAGAAGTGGGGCTTCAATCAGTTGCAGGCCTATCTGTCGCTCAACAATCTCTATGTATGGACTAAGTATAGTGGCGTCGACCCGGAAATCTCTCCGCAAGGTTATGGTGTCGCTGCTGATGCAGCACAGACTCCACGTTCGAAGCAGTTCACTTTTTCTCTCAATGTGGGATTCTAATCAATAAGATAATTATGAAAAAATATATATTCATGCTGTTAGTGGGGCTGATGTCTGTATCGTGTGTCGATACCGTCATCCTGCCTAACGATAAGACCGTAGAGGAAGATTTCTGGAAGTCTAAGGAGGATGTGAAACTGATGGTCAACGGTGCCTACCGTTCTATGCTCAGCTCTGACGTCGTCGCCAGGCTCATCGTGTGGGGCGGCCTGCGATCCGATGAGTTTATTCCTGTGGCCAGTATCACAGGAAACATTCAGGAAGATCTGACGGAGATCAATCTGGCTAATACCCAGCCCGATAATACGTTCGCCACATGGAATTCGTTCTATTCAGTCATCAACAACTGCAATCTGGTACTTGACCGTGCCGCCAGTGTGATGGGGGAAGACCCGTCGTATACCGAGGGCGATTATCTGTCGGATTGTTCACAGATGCTGGCACTCCGTGCGCTGTGCTATTTCTATCTGGTGCGTAATTTCCGTGATGTACCCTATTCAAGTGAAGCATTCAAGAACAGCAGTCAGGAGCGTAACATTCCACAGTCTGCTCCCGACTCCGTATTGGCTGTCTGTATCAAGGATCTGGAGACAGCCGAGAAGAATGCCATCTCTGCCAGTGCCTATAATAACTGGAAGCGCGTGGGTTACTTTACCCGCGATGGTATTGATGCCTTGTTGGCTGACATTTATCTCTGGCGTGGTAGTGTGATGCACAACCCCGCAGACTATGAACAGGCCATTGAGTACTGCGATAAGGTGATTGCATCCAAGAAGAGTATGCATGTGCTTGGCTTTGGAGAGACAGAAATTCCTGAATATCCTTTGTTAGACGGCCGTAGCGTATTCAATGAGCTTTATGTCTATGGTAACGCTGAAGAGAGCATTTTTGAATTGCAGTTCGATGGTACGAACAACACCAACGTGGCGATTGCACAGTATTTCAATCACTACAATGGGCGTGACAATACGGTGCCTTATCTCTATGCCTCGGACATTTTCCAGTATGGTAAGGATGTGTATAAGACAGGAAACTATACCAACGACTGGCGCGGACTGATGAATACTTATAATTCGCCGGTGACCGTAGGTGACCTGACCGGTCTGGAAATCCGTAAGTATGTGTCGTCAGGCTCAGATTACAATCCGAACTCTCCGAGTGCTGCTGCTGAGAAGAAGAACACCACTTATACTTCAACGCTCTCCCGCAACTACATCATTTATCGTCTTACCGATATCATGCTGATGAAGGCAGAGGCGCTGATGGCATTGGCCAGTGGCGATGATGACGAAGCACATCTGCAGGCTGCTTTTGAGTTGGTTGAAAAGGTGAACACCCGCTCTCGTGAGAGTGATGTAGAGAAGATCAAGTGGAATACCTACAACACCGTTGAGAAGATGGAGGATCTGATTCTGGCAGAGCGTCTGCGTGAACTGGCCTTCGAGGGCAAGCGGTGGTATGATCTGTTGCGTTATCATTATCGTCATGCAGAGGGTGTGAACTACTCCAAGACGTTGGCTGCCCTCAATGACGAAGGATCGGCTTTCGTAACGACTTACCAGCCGATGCTTGATCTGATGAAACGTAAGATGGCTTCCAAAGGTAATGCTGTAGCAGCTAAGATGAACACAGAGCCGAAACTCTATCTGCCAATTCCCCTGTCGGATCTGAGCATCTGTCCTGTATTGCGTCAGAACCCGGCTTACAGTTCGGCTGAGGATTTTAATAAGAACTATTAAAAGAAGGAGGATAACGATATGAACAATAGTTTTATGAAAACGATGAGACATTTGCTCCTCACGGCAGTGGGTGGCTTGATGTTGACCGTGACGGCCTGTAACCCAGAGCCTGATGAGTCGGACCTCTATACTTTTACAGGTGAGACCATTGAGTCGTTCATTGCACAAGACAGCTTGCTGACTTCGTTCAATTATATCCTTACCCGTGTGGGGTATGACAAGATGATGGCTGCATACGGGTCGTATACTTGTTTTGCACCTACTAACGACGGTGTGGCATTCTATTGCGACAGTCTCTATAATGATACGCAGGCTGTTATCCCTCATAACGGTATGACGGAGAATTCGTTGGAAGGACTGACAGACAGTCTTTGCCTGAACATTGTCAAGTATCACATTACGACGACTTATCGCGATGTCGTCTCCATGACCGGAAATGGTGAAGTGAATACCATGCTGGGTTATGAGTTCTCGTTCAACACGATTGAGGACGGTCCTGATAAGGGAAAGACCTTGCTTGGAGGAAAGGCCACCATCCTGAGTTCTGATAATGAGACCATCAATGGACTGGTGCATGTCATCGACCATGTGATACCCCGTTTTACCCTGTTTATTGGTGATATCTTCGACCGTAATAAGGACACATATTCCATCTTTGGTGAAGCCCTGAAACTGACGGGTCTGGATGACTCTTTGATGACCTATACCCGTGGTCGTTTCGAGTTCCGTCAGTTAGCCCGTGAGAACTATAGTGGTAATCTCTATCCTGCTGCGGGTGTAGGCTCTACAGGTTATGATGAGTGTAAGGTCGGTTATACGGTGTTTGCCGAGAGCGATGAGGTGATGCGTAAGAATGGCATCAACAGCATCAGCGATCTGATTGCCAAAGCCAACGAGTGGTATGGTCAGGCTCCTAATTGGTATAACTATATGAGTGAGAATAAGATTCAGGTTAGCACGGGCGATGATTATACCAATCGCTTCAATGCCTTGAATATGTTCGTGGCCTATCATATCCTTGAAGCATCGATGTCGACAAACCAGCTGGTCTTCGAGAAGGGCTCCAGCTCTTACTGGAACTATGCACCGGATGCCGATCCCTATGATTATTATGAGACGATGCTGCCCCATACGCTGATGAAGATATGGGAGCCTTCTAATGTCGGTTCAGGTAAGACGCTGTTTATCAATCGCTACCGCACCTTCAACACGCTGACTGACCAACTCGCTTCTCAGGGTTCAGATGCGATGCATCAGGTTGTCCAGAAGGGTGTTACCATCAGTCGAGGCGGTTCGCTTCAGGCTTTTAACGGTTATATCCACTCCATCGATGGCATGCTGGTTTACAATGAGATGGTGCCGAAGGGTGTGCTGAATGAGCGTATGCGTGTGAACTGCACCTCGCTTTTCCCTGAGCTTATCAATAACCGTTTCCGTTATATTTCTACGAGTGACGGTCAGATTCCCAGTGGCTATGACGGTTCTCGTCGCGGCATTCCTGCCAAGTTCTTCAAAAATGTGGTGCTTTATGATAATAGCATCTGTTTCGCTTATTGTGTTCATGGTGCCTGGCGTTGTTATCAGTCTGACCAGATGCAGTTCTGGGGTAAGTATGACCTGGCCTTCAAACTGCCGTCCGTTCCCTCTGGCGTCTATGAGATCCGTGTCGTTTATGCACCGATGAGCTATGGCTCTTTCATGCAGTATTATATCGGTAATTCTTCTAATGTTGCCTCGATGATGCCTATCGGTCTTCCTTTCGATGCTACCGTTCCTGTGGAGGATCCACGCGTAGGTCTGACGAATGCTAATGAGGAGGATGATCTGGGTGTGGCTACTGACATTGCCATGCACAACCGTGGTTACATGCGTGGTCCGTATAGCTATTGTGGCCATGCTGAGTCTACTGGTTGGACCACAACCAACAACGGTCGCTTTGAGTGGGGCTCCAGTATGACGGTTCGGTATGTCCTCGGACGTGTCCAATTGAACCAAGGTGGAGAAAACTGGTTACGCATCAAGACACTGAACTCAGACAAGAGTACGAATCCTGTCGGTCTTGATTTCGTGGAGCTCGTTCCCACGAGTGTTCTCGATAATCAGCAGTATACTGAAGACTGGTACTAAACAATTGAAAATTGATAATTGAAAATTGAAGATTGTATGAAGAAGAATAAATATATAGGAATGATGTTGATGGCAGCGGGCTTGTTTGCAGCCACCTCTTGTTCCGATTATGATGATTACAACAAGGCGGTTGCTGATGTCACACCATCAGCGAATCAGACCTTGTGGGAGAACATTCAGCAGAATTCCCAATTGAGTGATTTTGCTTCGCTGTTGCAAAAGGCTGGTTTCGACGATGAGTTGAATACAACCCATTATTATACGGTATGGGCACCGCTGAATGGTACTTTCGATGCGGCTAAGTATCAGGCGATGGGTAATGGGGCATTGTTGCGTCAGTTCGTTAAGAACCATATTGCTGATTACGGCCATAATGCCACAGGTGCACTCAACGAGCGTGTCATGATGCTCAACGAGAAAGCCTATGACTTTGTCGGTTCATCGGCTTATACCTTCGACAATGTGCAGATTTCTCAGGCTAACCTGCCCAGCAGCAATGGTATCCTGCACACCATCAATGGTGTGGCTGCCTATTATCCCAATCTCTATGAGTATATCATGGACGCTGACTTGTCGAAGGAGCAGGGCATCGACTCGCTACGTAACTATTTCAAGAGATATGAGACAACCTATCTGGATGAGAAGGCTTCTGTTCCAGGTCCGATTGTAAATGGCATGCAGACATACGTCGACTCGGTAATGATTACTGAGAACCTTCTGTGGAACCAACTGAATGCCAAACTCTATGATGAGGACAGTACCTATACCTTCCTGATGCCGACAAACGAGACTTGGGAGACTCAATACGAAAAGGTTAAGAGCTTTTACAACTATATTCCCCAAACGTCAGCTCAGTTGTTTGTCACTAGTGGTGGTTCTACGAGCATCAATAAAACACCTGCAACGATTAATATCGATGCTGCTTTCTGGAATGACTCTCTGACCAATTGGACACTGACGCGAAATCTGGTTTATAGTAACAATGATGTGTATAACCGTTGGATAGAGGGAACGCCTACGAGTATCGGAAGTGACACGCTGAGAACCTCCGTTCGTAACAAGCTGTCGAATCCTCAGGCTATTCTTAGTCCGACCATCGAGAAGGTGCCTATGAGTAACGGGTATGCACGCATTATCAATGCTTATGGCATGTATTCATGGGAGACCTATGCACCTGAGCGCATAGTGTCTGCAGCTTCTGCCGATAACCGTGCCATGATTTCCAATGGTAGCTTCAGCCGCGTGGAGGTACGTAATCCGGACCCGGAGAAAGTGACGCTTGAAGAGGGTGAGAACTCCATCCGCTATGCCTGGGTAGAACCCACTGGAGGCGGTCAGTTTGTCAAGCCTGAGATGACGCTTTATCTGCGTGATGTTTTGAGTACCACTTATGAAATCTACTGCGTGTTCGTTCCTGAGTCTGTAGATCCGGACAAGGCCAATGCTGTTACCCTGCCTAATCGCGTCATCTTTACATTGAACTACTGTGATGTGGATGGCAAACTCAAAGATTATACCTTCCTCAACGAGGATCCTGACCAGATGGCGGCTTTTATGGAGCGTTTCAACATGAAGGATAATGCGACCAATAAGAACACCATCCGTTCGTTCTCGAATGACACGTCCAAGGTTGACACCTTGTATATTGGTGAATTTACTTTCCCTGTATGCTACTATGGACTGGGTGACGAATATTGTCCGAATATTAAGATCACGACACCGTACTCTGTGTTTAATGCTTCCCTGCGTGAGGCCTATAGCCGTGACTTGCGCATTGCCGGAATCATTTTAAGACCGAAAGAACTCGCGGAATTTGAAGAATCTAACAAGTAATGGATATGAAATATACAATATTCAACTTTATGCAGACGGGCGTTCTCAGATTCGCCTTCTGCGCACTTGCCATAGGACTCTCCACCAGTACCTTTGCACAGACGGATGATGAAGAGGAGGGCGATGGTACCGCTATCGCCATGCCCAAGCGTTCCGACGTGAAGCAGGTGAACTATCCTACCGTGCAGGTAAAGGGTGTCGTAACAGATTTGTCAACAGGCAACCCTATCGCTGGCGTCCAACTTCATGCTCTGGGCTATGACCGTTATTCAGCCATGACCGACGAGAATGGAGCTTTTGCCTTCGATGTGCCTTCTTTTGCAACAGCACTCTATGTCCACTCGCCTGAATATCTGTCACAGCAGGTGGCTATTTCGGCTCATGCTCAGGACATAACCATCAAGATGCTGAGTGACAAGTTCCTCCCGATGTATGGTGAGGGGACCACCTATACGGCCCGTAAGACAGTGGATATCAATCATTTCGGTGTGACCGTTGATAACGAAATTGCCAATAAGCTTGGTGGCGACATGCGCAGTATGATGCGTTCAGCTGCCGTCGATGGCGGTGCCTCGATGTTTGTCCGTGGTCTTAACAGCATCACGAGTGATGCCCAGCCTCTTATTGTTGTTGATGGTATCGAGATGGACATGCAGCGCAACAGAGCCTCTTTGCACGATGGCCAGTTCAATAATCTCTTGGCCAATATCGCACCTGATGATATTGAGAAGGTGACGGTGCTGAAGAATGCCACTGCCCTCTATGGTGCCCGTGGTGCCAACGGCGTGGTGCTGATTGAGACCAAGCGCGGTAAGTCGATGGCCACCCGCATCGACGCCAATATCTCGGCGGGTGTCCAACTGATTCCTCAGCTGCCTACGATGATGAACGGGGACCAATATCGTACCTATGCTTCAGAGTTGCTGGGAACCATTCCGAACATCAATGAATACAAGAACTTCTATTTCCTCAACGATGATCCCACCGGCTATTATTATCATACCTATCATAATAATACTGACTGGACAGATTATGTTTATCGCAATGCTATGACGCAGAACTATAGCATCAACGTTCAAGGTGGTGATGATGTGGGAATGTATAACCTTTCTGTAGGTTATGTGGACGCTAAGAATACGATGAAGGAAAGTGGCTTCGATCGTATGAATGTGCGTTTTAATACGGATATCAAGATTCTCTGGAACCTGTCAACGAAGTTCGATATTGCCATCTCCAGGACGAATAATACCGTTTATGATGATGGTTTCCAGACCGATTTCCATAGAAGCACTATCACAGCACCAACTGCTTTGGCATTGGTAAAGTCACCTTTGGTTACGCCTTACCAATACAACGCCATTGCTGGTCAATTTACTAGCTTGTTGAGTGGCTACGACAACATCCTTGCTAGCAGTGAGTCGCCTCGCAATGCGCTCAAGAACCTGTCATTGGCCAATCCTGTTTCGATTTTTGATAATAGCACAGGTGATAACAAGAACAAGGCGGAGAATACCTATTTCAACGTTCATGTCATGCCTGTCTGGCAGTTTGCTACCGACTGGAAGATGACAGTAGACCTGAGTTATCTGTTGAACCGCAATGCCCAGCGTTACCATCGTCCATACAGTGGTGTTCCGCCTTTTGAGGTGGAAGGCTTGGGTACTGTAACCTCGTTGGTGGCCTCGATGTTTGCCAAGGAGCAGAATTTCATGGGGCGCCTTCAGGTTGACTGGCAGAAACAGTTAGGAAAGCATACGATAGCCGCTTTCGTAGGTGGTCGTTATAACTATTTCTCTTACGACAACAGCGATCTTTCTACTGAATACACGGGTACTACCGACGATAAGAACCCGGTGCTGAGTGCCTCAGGTATTCCTGGTGTTGACGGTGTCAATGATATCTGGAAGAATATCCAGTGGTATGGTAATGTTGATTATAATTACATGAACCGTTATTTCGCCACCTTCTCGCTGATGGCTGAGGCTAATAGTCGTTTTGGTGAGAATGCCGATGGCTTAGGTCTCTTCGGCGTGAAATGGGCCATTTTCCCAAGTATTCAGTTAGGTTGGGTGCTGACCAACGAGAGTTGGTTCCCGAAGGGTGGGGCAATCGATTATCTGCGCCTGAATGCCGGCTTTGATGTCAGCGGTAATGACAATATCTCCAACTATGCTGCCAGAACCAGCTTCTCTGCTGTGAAGTTCATCAACAATGCCATGGGTCTTCAGCTGACGAACATTGGTAATGATAAGATCCAGTGGGAGTCTACCAAGAAGATGAACATAGGCCTTCAGGGCTATCTGTTCAACAACCGGTTAGGTATCGGTGCCGACTTCTTCCTCCACAAGACCGACAATCTGCTGATGCTGAAAGCCTTCTCCAACCCGATAGGTGGTATTAACAACTATTGGAGCAATGGCGGTTCGATGAAGAATATGGGCTTCGAGGTGTCTGTCAACGGCAAGCCCATCGTGGCCAAGGACTGGTGTGTAGAACTGGGCGTGACCATGGGACATTACAAGAACGAGGTGACAAAGTTGCCTGATGGTGATTTCACCTCTTCCGTCTATGGTGATAACAACATCCTGACCAGTGTCGGCAATCCCGTCGCCATGTTCTATGGCTATCAGACAGCAGGTGTCTTCGCTTCCGATGCAGAGGCTAAGGCAGCTGGTAGGGACGGTTATCTGTATATCGAGGATAATGCAGGAAATAAGACCAACTTCATGGCTGGCGATGTGCATTTCATCGACCGTAACAACGATGGAAAGATAGATGCACAGGACAAGACCATCATTGGCGATCCCAATCCTGATCTCTATGGTAACATCTTCGCTTCCGTCAACTGGAAGCATCTTACTCTGTCGCTGGGACTTAATTACTCTTTGGGTAATGATGTATACAACTACCAGCGTTCTGTGCTTAACTCTGGTTCAAACTTCTTTAACCAGCAAGTCTCCTCTGCAAACCGTTGGCGTTATGAGGGACAGCAGGCAGAATTGCCACGTGCCAACTATGGCGATCCTCTGGGCAACAATCGTTTCAGCGATCGTTGGATAGAAGATGGTTCTTATCTGCGTCTGAAGACGGTTAACTTGAGCTATCGTATTCCCTTGCCTGGCGCATGGACCTGGCTGCAGGGCCTGACCGTATGGGCTGAGGCTCAGAATCTGCTCACGCTTACCAAGTACAAGGGTAGTGATCCTGAGTTTAGCATTAGCAACAGTGTCTATTATCAGGGTATCGATTGTGGCAATCTGGCACAGGGACGTGTGTTTACAGCAGGTGTTAAAATCAACCTCTAATGAAAAGGTAAAAAAGTAAAAAGGTAAAAAAGTAAAAAGATATGATTACCAAGATAAATAATAAGAATTGGGTAAAGGTCTTTATGGCAGGAGTATTCTCTTACCTCTTACCTCTCACCTCTTACCTCTTCACTTCTTGTAGTGACATGCTGGAGACAGATAGCTCGCGTCAAGTGTTTGATCCGGATATGAATGCCAAGACCGATTCTGTCTACTATGCTTTGGGTATTCTTCAGGCTATGCAGCAGATGGCCGACCAGTATGTTTTCCAGGGTGAGATGCGTGGTGACTTGGTCCAGACCACACCTTATACGGACAAGAATCTCCGTCAGTTAGCAGATTTCTCGGCTACGACTACCAATAAGTATGACTCTGCGTACGTCTACTATCGTGTCATCAACAATTGTAATTACTACATTGCTCATCGTGACTCCACATTACGTACGGGTGCCACTTATGTAGCGATGCCTGAGTATGTGGCTGTGAAGGCTATCCGTGCATGGACCTACATGCAGCTGGCCCGTGTTTATGGCAAGGTGCCTTTCTATACAGAGCCCTTGACGCAGATCTCACAGATTGACAATAGCAACTTCCCGGAGTTGGACCTGTCCGGTATCGTAGCTGCTTTGGCACCCGACCTGGAGCAGTATGTCGGCTATAACACCAAGGGTGAGTATCTGGGATACACTTTGCCCAGCTATGGCGGTTCTACACCGACTAGTAGTGCTTTCTACACCTCCAACATTTTCCTCCCTGTTGATGTGGTGTTAGGCGATATGTATCTGGAAACCGAGCAGTTCGGCAAGGCGGCTCAGCATTATGTGACCTATCTTACACAGGTATCTTCTGACCCCTATACAGACTATATGGAGACCTATACATCGCGCAGTCGTTTCGGTACGGCTGATGACCTGCCTGGTGACTGGGACCCCCAGCGCAACGGCAGCCTGCGTACGACTGCTTATTGGTCGCAGATTTTCTCCAGCAACTTCGATCTGATCAGTTATATTCCGATGAATACCAATAGTCGTCGTGGTGTCATTACAGAGTTGCCTGAGGCTTTCGGCTATGATTATTATTCGAATGAGCCTGATTATATCGATGAGGTGCAGTTGATTCCCAGTAAGGATTATCTGACCCTGAGTGAGTCGCAGGATTATTATTATATTTCTACAGCCAGCACCTCCTCCGAGACGGTGGTGAATGCAGCCAAATTGGGTGATACCCGTTATAACAGCATCCTGCATGAGGAGATAGAAGGCGATTCCATTAAGAGCTGGATGATGAAATACAGTAACGAGCCTTGTATCCGTCTTTATCGTAATACCACTGTTTTATTGCATTTGGCTGAAGCTTTCAACCGTCTGGGTCTTTATGATGCAGCTTTTGCTATTCTGAAGGATGGTATCCACGAGTATCTGCCTCTGGCCCTTTATATGCGGCCGGAAACAGTGGATTTGCTGAAGACCGTTTATCCGCTTTTGTCGGAAGCCAATATCTCCAAGTTCGACCGTAATCAGTCGTCTGCCTTCTATGGCGTACATAATCACGGTACAGGTCTTTCTCGCGATGTGTCCGGCACTGTGTATATGCCGGGACTCTCTCCTTACCAGTTTGAGCCCGTTGTGCTCCAGAAGATGCAGGAGATAGCAGAAACTTACAATGTGAATATCGGCTCAACCGATCAGGATATCATCAATGCTGTCGAGGATCTGCTCTGCGATGAGTATGCATTGGAGTTGGCTTTTGAGGGTAGCCGTTTCTATGACCTCTGCCGTCTGGCACGCCACAAGAATGCCAGCAGTCCTTACGGTGCTAATTTCGGTGGTCAGTGGTTGGCAAAGAAACTGGCCTATAAGAATCCCGTGAAGGATCTGACGAACGAGAGCAACTGGTACTTACCGTTTAAGTAAGGCCTGCATGATACCCCAAAAAGGTGCGAGATTCAAATCCCGCACCTTTTCTTTTGGGCAAAGTCTCACTGTGGAGTCTTAATGTTTGTCATTAATGACGACTTTTTGTCCTTGATGGATATAGATGCCATTTTGGGCAGGCTTGCCGCTGAGTTTCTGTCCACCAAGCGTATACCATACATCTGACAACTTACTTATATCAGATATTGTTATGATGCCTGTCTGTTTGCCGTTGATATAATCGGGCAAGTAATAACCCAGGTGTGGAGGTTGGTTATAGGCTGTATTCTGCCAAGCAACGCCCATACGATAGACGTGGTCGTGCATCAGTGTGGGCACGGCATATTGGGTCTGAATGGATGTCGTGTATATGTTTACTTCGGAAGGATTATTCAAGTTCCACAGGATGAGCTCTTCGCGCCAATCGCCGAGAATGTCGGCCTGAAGACAGGGCGTGGCCTTTGTTGTGTTGCAGGTCTGACCGTAGTTATAGGCTGCTGTGTTGAAGCTCTCAACAATCTTGCTAAAACTGCTACCGTTCCACTTTTCAATGTAAGGGTTTGCTGACGTTGAACCACTAGGAGCATTGCCATCAAATAATTGATCTTGTATGGAGCCGTCCCAATAGATGCGAAAATTAACGGAGCAGTTCTTAATGCTGGTAGCCATACCAGTCGCAGCCGAACGCGGAGTGCGGTCGTTATTTGACCAGAATTCCCATCCGTCTTTACTAGTCAAATCTGCAGCCATGCCTCTGCCATTATCTTTTCCGCCAGTGTCGCTATATAGTATCTTACCGGTGGCTGCATCGTGCAGATCCCACCCATACGGCTCTGCTTCATGTACCTCAAATACCTGATAACCAGTTTGGTCTGGAATCATCTTGCCTACATGAATGGCATCCCCGTGACCGAAGCCTGTGGCGTAGAGTAGGGTGCCGTCGTTGTCAAGTGCGGCCGAGCCCCAGATAATCTCGTCCTTGCCGTCATTGTCTACGTCTGCAATCGAGAGATTATGATTACCGTTGCTGAATAATGTACCGCTTCCTGTGGTTCCGTTTGTGGGCTTGGGGGCTGTCTTGAGGCCATTGCGAACCAATGTCTCACCATCAACATCCACTTTAACAGAAGTGGTGCCTGTCTGGTTGAATATTAACCATTGTGTAGTGTTTGGTGAACAATGTAGCCATTCAGTACGGAGTCGCGTACCATCGAAACTGACGGCCCAGACGTAGGCTCTAGAATAATAGCCTCGAACGAAGATGCCACAGGCAGGCTGCTCGGCCCCGTTGATATAGGCCACAGCCGCCAGATAACGCTCTGAGCGGTTGCCGTAATTGTCTCCCCAGAATGACTTCTCTGGTAAGGTACTGACTTTCCCCAATTCTGAACCGCCCTCAGTGGCGTTGCTGCCCGATGGAGTCTTGGTACCTGTTCCTGCCCGGCCTGGAAGATACCATGTGGTGTGGATAGCCTTGCCGGTGAGTCCGTCGAATACCGTTAGGTATTCCGGACCGCTCAGCACATGACCGGAGCTATTGCGATAGTCTTTGCTGTTGTCGTGACCCTTGATGGTGGCGTCAGTAGCTGCCTGATTGACATAGTTACCTAGGGCATCCTTCGAACCTGTGGCTGTCTTGCACATCAGTTCTGCCTTGCCGTCTTTATCAAAATCGTACACCATAAACTGTGTGTAATGGGCACCGGCCCGAATATTCTGACCTAGGTCAATACGCCATAATTTGGTGCCATCCAGTTTATAGCAGTCGATGATGACATTACCTGTGTATTCGCCTTCAGTTGCATGACCGTTATCTTGGGAGTTAGAAGGATCCCATTTAACGAATAGCTCATACTGTCCATCGCCATCAACATCACCTACCGACATGTCGTTAGGCGTGTACGAATATTCTGTACCGACTTTGTTAGTACCATTGGCAGGACGGTCGAGTTTGAGGGTGAGATATTTCTTTTCCCATGGGATAACTTCAGCCGTGGGATGGCCATCAGTTTGGCCATTTACCTTTGTCGCCACCTGATACTTGGCGGTCGCCGAACCTTGATTGTCCTGATAGTTGGTCACTTTCAGGTCGCTGGCTATTATAGTGCCGTCGCGGAAGAGGTCGAAGGTGGTGGCTGCCTTGTCGTCAGTCCCTAGCAGTCGCCAACTGATGAAGTTCGAGGTGCTTGATATGGGCACAGCTACCAGTCCTCTGTCCAGTTTTTCCATCTGGCTCACGGGCGTCACCTGGGCATTGGCAGAGTGAATTGCCAACGCCATCATTACCATTGTGTATAGTCTTAATTTGCTCATACGAAATATATTAGTAGATAGTCACGGTGCAAAGGTACATAAAAATCGGTACACCACCAAGCGATGTACCGATTTTATGTGTGATATACCTGTGAATTACTTCACCAGTACCTTTTCCACGCTACCGTCATTCTTCACGATGATGTTTAGACCACGCTTCAGATTGTTCTGACGGATACCGTTCAGGTTATAGATGCCCTTGGTCACCTTGGCCGTCTTGTTGGCGATAGCCTCGATGCCAGCAGCTGCATATTCCTCATCAAACTGCTGTTTCAGGGCTGCAGAGGTTTCGCCGGCATTCAGCACGTAAATGTCGTAGATCTGTATGCTTGAGCCGCCGCCTTCCTGCATGATACGTACGTACACCTCATCAGTTCCGTCGTAGCTGCGCTCATAACCCTTCCACAGGCGTTTAACGGTAGAAGTAACCATGACGTCGCCCACGTTCTCCCATGCTACGCTATCTTTCGATACCTGAAGAACCATTCTTCCTACGTTTTCACCACCGGAGGCTGTACCCACATAGGTTACCAAGTTAAACGGTCCCTGGAACTTCTTGCGGCTCTGAATAGCAGCGGTATAAGGTTCGCCGCTTACCTTGCCGGCAAACTGAATGTCCTGTTTGGTGATGGGGGCGTAGTCGATGATGTCCCCTGTAGTCTCAGGATTGTAACCGGCATCATTGCCTACATCCTTGCCTGCTGTCATTGTCTGGTAGATCAGCACTTGACCCTTTGATTTCAACTCCCACTCGCTTTCCTCAGAGGGAACCCAGTACTCATATGGCTTCTCTGGATAGACTTGTGTTTCGTCGCCGGTTTCAGGATCATCGTTGGTGGAGATAGGATCTTGCGTTGTATCATAGATAGAGGCGGCATTCTTACCCCAAGAGAAATGGTAGACTGTGCTGCCGGTTTTACCTTCCCAGTTCACACCCCATTCGTCGGTATTGGCATCGAAATGGCCGATTACGTCACGACGCACCACAGCGTCCTTCACCACTACACGCTGGGTAGCCAGTTCAGAGAATACCTGTCCGGCAGCTACAGAGAAGGCTGTCACAGTAGTCGGAGCTTTGAGTACGAAGGGCTCGGTGTATTTCATTGACAAAGCGGTGTCGTTGCTCTCCTGATAGTTGTACCAGATGTCCACACCCTCTGTCTCGCAAGTTAGAGTGACGGTGGATGCTCCACTCTCATTACTCTGAGCGATTACTGGTGCTGCAGGCTGTGTGAAGATTTCAACCTCCTTGGTGGTCACATCACTGAGCAGATAACCTTCAGCAATAGCTACTGCCTTTACGGTGCAGGGCGCGGTCACATTGAGTGTCTCGATGTATTCCGTGCTGGTTGCTGTGGGCTCAGAACCGTCGAGCGTATAGTAGATATGTGGCTTGGGCAGGTTGGAAGAAGCCATAGCCATTGAGATATTCGTGTTCAGATTCTTATACTCGAGAGTAATCTTCGGAGCTGCGGTCTTAGTAATCTCGCTTTTCGATGATTTCAGAGCGTCGATGGCGTTGGCCAGGAGCTTGGCCGACTTGGCTGCAGCCTCAGCGGGCATGAAGATATAAGCATTATGATACAGGTTGTGTGTATGGATGGCTGCTGTTTCTGTATTCGCCACGTCAGCAGCTACTATCTCGTCGCCGACAAAGAACTCGCCCAGTTTTACGCCTGAATAGCTAGCATCGGCAAGTTGGAAGAAGTTGACTTCGTCTTCCGTCAGATAGTCAGTGCCAGCCTCGAAACCAGTAAAGAGATTGCTCTTCAAATTATTGATAACGGCGATTGGTTCTGTTACTGTGGTTGCCGTACCATACCCCCAGTTGTCATACAACTTGGCGTTGAGGTTCAAAATGGGGTAGAAGGATATCAACTCCTTGACCTCGCCGGCACCGATATTAACAGAAGGACCGACAACGATGGCGTCAAACTTGCTCCAGAACTCATGACCGCGGATCATATTTTCCATTAAGTTAGTGACAGAAACGTTCAGCATGTCATTGGCTGCGAGTGCTTGATAGGCTGCTTCTGATGTGCCGTCGTTCCCTTCTGTCAGATAGGCCACCTTTGTTTTGTTGGCATTAGGATCGTCACCTTCGCCTACAATAATATAATAAATGTGGCAGCCGTGGGTGGTCTTAATATTCAAAGTAGCCACTTCGCTTGCGTCACCACTCAGAGTCCATACACACTCGTTGAAGAACTTAGGAGTAACTTCGCCTGATTCAAGTGTCAGCTCACCTGCGCTAGTGGTTAGTGAGATACCGCGGGCTTCAGTGTTCTTATGCGACTCAATACCGATTCGGATCTGTTGACCGCAGTTTGCCTGGAACTCGATGGTCTCATTCTTACCGTTAATCCAAATATGACTTTTGCCATAAGGATACAGGCCGTTGGGACTGTCTGCATTTTCCGACTGGCTCTCATCATAACTGATTACAACTTTCTTGGCTGCAGTCGACGAAGTGAACCGCAAACCTTCGAGTTCTTCAATGACCTTCTCTACACCGCCATTGTGGGTACAAGCCATCTTGTCTGCGTTCTTGAAGTCTGCACTGGCATTCCAGAAATGCTTTGAATCAGCCTTGGCGGCATCGCTTTCATAGTTGCGCCAATACTTGCTATCACCAAACTCTTCTTGATCAGCCTTCAGGGCATTCACGGTCTTCTGACTGAAGCCGTTTCGGAAATCCCATGTTTTGCGCAGCCCTTGTGCATTGGCTCCCAAAGACACAAGCACTGCAAGCAGTGTTAAAGTAAATAATTTCTTCATAAATTGATTTTTTGTTGTTTATGTAAATTAATAAATGGATGTTCTATTCTTAGTTTGTTTCGCCTGCAAAGGTAGTCATTTTTTGTGGAATAAACAAACTCTTTTAAAAAAAGTTTGGGTGACTTGGAAAAACTTGTTGTACTAACGAATAATTAGAGTAATGTGGCTACTCGAACTACTTTAAATTGTATATTATTGATAACCAGTAGAAATATGGTAGCCTCATTGCTGAGAATGGGGCTATCTTGATGCTACTGTCGATCTACTCTAATGCTGCTTTTGTCTTATTTGCGTAGTTTGAGGTAATAGCCTTCTGTTCCGTTTGAGCCGCCTTTGGGCCATCTGAGTTTCTTCAGGATGGTGCTCAGATACTTGAGGGTGGGGATGTCACTGGGACGGAGGTGCTTCTCGAGTTCTTTCTGCACATCCTTCACTTGCCAGAGGTTTGCACGCTTGCGCTCTGAGGTAGGGATGAGGATCGTTGGCAGTAACTGTTCAATGGGCTGCACTTCTTGATAGTGCTGGTTGTGCTGCTGGATCTCACGCTCGTCGTCGCTGGTAAACCAATAGAGAACATCCTTCCACCGTAGTTCGTAGATGGCTTGGGCGTACATCTGTTTATACGGTATGCGTCCACTCATGTCCACCGCTTTCGTCACCTCCACGCAGAGATAACGTCGTGAGCCGTCGCCAGAGGGTAGGGGTGTCACGTCGTTGGTGGTGGCGATGAACGAGCAGAGGCGCGGGGTCATGGTGTACTGGTCCGAGCGCATCTTGCGCACCTGCACGTCTTTCTCTGTCAACAGGCGTTTGATCTTGGCCTGTTCGCGGTCTGTCTTGCTGTTGTACTCGTCGATGTTCACGAGCCACATTCGCCCTAACACACGTTCCACCTGCTCGGCATTGTCGAGTTTGATGTCATCCATGTAGTATTCGCGCATCGATGGCGGGAGGATGGCCTTGCAGAAACTCGACTTCTTATAGCCTTGTTCTCCAATGAGCATAGGTACCATCGAGTTGCCGTAGTCGCGGTTCATGTTGAGGGCCTGCGCCACCATCGCAAGGAACCAGCGGTGGAAGAACTTGGGCCATTGTTCGTAGTTCGTTGGCAGACGACGTGCAAATTCTTCGATATAGTCTTTCTTGCGATCCCAGTCTCCGCAGCCCTGCAGGAACTCGTGGATGGGGTTGTAGTCCTCGATATGTGCTGATTCGATATAGGTGCGGATGTCGTTCATCCAACTCTCGCCACCTTCCTTCATCTCCTCGACGACGATACTCTTTAGCTGACGGTCTGTCAATGGTTCCCAGGGCTTGAAGGCCAGGTCGTTACGACGGAACTCTGTGATCTGTTTTACCACATTGAACCGTAGCTGGTAGCGTCGCGACAGAAATTCCTCGATGCTTCGGATGATGCGTTCCTTCTCGTTCATCTGCGACTGGGGTTTGCCCTTAAAAGGTTTCATATAGGCAGAACGGAACACCTTGCGGATTACGTCGTCGCCTAACTGATGGAAACGGCTCTTCCACTGGGTGCGTACCACACAACCCTCTTCCGACAACTGTACCTTGGCGCAATAGTCAGCCAACAGCGTGAGACAGCGCTGTATGTCTTCCCCCTCTTCGTTAATGGCTTTCTGAATGCAGGTCTCATATTCCAGTTCCAGTCGCTCACGTGTATTATATTCCGGATACCACACCACCTGTCCGTCATCTTCCACCTGAGTGCCTTTGTAGGTCTTCAACGGGTCATTCTCTTTTCGGATGACGGGAAGTGCCTGGGCCCCAGGCTGATAGTAGAGCTGTGGATCATAACTCATCCTGCAACCTCTGGTTAAAGTCAGCTCCCGCACGAAGAAGTTACAGTTTGTCAGTGCCTGATAGATGCTGAAGGCGCACTGTTCGGCATCCTTCATGAAAGCCAGGTAGTCGTCTGCGTCCTTGGCCTGGTGTTCGCAGCGTACGATGACTTTCAGTGTCACACCGCTTACACCTGCAAAGGCCAGCATGGTATAAGGTATCTGGCTCACCAGGCGCTTCATTTCCATCACCTGACGATGGCCTTCCGGGCAGTAGATGTTGAGCAGCAGGAGTCCCGTCATTGTTCTCACATCGTCGAAGCCTCCGCGTCCGAACGTGGCGTCAAAGATAAGGTAGGGGAGGGCGTCTGTTCCCGTTAGCAGATAGCGAGGAGCACCCTGTTCCATTACCAGGCGCGAAGCCATGGCATTACGGGTTATCTTGTCGGCTGCGGGTTTGGTGCTTTCAGAGCGCATCCGTTCAATGATGGGCTCCAATTCTGTACTCACGGGCGACATGGGCTCGCCCAGTTTGGTTCTGACTTTCGTTATCTTCATATCGATGGTAATTTTATTGCAAAGATACTAAAAAATAATGGAAAATGCAAGTTTTTTGGCAAAAAGATGTGCCTTATGACTTGTTCAGATAGGGTTTAATGGGGACAGATAGGACGCTAAGTGGTATAAAGTGCCTGGGTAGAAGGGATTTACCCCGTACCTATCAACCTATCGCCTATACTCAAAAGGCCTTACGGCTACAGCCAAAAGGCTTTATGACTATAGCCAAAATATAGTCTGAAAAAACATAAGTAGTGTTAGAGTAGTTCCTGAGTAGTCTCTTTTATAACATTCGACCTACATGATTTCATCTGATTATCAATAGGATATGATAAATTATAGGTCGTGTAGCCCCGTTGTTTATATTTCTGTATAGATATACTCCTGTCCTCGTTTGGTTTTCAGTAGACGCGGATTGTCGCCATTGCACCATTCGTCTAATTGTTTACGGGCTGAATAATAGGTGATGTTGGCGTAATACGAAAAACTACGGGCAGTCACGAATCCATGATACAACTCAAGATTCTTCTGAAGTGCTTTGTTCAGATGGTCTTTGTCAGCCATCAGCTGTTGTACGTTAGGATTGTTGGCGCGTCGGAAACCGTGGAGCCAAGAGAGTACCGACTTCTCAAATTCTTTCACCGACTTATACTCGATGCCCTCGAACTGTACGTCGTAGTTCTTTACCTCGTCGGGATCGGTCAGTTCGCGCTTCAGGCCTATCTTCGGGGCGAAGGAGCCGATAAGTGTCTCTATCCGATAGCCCTTGGAGAGATAGTAGCCTGTGGCCTGGATAAAGGCACGGAAGGCACGCGTCAGTTCACCTGGCCTAAGGGCATAATGCTTAGCACAATAGTCGTCCAAATAATCCATAGAGATCTTTTGGCTGCTTCGTGCGCGTACATATAATATATTCCGTCCATCCTTCGCCTTCTTCGGTGAGGGATGAATCTCAAATGGCATTCCGTCAGTCTTACGTGGCATGGTCTTCTTGTCTTTTTATCGTTATGAGGAGGGCTAGCTTAATGCCCATGTTGATGGTGAGGAAATACTACTTCCTCACCATTATTTTGTTGTTCTGGATAAAGATTCCTTTACTGGCTGTTGTGTGGCGGTGGCCGCCTAAGTCATAGACGGCACCATTTTCCTTTTCTGTCAGGATATTGCTGATGCTGCTGGCTGCGGCCACCTTGAGCAAACCCTTGGTGTAGAGTTCTGATGTGTCCCAGACGAGTCCTTCACCCGGGGTGGCTGGCTGTATCTCACTGAAGGTGCCCGTCACACTGCCGCTGAAGGCCCGGATCTCATCGCCGGCCTGATAGCTGTGGTCCATCATAGCACCATTCACCTTCAGTATCGCACCATTATTGAGCTTCAGACCGCCGTTAAAAGTCAGTCCGTGGTCTGAAACCAGTGTATCCCCCACTTGCAGCATCCCACCGACATTGATGGTCACTGCACCTGCCAGTGAGCCCGTTCCGGCCAGTGTGGCACCTGTGCGTACTGTCATCGCACCTTTGCCGATATGCTGACCGTTGATGATGAGTCTGCCGCCAGTAACGAAGGTCGTACCGCTATAGGTGTTCTTTCCCGTCAGTCGCCAGTCACCGGAGCCTTGTTTCTCAATGCTGGTCTTACCGGGGTGTGTGCCAGCCTGGTCATTGTCATTGATTACTCCCCTGAAAGTTTCGTTGGTGTTGGCAGTTCCTACTACCCAAGTGCCTTCGCCTGCTTTCTTTACGTTGAATCCCCATAGGGCTGTGGTGGCTTCACCGGATAGTCCGCCGAGATAGTAGGTCGATGCATTCTTGCCACCATTGATGGTCGCGTTTCCCTTCAACTCGATGGTGGCATTCTTCACGCCCACACCGTTGCGGATGGCAAACTGGCTTTGGCCGTTTTTGCCTGAACCGCTGATAATGAGGTGACCTGTATAGTTGTCCCAATTACCTTCAATGTATTCGCGCAAATAGTGGACATCCCATATAAGTGTTCCCGTCCCCGAAACCTTACACTTGTTGGTGTTCCACAGGTCGAAGCTCACTTTCGAAGTGGTGCCTGCCTGTGCCTCGATGGGGAAGTTGTAGGTCACCGAACTCTCGTTCTTGCCGATGGTGACGAATTCTCCCCCTGCCATTACGAGTCTGGAGGCTGTCCCGATACCCTTGTCTGAGACGGTCTTTGAAGCCAGCTTCACCGTACCGCCCTTCATAATGAGGTTACCATCGAAGGCCATACATCCCAGGGTGTTCACCAATAGCAGTCCCTCGCCGTTGATGGTCAGATTGCCTTGTCCTTCAAAGCTACCGTTCATGGTGACGATACTGCCACTCTTGGCAATCACCAGTTCTGTGTCGTTATAGAGTTGTGCGCTGCGGTTGGTTGTCGTCGTACCGCCCGTATAGAGATAGGTGCCGCCGTCCATCACCCAGTTCTGGGCGAACTCCTGACTCATGCCTAAGCCACTGGCCTCACCGCCGTTCTTGAGCGACGAAAAGGCGTAGGTGCCACAATGCAATACGGTGGCGCCCTCATACTGCTGATCGTTCATGATGGTCAGTGTGCCATTACCGGCCTTGTTCATCGAGGCTGGACCATTGATGTAGCCCTCGCCGCCGATCGTCACATTCGCATCGGTATTCACCACGACGGCCGTCTTGGGTGTAGCTTCCGTCAGGGTAATGGTCTCGTCGTCGAGTGGATTGATGAGCCATTCGCCCTCGCCTGAGCCGTTGAAGGTCTCCACATCGATGAGCTCGGTCTGTTCCGGACGGGTCTTCACCATCAACTCAGGGGCGTATTCAGAGCGCTGTTCCCCTTTGAAGGCACAGATCCGGAATACATAGGCTGTAGCAGGTTTTAACCCTGAATTCTGAATCGTGAACCATGAACCGTCTGTACGTCCTACCTCCAAAAATTGACCATCTTGCTTCATTTCCACGATAAAACCCTCTTCATCCTCCGTGTAGTCTGCCCATTGAAGGGTGATACTGTTTGTCGTAGCAGCGACCAGTTCCAGTGTCATCGGTGCCCTCAGGAAGAACTGGCGATCCTCGCGGGTGATGCCATTGATATAGTTCTCGATATTGGCATAGCCATTCTCGGCGATGGTCATGGCATCGTCTTTAGCTGGATCAGTGCCGTGAGATGTTTCCCACGCATCGGGCATACCGTCACCGTCAGTATCTGCCGGTTTCTCACCCTTGAACCACGACCATGAGGTAGGCACACCGATGGGCAATTCGTTCTCATTGGTAATAAGGTTCCCTTTCTTGCCAAATGACAATACCTCGTCGATCATATAACAGTCTGCCAGGTCTCGATAGGGCAATGAGGCCCCCACATTGGGCAGAAGTTTCTCTATCAGGTCCCTGGCGACCCATTTCTCCAGAACAGGGTAGTCGTAAGACGCAGCCTGTCGGTCTCCGCCACCGTCGCCTGTAAATGTTGAGGGGTTATAGATACCGTCGCGGTTGCTGTCCTGCAGGTTGTCATTACCGTAGAAGTGGAAATTGGCATTGCCGCCAGTCAGACAGTCACCACCCACGGCAGGCCCGTTGATAAAGAGGTTACTCTCGATGTTGGCATACGACTGCCCCTCCGAATCGCCGCCCATGTTATAGGCAGCGTTTTTCCAGTTATAGACGATATTGTTGGCATACTGGTTGATGCCCTTCACCTTGAAATTACGGGTGGAATTGTCCACCATCAGAATCCTGTAAAGCGTGATGTTCTCAGCCTGCATCAGTCCACCGGCGGAGTGCGTCATCAGTCCTTGCCCTACAATGCTGTTCTGAAGGGTGATGTTCTTGGGCGACGTGCCCTTGTTGTCCCAGTTGATGGAGAAGTTTTCGTCCTGTCCCCAAGCAAACGAGCAATGGTCGAAGATCATGTTCTGTCCATTGGCTACGCCCGCGCAGTCCTTGTCCTTCGTGCCGACAGCCCCCATGCGGAATCGCATATAGCGCACGATGATATTGTCGGCTCCGGAGAATGACACGCCGTCGCCATAGACAGTGATACCCTCACCAGGAGCCGTCTGTCCGGCTACGTAGAGGTTATTCTTGAATACGATGCGTGAGTTGATGCGTATCACGCCGCTCACGTCGAACACCACGATACGGTTGGACTGGCTCACCGCATCGCGCAATGAACCGCTGCCTGAGTCGTTCAGGTTGGTCACGTGATACACCGTTCCTTTGCGTCCGCCTTCAGCAAATCGTCCCCAGCCCTGAGCGTCCGGGAATGCCAACTGTTGGGCACAGATGCTGCCGCAGATAGCCAGCAGCATGGTTGTTATCTTTATTCTATAATTCATGGATTCTTTTTGTTATGCTTTCTTGTTTTTCGTTGCCCAGATGAAGTAGGCGATGAGCAGGATGTAGGCGATGAGCGAGCAGACCTCCGAGAGGGGATTGGCCAGCCACGACTCGTTGATGGGGTTGAAACCGCCGAAGCGGAGCAAGGCACTCACCACGCCCATCAGTGCGCCTCCGGCAATAAAGCCCGAAGCGATGAGCGTACCCTTCTCGCCACGACGTTCATTCACAGCCTTATCCTCGCTGCGTGTCGTTACAAACCAGTTGACAGCACCACCTACCAACAGCGGCACATTCAGCTCAAGGGGGATAAACATACCCAGGGCGAAAGCCAGTGCAGGAATCTTCATCCATGTAAGGATGATGGCCAGCAATGCGCCAATGCCATAGAGCAACCAAGGGGCGCCGGCACCGTTCATCATCGGTTCGATGACGGCTGCCATCGCGTTAGCCTGAGGTGCCACGAGGTGTCCCTCCTGATTCGGGTCGAAGCCATAAGTCTGGTTCAGCAGCATCATCACACCGCCCACGGTGGCAGCGCTCACCAGTGTGCCTAAGAACTTCCACTGCTGCTGTTTCTTAGGCGTCGTGCCCAGCCAATAGCCGATCTTCAGGTCGGTGATGAAGCAGCCTGCCATTGAGAGCGCCGTACATACCACACCGCCCATGATCAATGCCGCCAGCATACCATCGCTGCCGTTCAGTCCCACAGCGGCCATCACCACCGAGGCCAGGATCAGCGTCATCAGCGTCATACCGCTCACAGGGTTAGAGCCCACAATGGCAATGGCATTAGCCGCCACAGTGGTAAAGAGGAAGGCGATGACGGTCACCAACAAGATGGCCACCACGGCGAAGAGCAGGTTGTGCATCACGCCTAGCCAGAAGAACACGAAGGTTACCAGCAACGCCGTGATCGAGGCGATGGCGATAAAACGAAACGAGAGGTCGCGCTGCGTGCGCAGGGTCTCGCTCTCAGTGCTCTTGTCGCCTTTCAGTTCTTTGGCGGCCAGTCCTACGGCATTCTTGATAATGCCCCACGACCGGATGATGCCGATGATACCGGCCATTGCAATACCGCCGATGCCGATAGAACGGGCATAGGTTTTGAAGATGGCCTCCGGCGACATATTACCCACGGCCGTTGTCACCTCAGCGCCGCCGATACTCAGCACTTGGTCGCCGAAAATGAGTGCCATACCTGGCACGATGAGCCACCACACACACAACGAACCCAGTGTGATGTAAAGGGCATACTTCAGTCCGATGATATAACCCAGTCCCAACACGGCAGCACTGGTATTGATCTTGAATACGAGCTTTGCCTTGTCGGCCAGCACCTCGCCCCAACCGATCACACGACTAGTGAAGTTCTCGTTCCACCAGCCGAAGGTGGCTACGAAGAAGTCGTAGAGTCCACCCACCACACCTGCCAGCAGCAATGGCTTGGCCTGGTCGCCGCCCTTGGCGCCGCTCACCAATACCTGTGTCGTGGCGGTAGCTTCGGGGAAGGGATACTTACCGTGCATCTCCGAGACAAAGTATTTGCGGAAGGGTATCAGAAACAGGATACCTAGGATACCGCCCAGTGCCGAGGCCATGAAGATCTTCAGGAAGTCGGCCTGCATGTCGGGGTACTTCGCCTGAAGGATATAGATGGCGGGAAGGGTGAAGATAGCACCGGCCACCACAGCTCCCGAACAGGCACCGATCGACTGTATGATGACGTTCTCGCCTAGGGCCTTGCTGCGCTTGGCAGCTGTCGACACACCCACGGCGATGATGGCAATGGGAATGGCCGCCTCAAACACCTGACCCACCTTCAGTCCCAGGTAGGCCGCCGCTGCCGAAAAGAGCATCGCCATCAGCACGCCCCACGTTACCGACCATCCGTTCACTTCCGGGTATTGCTTCCCTGCCGACATCATCGGCTCGTAGCTTTCCCCCTCTTTCAACTCCCTGAACGCGTTCTCAGGCAGTCCTTGTAGCATTTCTTTTTCTTCCATAATTCGTTGGTTTTCGTGACGGCAAAGGTACGTAGAATTTGCGAGACGGCAAAACTTTTCAGTTTAAAAGTTTGTTGAGTTCGGAAAAACTTGTTACCTTTGCAAATAGATTATTAAAGTTTAGAATTTATGGTATACAATGAAATCGGAAAGACCGGTATGAAGGTGTCGAACCTGAGTTTCGGCGCTTCGTCGTTGGGAGGCGTGTTCCACAGCATCCGCGAGGAAGAGGGTATCAAGGCCGTCTATACGGCAGTGGAAAATGGCATGAACTTCATCGATGTGTCGCCTTATTACGGTCATTACAAGGCAGAGACCGTGTTGGGTAAGGCACTGAAGGGCATCCCCCGCGACAAATACTATCTCTCTACGAAGGTGGGTCGCTATGGTCACGATGGCATCAACACGTGGGACTACTCTGCTAAGCGTGTCACCGACAGTGTCTATGAGAGCATGGAGCGCCTAAACATCGACTATATCGACCTGATCAACGTGCACGACATCGAGTTCCAGGGCGACCGCGAGGGTGGACTGCAACTGATTGTCGACGAGACATTGCCCGCTCTGGTGGAATTGAAGAAGAAAGGTGTTGTAGGCCATGTGGGTATCACCGACCTGCAGCCCGAGAACCTGAAGTGGGTCATCGAGCATGTGGAGGACGGTACTGTGGAGAGCATCTTGAACTTCTGCCACTATAGTCTGAACGATACCTTGCTGGCCGATTTCCTCGGCTTCTTCGAGCAGCATGGGGTAGGGGTCATCAATGCCTCACCTTTCTCTATGGGTCTGCTGTCGAGCCGTGGTGCACCTGTGTGGCATCCTGCTTCGAAGGATTTGCGTAATGCCTGTGCTAAGGCAGCAGAATACTGTCTGGAGGTGGGCTATCCGATAGAGAAGCTCGCCGTGCAGTTCTCTACCAGCCTGAACCCGCGCATCGCCACGACGCTCTTCAGCAGTGCCAATCCGCTGAATGTGCTGAAGAACATAGAATATGTCAACGAACCGATAGACTTGGACCTTGTGGCGAAGGTGCAGGAGATCATCGGTGACCAGATGTTTGTACGTTGGAAGAACTCATGATCATCATCGACGCACATAGCCATTTGTGGCTCAGACAAGATACCAGTTGGGACGGGAAACCCATCCGTTCGCTGAAGAACGGTCGTAGTGTTTTCCTTGGCGAGGAGGTGCAGATGATGCCCCCGTTTATGATCGACAGTCAAAACTCTGCCGAGGTGTACCTCTCTAACATGGACTATGCCCAGGTGGGCGCTGCCGTCGTGGTGCAGGAGTTTATCGACGGTCTGCAAAACGACTATCTGGAGCAGGTACAGCGACAGTATCCCGACCGTTTCCTCTGTTGTGGTATGCCCGACTATCGTCAGCCCGGTTTCTATGCCCAGGCTGAGGAGCTGATCCTGCTTCGCGGCTTCCGAGGCATCGCCATCCCCGGCCATCGCCTTTTGGGTAAACCGCTCACCTCCGACGAGATGATGCAGATGTTCCGGCTGATGGAACAGAAGAACGTGGTACTGAGTATTACCCTTGAAGACGGCGACCGTCAGGTCGACGAGCTCAGCGAGGTCATCGGCGCGTGTCCGCAGCTCCGCATCGCCATCGGTCATCTGGGCATGGCCAATCCCCCGCAGACACCCTGTTGGGAGAATCCCAGCTGGCGCCGTCAGATTGCCTTGGCGCAAAATCCGCATGTCATGATCGAGATGGGCGGTATCACGTGGCTCTACAATGCGGAGTTCTATCCCTTCCCCTCAGCCGTCCGTGCCATCCGTGAGGTGATCGATATCGTAGGTGCCGACAAACTGATGTGGGGTTCCGACTATCCCCGCACCATCACCGCCATCACCTACCGTATGTCGTACGACTTTCTCCTAAAGTCTGCGATGCTCTCCGATGCCGACAAGCGTCTGATTCTCGGCGAGAACGCCTGCCGCTTTTACGGCTTTACCAATCTGCCTGAATTGCCCTATATTAAGAATATGTCGGAATGATCGTTGTGATGCTGACATTATTTGTCCTCGTAGTGGTAGGCTATGTGACGGGCAAACTGGGATACCTGGGTGGCGATTTCGACCGCCAGTTGTCGCGTCTGGTCATCAACATCACCTGTCCGGCGCTCATCCTGTCGTCGGCAATGACGGGCGAACTCCCCGATCGTCAGTATATCCTGCCCCTGCTGCTCATCAGCATGCTGACCTATCTGGTGCTGACGGGTGCAGGCTTCTTGCTGCCACGTTATCTCTCGAAAGATAAAAACGTGCAAGGCCCCATCGGCTTTGCCCTCATCTTCGGCAATGTGGGTTTCATGGGCTATCCCGTGGTGGCGTCAATCTTCGGTCACGAGGCGGTGTTCTATGCTGCTGTGCTCAATGTGGTGAACACCTTCGCCGTCTTCACCATCGGCACCATGCTTATCACCGGCGCCAGCAGCGACAAAGAGCGTTTCGAGAAAAAAGTGCTCTACAGCACACCAATGTTAGCGGCTTATCTCACTATGGCCATCGTGGCGCTTCGCATCGACAACATCCCCGAAGCCATCAGTCAGCCCCTCACCATGTTGGGCAATATCACGGTGCCTGCTGCCCTGTTGATCATCGGCTCATCGATGTCGCAGTTGTCGTTGCGCACCATGCTCGGCAATACCACGGTCTATGCCACCACCTTGTTGCGATTGGCCATACTGCCCGTAGGCGTGCATTTCCTGATGAAGCAGATGGGCTTTGCCCCGATGGTGGTCAACATCAACACGTTGGTCATCGCCATGCCCGTCGCTACCTATGGCACCATCCTCTGCCTGAAATACGGCAAGGATACCACCATGATTACCGAAGTCACCTTTATCACCACCCTCGCCTCGATGATCACCATCCCCCTTCTGGTAACGCTGCTCTTCTAGCACCTCACAGGGGATATCCTCGTGTAAACTTGAATTATTAATGTAATTGAACTTTCGCAAGTGAATATTCATTCATCAAGCGACTAATTTATACATTTGATAGAGTTTATGGAACTTAGGATTGGCATCAATAACCGCAGCATGAATGTGGCCAGGAGGAATCGCGTGCCTACTATATCCCGGGGCATAGCAGGCTGCTCAACGGACAATGGAAATTCCTGTTTGCAGACACGCCGGAGGAGATTCCTACGGACTTCTTTCAGGAGAAATTTGCAGATGCAAAATGGGCGACGATAGAGGTGCCGTCGAATTGGGAGATGAGGGGATTCGGCGATGCCTTGTTCCGCAATGTGAGTACGCCGTTCAAGGCCGATCCTCCTTCCGTTCCGCACGACTATAATCCTACAGGGGCCTATCGCACTATGTTCACCGTCCCGGAGGAATGGAAGGGTGAGGAGGTGTTCCTCAGGTTTGAGAAGGTGGCCTCGGCATCGTTCCTATGGATCAACGGGCAGCAGGTGGGCTACAATGAGGGTGCCCAGGAACCGGCAGAATATAATATTACCCCGTATCTGAAAAAAGGCCGTAATACACTGGCGATGCTGGTCACGAAATACTCCGATGGCTACTATCTGGAGGGACAGGACTACTGGCGCTTGGCCGGTATCTTCGACGATGTGTGGCTCTATGCCACGCCGAAGACCCGTCTGTTCGACTGGTATGTGACGACCGATCTGGACAGCGATTACCGTGATGCGGAGCTGAACATTGAAGCTACCGTCAGGAGTTATGATGTCCAGCCCGTAGCGACGCCGCTGAAGGTGCAGGCTGTGCTGACAGATGCGGCTGGCAGGACGGTCGTCGAGATGGAAAGTCCGGCGGCATCGTTTGCCTCTGGCAGCAAGTCGCTTATGCTGAATATGAAGCAACACGTCAGCAATCCGCTCAAATGGACGGCTGAGACCCCTAATCTCTATACACTCAAGATGTATCTTATGGATGCATCCACCGGTAAGCGTCTGTCGGAAAGCACGGCGGAGGATGCACGGCAGGACGTGGGCTTCAAGGAGACGGAGATGCGCGACAATGTGTTTTATCTGAACGGCAAGCCGCTGAAGGTGAATGCCCAAAACTCGCACATGCAGGATCCTGACGACGGGCACCGCGTGACCGACGAACTGATCAAGAAGGACATGACCATCCTGAAGCAGTTCGGATTCAATGCCGTGCGCACCAGTCATTATCCTCCTGCGCCGCGCTATTTGGAATATGCCGCCCGCTATGGTCTCTATATCATCGATGAGGCAGGTGTGGAGGCACATGCCACCGAATGGGTCTCAGGCGACAAACGGTTCATACCGATGTATCGGGAGCGTGCGCGCCGTATGGTGCTACGCGACCGCAATCAACCGGCAGTGCTATTCTGGAGTGCTGGTAATGAGAGCGGCGAGGGACCCAACATCGGTGAGGTGATTGAGGAGGGACGCAAATACGACCACACCCGCTGGTGGATGTATGGCGGCAATGCCTACAGTCATCGTGCCGAGGATATCATCGGTCCGCGCTATCCCACACCATTATCACTGGACCTGAGGGTAGGGCGTCATGGCGATGGCGATGTTCGGCCATCGTTCATGGATGAGTATATCTCGGTGGCAGGTAATGGCGGCGGCATGTTCGATGAGATGTGGCGCGCTGTCTATACCCACGAGCGCTGCATCGGTGGTGCTGTGTGGGATTTCGTGTCGCCAGGTCTTACCCAAACAGCCCGCAGACTCACCGATTCGTCGCCTCATCAGGTGATGGCACATATCATGGGTAACGCCAAACTTGTGGAGCGCTCAATCTCTGGTCGCTTGCTACCGAAGGGACGCAAGAATCATGTGATTGATATGAACGGCCACGACCAGTGGGTGGAGGTGTATCGCGACGACTGTCTGGAGATAACGGGCCAGGCCATCACGGTGAGTTTCGACGTGTATCCCCGTAAACTGATCAGTTCCTGCGGATCGTTTGTGACCAAGGGTGAATGGCAGTTTGGTGTACAGCAGAACGGTAAGGAGCAGCTGACGTTCTACATCAATACCGACAAGGCGCCTGCCCAACAGGGCAGCGATGCTGCCAACGCCCGTCCTGGTTTCAGACGGTCGGCTCCGACTAACTACAAGTATGAGTTGCAGGCACCGCTCCCTGCCGACTGGGAATACAACTGGCACCATGTGGAGGCCTGCTACGACGGACGGCAAATGACCGTGAGCATCGACGGCAAGCAGGTGGCTCGGATGGAGGCTCAGGGCAACATCATCAATGCGCCGTTCCCGGTGAATATAGGCCGTAACGAACAGACTCACGGACAGGACACCCGCGTGTATGTCTGTGACGCACTGATGGATAATGTCATCATCGCCGATGCCAGTGGCGAACTGCTCCATCTCGACTTCGAGGGTGAACAGCAGGAAGGTAAATATTTCAGTTACGGCATCGGTGCGCGTACCTATGGTACCATTTGGCCCGACAGAACTGTCCAGCCGGAAATCTGGCAGATGAAGAAGTCGGCCCAGCCCATATCGTGCAGATTGCTGAGCGCCGATGGCGGCACGATTGAGGTCTGGAACAGAAACCATTTTCTCAACACTTCTTATTACGACATCAAGTGGCAACTTTATGAGGATGATGTGTGTCTGCAGCAGGGAACAATCAATCCTGATGTAGAGCCGCTTGGCAAGAAGATTGTCACCTTGCCTTACCGTCGTCCTGACATCAAGCCCGGCTGCGAGTACAGACTTATGCTTACCAGCAGTCTGAAGGCCGATGAGATATGGGCGCAAAAAGGACTTGTGATGGCGTGGGATCAACTTGAGCTCCCCTGGCGTCAGTTGGTTGTGCCTGTCGACAACGCAGTAGGAAAAGCCGTGCTCAGCCAGAATAATGACGCTATTGTGGTAAGCGGTGAGGGGTTCTCTTATTCCTTCACCCCCGACGGTCAGTTGTATAGCATCCGTCAGGATGGTCAGGAGTTGCTCAAGACTCCCTTGCAGATGAACGTGTGGCGTGCGCCATTGGCTGTCGAGCTCGACGGCTGGAGTCAGGGCAATATCACCTACCACAACCGTAAAGCCTGGAACGGCTCACAGATAGCCAACGAATACTACAGCAACAACCTTCAGGCTACGACTCGCATCCCCATCTCTTGTGAGGCATTCGAGGCCGACGGTCAGGTGTTTGTGAATGTGCGCTGCTTCACGCAGTTTGGTGCCCCAGTCAACACATCGCTCGATGCGTATATCGTTGGTCTGAGGTATACAGGTTTTTCAGAGGTCTATGAATACCGCATCAACGGCGACGGCACCATCGCCCTCCATCATGTTCTTGAGCCGGAGGGATCGATGCCCGCACTGCTGCCACGAATCGGTCTGACCATGACGCTCAACGACCAGTTGCAGCAGGTCAGATGGTATGGTCGCGGACCGGAAGAGAACTACCCCGACCGCAAGACGGGCTATGCCATAGGTGTCTATGAGAATAATGTTGACGGTATGTTCGAGCCATATCTCATTCCGCAGGATTGCGGTCTGCGTTGCGACAACCGCTGGCTTATGATGGGCAATCCGGCAGGTCACGGCATTCGTTTCTCAATGGATCAACCGTTCAACTTCAACGCCTATCATTACAGCACCGACCATCTCACCCGTGCGGTATATACCTATCAGCTCCAACCTCAGGATGGCATCACGCTTAACCTGGACTACGCCACTACGGGTGTAGGCTGTACAGCATGTTACGTCCTGCCGGGCTATCAGGTCAAGCCCACTCGCTATGAGCGCAATCTGACAATAAAACTGTTTTAATAATTTAGGATTCAGTCATTCTCTTGCAGCCAGCAGGTGAGAACTTGGCAATACGCTTCGTAGGCATCAATAAAGCAGGTATGGCGGGAGCGTCGGAACAGATGCCATTGACTGTTAGGAATATTCTCGTAAAGCGATGCCGCCACAACGGGGGTACAGATATCGCGTGTGCCACTACAGATGAGGGTGGGCTGAGATATCAGGCTCAATTTATCTGTGTACTCGAAGTCTTTAAGACTACCAAGAGGCTGATATTCATTGGGCCCCCAGCCATAGAGATAGGCTTCTGTACCAGCACGCTTCGGACGACGGATGCACTCGGGCGAGTGTTCGTCGACACTGATGACAAACTGCTCGAAGTAATGATCGTTGGCTCGTAAATAGGCGGGATCATCCCACTTGTTTGTGACTTCGGCATGACGAATGGCTTCCTGGTCTTCTGCAGACAAATATTTGATGAGCCGGTGTTGTTCGCTTGCCCACAGACTGCTGGAGGCATGACCGGAAGAAAGAATCAGCGACTTGACTCCTTGCGGCTGGTGGTCAATGACATACGCAATAGCCTGCATGGCTCCCCACGACTGACCGAGTATGTGTACAGTGTCGAGATGAAGATAGTCGCGGATGGCGATGAGTTCGTCTATCCAAGTCTTCTGCGTCCAAAGTTCGGGATGACCGTCGAGATAGGAATTACCGCAGCCTATCTGGTCGTAGGATATGACTTGCCGCCCAGTATCAGCAATGCTATCGAGCACCTCGAAATAGTTGTGCGTGCTTCCCGGTCCACCATGGAGTAACAGTAGGGGTGCTTTCTCCGATGCTTCGCCCACTACCCGATAATAAGTTTGGTAGCCCATAAAGGGCATGTAACCCTCTGTGATAATGTTATTCATGCCACAAAGATAGGCATTTTTCTGTTATCATCCAAATTTTGGGCAGAATTTTTTCATAACTCTTCCTATGATTCACCGGACCTATTTCCGTGAGTCTGAAATCGTTTTGAGGTGTGCAAATAAAATTTTCCCGTATCGCTTGGCGGTACGGGAAATTATTTGTACTTTTGCACGCTGAATACACCTATTTATATATTATATGGAGCAGAAGAAGAAATTAATTCCTGGGAAGTATCTGCTGACGTTTATTCTCGTCACCTCGCTGTTTGCCCTCTGGGGCTTTGCCAACGATATCACCAACCCGATGGTGGCAGCCTTCCAGACCGTGATGGAACTGTCGGCCGCCAAGGCCTCGCTAATTCAGTTTGCCTTCTATGGCGGCTATGCCACGATGGCCATACCGGCAGCGTTGTTTATCAGGCGCTATTCGTATAAGAGCGGTATTCTGCTGGGACTGGCGCTCTATGCCATCGGTGCATTCCTGTTTATCCCCGCCGCCAACTACCAGCAGTTCTCCTTCTTCTGTATCTCGTTGTATATCCTGACCTTTGGTCTGGCCTTCCTGGAGACAACGGCTAATCCGTTTATCCTCTCGCTGGGCGACAAGGAGACCTCTACCCGACGGTTGAACATGGCGCAGGCCTTCAATCCTGTGGGATCGCTCTGTGGTATGGCTGTCGCCTCGTTTATTGTGCTGCCGGAACTGTTGTCGGACAAGCGCGATGAGGCTGGACAGATTATCTTCCCCCTGTTGAGTGAGGCCGAGAAGGCAGACATCCGTCTGCACGACCTGGCCGTGATACGCGACCCGTATGTGGCCATCGGACTGGTGGTGCTCATTGTGTTGGCGGTGATTGCCATTACCAAGATGCCGAAGACGCAGAGTGAGGAAGAGAAGGCTGCGGGAAAGACCAATAGCGTGGGTACGACGCTCAGGAATCTCTGGCACAACAATATCTACCGTGAGGGTGTGTTTGCACAGATGTGTTATGTGGCCGCACAGATCATGGTATGGACCTTCATCATACAGTATGCCGACCACCTGGGTATCAACAAGGCCAAGGCTCAGATGTTTAATATCTGCGCCATGTCGTTGAACCTGACAGGACGATTCCTGGGCACGTATTGTATGAAGTGGGTGAACACACGTAAGCTGTTGACCATCTTCGGCGTCTGTGCCAGCATCTGCACGCTCGGTGCTATCTGCATCGAGGGTATGTGGGGCCTGTATTCGCTGGTGGCCATCAGTCTTTTTATGAGTATTATGTTCCCCAGCATCTATGGTATTGCGCTGGAGGATGTGGACGCGAAGGATACCCACCTCGGCGCCGCCTTCCTGGTGATGGCGATCGTGGGTGGTGCGCTGATGCCGCCGCTGCAGGGATGGGTGATTGACCAGCAGGTGATTATGGGTCATCCGGCTGTGAACGTGTCGTTCGTGCTGCCGCTGATCTGTTTCCTGATCATCATCTGCTACGGCTACAGAGCCTACAAGAAGGGAATAGTAATAAAGACAACGAATTAAAACGAATTACACGAATTGGACGAATAAATTCGTTGTTTAAAAGAAAATATAAAAATGAAAGCAATTCAGATTAGTGAGCCTTCGGTGATGAAGGTGATTGACATGGTCGAGCCTCAGATGGGCGATGGCGATGTGTTGTTGAAAATGAGATACGTGGGTTTCTGCGGTAGCGACCTGAATACCTTCCGCGGTGGTAACCCGATGGTAAAGATGCCTGTAGTGCCCGGTCATGAGGTGGGGGCCGAGATTGTCAGCGTGGGTAAGAATGTGCCCGACCTGCTGAAGCCCGGCATGATTGTGACTGTGAATCCCTATACCAACTGTGGCAAGTGCGCCTCGTGTCGTAACGGCAGGGTGAATGCCTGTGAGCACAACGAGACGCTTGGCGTGCAGCGTTGGGGCGCCATGCGCGAACTGCTGGTGTTGCCATGGGAGAAAGTGATTCCAGCTGAGAGTCTGGATCCACGTACCTGTGCCTTGATAGAGCCGATGAGTGTGGGCTTCCATGCTGTGAACCGTGCCCAAGTGACGGATATCGATGTGGTGATGGTGATTGGTTGTGGTATGGTGGGTATGGGCGCCGTGGTGCGTGCCGCCCTGCGTGGAGCTACTGTCATTGCGGCCGACATCGACGACGAGAAACTGGCATTGGCCAAGGAAATGGGTGCTACCTATGCCGTGAACACGCTTCAGGAGGATGTGCATGCCCGTCTGCAGAAGCTGACGGGTGGTTTCGGTCCTGATGTGGTGATTGAGGCGGTGGGCAGTGTGCCTACCTACCAGATGGCTATCAACGAGGTGGCCTTTACGGGTCGCGTGGTCTGTATCGGCTATGCCAAGAGTGAGGTGTCGTTCCAGACGAAGTATTTCGTGCAGAAGGAACTCGATATCCGTGGCTCGCGTAATGCCCAGCCTTCTGATTTCAGGGCTGTGATTCACTATCTGCAGCGCGGTACCTGTCCTGTGGACCGTCTGATTAGTGGTGATGTAGCACCGGAGCAGGCTCTTGAGGCCATGCAGCAGTGGGCGGAGAATCCGGGAAAAGTGTTCAGGATTCTGGTACATTTTTAGTGAAGAGTGAATAGTATTGACGGATGAGACGGGTTGCGCTTCTGGTTTGTATGATGATGGGATGGTGTGCTGTGTGGGCACAGGAAACCATCAGTATAGCGGGTGACTGGGAATTGTCGTTGGGTGATTCGCTGCACTATAACGACTATGTGGTACTGCCTGGGTCGCTGCTGACCAACGGCAAGGGTGACCCCGTGTCGGTGAAAACCCAGTGGACGGGCTCGCTCTACGACTCGTCGTACTATTTCAACCCCTATATGGAGAAATATCGGGTGGAGGGTAACATGAAGTTCCCCTTCTTCCTGACGCCTGAGACGCACTATGTGGGCCATGCCTGGTACAAGAAGAGCGTGTATGTGCCCTCGTCGTGGAAGAAAAGTAGGGTGGTGCTGTTTCTGGAGCGACCGCATATCGAGACCACAGTCTTTGTAAACGGTGTGAAGGTGCAGCATCAGATGTCGCTCTCCACACCCCATGAGTATGACATCACCCGATGGCTGGTGGCGGGACAGCGTAACAACATCGCCATCTGTGTGTATAACGGCATCGAGAACGTATGTGTGGGTCAGGACTCGCATTCGGTGACCGACCAGACGCAAGGCAACTGGAACGGCATTGCCGGTCGCATGGAACTGCGCAGCACGCCGAACGATGTGTTTTTCAAGAAGGTCAGGCTGACACCGTTTATCATGACCGGACAGGTGCGTGTGGAAGTAGAGGTGGACGGCTCTGATTTGGCTCGTCGTTTTAACAGATATGAACCAGATTATCCGCGACTACATATCGTGATAGTGTCTGACAATAAACCCGACTCGTTGGTGAGAGAGGTCGTTGTCGGCATATATGAACCGAAGTCCTCGTTTATGGTGACATTGGGCGAGGAGATATCCATCTGGAACGAGTTCTTCCCGCAGCTTTACCGCATCGGCATGAGTGTGGGGCATGACTATTATGAGACCACCTTCGGCATGCGTAACATCACTGTGGATGGACGGCAGATTATGATCAACGGTCGTCCTGTTTGGATGCGTGGCACGGTAGAGAACTGCTGTTTCCCTGAGACGGGCTATCCCCCCATGGATGAGGAGTCATGGCTGAAGATCTTCCGGAAGTGTAAGGCCTACGGCCTGAACCACATGCGGTTTCACAGCTATTGTCCGCCCGAGGCGGCTTTTGCCGCTGCCGACAGGGTGGGCTTCTATTTGCAGCCCGAGGGACCATCGTGGCCCAATCATGGCGTCAGACTGCGTCGCGGACAGAAAATCGATGCGTATCTGTTAGAGGAGTCGAAACGCATTGTCGATACCTACGGTCATCACCCCTCGTTTGTGATGATGGCAGCAGGTAATGAGCCTGCCGGCGACTGGGTGAGCTATTGCAATGACTGGGTGAAGGAGATGAAGAAATATGACCCGGCGCGTCTTTATTGCGGGGCATCGGTCGGTGGTGGCTGGGCCTGGGATGACGGTTCGGAGTATCATGTGAAGGGTGGAGCCCGCGGTCTGGATTGGGATCGGCATGCACCACACTCTGATGATGACTATTACGACCAGATTGTCCGTCCGCGGAATTACAAGGATACCGTAGAGAATAACTCGCCCATCATTGCCCACGAACAGGGACAGTGGTGTGCTTTCCCCGACTTCAAGGAGATATCGCAGTATACGGGTGTCTATAAGGCCAAGAACTTCGAGATTTTCCGTGACCTGTTGTGCGACAATGGTATGGAGCAGCAGGCAGAGAAGTTCCTCATGGCGAGTGGAAAGCTGCAGACCCTCTGTTATAAGTATGAGATAGAACGTAACCTGCGCACGAAGGACTATGCCGGTTTCCAGCTGTTGGCCCTCAACGACTACAGCGGACAGGGTACGGCTCTAGAAGGTGTGTTGAACGTGCATTGGCAGGAGAAAGGCTATATCAATGACGAGGAATGGCGGGAGTTTTGTAACCGGATTGTGCCATTGGCAAAGTTCCCCAAGTTCGTCTATGCCGCTGGTGATACGCTGAGGGTGCCCGTCGAGGTGTATAATGCCTATGTAACGACTATCGACTCCGTGCGCAGTACCTATTATATCACCGATGACCAACAGCAGGTGGTGGCAGGTGGTGCCCTTGCTCTCGGTAAGTTGCCTGTGGGCAAGAACCTGGACCTCGGAACAGTGGTTTTCCCGCTCGATAAAATCATCAAACCCACAAAGCTGACGCTGACAGTCGCACTCAGCGGGGTGTTTAGGAATCATTGGGACTTTTGGGTATACCCGAAGAGTGAAGAGTTTGCTACCGCAGGAGAAATCTTTATTGCGGATTCGCTCGACAGCAAGGCACTGGATGTGCTGAGGAAAGGTGGTAAGGTGTTGTTGACGGCAGCAGGGAAGGTGCGCTATGGGCGCGATGTGGTGCAACACTACCTGCCCGTGTTCTGGAACACGTCGTGGTTTAAGATGCGTCCGCCACATACCACTGGCGCCTATATTGACAAGCAGCATCCACTCTTCAAATATGATTTCCCCACCGACGACTGGAGCAACCTGAACTGGTGGGAACTGTTGAACCGTGCCCAAGTGATGAACCTAACGGAATTTCCTAAGGATTATCAGTCGCCGATACAGCCCATCGACACCTGGCACGTGAGTAGGAAGTTGGGTATGTTGGTGGAGGCTAAAGTGTTGAAAGGCAGGCTGTTGATGACTACGATGGACATCACCTCCGATTTGGAACACCGTCTGGTGGCCCGTCAGATGCGGCAGGCTATCCTCGCCTATATGCAGAGCGATGACTTCCAGCCCTCGCTGACGCTTCAGCCGAAGGTGGTTTCAAACCTCTTTACAAAGGATGCACCTAAGGTGGATATGTTTACCAACGACTCGCCCGACGAACTGAAACCCAAGTTGAAATAGAAAAACCAGCATTATGAAGCGATTTGCCTTTAAGATGTACCTCAAACCGGGGTGCGAACAAGAATACGAGAAGCGTCATGCTGCCATCTGGCCTGAGCTCGTGAAGATGATCAAAGATGGTGGCGTCAGTAACTACAGCATCTACTGGGATAAAGATACCAATATCCTCTTCGGCTATCAGGAGTGTGAAGGGGAGGGGAACTCACAGGATACTGACAACGTGGACCCTATCACCCAGAAATGGTGGGACATGATGGCGGATATCATGGAGGTTAATCCTGACAATTCGCCAGTGACCGTACCCATCCAGGAGGTGTTTCATCTGGACTGATACTTGACCTATCTTAATTTTAACAAGGATTAATCTTTTTTTTCGAGAGATAATGAGAGATTAATCCAGGGATTTTGTAACTTTGCACCCTAATTGCATTATTTATAACGTTATAAAAGAAAAAATGGCTGAAACAAAGAAAATTAAGACCGCCTTGGTGTCGGTTTTTCACAAGGACGGACTCGACGAACTGCTCAAGAAACTGAATGAGGAGGGTGTGAAGTTCCTGTCGACTGGCGGTACGCAGAAATTTATTGAGTCACTCGGCTATGAGTGCCAGAAAGTAGAGGATGTAACCACTTATCCCTCTATCCTTGGCGGTCGTGTGAAGACGCTTCATCCGAAAGTGTTCGGAGGAATTCTTGGACGTCGTGACAACGAAGGTGACCAGGCTCAGATGAAACAGTATGAGATTCCTGAGATCGACCTGGTGATTGTTGACCTTTATCCCTTTGAGCAGACGGTGGCCAGTGGTGCTTCCGAGGAAGATATCATCGAGAAGATTGATATTGGCGGCATCTCGCTGATCCGTGCTGGTGCAAAGAACTTCAATGATGTGGTGATTGTGCCGAGCAAGGCCGAGTACAGTGTGTTGCTTGACATTCTGAATCAGCAGGGAGCAGAGACTACCAAGGCCCAGCGTCGCATGTTTGCCACCCGTGCCTTTGGCGTCAGCAGTCACTATGACACCGCCATTAATGCTTGGTTCAAGAAATAAATTGTAAATAGTAAATTGTCAAATTGTAAATTCAAATGGGATTTTTTAGTTTCGTTCAGGAGATTGCAATGGACCTGGGAACAGCCAATACCATCATTATCAGTGATGATAAGATTGTGGTAGACGAGCCTTCTGTGGTGGCACTCGACCGCCGCACAGATAAGATGATTGCCGTAGGTGCCCAGGCCAAGATGATGTATGAGAAGACACACGATAACATCCGTACCATCCGTCCGCTTCGCGATGGTGTGATTGCCGACTTCTCTGCCTGTGAGCAGATGATGCGTGGTATGATTAAGATGGTACACTCGAGCAGCCGTCTGTTCTCGCCTTCACTGCGTATGGTGATTGGCGTACCTTCGGGTTCTACGGAAGTGGAGCTGCGTGCTGTACGCGACTCTGCCGAGCATGCCGATGGACGTGATGTCTACCTGATATTCGAACCAATGGCTGCCGCCATCGGTATTGGTATCGATGTGGAGGCACCAGAGGGTAATATGATTGTTGATATCGGTGGTGGTACGACAGAGATTGCCGTCATTTCTCTCGGTGGTATTGTGGCTAACACCAGCATTAAGGTGGCTGGTGATGACCTGAATGCTGATATTCAGGAATATATGAGTCGTCAGCATAATGTGAAAGTCAGTGAGCGTATGGCTGAACGTATCAAGATCAACGTTGGCTCTGCCCTGACTGACTTAGGTGATGAGGCACCAGAGGATTTCGTTGTGCATGGTCCTAACCGTATCACTGCCCTGCCTATGGAGGTGCCTGTATGCTATCAGGAGATTGCCCACTGCATTGATAAGACGGTAGCCCGTATCGAGTCGGCTGTGCTGTCAGCACTCGAGAATACACCGCCAGAGTTGTATGCCGATATCGTACAGAACGGTATCTATCTCTCTGGAGGCGGAGCCCTGCTTAGAGGTCTTGACCGTCGTCTGCAGGATAAGATCAATATTCCGTTCCATGTGCCCGAGGATCCCCTTCACAGTGTGGCTAAGGGTGCCGGAATCGCGCTGAAGAATATTGACCGTTTCAGTTTCCTGATGCGATAACACATACATAGGGAATGAGCAATTTGCTGGATTTCCTGAGGAAGTATCATCATTGGCTCCTTTTCGTCTTCCTGGAAGTGGTCAGTGCCGTGTTGCTGTTTAAATATAACAGTTATCAGGGTAGTGTATGGCTTTCTTCTGCCAATGTGGCGGTGGGTAAGATGTATGAGTTGGAGAGTGATGTTACTTCTTTTTTCAGCATGACACGTGCCAATGAGGAACTCACCCTGCGCAATTTCTACTTGGAAAGACAGGTGGACCAGTTGCGTCGCCTTTATACGGAGGTTACGCATGACACGACGGTGATAGAACGTCAGGAGCTGCAGTTTCTCAGCCAGTATAAGCTCATTCCTGCAAAGGTGGTAGCCAACACTGTTCACAAGCCCGATAATCTGATGACGATTGACAAGGGTGCTGCCGATGGCGTAGAGGTGAATATGGGTGTGGCCAGTGGCAATGGAATCGTTGGTGTGGTGTATCTCGTGTCAGAGCATTACTCCGTTGTGATTCCTGCCTTGAACACGACGATGTCGCGCATCAGTTGTTCTATCCGAAACAGCAATTATTTCGGTTATCTGCGTTGGAGTGGGGGAGATCCTGCCATTGCCTATCTGGAGGATGTGCCTCGTCATGCCCGTTTTAAGAAAGGGGAGTGGGTCGTAACCAGCGGTTATTCTACTATTTTCCCCTCTGGTGTGTTGGTGGGGCAGATAGAAAAGGTGTTTAATTCAGCCGATGGCTTGTCGTATAAGCTACAGTTGAGGCTGAGTACTGATTTCAGTTGTTTGCGCGATGTCTGTGTCATCAGCGATAAGCGTGTTGCCGAGCAGGCCAAGCTTTTAGAAGCTGCTCGTGACTCGATGGCGCTGACCAATAGAGACAGGTGATAGTTTAGAGGTAAGAGAATAGATATGTCAGTGGAGTTTTTCAAACGTTTGGGATGGTTTGTCGTCCTTTGTGTGGCTCAGGTGTTGATTCTGAACAATATCCATCTGTTTGATTTAGCCATTCCTTTGTTGTATGTCTATTTTACCATCACCTTCCAACGCGGTACGCCGAAGTGGATGATACTGTTGTGGAGTTTTGCATTAGGACTGGCCATCGACGTGTTCTCCAATACCCCGGGCTTGGCTTCTGGCTCTATGACGTTGATAGCTGTTATCCAGCCTTATCTGTTAGAACTGTTTGTTCCCCGTGATTCTGCTGAGAATCTGGAAGTGTCGATTTCTACTTTGGGCATCGGTAAGTTCATGATTTTCAGTGCGGTTCTGTTGGTGGTCTACTGTCTGGTGTTCTTTGCCTTAGAGGCATTCAACTTCTACGATTGGAAGTATTGGTTAGCATGTGCAGGTGCCAGCTCGCTTCTGACATTTGTTTTGATGATGGCAATCGAAAGTGTTCGTAAGAAGTGAAGGAAAAAAACGATCTTGCTGAAAGGAAGTTTGTTATTGGTGCGGTGGCCATCCTCGTTGTGGTCGTCTATACCATCCGTCTTTTTACACTCCAGATCACTAGCGACGACTATAAGAAGAGTGCCGACTCAAATGCCTTTCTGAAGAAGGTGGATTTCCCCTCGCGTGGTAATATTACCGACCGGAATGGCAAGCTCCTGGTGTTTAACCAGCCTGCTTATGACATCATGGTGGTGATGAACGAGGCAAAGGATCATCTGGATACGCTGGACTTATGCAAAGCCCTAAATATAACGAGGGAGGAGTTCGACCGAAGGATGGCAACCATCAAGGACAAATCGAAGAATCCTGGCTATTCGCGCTTTACGCAGCAGCTGTTCCTGCCTCAGTTAAGCGATAAGGACTTTAGTGTCTTCCAGGAGAAGATGTTCCGTTTCCCTGGTTTCTATGTGCAGCGTCGTAGTATCCGTCAGTATCAGTATAATCTGGCGGCACATGTTCTGGGCGACGTGGCAGAGGTGTCACCTGCTGATATCGAGGAAGACGACTACTACCAGCCCGGCGATTATATCGGAAAGTTAGGCGTAGAGCGTTCCTACGAGAAACAGCTGCGTGGCGAAAAGGGCATACAGATTCTGTTGCGTGATGCTCACGGACGTATCCAGGGGCGATACAGGAATGGAGCCTTAGACCGTAAGCCTGTGCCAGGAAAGAATCTGACCCTGAGTATTGATTATGAATTGCAGGCTTTGGGCGAACGGCTGTTGGAGGGGAAGATTGGTAGTATCGTCGCTATCGAGCCCTCTACAGGCGAAGTGTTGTGTATGGTTTCCTCACCCTCATACGATCCACGAATGATGGTGGGACGTGAACGCAGTAAGAATCATCGCATCCTGAGTCAGGACCAGTGGAAACCCTTGCTCAACCGTAGTATCATGGGTCTCTACCCACCAGGTTCTACTTTCAAGACGTCGCAGGGTCTCACTTTCCTGTCCGAAGGTGTCATCACACCTTCTACTCCCTATCCCTGTGGACATGGTTTCAACTTTAAAGGACTGCATGTGGGCTGTCACGGTCACGCCTCTCCATTGGCTATTGTACCCGCTCTCAGTACTTCGTGCAACGGTTTCTTCTGTTGGGGACTTTACCATATGATCAATACCAATATCTCCAAATATGGTTCGGTGCAGAATGCGATGAACGTATGGCGCGACTATATGGTGAGCATGGGATTCGGCTATAAGCTGGGTATTGACCTCCCAGGAGAGAAGCGTGGTTTGATTCCTAATGCCCAGTTCTACGATAAGGCCTATAAAGGCTCTTGGAACGGTCTGACAGTCATCTCTATCTCTATCGGACAGGGAGAGGTGCTGCTGACACCCCTTCAGATTGCAAATCTCGGTGCGACGATTGCCAACCGAGGCTATTATTACGTGCCCCACGTGGTAAGGAAGGTGCAAGGCGAACCCCTTGACACTGTCTTCACACGTCGTCATTTCACAAAGGCCGACCGTAAGGCTTACGATTATGTGGTGCAAGGTATGCGCTCTTCTGCTCTGGGTGGTACCTGTAAGGCTTTGGCCCGTTATGATTTCATGGCCTGTGGTAAGACAGGTACGGCACAGAACAGAGGCCATGACCACTCGGTATTCATGGGATTTGCGCCGATGGATAATCCGAAGATTGCCGTGGCGGTGTACGTCGAGAACGGTGGATGGGGTGCCACCTACGGCGTGCCTATCGGTGGACTGATTATGGAGCAGTTTATCAACGGAAAACTATCCGAAGCCTCGCAGAAGAAGGCAACGGAGTTCCAGAACAAACGAATTGCGTATGGCTCAGCAGACAGATAAACAACCCAGTGTGTTGCGTTCCATTGACTGGTGGACAATCCTGATCTATTTAGGATTGCTTACCTTTGGCTGGGTCAGCGTTTGCGGTGCCAGTTACACCTATGGCGAGACGGATATCTTTAGTCTCGACAGTCGCTCGGGTATGCAGATTGTATGGATTGGCACTTCCATTGTGCTGGGACTGGTCATCCTGTTGTTGGATAATCGCTTCTATGACACCTTCGCCTATCTGATCTTTGCTGTGTTGGTGCTATTGCTGATAGCCACCATTTTCAATCCCCATACCATTAAAGGCTCGCGATCCTGGCTGGTACTAGGCCCTCTGCGTGTGCAACCGGCGGAATTTGCGAAGTTTGCAACGGCATTGGCATTGGCAAAGCTGATGAGTACCTATGGCTTTGATATCCAGCGATGGAAAGACTTCGCCATTACGCTGGCCTTTATATTCCTGCCCATGCTCTGTATTGTGTTACAGCATGAAACGGGTTCGGCACTGGTTTATCTGGCATTCTTCCTGATGCTTTATAGAGAGGGCATGTCGGGTAGTCTGCTTTTTACTGGTGTGGCAATGGTGATTTATTTCGTGATTGGCATCCGCTTTGCTGACACGATGCTGCTGTATACCCCTACCTCGGTGGGAAAGTTCGTTGTGTTATTGCTGATACAACTGTTTTCGGGTCTGATGGTCTTTTTCTATTGTAACAACAAAAAAGACGGTATACGTGTCATCCTTGCCTGTATGGGAATTACGGTGGCATTTCTGTTGTTCTCGCTTTATGTGATACCCTTTGATGTCGTCTATGTGCAGTTGGTGACGACAGCGCTGCTGATAGGTTATCTGTTGTGGCAGAGTGTGGCTACCCGTGTGCGTAATTATTTGTGGATTGCCTTATTCGCTGTCGGTTCAATTCTGTTCTTCAACGGAGCCGACTATGTGTTGAACAATGTCTTGGAGCGTCACCAGCGGGTACGTATCAATGTGTTGTTAGGCTTGGAAGAAGACTTGAAGGGCGCTGGCTATAACGTGCACCAGAGTCAGATTGCCATTGGTTCGGGAGGTATCGAGGGAAAGGGCTTCCTCAATGGTACACAGACCAAATTGAAGTATGTGCCGGAACAGGATACCGACTTTATCTTCTGTACGGTTGGTGAGGAGGAAGGATTTGTGGGCTCAGCCAGTGTGCTACTGCTATTCTTGGCATTGATTCTGCGTCTGATTTATCTCTCAGAACGACAACCTTACCGTTTCGGACGGGTGTATGGCTATTCGGTGCTGAGTATCTTCTTGTTCCACGTATTTATCAATGTGGGAATGGTGCTGGGATTGACCCCTGTGATTGGTATCCCCTTGCCATTCTTCAGCTATGGTGGCTCGTCGTTGTGGGGCTTCACCATCCTGCTGTTTATTTTCCTGCGTATTGACGCGAGCCGGCATCTCGCTCGATCTTAATGCCGATGTCTGTCACACCAGGCATGATTTCCCGTTTCATATTGTGCTTAACGTAGATATGTAGGGAGTCGCCTTCTGCCAGACGGATGGTATTCACATGGAATGTGTATTGGTAGTGATTGATGCCGGTGCCTCTGATGGTACCTTTCTTGTCGATCAGTTTACAGTTCAGGGTATCGTTATGGCTATAGCCTGAAGGCCAGACGGTCTGCTGTACAATCAGACACAGACCCATAAACGGATAGTCTTCATTGATTCTGAGACCCAGTTCCTCTTTGTAATAGCCGGCCTCGCTGACAGGTGGGATGCCAAAGCCAATCGTGTCATTCTTCTCCCATCCCGACGCGGGTGTAGGTTCGTAATGACTATAGATAGGCAGACGGTCGCATGAGGTGATGCCGCATGCAACCGCCAACATCCATCCGATGATGACCTGTCTGTATGGTTTAAGCATTGCCTTTCTTGTTATCTGCTTTCTGAGAGGCATTGCCACCACTCTTCTTCTTTTTCTTCTTTTTCTTGGCTTTATCGAAGCGGCTGATATCACCTCCTGCCAGGTCTACATGTTGCTTGACAGGCTTCTGGTGACCATCTTCCTGCAATGAGGCTGGTTTCTCGCCTCTTCGGTTCATCTCGATAATCTCCTTGGCGCGAGCAGCTGTAATCGTCTCCAGATTGGCAGCGATATTCTTGTCGGTCGAGTAGGTGACTATCTCTGCAAGGATATCACTCTTGAAGAGATAGTAGTCTGCATCGAGGGTCTGTAACACCACATCTTTGCCGGGCAGTTTCTTACTGGCTTCCATATAATCGTCTACCTCATAGTTCAGACAGCACTTCAGCTTGGCACACATACCTGCGAGTTTCTGGGGGTTTAATGAGATATCCTGGAAACGGGCGGCGTTGGTTGAGACAGATACAAAGTTCTTCATCCAGGTAGCACAGCAGAGCTCACGTCCGCAAGGTCCCGTACCGCCAATACGCCCTGCCTCCTGACGGGCACCAATCTGTTTCATCTCAATGCGTACATGAAAAGCAGCTGCCAGGTCCTTGATGAGCTGACGGAAGTCGACACGTTCGTCGGCGATGTAATAGAAAATAGCCTTGTTGCCATCACCCTGATACTCCACGTCACCGATTTTCATGTCAAGGCCCAGTCCTTTAGCAATCACGCGGCTCTCAATCATCGTTGAATGTTCACGGGCCTTTGCTTCGCGGAACTTCTGCATGTCAATCTCACGGGCAATACGGTAAACACGCTTGATGTCATCGGCCGATTTCAGATTGGCTTTCTTGATCTGCAACTTCACCAGACGACCTGTCAGCGTCACCACACCAATGTCGTGACCAGGACTGGCCTCTACGGCTACAATGTCACCTTTCTTCAAAGGCAGGTTGTTGACGTTGTGGTAGTAACCCTTGCGTGTATGTTTGAACTGTACCTCCACCAGGTCGGTATCTTCGGCATTGCCAGGTATATCGGCCAGCCAGTCGTAGGTGTTCAGTTGTCGGTCCTGACGACCTACAGCCTGATGACAGAGCCCTCTGTCACATCCCACCTTGATGGGTATTTCTTTTTTGTTATCAGCCATATCTATTTTAATTATTCACTATTCACTTTTCACTATTCACTACTTTTGTAGCAGTAGTACGATCATCTGCAGGGCCAGGTCGAAGAATACAATCTTGGCGTTGGCATTCTGTCCGATGTCGCGAATATCTCGATTGGCCAGTTCTGAGATGGCCAGGATATTGTTCTCGTTAATGAAGCGGGCAAAGTTCTTGGCAAAGTCCTCTTCCTTCTGCGTCATGTAGGTCAGCTCTTCCTGATGGAAGTTGTACATGAAGTTCTCACGACTCATCTTCAGGAAATAGGTCAGCCATCGCTTCTGTTTCTCACGTCCATAGCCCGCCATGGCCTCACTCCATTTGCGCAGATCCTTGATTCTACGCTGATAGGCTAAGCGCATCAGCGAGATATACATGTCGAGAAACATCTCGTTTTCAGAGCCTATCTGTAGCTCTTCGAGTGCACTCAGCCAGTTGCCGTTTGCCAGACGACTGATGCGGCGTGCATCCTCTTCGCCGATACCTCGCTTTTCCACAAGCGCCTGAATCATACTCTCATCATCAATCTTCTTGATGTCGATGCGCTGTACACGGCTACGGATGGTCTCCAGCAGTTTGTCGGGTTCTTCGCAGACCATGATAAACACCGTTTGCTGTGGCGGCTCCTCGATGAGCTTCAGCAGTTTGTTGGCACATTCGATGTTCATACGTTCTGGCAGCCAGATAATGCTGACTTTATAGCCGCCTTGACTCGACTTGAGCGACAGCTTACGTACCAGATCATCGCTTTCGCCTGCGGTGATAATGGCTTGCTGGTTCTCACCGCCCATTGCCTGCATCCATTGGTCCATGGTAAAATAAGGACCGTCCATGATGAGTTCATGCCATTCCTTGGCAAAGTCGTCACTCACAGGCTTATGATCTGCACTCATCGACGGTAGTTTGATGGTGGGGTAGGTGAAGTGGAGGTCAGGATGCTCCAGTTTGCGGAGCATCGGGCTCTCGGAATAATCCGAATAATCAGAACTCTCCGAGGACTCCGATTTTCTGGAAAGCAAATAGCAGCCGAAGGCTATTGCCAGTGCCATCTTTCCTGCTCCCATAGGACCGCAGAGCATCATGGCGTGAGGCAGACGGCCTTCTTCTACCATCTGCATCAAACGCTCCTGCGCCTCTTTCTGTCCTATCACCTCGCTGAAAGTCATCTGCTAAAGTAATCTCTTCGCTATTTCTGCCACGCTGTCTATGGCCGATACGGTATAGAAATGGATGTTGCTAACGCCATGTGCATAGAGGTTACGGCATTGCTCTGTGGTCCATTCAATGCCCAGCTGACGGGCATCGTCGTCGGTCTTACATTTCACGATTTCCTTAGCCAGTGGCTCAGGTATGTCGCAGTGGAAGGTCTTCGGCACGACTGTCAGTTGCGACAACTTTGCCAGCGGTTTGATGCCGGGGATGATAGGAATGGTGATACCCATAGCCCGTGCCTTCTCTACGAAAGCGAAGTATTTCTCGTTGTCAAAGAACAATTGTGTCACGGCATATTGTGCCCCGAGATCCTGCTTCTGTTTCAGATACTCCATGTCGCGCTCCAGATTCGGCGATTCCTCATGTTTCTCCGGATAACAGGCCACACCGTAGTCGAAGGGTTTGCCAGGGTTCTTGATGGGGGTGCCATCGGCAAAGAAACCCTCGTTAAAACGCTTCACCTGTTGAATCAGTTCCGTGGTGTGGGCATGGCCGCCAGGCGTTGGTACAAACCGGCTGTCCTCCTTGGCCTTATCGCCACGGAGCAACAGCAGGTCGCTGATACCCAGAAACTGCAGGTCGAGCAACTCATACTCGATATCCTCGATGGTAGCACCGCTGCAGATAACATGCGGCTGCACCGGAATATGGTATCTTTGTTGGATGGCGGCAGCGATGGCTATCGTACCAGGGCGGCGACGGATGCGCTGCCTTTCAAACTGTCCATTCTCCAGTTCCCTGTACACGAACTCTGAATGGTGTGTCGTAATGTTGATGTACGCAGGATCGAATTCCTTCAGCTTGTCGATATCGGCAAAAAGTTTCTGCGTGCCAGTCCCTTTCAGCGGGGGCAGCACCTCGAAAGAAAAACGTCTGCGGTCTTTATCTAAGTTCAGTATACTCATAATTCGCTGCAAAATTAAGCAAAAATCCCCGAACTGCCAAGCAATTCGGGGATTATTCACTCTTCACTCTTCACTATTCGCTATTTCTTTACCTTATACAGACGGAATGATAATGCGGGAACATCATCCAGCAGCAGCGTCGAACCCTTGCCGGCATCGAGTTGAAGCGTACCGTCTTTCGGTGTGATCTTCTCAGGATTATCGAGCGTATTCTCATCGTCCATACCGTCGTGCGAGAGGGTGATGGTCTGTGCCGTCCGCACACCTTTCATGCCATTCAGCTGGATGCTGATGGGCTGGGCCGTCTTCGAGGTGTTCACCACCTTGATAATCACCTCACCCGTCTGCTTGTCGAAGACCGACGAGGCGAAGAGTCCGTCCTGACCCTCCTGACCAGCCACAGGCTTCTTGTCCATCGTCAGCTGCAGCACATTGGTACCCTTGTTCATGGCATACATCTGCTGCACATAGTAGCTCACTGACTTAAACATACGGAGATTGTCGAACCAGATGGCATCCGGACGCCACTGCCAACCCTCGACATGTGCGAAGAGTGGGGCATAGGTCGCCATGTGTACGATGTCGGCATTACGCTCGATACCCGTCATGTGGGCTGCTTCTAATAAAGAGGTATAATAGTGGTTCCACTTGTGTTTGTTGCTGCCGTGGCAGGCATATTCACCGGCGAACACTTTCGGGCCCTTGCGGTCGTAGCTGTCATAGCGCAAGCCATGTGTCAGGAACCACTGTTCGTTGCGGTAGTAGTGTTCATCGTAGAGATCTACCTTCAGCTCCTTCATACGAGGCTGCAGCAGGTCGAAATCCCAACCTTCGGAGTTAGGGCCAGTGGTGCCGATGAGTTTCAGGGTGGGGTACTTGGCGCGGAGAGCGGCATTAAACTTCTTCAGACGCTCTGTGAACACCGGACCATAGCCTCCATGCTGCTCATCGTAGTCCCACTGCTCGTTACCCACAGCAAGGTATTTCAGGTTGAAAGGTTCGGGGTGGCCCATATCGGCACGTACCTTACCCCATTTCGAGTCTACAGGACCATTGGCGAATTCCACCAGGTCGAGGGCATCCTGGATATAACTGTCGAGATCGTCGACGGCTACATGTACACCGGGCTTCGTGGGGTCGGGGTTCTGGAACTGACAGCTCAGTCCGCAGCTGATCACCGGCAGCGCCTCACAGCCGAAGTCCTCGCAGAGCTGGAAGAACTCGAAGAAACCAAGACCGTAGCTCTGGAAATAGTCAGGATAGAAACGGCTGCCGAAGGTGTAGTGCCAGCGGTTCTCGTTCAGCGGACGGTTCTCTACCGGACCTACGCTGTTCTTCCACTGGTAACGGGTTTCCAGATCTGTTCCCTCCACGATACAGCCGCCGGGGAAGCGGAACACACCAGGGTGCATGTCATAGAGGGCCTGTGCCAAATCTTTTCGCATGCCGTTCTCACGACCTTTCCACGTGTCAGTGGGGAAGAGTGAGATGTGCTCTACATCGGTGGTTGCCTTATCGCCTGCCAGGAAAATGCGCAGGGCACCTTTGGTCTCCGTGCGGGGGGCCTTCAGCTCGGCGGTGTACTTCTTCCAGTCCTTGCCGCTGATGTTCACCTTGACCGTTGCAAAACGCTGGTCTTCGTCCATGGTGTCATTATCTACGAGACTCACCTCGAGAGTCGACTTGCCACCTTCAGGACAGCGTGCCCAGAGGGAGAAACGGTAGGTGGCGTCTTTTTTCACGGCAATGCCGAAGAAACCTTCGTTCTCCAGACCTGTGAACTTATCGCGGTGGCCGGAGTAGGCGAGGCGTACATAGTGGGGATTGCGCTCGAAAGGACCGTCGTTGCGTACCTCAAACTTACCGTAGGCACGCCAGCCCATCAGGTTCTGGGGGAATTCAAACGAGCGGTTCTTCACCATCTCGGCATACAGACCACCGTCGGCAGCGTAGTTGATGTCTTCAAAAAAGATGCCATACATGGTCGACTGTACAGGTGCGCCAACCTTTTTTGTGTTCACTTCCATCATGTGTGTCTGAGCCGACAAACTGAGGGTGGAAATAAGCGTCAGAAAACTGACCGAAAATCTTAATTTCATTGCTTTTTTTGATTATAAGTGATTAGTTTTTTACTTTTCTGATGCAAAATTAGTTAAAAAAACGATGAAATACTTGTTTTTTCAAATAAATGTTGTAATTTTGTGAATTATTAAGAGTAAAATGAGTCAAAAAACTATCTATTACTTAAAAAAGAGAGTGATATGAAGAAGATCTTAGTAGCGGAAGACAATGACAGCAACTTTATCCTGATGACCTACATCTTGAAAAAGTATTATGCTTATGAGCGTGCCAGAAATGGCAAGGAAGCAGTCGAACTGGTAGGCAAGAATGCCTACGACATGGTGCTGATGGATATCAAGATGCCTGTAATGGATGGCTTGGAGGCTACAAAAGCCATTAAGGAAAACAATCCTGACATCCCTATCATTGCCTTGACAGCCAATGCTTTCGACAGCGACCGCCAGTTGGCAATCGACGCCGGATGCATCGATTTCCTCTCAAAGCCGGTTAGTAGCGACCTTTGCATTAAGGTTCTAAAAAAGTATCTTGGGGAATAAGCATCAAGGCTGGAAACAAAAAAAAGGACACTGCGGTGTCCTTTTTTTATTGCAAGGAAGTGATCCGTTTGGGGCTCGAACCCAAGACCCCAACATTAAAAGTGTTGTGCTCTACCGACTGAGCTAACGGATCTACCTTAAATGCTTTTTGTTCGAAAGCGGCTGCAAAGGTACAACTTTTCAGCGAAACAGCCAAATTTATTCGGATGTTTTTTACTTTTTTACCTTTTTACCCTTTCACTTTCTCTTCTTGGAGCGCTTTTTGATAGCACTCGCGGCACAATGGCTCGTATTCCTGCGTCTCGCCGAGCAGTACGCGTTTGTCATTCTGCACCGTACGATGGCTTACATAAGCCAGGTTGCCACACTTTACACAGATGGCATGCACCTTTGTCACATCGTCGGCAATGGCACAGAGGGCTGGCATTGGACCGAAGGGCACCCCCTTGAAATCCATGTCGAGACCCGCGATAATCACCCGCACACCACGATAAGCCAGCTCGTTGCACACCTCTACCAGACCGTCGTCGAAGAACTGTGCCTCGTCAATGCCTACCACGTCGATATTCGACGTCAGCAGCAGGATACTTGCCGACGAGTCAATGGGTGTCGACTGGATATGCTTCTGGTCGTGACTCACCACGTCTTCCTCCGAATACCTCACATCGATGGCGGGCTTGAAAATCTCCACCCGCTGTTTGGCAAACTGTGCACGACGCAGTCGTCTGATCAGTTCTTCGGTTTTTCCGGAGAACATCGACCCGCACACCACTTCTATTCTACCAGGGCGATGAGACTCGCCAGAGATAATTTCTGCCATTTTCTTCTTAATTTTGATGCAAAAGTACAAATACGTTTTAAAAATTGCAAAGATTTTAGCGTTTTTTTTGTCTGTTATGATAATTTGGACTAAATTTGCGACCGATTATGGGCATATTGTATATTGTACCCACGCCTGTGGGAAATATGGAAGATATGACTTTTCGCGCCGTCCGCATATTAAAAGAGGTGGATTTGGTGTTGGCAGAGGATACGCGCACGTCGGGTATCTTACTGAAGCATTATGAAATCAAGAATGCCCTGATGTCGCATCACAAGTTTAATGAGCATGGCACGAGTGCCGGCATTGTCAACCGTCTGCTGGCGGGAGAGAATGTCGCCCTTATCAGCGATGCCGGCACCCCAGGCATCAGCGATCCCGGTTTCTATCTGGTCCGCGAGGCTGTCAGGGCGGGTGTCGAGGTGCAGTGTCTGCCCGGAGCCACCGCTTTCGTACCGGCTCTGGTGTCGAGTGGTCTGCCTTGCGACCGTTTTGCCTTCGAGGGATTCCTGCCTCAGAAGAAAGGTCGCCAAACCAAGCTCCAGTCACTCAAAGACGAGGAGCGCACCATGATCTTCTACGAGTCGCCCTTCCGTCTGGTCAAGACCCTGCAGCAGTTTGCCGAGGTCTATGGCGGCGACCGTCAGGTGAGCGTCTGCCGAGAAATCTCGAAGGTGCATGAGGAGAGCGTGCGGGGCTCGTTGACCGAGGTGATTGCCCATTTTCAGGAGAAGGCACCGAAAGGCGAGATCGTAATCATCCTTGCAGGAAATGAAACAAAATTGTCTAATTAAATAAAAGCATTATGAAGAAATTATTCATTCTGGCCGTATGTGCATTGGCCATTGTCAGTTGTAAGAATGAGGCTCCGAAACAGGACCTTATGATGACTCAGTTACGTGATTCACTCGATCAGATCATTGCCCAGAAGGACAATGAGATCAACGACATGATCGCTACCTTCGGTGACATCGAAGAGGGTTTCCGCGAGATTACCGAGGCCCAGAGCCGTGTCACGCTTGCCAAGTCGGGTGAGGGCACCAACTCAGCCAAGCGCATCAAGGAGAACATGCAGTTCATCCAGCAGACCATGCGCCAGAACAAGGAACTCATCAACAAGCTGAAGCAGCAGCTGCGCGACAGCTCTTTCAAGAGCGAACAGCTGAAAAAGCTCATCGACGACATGCAGGCACAGCTCGAGCAGAAAGAGGTGCAGTTGCAGGCCCTGCGTGAGGAACTCGACAGGAAGGACATCCACATTGCCGAGCTCGACGAGACGGTGGCAAACCTGAATACCGACGTGAACCAGCTCACCGAGGAGTCCACCCAGAAGTCGCAGACCATCAGCCAGCAGGACAAGCAGTTGCATACCGCTTGGTTCGTATTTGGCACCAAGGATGAGCTGAAGAAGCAGAACATCCTGACCAAGGACGGCCTGTTCAGCAAGACCAAGCTCCTGGAGAAGGACTTCAACAAGGACTACTTCACCAAGATCGATATCCGCATCGACAAGGAGATCAAGCTCTACAGCAAGGATGCCAAGATGCTGACCTCTCACCCCTCTAGCTCATACACTCTGGCTCCCGATGCCAACAAGCAGTATGTGCTCCGCATCAGCGACCCGAACCTGTTCTGGTCAACCAGCAAGTATCTGGTCATTCAGGTCAAGTAAGACACCACTTCCCAACCTGTTTATATCATATGCTTACACTGCGAAAACAGTGTAGGCATATTGATTTATATCAAGAGTTCTCCAAAAAAGGTTAAAAACATGCATATAAATGTGATTTTTTTATAATTTTGTTCGTTGTTTAACAATTTTATCACTACTTTTGCCCACTAGTATATGCACAATTGGCCTAAATGACCATACTAACGCGTACATTACTTATATTATATAATCAGTTTAATATTAACTAAAAGAGAGAATTTATGGAAAAAAGGCTAACTATGTTTTTTGTCAGTCTCTTCCTCTGTGTAGGAAGCGTACTGGCTCAGACAAAGGTTACTGGTACTGTGTATTCTCAGGAAGACGGCCAGCCGATCATCGGTGCCGCTGTCAAAGTGGATGGAACCAGTACTGGTATGTTGACTGACGTAAACGGTAAGTTTTCGCTGACATTGCCCGATGGTAAGACGACCTTGACGATCTCTTATCTGGGCTATGAGTCTCAGACAGTGCAGGCCAAGAACGGCATGCGCGTGTTTTTGAAAGCTGACGCTGCTACCCTCGACGAGGTGGTGGTAACAGCTATGGGTATCAAGCGTTCTTCCAAGGCTTTGGGTTATTCTGCTACCTCACTCGACGGTGAGCAGATTGCCGAGGTCCGTACGAACGATGTGATGTCTGGTCTGGCAGGTAAGGTTGCCGGTGTGCAGATTTCTACCACATCCAGCGACCCGGGTGCTTCTAACTCGGTTATCATCCGTGGTATCAGCTCACTGAATGGTAACAACCAGCCGCTCTATGTCATCGACGGTGTTCCCATGACTAACAGTTCAGTCTACAGTAACGACCCGTTGAACAACAGCTACGACTTTGGTAACGGTGCCAACGCCATCAACCCCGACGACGTTGAGAATATGACCATTCTGAAGGGTGCTGCTGCTACGGCCCTCTATGGTAGCCGTGCTGCTAACGGTGTCATCCTGATCACCACCAAGACTGGTAAGAAGAACCAGGGTATCGGTGTTGAGTACAACGGTGGTCTGCAGTGGGAGAGCGTGCTTCGCTTGCCACAGTTCCAGAACGACTTCGGTATGGGTTGGTATGGTGACAAGACTTACGACGAGAACGGTTCTTGGGGTCCGAAGTTCGACGGCTCTATGCTGCGCTACGGTGCTGTCTATGACAACTCTCAGAAGATGAAGTCGTATGTAGCCATGAAGGACAACATGAAGGACTACTTCGATACCGGTTTCCGTTACAACAACAGCGTATCTTTCAGCAACGCTACAGACCTGACCACTTTCTATGTCAGCCTGTCGCAGATTCACGATGACGGTATCATTCCTTCCAATGCTGACAGCTACACCAAGTATACCTTCTCTGCCAATGCCAGCCAGAAGGTAAAGGCTGTGACCATCAGCGCCAACATGAACTACGCCTACCAGAAGAACAGCTTCGTATCCACTGGTCAGGGCGGTGGCTCAATGTACAATGCCATCATGCAGACCCCGCGCGATATCAGTATCGCAGAACTGCAGGACCTGAGCGATCCTTTCAATACCCCGGGTTACTACTATACGCCTTACGGCATCACCAACCCCTACTGGGTAGTTGAGAATTTCGAGAATAAGCAGGAGAGTGAGCGCTTCTATGGTAAGCTGCAGCTCGACTACGAGTTCCTGAACTACTTCAAGGCCACCTATCGTTTCGGTCTTGACACACAGACACGTCACCACAACCAGGGCTCACCCAACATGGAGAGCCTCTTTAAGGATACCTATAACGCCGACGCTTCTACCATTGCCGGTGCTACAGGTAGCGTGACTCAGCAGACCACCCGTCAGCGTGAGATCAACCAGGACTTCTTCGTGACCTTCGATATGCCTGTCAACGACTTCAATATCAATGCCGTCGCCGGTTTCAACGGCAACGAGCGTCGTAGCAGCTATCTCTATGGACACGTGGAGAACCTGACTATTCCTACCTTCTTCGACCTGAGCAACTCATCTGAGCGTCCTACTGTTGAGCAGTACTCTCAGAAGCGTCGCCTCTATGGTATCTACGGTCAGGCTGAGTTGGCTTGGAAGAACATGGCTTATCTGACACTGACAGCCCGTAATGACTGGTCATCTACACTGCCTAAGGATAACCGTTCATTCTTCTATCCTGGTATCACCGCCAGCTTCCTGTTCTCTGAGTTGTTCCCCGAGGACCTGAAGAAGACCATCAACTTTGGTAAGGTTCGTGCTGCCTGGGGTAAGACCGGTAACGATGCCAATGTCTACATGACCCAGTCTATCTATGCACAGGCTAGTTCTAATTCCAGTGGTTGGGCAAGCAGTGCCTTCCCATTTGCTAAGACTGGCACCAACGCCTATACAGCAGGTAACACCCTCGGTTCACTCGACCTGAGCCCTGAGATGACTACTGAGTTTGAGGTTGGTTTGAACATGGCTTTCTTCCAGAACCGCGTTTCATTCGACGTTTCTTACTACGATCGTAAGTCTGATAAGCAGATCTTCTCACTGGCTATGGATCCTGCCTCTGGTTACACCGCAATGAACACCAACCTTGGTAAGGTGGGTAACAAGGGTATCGAGGCTTTGGTAACGGTTGTTCCCGTTCGCACGAAGGACTTCGAGTGGTCATTGACCTGGAACTTCACCAAGAACAATAATAAGGTGATTTCACTGCCTGAGGAACTCGGTGGTGAGGTGAACATCTGGGGCTTCAGCGGCGGTACTGGTCTCTACGCCATCGAGGGCGAGGAGATGGGTATCTACAAGGCCTATCGTACCAAGACCGACGACGAGGGTCATATCGTAGTCAACAACAAGGGTATCCCCTTGCAGACCGACGACCTCGAGGAGTGTGGCTCCATGAACTTCAAGTATCAGATGGGTCTTGGCACCCAGCTCAAGTACAAGGGCGTAAGCCTGGGTGTCGACTTCGATATCCGCAAGGGCGGTCTGCTCTTCTCACGTACAGCTGATATCTCTTACTTCACTGGTAACGCCATCCAGACGGCTTATAACGATCGTAACCCGTTCATCATCCCCAACTCAGTTATGTCTGACGGCGAGGGTGGCTATGTCGAGAATACGATTGCCATGGATGCAACTCAGATCTATAACTTCTGGGATGCCGGTGGTTTCCTGAGCGATGAGGCCTTCCTCGTTGACAAGAGCTATGTGAAGCTCCGTTCAGTGGTCCTCTCTTGGGATCTTCCTAAGAAGTGGCTGGCTAAGACCCCGTTGCAGGGTGTGAAGCTGTCGTTCTTCGGCAACAACCTGTTCCTCTGGACACCGTCCAGCAATACGTTCATCGATCCTGAGCTTACCTCATTCGGTAACGACCTTGAGGGTAACTTCGGTGAGTACTCTGCTAACCCCAGCTGCCGCAAGCTTGGTTTCAATGTCAATGTTAAATTCTAAAAGAAAGGAAATTACAGTATGAAAAAGATATATTTATTAGCTGCTGCGGGACTGATGATGCTTTCCAGCTGTGATCTGGACATCAACGAGAACCCCAACTACCCGTCAAATACTGACGTGTCGGCTGATCTGGTGTTTCCTGCCATCGAAAACTCTATCGCTACGGCTGTAGGCGACCAGATGTTCAACTATGCAGGCTTCTTTGTACAGTACTGGGATCAGATGCCTACTGCCAACCAGTATAACGACCTTGCTGAGCTTCACATCGACGAGGGTAGCGACCTGTTCAACCGTTGCTATTCTAACCTCTATGCCCAGGCTCTGCAGGATGTAGAAGATGTGCTCACCAAGACACAGAACACTTCTGATATTTTTGCAGCCAAGGTGCTCCGCGCCCAGGCTTTCCAGTATCTGGTTGACAACCTCGACCAGTGTCCTTACACCGAGGCTCTTCAGGCCAGCGCCAACGCTATGCCTGCTTGGGACGAGGGTAAGACCGTTTATGAGGGCGTTCTCGCCGAGATCGACGAGGCTGAGGCCAACATGACCGGTGAGGCTATGACCGTTACCGATCCCCTGCTCAACAAGAGTATCAATCAGTGGAAGGGCTATGCCAATGCACTCCGTCTGCGTATGTACATGCGTCTGATCGACGGTGGTTTCTCTGAGTATCAGAGCAAGGCTCAGGCTTTGGTTAATGCCAACAACTTCTTTACAGGCGATGTGGCTTGGGACGTTTATTCCGATGCACAGGGCCAGCGTAACCCCTGGGGTGCCATCTTCTATGAGGGAACCCTCGCAGGTACGAAGAACCTCTGCGCTGCCTATCCGCTCGTAAGCTATATGCAGGGTACGCAGGACCCCCGTATCGAATATGCTCTGGAACCCAGTTCTAAGTATAATGACTATGTAGGTCAGGTTCCTGGTTGTAAGACCCTTACTGGTGGTTGGCTTGGTATTGGCTCTAGCTATAACGACACTTACGTGAGCAACATCAACCGTGCGCCCGCTAAGGCTATGCCGGTTTATCTGTTCACACAGAGTGAGCTGCAGTTCCTCATTGCTGAGGTACAGGCTCGTTTCGGTAACAACGACGCTGCTGCTAAGGCTGCTTACGAGGCTGCTGTGAAGGCCGACTTTACTTCTCGTGGCATCGCAGGTGCTGACGCATTCCTCGCTGCTCCGAGAACTAGCTGGAGTGCTCAGGCCAGTCAGGCTGACAAACTGAAGCTCCTCTATATGCAGAAGTGGGTGGCTTTCTTCTATCGCAACCACATGGAGGCTTGGTCTGAGGCCCGTCGTACCGATGTGCCCGCACTCTCATCAGTTTCTGCTAAGACTGTGTTTGAAGGCTCTACTGACTACAAAGCCGGTGACTTCATCAATCCTGGCATCAACTTCATCGAGGGTGAAGGTCTGGCCAAGCGTGTGCCTTATCCTGGCAATGCCCGTCAGTATAACAGAAACACACCTGCTGTGAAGTATCTGAACGACCGCGTGTTCTGGGATAAGAAATAAGTGAGAAGAAGTTATTAATCATCAAAAAGACAATAGTATATGAAAAAGATATTTTTCTATGGTCTGATGCTTGGAATGTCTGTTTTCGGCCTGACATCGTGCAGTGATGACTACGAGAAGACAGACTCCCGCCTGACCTATTATGTAAACCTGGAAATCCAGGGCGATGAATTCGTTCAGGTGCCCATCGGTACCAGCTACACGGATGCTGGCTGTAAGGCCACGATGAACGGACAGGATGCCACCAGCCGTATTGTTACGTCTGGTCTTGAGGACATCGATGTGAATACCGCGGGTCTCTATACAGTGACCTATTCAGCTCTCAACGACGACGGCTTCCTCGCATCTGCAACTCGTACCGTCGCAGTCTGCGATCCTACTATCACCACCGATATCAGTGGTACTTGGACTGTTCAGGCTGGTTCATATCGTCTGTATAAAGGCAATCAGACTCCTTATGCCGACTTCACTGTGAAGATCCGTAAAGATGCTCCTGGTATCTTCTATATCAGCGACTTCCTCGCCGGTTGGTATGACCAGCGTGCAGGTTACGGTAGCAGCTATGCTTGTAAGGGCTATGTTCAGCTGTTGGCTGATGGCACACTTGTTTGCTTGTCGAGCTTTGTTCCTGGATGGGCAGATTCTCTGGAGGAATTTGAGGGAAAATATGATGAAGCAGCCGGTACTATCATCTGGGATGCCACTTATACCGACAATCCATTAGTATTCCATGCAATTTTAAATAAATAAGTAGTTAAGTTATGAAGAAATATATTTCAATGATGGCTATGGCCCTGATGCTCTCTATGAGCTTTACGGCCTGCAGTGTGGAGACCGACGAGAAGCCCGGTGGAACCAACATACAGGATATGTGCGGTAACTGGGATGTTACGTGGTATGTTGTATGGCCTGATGGAGAAGAGGAAGAATGGACCGATGGTACTATCTTTACTTACAACAAGGCTGATAATGGCACCACACAGATGTGGATGTCTGATCAGGATACATACCTGGGTTTGCAGTTCCTTGCAAACATCGACTACGCTGCCAAGACCTTTACCGCTGCTGAGAGCGAAAATGTTGAAGGCGGGGGTACGGTTAATGTAACCAATGGTAAGATTCTTCCGGGCGCTGGCAAGAACATACACGGTGTAGCTTGCGACAGCATTTCATTTGAGATTACATTCAGCGATGACCCGTATCCTGCAAAATACGGTTATGCTGACTTCTCTCACTATCGCGTAGAAGGAAAGAAGTACTCTGGCTTCACAGAGTAATCCCTAAGGATTCTAATACAAAAATCAATGGCGGTGTTTTTCAACATCGCCATTGTTTTTCTTCGTGCGTAATAAGCGTGGGCACAAAGGGGTCCTAGAACTTTTGTGTCCCAACTATTCTAAACTTGCGAGATATTCCGATGGAGACATTACCGGCAGTTTTGAGGCTTTAAAATCCTTATCGTTTCGAGTGATGATAATATCTGCCTTGGCTTTAAGGGCTGTATAATATTGCAATGCATCTTCGAAGTCTTTGAACTGTGAAGCCAGTGAGTCGTCAACTATACGTTCATTCGTCGTGCCAACATGTGAAAGTTGGCGGAAGTTCGACAGCAGATTACGTACACCTTCTGGACCATGTTTCCGAAGAAGGAAAGAAGCTGTTGAATAGGTCATCGGTGAAACGAATAGTTGTACTTGCTTGTTATATGCCATAGTAAAGATGCGAACCGCGTCATGACAGAATGGCTCGCGACGTTCCAATAGGTCAATGACGATATTGGTATCAAGAAACAGTCGTGTCATTTGTACTTCTCCTCTAAATATTGGGAATAGGCTTCGCGGGCGTTTATGTCGTCTTCGGATACATTTTCGCCTGCGCCGAGCAGACTAAGTACAATGTCGGGTACCTCTTCTTCTTTAGCGGCCTTACTACGTCCAATAAAACGCTTAAGGAAGTCCTCAATGACAGATGTTAGGTTCAGTCCCTGCTGTTGTGCATAGGCTGAAGCCTGCTTATAAATGTTGTTGTTGATAGCTACTTCCATAATCTTTATTGATATATTCGGTTGCAAAGATAGTGCATTTTTCTGAATATACAAACTTTTCCGTCGATTTTATGAAAAAAAGACCGACATCGCGAGGATGCCGGTCTTTTTATCAGAAGGGACCGTAGCCCATGCAGCTCGTGGTGGTGATGGCCGTCAGGAAGGCCGTGAGTGCGGCTACTATCACCTTCACCGCAATCTCAATAATGCGCT